>JBASZO010000019.1:0-126315 GCA_049660945.1 Saccharimonas sp. (SeqCode)
AGTAGCTGGTAGGAAAGGAGTAAAAGAATATGAGTCTACAATCTACAGATCCAATCGCTGACCTCCTGACCCGCATCCGCAATGCCAGCATGGTCGGCAAAACCGAAATCCGCGTGCCTGCAAGCAAGATCAAACAGGTCGTTGCTGAACAGCTCGTGAAAAACAAATACCTCGCAGACGTCAAGCTCGAGGAAGGTAAGCCACGTGGCACACTTGTTGTCACTATCGCAAAGCCTGGTGAAAACTGTGTGATCACCGAGATTGCTCGCGTTTCTCGCCCAGGTCGCCGCGTTTACGTGAGCGCCAGCGATATTCCAAAAGTCAAACAAGGCCGCGGAATCGTCCTCGTCAGTACATCGAAAGGTGTTATGACCGGTGGTGAAGCATTCAAGCAAAAGCTTGGTGGCGAAGTACTACTAAAAGTTTACTAGTTCTCTAGTTACAAACAAAAAAACCTCCTCAGGAGCAGTCCAGGGGAGGTTTGTTGTTTGTGCTATCATAGATATATGAATGACGATCAGTTTACGAAGCTATTCAACTACATCACCGATATGGACAAGCGTATCGATGCTCGGTTTGATATGCTAGAGTCTGAAGTCATATCTCTACGTAGTATTCCCGATGAAGTTGCGGCAAACTTTGTAAACATCGAAACCGAGCAAGCCGCTCGCGACGCTCAGTGGAGTCGTCTGCTTGAGTGGGCTCGTGAAGTGTCAAAGAAAACCGGCGTGCCGCTGCCAGACCTTTAGCAGAAACTTGAGCGCACGCTATATCACACCCATGCTATACTGAAGCTCACTAGTAATCGGAGAATGACTATGGAGACCAGACAACAACGCACCCCAGAAGAAATTGCTGCAATCAAAGAAGAGTGGGCGACCGCTCGAGCAGAATACGAGCGGCAGATCGAAGCCGCAACTGCAGCTACCGACTTTGCGCAGGCATTCATGAACGAATACGGCTTAGAGCCCCACCAAGCGGCTTCTATCCTTGAGGATGCAGCACGAGGCCTTACTCACACACGCTGCATATAGTCATCAACCTCTTGCATTTCCACCCCCGATATGCTACGATTATTGAGATAATAATTTGCGAGTGAAGTCGGAGTGATTTTGCGCGGGCCACTGTGGTCAAGCACGAAAACAAACATTTCCTTGCAGTAATGAAAGGTAATCAATGAGTCTGAGTCGAATCGGAAAACTACCAATCGAGATTCCGTCAGGTGTGACAATCACGGTTGACTCTGGCGATGTTACTGTAGAGGGCCCTAAAGGCAAACTCGTACAGTTCATCACGCCAGCAGTGAACGTGAAAGTCCAAGACGGCGTCTTTACTGTAGAACCAAAAGATGAAAGCAAAGAAGCACGCAGCCAGCATGGTCTGATGCGCGCACTCGTCAACAACATGGTTGTCGGCGTCACCAAAGGCTACGAAAAGCGTTTGGAAGTAAAAGGTGTCGGTTTCCGCGTTGCCACTAGCAACAACGAACTCACCATGAGCCTCGGCTTTAGCCATGAGGTCAAATACAAAGCACCAGAGGGCATCGCTCTCACTAACGACAAGATGATCATCATCGTTGCGGGTATCGACAAACAAAAAGTCGGTCAAGTAGCGGCAGAGATCCGCGCGTTCAAGAAGCCAGAGCCATACAAGGGCAAGGGCATCATGTACGAGGGTGAACAAATCTTGCGCAAGGCAGGAAAGGCAGGTAAGAAGTAATGGCACAGTCACTTGCAAAGAAGCTGCTTAACCAAGCACTTCGCAAAGCTCGCGTTCGCGCGAAAGTTCACGGTACCGCTGAGCGACCTCGCCTCACCGTCACCATCTCGAACCTCCATGTTTCGGCACAGGTGATCGATGACGACAAGGGTCATACTATCGCAAGCGCGACAACTGTTGGCACCAAAGCTACCGGTACGCTCACTGAAAAGTGTGCTGCTATCGGTGCTGAAATCGCCAAGAAAGCAAAGAAAGCTAAAGTAACCGCAGTTGTCTTCGACCGCAACGGCCGCCAGTACGCTGGTCGCCTCAGCGCGCTCGCTGACGCTGCACGCAAAGAAGGATTGGAGTTTTAGTTATGGCAGAAGCAACTGCACATGCTACACCTCGCGCCGGTGGCGATCGCCAGGGCCGTGGTGGACGTCGCGATGACCGACGCAATGCTGCCCCAGAGGCACCAAAAGAGTTCGAAGAAGTAGTGATCAACATTGACCGCGTCGCACGCGTTGTCAAGGGTGGTCGTCGCTTCCGATTCAAGGCTCTTGTTGTTGTGGGTAACCGCAAAGACAAAGTCGGTGTCGGTGTATCAAAGGGTGCAGACGTCCAATCAGCTATCGCCAAAGCAACTGATGTTGCAAAGAAGCACCTTGTCACGATTCCTATCGTGAACGAAACTATTCCGCACGAAGCAGAGACAAAACTCTCTGGAGCTCGTGTACTCATCAAGCCTGCGGCACCTGGTACTGGTATCATTGCCGGTGGCGTTGTTCGCTCGGTACTAAGTGTAACTGGCATCCGCAACCTGCTTTCAAAGAGCCTCGGTAGCACAAATAAAGTCAACATTGCCTATGCAACGGTTGACGCACTCCAGAGTCTCGTACCACGCAGCCAATGGGTTGGTGCCGAGCAAAAGAAAACCCCTGCAAAGAAAACCGCCAAGAAAGTAGAGGAGAAGTAGTATGACTAAGTACAACGAACTCCAAGTTTCTAGCCACAAAGACCGCAAGCGTGTCGGCCGTGGTATCTCTGCAGGTGGCGGTAAGACCGCCGGACGCGGTACAAAGGGTCAGAACTCTCGTACTGGTAAAAAACTCCATGCAACCTTCCAGGGTGGCCAAAATGGCTTGATTAGCTCTACGCCAAAAGGCCGTGGGTTCAAAAGCCTCCGTACTCCTGCACAGGTTGTATACCTTGACCGCCTCGAAGGCCTCAAAGGTTCTATCGACAACTTTGCGTTGTACGAAGCAGGTTTGATCGCTACACCATTCCACACCGTTAAGGTGATTGCACGTGGTGAACTATCAAGCAAGCTGACACTCAAGACACAAGGCGCATCTGCCAGTGTCGTCGCTGCAGTCGTAAAAGCTGGTGGTGCTTTCGAAAAGACGGCAACTCCATTGCCAAAAAGCAGCAAAGAAGCTGAAGCTACAGACAAAAAGTAGTTACTAACAATTACTTATAAATACACCTCAGACATTGCGCTGAGGTGTATTTATTAATTTACAATACCACTTTATATTATATGCTATTATAGTTTTACAAGATGTGTATAAGACACATCGGTACTTGAGAGGCGATGTGATGGCGCACAACTTTAACAGGCCAGAAGTTAGACTTGATATAACTATCGGTACAGCACATCTGTGTGAGCCCGAAGACATCCCGTCATCGGATCACGTTATAACAAAGATTCATAAAATTTACGAACGAAAGCCCTGGATTCAGGACGATAACCCAAAAGCGCTCGTCAGTTATGTTTCCTATGTAGGAACGACTACACTATACTCACTCAATGTCACATTCGAGATAGAACTAACATTCGCATCTGATCTACATATCAAGGATAGAGATCGAACTGAGTTCGAGGCAATGAATAGAAGGATTGCTCGAAAGCTTTGTGAGTCATATGAAGATTGCCGAGTCGCCGTTACGGTCCTATACGCGACAGTGTTCGAAGAGACCTTTACTAACCCCGCCTCCTAGCAGGTCGAGACACCCCCGTCTCCCGCTGGAGAGGCGGGGTGTTTTCGTTTAAGTACACGACAATGCAGTCGCCGGAGCATAGTGATGGGTAGTAGCGAGATGACAATACCTACAGTATATGCTATAGTTAAGTAACAGCACCTTACCCACTCGAGAGGACATACAATGATCGAGTACCGGGAGCGTAGCACGATGCTGATGACGGCAGGTGTTACCATCACTTGTGTAGACTCGCTTTCGGGCAACTACACCGCTAGCATTCTACTCCACGGCGTGCGTCGGCAGTATACGATCCACACAAATGGCGACTTCAGACTTGCCAACTACATCAATGTCCACATGGGGTGGGGTGCAAGAGTTGCCGACAAACATGAGGTCGTGGAACTATACATCGACAGGACCTGGTACCGAGTAACACTCGATGAGCCTGACGGCATTTGATGCAGTGTTGCTTCAGCCTCGCTATTCGCCATGATAGCGAGGCGTTTTTAATGAAATATGCTATACTTGATTACAAAGTATAATTGACTGACTAAAAGGGAATTTCTGAACAGACATGATGAACTGGCGTACTATCCTCCGCTCTCTTAAAAACCGCGACATGCAAAAGCGCCTCGGTATCGTATTTGGCCTACTGGTGGCATTTCGATTCTTGGCACACGTACCAATTCCACTCTCAAGCCCAACACAACTAAAGACGATCATCGAAAACCTCGTCAACAGCAGTGACTTCGGTGGCTTCCTCAACCTTATGAGCGGTGGTGCACTCGAGCAGATCAGTATTGTATTGGTTGGTATGAGTCCATTCATCACCGCAAGTATCATCACACAGCTCCTCACCAAGGCTATTCCTCGTATGGAAGAGCTTCACAAAGACGGTGAATCAGGTCGACGCAGAATTAACCAGTGGACGCGATTACTTACGGTACCTCTGGCTATCATTCAGTCTATTGCCTTTATCTACATTCTCCGCGAGTCAGTTCTCGCAGGCTCTACCGCAAGTACCGTCGCGATGACTCCTATGGAATGGGTGGTATCTGTAGCGGCACTCACCGCTGGTGCGGTCCTCCTAATGTGGGTAGGCGAACTTATCACCGAGCAGGGAATCGGCAACGGTATATCGCTCGTTATCTTTGCGGGCATTGTTAGCCAGCTACCAAAGACATTTGCAACATTCGTAAGCTCTCTCTTTGATACTTCTGGTGGTTCACTCAGTGTCTTTGGGTGGTTCAATATACCAGTCAACCCAACCGTATTTTGGCTAGTCCTAGCAATATCTGCAATTGGACTATTCCTGCTATACTTCCTGGTCAAAATCAACGAGGCACAGCGTATCATCACGATCAACTACGCTAAGCGTGTTGCCGGTAATACCAGCTATGGCGGCGTCAAGAGTATCTTGCCGGTCAAGCTTATCGCCGCTGGTGTGATTCCTGTCATCTTTGCTGTTGCCTTCCTTAGCTTGCCAGCATTCGTAGGACAAGTCATGAAAGCAACGCCTAGTGCCAATCAAGAGATTGCAGCAAACCTCGTCAAATGGTTCCAAACTCCAACCGCCAGCAGTTTCGCTGGTAGCAGCTGGGAAATGCTCATCTATCCACTTGCCTACTTCCTACTCGTCATTGCGTTTACCTACTTCTACACTGGTGTTGTGTTTAACTCGAGCGAAATAGCCGAGAACTTGCAGAAGCAAGGTGGGTTTATCGAGGGTGTTCGCCCAGGGCCACAGACCGAGAAGTACCTTAGCCAAACAGTTAATCGTTTGATTCTGTTCGGCTCTATCGCACTTGGCCTCATCGCTATCATGCCGTTCGCCGCCGACTACGTGTTCGCCCAACTAGGACTCACCGTCAACAACCTCGCCATTGGAGGTACCGGACTACTAATCGTCGTAACTGTCGGACTCGAAACACTCCGCCAAATCAACTCGCGTGCACTCATGGTGACGTACGATGACTACAAATAGCTCCGCCGAGCATACTCCATATCCAGAGCCTACAGAGGGACTGACAGTACTGCAACTACTGCGTAAAGAGTGCGGTCAAGAGTATACCGAACAAGATCGACAATTCGAAGCATTTGTCACAGGTCTAATAGCCCGCCTAGAAGCATACACAGAGATTGTACGAATCATCGAAGCGGCCGAGCAAGCAAAGTCCGCAGGTAAAGCTGCTACTACCTCGACCAATTCACCAAGACTACACCTAACGTAGTAGCGCCCGGAAAGATTCTGCTTGTCCTGCGAGCGAGAGTATCTTAGCACTAGTTGCAAGTTTGTCAATAAGTGTGTTATAATGTGTATTTACGAGCAGCACTGCTGCTGAGGTGGGGAACACTTACACATCCGAGGCAGCAACGACGCTGGCCACAAAGGAGCCTCCGGCTATACCTCGCATGTCTCATACTAATCCCGCCCGCCCCGGTGCCACGTTGTGACGCCGGGGCAATTACTTGGTTATGCTTGCGCGTGAGTCGCTACTATATCATACTGTAGTCACCCTCGTAGCAACCGCTGCTGCGAGTGAGCCTTTATAGGGAGGTCGAGAATGCTGAATTGTAGGGTATCGGCAGATCCGCGTGACGTTTTGGAGCGCTATCCCCATGCAGTAGTACTGATCCGTGAGTGGGCCTGGACCATTCCTCATACCACTGGAGGATTGCTTCGAGGAGTGAACTTCGACACAAAGCTAGGCGTAGTTGTACTGAACTACGACACTGCCATGAATTCTCGTCGAAAAGCCGTCGGACTGAACGACATCAAGGAAGCATCTTGGAATGCAGCGGAGACTGAGTTTAGCTTTACTAACGATGAGGGCATAACTGTCACAATTGTACCGCTCGACTAGCTCCGTACACCGCCTCCACAACAAGAGGCGGTATTTTAATTCAAACCGCACACTGGCGCCATTGACATCCGCCGAAACCACGCTATAATGGTTATCATAAATCAGCAGGCCAAAGCCTCAAGATTATCTCTGAAATCTGTTTACTTTTGCTGTTTGCTAGTGTATAGTGATATGTTGTATATCTATGGCGAGTCAAAAGGAAGTAATTAAACTAAAAGGTAAGGTAGTGGAAGCACTGCCTAATACTCAGTTTAAGGTCGAACTGGAGAATGGCCTAAGTATTATCGCTCACATTAGCGGTAAGATGCGCAAGCATTACATCCGCTTGGTACCAGGCGATACCGTAGAAGTCGAGTTGACCCCTTATGATCTTACTAAGGGCAGAATCGTCTTCCGCGCACGTGATTAATAACGCAGATGTTGTTTTGATATAGACAACTTCTCATTAACACAGGTTTTTCCTGTAGGAGATTTTTACGCTCATGAAAGTTCGTGCGAGTGTCAAAAAGATTAGTCCTGATGATCAGCTAGTCCGACGAAAAGGTCGCCTCCGTGTCATCAACAAGAAAAAACCTAAGAACAAGCAAAGGCAGGGTTAAGCATGGCTCGAATCTCTGGGGTAGTTATTCCCGCAGAAAAGCAAGTTCAGATCGCTTTGACGTATATTTACGGCATCGGTCCGAAGTTTGCGCGAGACATCCTTGCGGCGGCTAAAATCGAGCCGACCACTCGGGTGAAGAATCTCACCGAGGCTGAAGAGCAGAAACTTCGTGACATCATCGACAGTGATTATGTTACCGAAGGTGATCTGCAACGCCTGGTGACCAACAATATCAAGCGCCTGAAGGATGTCAACGCCTACCGTGGTCTTCGCCACAAGGCTGGGCTTCCTACACGCGGCCAACGAACCCGAACGAATGCACGAACTCGCAAGGGCAAGGCAGTCGCAGTCGGCGGTTCACAACCAAAATCAGCAAGTAAGACCTAAAGGAAAGGACTAGAAATATGGCAGAAGCAAAATCAACTTCAACCAAGAAGAAGCAGCGCCGATCAGTCCCGACTGGTCAACTGCATATTCAGTCAACGTTTAACAATACTATTGTGACGTTTTCTGACAGTAAAGGTAATGTCCTTGCAGCCTGTTCTGCAGGTGCATGCGGATTCCGTGGTAGCAAAAAGGGTACTGCATACGCAGCTCAAGTTGCTGCCGAGAAAGCCGCAGAAGCAGTAAAGAGTGGTTACGGCCTGACAGCTGTAGAAGTGTTCGTAAAAGGTGTCGGCCTCGGTCGAGATGCTGCGATCCGCGCTCTCCAAAACTTCGATATTACCGTCAACAGTATCAAGGACGTCACTGGTGTGCCACACGGCGGTGTACGACCTAGGAAGGCACGAAGGGCTTAATTTATGGCACGAGATACTTCCCCAATCGTAAAACAAAGCCGTCGCGAAGGCGTCGCACTGCACCCAAAGGCGCATAAGATCCTTGCTCGCAAGAGCGGTATCCCAGGTCAGCACGGCCAGGGCCGCCAAGGCAAGCAAAGCATGTACGCAACCCAACTTCGCGAGAAGCAAAAAGTTCGTCGCATGTACGGTCTGCTTGAGAAGCAGTTCGCAAAGCTCATGAATGAAGCAACACGCAAGCCAGGTCTTTCTGGCGAAAACTTGCTACAGTTCCTGGAGCTACGTCTAGACAACACGGTATACCGTGCAGGATTTGCCACAAGCCGTCGCGCTGCTCGTCAGCTCGTCAGCCACGGGCACTTCTTGCTAAATGACCGACGTGTCGACATCCCGTCAATTCGCGTCAAGGCTGGTGATGTTATCACCGTACGCCCAAAGAGCACGAAATCTGGCTATTTCACGACAATCAACGATATTCACGCAAACACCGTCCAAGGTCCACTCAGCTGGATCAAGGGTGATGTAAAGAAGTTGAAAATTGAAGTTACCGGACTTCCAACTCGTCAAGAGGCGGAAACAGATATCAATGAGCAGCTAATTGTTGAGTATTACTCACGCTAAAAAGGGTAAGGAGATATATCAATGTCTAAAGTAATTCACAATCCAGCTCTCGCAAATGTCGTAGACAACAGCGATTCAAGCACTACGTTCGTTATCGAGCCACTACATTTTGGCTATGGTAACACGCTTGGCAACAGCCTCCGTCGCGTACTGCTTTCGAGCATTCGTGGTGGTGCAATCGTTGCATTTCGTATCGAAGGCGCAACTCATGAGTTCACGACTGTTTCTGGTGTCCAGGAAGATGTCGTAGATATCACGCTCAACCTCAAAGGTGTCAACCTAAAGGTAGAGAGCGACGAACCAGTCGAACTCCGACTAGAAAAGAAAGGTGCTGGCGCTGTAACAGCTGGCGACATCAAGACAACTGCTGATGTAGAAATCTTGAACCCAGACCACGTCATCTGCACCATCGACGACCCTAAAAAGACTATCATCATCGACTTTGTCGTTGAAGCTGGTCGTGGTTACCAAACCATCGAAGAGTCATCGAAGAGCCGCCTTCACAGCGACATGATTGCTGTTGATGCTATGTTCAGTCCTGTTACACGAGTACGCTTCAAAGTTGACCCAACTCGTGTTGGCCAAGAAACCAACCTCGACAAGCTCGAGCTCACCGTTGAAACTGACGGTACGCTTAGCCCACGCGAGGCATTCGAAGAAGCAGCCGCTATCCTCGTCAACCAATACACTGCTCTTGCTGGCGCAACAACCGTTGCATCTGCACCTGCACTTGGTACCGATGAGAGCGACGACGCGAACGAACTCAACACCTCAATCGAAGAGCTTGGTCTCAGCGCTCGCACCGCGAACGCATTGATCAACAACGAAATCCGCACTGTCCACGATCTTGTCACCCTCAGTGATCAAGACCTTCGTGAGCTTAAAGGTTTCGGTAGCAAAGCTCTTGACGAAGTCAAAGATAAATTAGCAGAACTGGAGCTATAGATGCATCGACACGGATACAAAGGACGAAAGTTCGGTCGCGAACGCGACCAACGCCGTGCGTTGATCAAAGGCTTGGCAACGAGTCTCGTCATGGAAGAAAAGATCGAGACAACTCTGCCAAAAGCTAAAGAGCTCGTACGGTACATCGAAAAACTAGTTACCAAAGCAAAGCGTGGCGACCTCGCCAGCCGTCGTCAGGTAATCGCTGGGCTTTCTACCCAAGTTGCAGCTTTCAAGCTCGTTGACCAAATTGCCCCACAGCTAACTGGTCGCACAAGTGGTCACGTTCGCGTGGCTCGTACCCGACTACGTGTCGGCGACGGTGCCCAGATGGCAGTGATCGAGTTTGTAGACGAACTAAAGCCTGCACCAAAGCAAGAAAAAGAGGAGGCTAAGAAGTAATCATGGCCGACTACAAAACATTTAGCCAAAAACCAGCAGACGTTTCTCGCCGATGGATCCTCATCGACGCAAAAGACGCTCCGCTTGGCCGCGTGGCTACACAAATCGCAAAGTACCTTATCGGTAAATACAAGCCTACTTACACTCCGCATGTTGACGGTGGCGACTACGTCGTAGTCATCAACGCCGCAGAAACTGTCGTAACTGGCGAAAAAGAAACCGACAAGATTTACTACCGCTACAGCGGATTCCCAGGTGGCATCAAAGATGCACAACTCAAAGAAGTGCGTGAGCGTTTCCCTGAGCGAATCATCGAAGCAGCCGTAAAAGGCATGCTCCCAAAGAACAAGCTGGCAGCTGGTCGTATGGCACGACTTCGCGTCTTTACTGGCGCTGAGCATGACCATACTGCTCAGAAACCAGAGAAAGTAGAGGTCAAGTAATGGCTGACGCAAAGAAGTACGACTATGGTCTCGGTCGTCGCAAAAGTGCTACCGCACGCGCACGACTATTCAAAGGTAAAGGCACTATCGTTATCAACGGTAAGCCTGCAGCCGAGTATCTAGATGGCAACAAAACACTCCTTGCAGAAATCACCGACCCACTTGCGGTCGCTGGAAAACAGCAAGAGTTCGATGTTACTATCGTCGTAAGCGGTGGTGGCACCAGCGGTCAAGTCGACGCAATCAAGATGGCTATTGCCAAGGCGATTACTGTCGGCGCACCTGACCTACGTGCACCACTCAAAAAAGCCGAGCTACTCCGTCGCGACCCACGCGAGAAAGAACGCAAGAAGTATGGTCTTCGTTCTGCCCGCAAGCGCGAACAGTACTCAAAACGCTAGGGCACTCCTGTCCTACATCAAAAACTCCCCATTCCAGGGGAGTTTTTGATAGGGCAAATACAGTACATGTAAAACCGAACCTCAAGAATTCTATTGTATTTTGCTATAGTATGAGGTAAATTGAAAGTAATTTAAGGAGAGGTACGTCGTGCGAAAGCTGTCGTCTGTGTTTAGTAGTATCAATACTAAGAAATTCGTGCAACGAAGTGCCCTGTTGTTCTTTTGTCTCGCACTATCATTTGGTCTCGTCGAGCCGGGACTGAGCACTGCATACGCTGTGTCTGCCAACAGCAAATCATTCAAGACTGACTTCAAACTAGATCCATTGAAGTCGGTTAACGCAGAAAAGACCACTATACTTACCGAGGGAGCAGGCGGTCCTCTCGAACGCCCCAAGATCGATAACCCGAGAGGTCACAAAAGCGAAATAACCGAAAAACGCACGGCATTTACCTCTACCTACCGAAACAACGATGGTACAAAAAGCCTTGAGTACAGTGTTCAGCAACAGAACTATCTCGAAGGCAAATCTTGGAAAAAGATCAACAATACACTAGACACAATAACTGAACCAGCACCCGAGCCCAACCTCTGGGAAGTGCTGACAAATAACCTCCCTAAAGCCCCAACGCCACGACAATTCAAAGGCAAAGCCGGGGTGATGTCTGCGGATATCAAGCCATTGTCGCAGGGTGTCACGATCCATGCTGCAGACAAGACGATCACCATGAAACCAAGTGGCGCAAACGATGTCATACCGACAAAGAACGGCGACTCATCGGTCATTTACAAAGAAGCATGGCCGGGTGTTGACCTAGAGTACGAACTTCGCGGTGAATCAGTCAAAGAAATCATCATACTGAAGAACAAAAATGTTCAACCAGTATTCACATTTGATGTCGTGGGTGGCAAAGTTATCAATCACCCAACACAGGCTGGCGAGCTCACGATCGAGGGCCTTCCCGAAGATTTCAGTTTCAGCTCGCTCACTCTCGATGTATACGGTCAAGGAGTTATCAGCGAGCAACGCGTCACACAAGAACCATCAAAGAATGGTGCAGCTATCAAAGTTACCATGGACAGCGCATGGCTCAAAGCACAGCCAAAAAGTTCGTTCCCTATGCGAATCGACCCTAGCCTCACACGAGACGCGACAGCCTACTGGATGTTCAAGTCAGATGGCTATAGCTGCGGCAGCAGTAACTGCTACGCAAATATCGGTGCTCTCTACAATAACGGCTGGAAGAACTGGCGCACCTATTTTCAATTTCCGTTTAGTGATCTAGCTGGTAAGCGCATATTAAATGCAAATATTCATGGTTTCTTCAAGGGTGGCATTGGCGGCGACCAAAACTGGCGGGCGATGGCTATGGGCCATGCAAATTGTATTGGCTATTGGTGTCAGGGTACTCAAGTCGGCTACACGACCGCCGCGACAGATTTCGATATGAACTTCACCGCAGGCCTACAGCAGTCTGTCGACACCAACGACTGGGGTACGGTTTGGAGTTTATGGGGAGAAGAAGGTGCCTATACATCATATAAACCGTACTGGAACCTACAAGCAAGTGTCGCATACGACACACCGACACCTATCTCTACTCCGGTATCGCCAGTTGATAAGCAAGTTACCGTTGACACTCAAATCAATCTAAAGACAACCGCCGTCAGCGATGCCGATGGCGATACGGTCAAATACTACTTCCGCGTCAGCACTAGTCCCGATGCCGAGACGGGTGCCGTCATTAACTCTGGATGGATCGATACGCCACAGTGGACAGTCCCAGATGGAATTCTACAAGACGGCGTCACGTATTACTGGCACACATACACACTCGGTGCTACTCAGACTAACCCTAACTGGATACGCTCATTCAAAGTCGACTTACGAACCGGAAAAGATAGCACGCAAAGCTATGACACAGTCGGCCCCGTTGGCATTGACCTCGCGACCGGCAATGCTACGTTGTCTGCCGGCACTCATACTATGAGTGCGCTCGGCGGAAACATGGGTCTCGGCCTCACCTACAATACGCCAAACCGTGCCAAGAAAGGCCTGAAAGGTGAGTACTGGAATGTCAGCACTAACTATGCCTTTGCAAATGGAGCACCCACTAGTACTCCAAATGCGACAGTCCGAGATCAGGCTGTTGACTTCAACTGGGGCAGTAGTGCGCCCTCAAATGCCAGTGGCATCAACGCTGATTGGTTCTACACACGCTGGACAGGACAGTTTGTCGCTCCAGTATCAGGCACGTACCAATTTGGCGGTAACAACGACGACAATATGCGCGTATGGGTCAACAATACCGAGGTATACAATGGCGGCTATACGGCTGGTTCTATCCAATACGGCGCGCAACAAGTGACACTTCAGGCGGGTCAGGTCGTACCACTCCGGGTAGACCATATGGAAGGGGTGGGAGGCGCTTCTGCTCGTCTTTACGTGAAAGGCGCCGTTGCTGAGCAGGTAATCCCCCGAGACTGGTTGTATACCGATGTAGCAAATGAGCCACAAGCCTATGGCTTGCAGGCTCGCTACTATACTAATACTGGCGACAACAACATAGATACGGCGGCAGCTGATCCAATGCGCCTCATGATGTCCAGACGCGACACAAATCTCAATCTGAACTTTGGCTATGGTGCGCCAGCTCCGGGGCTCCAAGCAGATAATTTCATGGTGAGATGGAAAGGCTATATCACCGTACCGGTGGCTGGGTCATACAAACTCGGTATGATAGGTGACGATGGTGCGCGTATTCGACTAAATACTGGCGGTACACAAACGACAGTGCTTGACTCATGGGCATATACTGGCATGTCCGATAGATGGGGTAGTGCTATCAATCTCCCTGCAGGCACTCCAGTCCCTATCACGATTGACTATAACGAAGCAGGCGGCCCGGCGTCATTCACGCTCAGAGTACAAGACCCTACTGGCGCGCAATTAAACGTACCGGCTACCTGGTTGACGCCAGATGCTAACGTACTATCTCAGCAGTGGAAATTAGGCGTAGATGTAGATGGTAGCGTTGCCTATGAGCGACTTCGCGTAACGACAAATTCGGTCATCTTAGAAGACGCAACAGGTAGTACGCACGAGTACACCTATACAAACGGCGGCTACAAACCACCAGTAGACGAAGATGGTACGTTATCGAAAAACGCCGACAACTCCTACACGTTCATCGACACGGATGGACGCACCTACCTATTCGACGCAAGTGGTAAACTGACCTCACTCACATCGCCAACCGACGACCGTCAACCGGCCGCGCTCAAATATACCTATGCCGGTGATCCATCGCGTCTCGTGAAGATCGAGGACGGCACGACGAGCGCCCGCTACGCTACCGTCTACTACAAAGGCATCAACGAAGACGGCAATATTTGTGACAAAAACGGCACTGCAAACCCTTCTAGCTTCTTTGGCCTTGTATCGAGCTTTGCCGATGCGCCAGCAGGCATGCTATGTGCATTCAAGACGAGCGATGGCGACATTACCAATTTCTACTACGACAACAGCGGCAACCTCGCACGTATTGTTATGCCAGGTGGACAAGTCACTGACTATGCTTATGACGCGCTTGGTCGCATCACGACCGTACGCGACAGTGTCGCTGCCGATGCAATCGCCGCTGGTATACGCATAGCAAACGATTCAACAACGACACAGCTTTCGTATGATACGCTCGGTCGCATTAATTCCGTAGTGGCTCCAAGTGCAACCACAACTAGCGCCCGCCTAGCTCACACTCTACATTACGCACCAAACCAGACAGATTTGCATATATCGGGAGCGAGTGAGCCAAACGGCTATAGCAAGCGAGTGCAGTACGATGCGTTACTACGCACAACTGCCGAGACCGACCTGACAGGCAAGACGACACAGACCGAATGGGATGCAGTGAAAGACCTTCAACTTTCAGCTACCGACGCCACCGGTCTGAAAAGCACGACAATCTATGACCAGTTGGATCGCGCAATTGATAGCTACGGCCCGGCTCCAGCTGCGTGGTTCGGGGCAGATCGCAAGCCACTTAGTCAGTATGTAGAGCAGACTCCTCACACCAGTACAGGATATGATGAAAACCCAAACATAAAAGGCCCTGCCGTATCTTGGTACAACGTGAAGGGGAAAAGCCTCGTTGGATCACCGAAACTCAATACAACCGGCTTGCCGGCAGATATATCGCGACTTTGGTTCGATACATCTAGCAATGCGTTGCCCATCTCTCAAGATTCAGGCATGGACGGCGTGGGACTAAGAGCAATCGCAAGGATAGCACCAAGTACAACGGCGCAGTATAAACTCGGTGTTTGCTACACAGACGCAATACGAGTCCTTGTCGACAACCAACTACAGTTTAATCAGTGGGACAATAGGAACCAAACTGTTACCTGCGGCACCTCAGGGCTGTTTCCCCTTACTGCCGGCACCATGCCAAATGTCGTAGTTGAGGCTGCAAAGTACGGTGCTCGGATCGCTTTTTCTGTCAATCTATATAGGGCAGATAATACCCTTGTTACAACAGTGGGAGGTGTTGGCGACAACTGGTCACCGTTAGGTATAACTGCTGCCTACAACCTCACCACCAGCACCACTGCTTACGACTCGCAGCTCGGCAATGTCACCGCAACGACACAGTATGCGAATCCCGCCTATGGTACCGTCGCTAGCACGACGCTCGACCCAACTGGTTTGAATTACGTCAGCCAGGCAACCTACGAAGCACCTAGTACGGGTTACCTACGCCAGACTAGCAAGACCTTGCCGGGTAGCGCAACCACTACGTACCAGCACTACGGTGGTAGCGATACACGGGACAACCCTTGTACTCCTGAAGTTGAAGTGTATCACCAAGCAGGTAGGCCAAAAGGTAAACTTGATCCGACAGGTCGCACTACTGAGACTATATACAATGAGTCTGGTGACGTCGTAGCCACCCGCTATAACTCAGATCCTTGGACCTGCACAAACTATGACTCACGTGGTCGCGTTACTACAACTGTCATACCACCTGCAAATGGTAAGTCTGGCCGAACAATCACCAACAACTATGCTGTCGGAGGTAACCCGCTTATCACCAGCACGTCAGATAGTACTAGTACAATCACGGTAGAGAATGACTTACTCGGACGAACTGTTAAGTATACCGACGCCAAAGGAAATGTTACCACTAATACCTACGATGATTTCGGTAAGCTCACTAGTCGTACTAGTCGAGTTGGTACTGAAAGCTACGAGTATGATAGCTATGACCGCCTCACAAAACAAAAGCTGGACGGCGTAATATTTGCGACGGTGACGTACGACCAATACAGCCGTATCGATCACGTTGACTATCCGACAGGGATGAGCCTCAGTAGCATTTCTCGTGATACGCTCGGCCGAGAGAATGGCAATACGTACACACTTAGCGGTGGCCAGACTCTATCGGATCAAATCAACCGCTACACAAGTGGTGATATCCAGAATGGAACCGAGATCGGTATGAGCAAATCGTACACATACGACAAAGCTGGACGACTGACAGCAGCTACTATCGGCTCAAATACCTTTAGTTACGGCTTCGGTACACAAGACACAAACTGTCCAAGCACTCCTAGTTATAACGCGGGCAAGGATAGTAACCGTACAAGCCAGACAATTAACGGACAGATTACAACCTACTGCTACAATGCAGCTGACCAGCTAGTAAGCTCGAGCGACGTAACTCTGACAAATGCTCAGTACGACAGTCACGGCAATACGACTAGCCTCGGAGACGCAAGTCATCTAACTACCTTTGCCTACGATGTATCTGACCGCAACTCTAGCATCTCTGGCTCTGGCGGAAGCACTGACTACTCTCGCGATGTCCAAAACCGCATAACCAAGCGAGAGCACAAAGATACTAGTGGCATCACACAAAGCGAAGCATTTTATGGCTTCACGGGCAGCGGTGACACGCCAGATTTCGTAACTGATGCAAATGGTACGGTAAAGCAAAAGTATCTTACTCTCCCGGGCGATGTACTGGTGACGATCAAGGCGGATAGCACGAGTGCGACTGCTACTACCTATAGTCTGCCAAATATCCACGGTGACGTCTTTGCCACTGTGAACGCTGACGGTGCACTTATCAGCACGCACACTACTGGACCTTTCGGTGAGAAGTTGCCAAATCAACCAACGCAACCAGTTGGCGCAACCATCCCATCCGTTTCGCCCGTAAACACAGCGACAGGCACGAGCTATGGTTACGTTGGGCAGCACCAAAAACTGACAGATGTAGAAACAAGCAGTATACTAGGTGGTATCACCCAGATGGGTGCGCGCCTATATATACCAGCACTTGGACGATTCTTGAGCGTGGATCCGGTGGAGGGCGGCACCCCAAATAACTACGTCTATCCGCTTGATCCGGTTAATGACTTTGATCTTGATGGCAATATCGCATGGTTCGCAGTGATAGGTTTAGGCATCGGCATAGGCCTAGCAGCAGGCGAAGTCTACAATGCCATCAAAGAGCCGACACCAACAAACATTGCATGGGCGGCAATAGCAGTGGTGGCACTACCTGTAGGTGGTGGGCTCGCGACAAAGCTGGCAAAACCGATCGTAAAAGCTGTGGCACCGAAGCTTACTGCGAAGATCGTGCAGTATAGTGCGAAGGTTGGGGGAGCTTTTAAGACAAGAGTGGATAAGGCAAAGGCTATTGTGACTAAAAATAACCTTGTGCGTATAAATTCTCAGAGGATAGCGTTTGGACCAGCAAAGAGCTACTACAAGCCAAACGGTAGTATACTGCAACGCAATCCCTATCATTTTGAGATCAACTGGAGCAAGAAAAAAGTTCTATTCCAAAACCATAGGACAAAATATACGAAATGCTGGGGTAAAAACTGCTACTAAGGGAGGTAAGTGATGCTAAATATAGATAAAATGCAAGATAAGCTACACGATACAATGACGCAGGCCGCACCCGAGGCTCAACTTTCTATCGAGCATGAGACAGGAACGACACGTCTAGTGGGAGCAAAATTTACGCTTGTCGCAACAATTAGTCCTAAAGAAGTGTCGTACCACCTGAGTACTACCATCTCCGTAGGGGGTATTAAGCCGACAATTAGTGGAACGGCCGATTACTATCCTTATCTTGGTGATAAGGAACTTGAAAGGGTTGCGTCAACTATTTATGATGAACTACTCACTGTGATCAAAAACATCAAGCAAAGAACAATATATGTTGGTTGCAGCGGGAAGAAAGTATACATTGCCTGGAAAACTCCAGAATGGCGTATGAGAACATTTAAGAGGTCGTGGCTAGGGAGCATTGATGTCAAGGAGAGTATAGCTACCCAGGGAACTATAGATGATCTTGACCTTTGTAAGCTCCTGTGAGCTAATAGGGGTGCCGCAATACGTGAAGTGACATCTCTTGTAAAAGACGGGGGCGGTAAAAGTCGCATAGCAATGTGCACGGCGCGACACCATGGCGACCGTCAATGCCGATGGCGCTCCGACAATCATCACACCAACCGGTCCATTCGGCGAACGACTCACTGGCCACATAGCTCCAGCCAACTCGGCTACCGGCACCAGCAACGACTACCTCGGTGCACATCGTAAAGCTTCAGAGACAGATTACCTCACTCAACCTATCCAGATGGGCGCCAGAGTATACATACCTGAACTTGGCCGGTTCTTGCAGGTAGATCCGATAGAAGGCGGCACCTTAAACAACTACGTCTATGCGCAAGACCCAGTTAATCAGAAAGACCTCGACGGGAAGTTCCTGCCATTCATTGCGATCGCGGCGTTGATTGTGCGCATCATACCGGTAGTAGTAGCAGTCGTGAAGCTAGCGCCGAAAGTAGTGCCAAAAGTAGTACAAGCAGTCAAGTCGGTTTATAATGTAGCAAAGAACGCCATAAGTTCTGCACCAAAGATTGCAACACGGTCCACGACGACTGCGACTAAGCCGAGTGCGGTGCCGACACCAACGCAGATACAGCAGCCAGCGCAAGTTGTCCCTTCTAATCCTCAGGTTGGCATCCGTCTACAAGAGATAAAATCTGGACTTGGCGACGGTATTGGATACAGATCCTCGCATACATATAAAAACCTTTCCGAACCAAAATTGCCTACAGGGGGAAGCTACAGAACATATGACGTGAATCAGACACTAAATGGTAAAGCTGACGGTAGCAGAATAGTTATTGACACTATTAGCGGACGAAGTTGGTATACAAATGACCACTACAAAACATTTATAGAGATATTTTAAGGAGAAT
Organism: Saccharimonas sp. (SeqCode); assembly: GCA_049660945.1. Taxonomy (GTDB): domain Bacteria; phylum Patescibacteriota; class Saccharimonadia; order Saccharimonadales; family Saccharimonadaceae; genus Saccharimonas. Next base: position 19,045 of record JBASZO010000019.1, read on the forward strand.
CACATGTTTAACTTGGAATATATAGAACACGCAATTAGAGAAATGCAAGCAAAAGGCGTGCAGTTTAGTGATGGACTCACGGAGAGAGATTTGCTGGCAATTGAGAATAAACTAGAAGGGAAAATTCCTCGCGACTTACGACTATTCTTAAAAACGTCGGTCCCGATAGCCCTAAACGGTGAATCGGGTCAATTTCCTAGATGGGACGAGGGCATTGAGCATGTCATAGATTCTTCGCAGAGCTTCATCTCTGACCTCTTTCGATCAGCAGTAGAGGACGACCTATACTGGTCATCAACTCTAGGAGAACGCCCACGAGATAAACTAGAGGCCTCAACTTATGCATTAGAGTATCTACAGAGTCAACCGAAACTTATTCCTATATTCGCACACAGATATATGGTGATAGGTGATGATGAAAGCCCGGTGATATCCTACTATGGACCTCTCGATTCAATTATATATGGGAATGACCTGGCAGACTATCTACACAATGAGTTTGATATCTCACGCCCAAACTGGGCGGCGAATCACCCAAAAACTTCAGACTTCTGGGGAGAGTTAGTGAGCTAAAAAGCACGTTCGTAGAGTATTCTAGCAAAAGAACATACCTTCTTAATGCAATTAGACTTCAGTATTCACTCTGCTCAAATAGACAAGGCTCTGAGCTGAGCAGATATTCAAGAAATATGAGAGAATGGTAGGGGATAGACTAAGCTAACTATGAAAAAAGATGATGTATGTAAACGCTATAATGCGCCTGCTGCCATGCCTAAGCCAGACCAAATTGCAGGAGTGTCATTCAATTTCTTCACTGACAGTAGCACTATAATTCATGGCCTTAGACATCCCCGAGAAGATGGTGTTTCTGGTTGGTATCTGTGGAAAGGTGAGTACTCAGAGAGTAAAGATTTTTTTCAAGCTACACATATCGAGCATATCATAAGTACAATCCCTGATATTGAGCCATACCTAGCACTCCCACCAAGTTGGAGGTTTCTCGTTGACGTCAGTAACGCATACGAGGATGTGTGGCGTGACAACGAGCTCATTGAGATCGAGAACTAACAGGGTGTGTATTCCTGATCGCGGCTCATTCCTAGATACCCAAGTTTTGTTCAAAATGCAATTCGAGCTGGGAAACCACTGTTTCAAAGCAACGGTAATATCCGCTATTATGACGACTTCAATGATATCACCGTAGTAACTAATAGTAGTGGAAGAATCGTAACAACATTCTGGGGAGGAAAGTAAGTAAATGAGTTCAGACTTACAACAAAACGAACGAACTTTTCTTAAAGAAGTATTAAGTGGAATACAAAATTATAGAAGCACCTATACATCCGATGATGGATTGCACTTTAGGGACAACGAAGACGTCGCACTATCTCTACAGGGAATCATCATCGATGCAGCTCACTTCAATAACGCAGAAGACACGGCGTACGATACAATGCTTACAGCATTTCTAAAGTCCTTGGAGAACCATCATCCTGAGGGTATTGTAGATATAGTGAACCTTCTAGAAAGATCCATTGAATACGTATTATCTTGGGATACGATTGGAGTGGAACGTGAAAGAAAATCATAACCTTAGCCTCAGTTAACAACTAAAGCTTAAAGAGGATAGAATCGATAAAAGACTGTCCTTGGAATCAAATGATCAGTAAAGGGATACATTGTGGATATCGAGTTATGGAAAAAGAATATAAAGGAAGCTGTTAAAGACATAGCGGACAAAAACTTTCAAGAGGAGGTTTGGCTGCATGAGACGAATATCGTATCCTCTCCTGTGGAGGTCTACTGTACTCTTTTTGACGACTTCTCATTTCCTAACTTTCTAGAGGAGAAGGAAGCCAACCTGACAAATGAACAAAAGGTTGCCGGCCGCAAACTCATTGATGCACTTGATCGTTACTCGCCACCCGGCGAAGAGCTCCCGCCACCCGAGCAGATGGTGCACGACCCAAAGTGGCATAAAGTAAGGGCTGTTGCACAAGATTTTCTCAATACATTATAATCATCTTTTCTACACGTTTGAATCAAGGCATCACCCGGAATATGGCAATCTCTCTGCGGGAAAAGATGAGGCCTTTTAGGGTCTGCTACACGCTGTTAATGCCAAGACAATACTAAATCAACTAGTTTGATTATCTTTGCAAACGCAGTATACTGAGCATAACCGGTAATAATAGAAAGAGCGGAGGGTGGTAAGATGAAGTACCAGACACATGTACTAAGGAAATTATCGGTAGCCATAATAGCTGTAGTATTAGTAAATTCTGTCGTTTTTGCGCCGGCGGCACATGCCGGCTCTCCAAGTAGCGTCGGATACTACTACAGTACGGGGAACTGCCAATCATGGTGGCACTGGTTTCCGAACCTGTACAACTATAGCTCAACAGGTCAACAATACTCAAACTACAGTTTCAGGCCCGGTGCATTCTGCTTAAGAAGCCTAAACAATTCACAGTACTTCTACAAAGCGGTATTTCAGACTGACGGTAACTTAGTCGTCTACCGAGGCAGTGGTAATAACCCCATGCAAGCCATCTGGGCTTCAAATACTGCAGGCCAAGGAGCGACCCGCTTAACACTCCAGACCGATGGCAACATGGTTATATACAGGAGTTATACACCGCTATGGAACGCAAACACGCATAACAGAATGGCGACAAGAGTTGGCAGCCCTCCTACTATCAATATGCAAACCGATGGCAATTTAGTCATATACGGCTCCGACAACCGTCCATACTGGAGTACATGGACTGGTCCGCTATACTACTAGCAACCACTTTCAAAAACCTCCTCACTTAAGGGGAGGTTTTTGTATGGTCATCTGCAAGTCTGCGAAACACTACTGTCGATAGCTTGTGGAGTATCGTCACGGTAGCAACGACAAAAAGGATGCCGAAGAAGCCGTGAATATACACATAATTGCCAAAGAAAAAGTCGAGCGCGGCAATAAATACAAACTTGGACGTAAACATGATGAACCAGACAGCAAAGAATAGCAATACACGATACATGACTCCTTGTTTTGACCGCAACCAAGCAACGATCTGGCTTTTCAGTTGAAAAGTCAAAAAGGTGAGCACTTCTAGTACAACCGATGCAAAGAATAGACTAGAAAAACTCTGTGCAGACACAATATCTGTATAGTCACGCAGAAATCCCAAGACGACGACATAAATAAGCGTACCGACAAATAGTTCGGTATATACTTTTTGCTTCGTACTGAGGAGCTTGCTCATGCGCTGATTATACCACGACGATTGCACGACGAGGGCTAATGCCGCATACTAGAGACATTAGAAAACGAAAGGAAATGCATATGCCATTTGGACACAGAAGTGCACGACGCCGCGGGATGCTCGTAGGAGCAGCTGTCGCAAATAAACGAGCAGCCGCACGCAGCGCAACACCACAACCCGCACCTGAAGCGGCCGTCACCGCAGATGATACAGTAGAGCAGATCAAGAAGCTTGCCGAACTTCGCGACCAAGGCATCTTGACCGAAGAAGAGTTCAGTGCCAAGAAAAAACTCATACTTGGTATCTAGTCATGGTACGTCTCGTTCTACAACTCTTCCTCGCGGTACTCGGTAACGCCTGCGGTCTACTCATAGCCGCAGCAGTACTACCGGACTTTCGCGTCAGCGCGTTAGGCTTTGTCGCGAGTGTGATCTTCTTTACGGTAGCGCAAACTATTTTAGGGCCATTTGTGTTGAAACTCTCGATCAAATACGCTCCAGCATTCCGCGGAGGGATTGCGCTGATCACGACGCTCGTCTCACTCCTCCTCACAAGCATATTCACCTCAGGGCTGAGCCTAGGAAGCGTCACTACGTGGATCGTAGCACCGCTAATCGTATGGCTAGCAACGGTCATTGCTAGTATCGTACTGCCCCTTGTACTATTCAAGAAGGCGCTTGGGAAACAAGGCGAGTGATCTACGCTCCTACGGCAATGGATAACTTAATCGCTGAGGTGTTTATCTATAGGATGCAAAAAAATTGACACAAGTACACAAGCGATGATATAAATAAACGTATGAATCACCGCATTCAAACAGCAACACTCTGGTGGTACCGCGCATAATTTGTGACGGTTTGTTTGAAATTCGGGAATACCTCGTGAATAAAAAAGAGACCGTCACCGGTCTCTTTTGTCATAACTACTACCACTAAACGAGGAGAAATTTCATGAATATCACAACACGCCGTCCCGATCAACTATCTAGCATGGACACCGATCGCATTGCACAGCTCGCCGGCATAGGATTTGGACAAGGCGATACACCAGAAATGCGCCAAGACGCGCTGCATCATATAATGACAAGCGACTATATACAGACAGCGTACGACAAACACCAACTCGTCGCATTTGCGATGGTGCGGAGATGTCTTTGGCAATAGTGCCATTGAGCTTGCCGGACGAGTTGTCCATCCAGACCACCAGTCACAAGGAATCGCGACCGAGCTACTAAAGCAGCTTGTCGAACAAGAGTCACCAAAATACCTCACCACCTACACGCGAAACCCGTCTATTCTACGTATGATCGCAAGGGTGAGTGAATGCCTGTACCCAGTAGAGCAAGACTCTACACTGCAGGCTATAGCGGGTCAGTTGCCCCATGCTTCAGAACTAGATGCCGCACACTACCATCTGAATCGCTATGGTGAAGCAGGCCTGTTTCGCGGAAATGACCCCGCCGATAGACCATATGGCGCGGACGATATATCATTAAAGCAACAGTTTGAATACTTACATAACATACGCAATGCCCTTGTTGTTGTGGCGCGCGTCAGGAGAAATACATGAAACTACTCATCATAGGCGCCACTCACGGCAATGAATTGCTAGGTACAAAACTATACGCGAGGCTCCTACAAAAGCGTTCGCCACTGCTCGAACACGTAGACTTTATCATTGGCAACCCTCGTGCCTACACACAGAAAGTCCGCTACACTGAGCAAGATTTAAACCGAAGCTATCAAAGCAGCGGTGATACGTACGAGGAACAACGCGCCCGTGCCATACAACGCTACATTAGCGAGACCAAGCCAGACCTGGTGATCGATATGCATACTACCAGCTGCATACAGCCAAACTGTATCATCCTGAGCGGAGTGAGTAGCGAAATACAGCGAAAATTCCTGCGAGCCAGCCATATCAGTGCCGTGCTTCAGGTGCAGCCAATGGGCGATATTGCAACGCTCGGTGACAATGTCGTTGCGTACGAAGTGCCAAACAGTCAGATAGACATTCATTTACTAGACGCAATCACCGGTGACCTAGAGCGACTTGTAGCGGGCGAGGGTGGGTACACGCATAAACAATTATTCAAAATGAGTGACAAAATATACAAGCGAGATGTCACGCCAGAGCAGGCGCGTAGTTTCGTTAATTTTGAACTACACACCGAACTTGGGTTCGTACCTATCATGACCGGAGAGAACTCGTACAAGAAGTTTACCGACTACCTAGGGTTCAAGTCACCCGCACCAGAGGAAATTGAGGTATAATAGGAAGTAACCATAAGTCAGGGAGTAACCATCAATGAGCTTTTCGCCCCGCCCAGACTACTCAAAATCGCAAATCGATCGTGCAGGAGTAGTTGCATCAAGTGCAGAACCGGGCACGCCAGAGTACGAAGCTGCTATCCACATCATTGACGAGTGGCGCAAAGCTCACGGCTATCCATTACATACTTTTTTCATCACTTTACGCCGCAAAGCAAATACAATATCGCGCGGCACCTTGATTGCACGACGACTCAAGCGTATGCCGACTATACTCGACAAAATTAGCAGTCGTGAAAGTTCTATGAAACTAAGCCGGATGCAGGATATAGGTGGCGTTCGTGCAATCCTGCCAGAGGTGAGTCATGTGTACCAGTTGCGTGACATGTACATCAAGAACCGTCGTTTTCCTCATGAACTGAAACTTGAGCACGATTATATTACGGACCCAAAAGCAAGCGGCTATCGAGGCATACACTTGGTGTACGAGTTTAACAACACTCAAGGACGCACTGAAAATGCGCGATGCTATGATGGACTCAAGGTTGAGATGCAACTGCGTACTCAACTGCAGCACGAGTGGGCGACAACTGTTGAAGCTGTTGGCATGATCGTTGGCAAAGAACTAAAATCAAGTAAGGGGCCTAAGAGATGGCTTGCGTTCTTTCAGGCGATGTCGTCTGTCATTGCAACGATTGAAGATCAGCCTGTTCTTGAGAAACATCGAGGTATGCATGGTGCGGAGCTGCTAGAGCATACCAAAGCACTCGCCGAAGAACTGGATGTCATCAACAAGTTAGCCGGTTGGCTCGCAGGAGTACGCTCTATCGACGAAGGTTCAGGATACTACTACCACATCCTTACAATAGATATAAAAGACAAGATGGTGCGGATTTTCCGTTTTGAAAAAACTGAATTTGATCAAGCAAACACAAAACTCGTTGAGCTTGAAAAACTTGCTCTAGAAAAGAAAGCCCCAGAGCCGGTTCTTGTAGCAGCAGGCGACATCAAGAAGCTGCGAAAAGCATACCCAAACTATTTCCTTGACATGCGTGAGTTCCTAAAAATAGTTGAAATGGTGCGTAAGTCTACACAAAAAGACGAGAAAGGATTATAATTACACTGACATGACAGAAAGTATACTTCTGAAAAAGCTGCGCAAGATCTATAGCGATAACAAACAGTTATCCTAGTTATAGATTCGACAAATACTACAACCGCCCTATACCTTACCACTACTGTTGAGGTATAATAGGATACATCATGACAAAACCCGTAATCCTTACTGGCATCCGATCAAATGACGATCCTACTATCGCCAACTACTTAGGTGCGATGGTACCGATGGCCGAGATGCAACAGCAGTATAAAAATTCTCATCAAATAAACATGTTCGTTCCTGATCTTCACAGTTTTACAATGCCAATAGATCACACAACATTGTACGCAAATACACTCAAAAATCTAAAATATTTCATCGCTGCAGGTTTGGATATTTCTGACCCAAATACTCATATTTACCGCCAGAGTTTCATCCCGGCACATTCTGAATTGGCATGGATTCTTGACTGCTTTACTTATGTAGGTGAGATGCAGCGAATGAATGAGTTTAAAGACAAATCGAGTAAAAATGTTCAGGGTATTACAATGGGCCTTCTCAACTATCCAGTACTCATGGCTGCGGACATTTTACTTTATGATGCAAAGCACGTTCCGGTCGGCAAAGATCAGTTTCAGCACCTAGAAATCACTCGCGATATTGCAATCCGTTTCAATAACAAGTTTGGCGATACATTCACCGTACCAGACTCGACCGAGCAGCAATCAGCATTCATGAATCGCGACAGTGGTTTACGAATCCGGAGTCTCACAGATCCCAACAAGAAAATGAGTAAAAGCTCAGACGATCAGAAATCAAAGATCAATCTTCATGATACACCCGAAGAAGCGCGCAAAAAGATCATGGGTGCTGTTACCGACACTATAGGTGTCGTCAACTTCGATTTTGATAATCAGCCTGGAGTTAGCAGCTTGTTACAGATACTCGCTATACTGAGCAAGCGTAGTCAAGATGAGGTGAATACAGAATGGGTAGGAACGACTCGCTATGGAGACCTTAAAAAAGCCGTGGCAGATGCCGTTGAGCAATTTCTCATTGATTTTCATGCTCGTCTCGAAGCAATTGACGACGACGTCTTGCTTGCCAAATTAGCATCAAGTGAACAGGCTATGAATGCCGTTGCAAATGCGACGTTGCTTCGTGTGCAAAAAGCCGTAGGATTGAGGAAATAAGTTGAAAATTTCTAGCAATGACTTGATGACAATTCTCCGTCGGTTCAACCATGCAACCGACGATGATTCAGCACGCTCTATCGACCAGGTCAAACAAACTCATCCCACTGCAATCAACCAACTCATCCAGTTTCGGTTTAACCGCCAGCAGTACTTTGTGCTATTAGATGAAACAGCCGAAGACCAGCCTAGCTATATTCTCAAGCAAATACAGACCGCCAAAAGCGATGCTGTCGGTGAAGTGCTCGAAAACCCTACGAGCGACCTGACTACTTACGGCTTGCCCTATAAGGGCAAAGACGTGTATTTGTTTCAGCTCCAGAGCGACAAGCGTCGCCTCGACATAGTCTTAGCAGAACGACACCCCGAGTACAGCCGCAGCACCTGGCAAAAATACATAAAGTCCGGGTACGTAAGCGTCAACGGTGCCGTAGTCACTGCTTCTCGTCAAGAAGTAAGTCCCGCAGACAATATAGGCACAGCTATCCCAGCAGACACCGACTATGCTGCAAGCGAGCTACCGATTCTCTATATGGACGACGACGTCATCGTTGTGAACAAGCCAGCCGGTGTACTTACTCATAGCAAGGGCGCACTCAGCGATGAGTTTACTGTCGCAGAGTTCTTCCGTCGCTATACTACCGTTCATGTTGATACTGATCGCCCAGGCATTGTGCATCGCCTCGACCGCGACACAAGTGGCGTCATCATAGGTGCGCGTACACCAGAAGCGTATACACTCCTCGCCAAACAATTTGCTGATCGCAAAGCAAAAAAGACGTACCTCGCCATAACCGATGGCGTTCCGAAGCAGCCGAAAGCTCGGATAGAAGTTCCTATCGGCCGCAACCCCTCAAGCCCAAGCACCTTTCGTGCTGACAGCAAAGGCAAGCCAGCTACAACCGACTACGAAGTCTTGGCGGCAAACGAGCACCATTCGCTCGTTCAACTACGCCCTCGTACTGGTCGAACTCATCAGTTGCGCGTCCATATGGCGTATATAGGGACACCGATCACCGGCGATCGCATTTACGGAAAAGTGCGGGCAGGGGATCGCCTATTCTTGCATGCACAGCAACTCGAAATCGCAACAAGAGTCGGGGAAGTGCGTACATTCGTCGCGCCTATTCCTGATGAATTCGTCGCTAAATTTCCAGAACTATCATGACCGCTTACGTCTATCACCCAGATACGACAAAGCTCATCACCCAACTGACTCATACGCTACCTCATGGCATCATGCTGTATGGCCCTAACGGCGTAGGGCTACGTACTGTTGCAACGCAAATCGCCGGTACCATGCTAGCAAATATCATCCAACCCACTGACCGTGATGGCGTCGTTACGACAGATGGCAGCGGCGAGATTCGCATACCGCAAATTCGTGACTTGCTACTGCAGACACGTGGCAAATCAACTGCCAAGCGCGTTTTTGTCATAGATGATGCCGACAAAATGAATCTACCTGCGCAACAAGCATTCCTAAAGCTACTCGAGGAACCAACTGCAAATACGCATTTCATCCTAATTGCGCATACTGCGAACGCGCTTCTGCCCACTATACGCTCCCGCGTACAAGCATTTGGCGTAAAACCTATCACGCTTCAGCAATCCCAACAGCTGATTGCAGAAAGCGGTGAAACCGACCAACGACGCACCCAACAACTGCTATTTCTCGCCGAAGGACGACCGGCGGAGTTAACAAAGCTACTCACTGACGTAGAGTATTTCAAGACGCAGGTAACCGCCGTCGAAGATGGCCGTCTACTCCTCCAGGGAAGTGCGATTGAGCGAGCAACCGTGGCGCAAAAATACCATAGTGACCGCCAAGGCGCGCTACGCATGCTGGAACAGGCAGTACGCATCATCCGCGCAACCCTCAAGCGACGCCCCACGAAGGCTGCTGTGCAAACTGCGGAACGACTTGCGCTTACGCATCAGCGCATCAGTGCTAATGGCAATATACGATTACAGCTACTGGCATTTGTGGTACAATAACCCTATATGTTTGGACTACTCCTCGTCGTAGCATTTGGTGCGTGGGCAATATGGCGACCGCAGACCGTTAATGAAACGGTAGCTGATTTGCCACAAAAACTATCGAGCAAGCTCGATAAACTTTGGGATATCGCACAAGATTCTCTTCGTGAGCGTAAATATCTTCGTGCTGAAAAAGCACTGCTGACCATTCTTCGTGTCGACGAAAAAAATGCGACTGCTTACAACCGACTTGGTATCCTCTACGCAAAGCAGCAAGCTTACTCAGACGCAATCGAATGTTTCGAGATTGCGCAGAGTCTAGAACCAAGCGCTTCGAGCCTGCACAATGTGGGACTGATATACTACGAAACTGAAAAGTACGACAAAGCTGCGCTCGCCTTTGAACAGGCACTCGGCATGGAAGAAGGGCTTGCTTCACGACACATCGCCTATGCGAAAGTTCAGGAAAAACTCGGCAACACCAAGCGCATGATTGCGAGTTTGGAACGAGCAATTGAAATCGAGCCGAGTCTTCAAGCATACAAAATCCTTGCAGATGCATACGGTCGTGCAGGCATGGAAGAGCAGGCAAGTATCCTCAATGAGCGAATTTCTCGTGCGATTGCAAGCAAAAATCCACCTGCTCGCCAGGTGCAGCAAGTTCGCAAAGTCGTAATGTAGCTCCTGTCTTCGTAGCCTATCTATTGTATTTTTATAGTATTTATGCTATAATTAAATTATAAAGCAACCCTTCTCGAAAGGATGTTGAGTACCTAATGTCACTGCTGAAGATCATCACGATCGTCGCCACCCACGTCATTGTCGTGCCACTCGGGTATGGTATTCGTATGGCTGTCGACACGATCGGCAAGCTGTGCCCGACCGAGTCGGAACAGTTCCCCGGCTACGAAGTCGAGGACGAGGTAGACGACCTCTATGACTGCACACTCCCAGCATGACAAACAGGCTACCTATTCAAGGAGACTACCCCTTGGATAGGTAGCCTATCTGCTTTTATGGGGGTAGTAAAGTACCGGATATTTTGCTATAATTACCGTTGATTACGCCGCAATTGCCCCTCATGTGAAACATACACACTCGTAGAGCGCATGCGCTAGTCTACTATAAAAGGTGAAATTTCGGCCTTATAAACGAAATACTATGCCGCGATAGCTCAGTTGGTAGAGCGCATCCATGGTAAGGATGAGGTCTCGGGTTCGACTCCCGATCGTGGCTCCATGATTTTATACAAACAATACCGCCCTCTCGTTATGAGAGGGCGGTATTGTTTACTAGAGTGTGATGATATAATGAAGGTAGTGAAAAAGGGTGGAGATAAGCTTCAGGAAAAGTGTGCAGTCGTAGGCGTGTCTACGAAAGATTCTGGTAGCGAAAGTGCACAAATCGCCTATCAGGCGCTATTTGCACTACAACATAGAGGAGTAGAGGGTTCAGGAATTGTCTCGACAGATGGACGAGAGCTACGTATACACCGTAAGCCGGGGATGGTTCGTGATGTGTTCGAGGCTTCTGATCTCGAACAATTGAATGGACACATCGCTATTGGTCATAACCGGTACTCGACAAACGGCGGACGCCATGCGCACTTACAGCCAGTCATTAGCCCCTCAATCGGATTTGCCATGGCACATAATGGCAATTTGCCAGATACTGATGCACTGGTAGAGTACCTGGCAAAACGTCGCTATATCACCGAGCAATACAATGACTCAGAACTGTTTGCTCGTGCACTAGGTAGCAAACTCCATGGTGGACGTGATTTTTTAGCGGCGTTGCAAGAAGTAAGTGAACTCGCCATAGGCGCGTACGCCTGTGTCGCCACATACGATGGATCGCTCTATGGATTTCGTGACCCGCATGGGGTACGTCCACTCGAAATAGGAAAGTTCGAGGGAGGGTATATGTTTGCCAGCGAAACATGCGCACTCGACACCGTTGGCGCCGAGCATGTGCGCTCCGTAAAGCCGGGCGAGCTAGTAGTGATTCGCGATGGCAAGCTCGTCTCAACACAGCAATTCGCCAAAAGCACCGAGCACTTTGACGCATTTGAGCTCGTATACTTTGCACGCCTAGACAGCATCATGTGCGGGCGTCGCGTCGAAACAGTTCGCCGCAATTTTGGCCGTGAGCTTGCCGTGCTGCATACGCCAGAGTGGATTTCACCCAAAACGACGGTTGTTTCGGCGGTCCCCGATACATCTGTACCTGCCGCCGAAGCCTACGCGGCAGCGCTAAACCTCCCCTATGTTTCGGCAATCGTCAAAAACCGCTATATTGGACGCACCTTTATGCAGCCAACTCAAGCATCGCGCAAGAATAGCTTAAGACTTAAGCACACCATGCTGCCAGAGTTGGTTGCAGGCAAAGATCTCGTCATCATCGATGATTCCATTGTGCGTGGCAACACGCTTCCGCGCCTCGTTGAGTTAGCAAAGAGCGTGGGGGCAAAGACTGTCACAGTACTTATCGCATCGCCTCCCATTCGCTTTCCTGATTTTTATGGCGTCGACACACCAGAACAGATTGACCTCATGGCTGCAAACATGACCGTCGAGGAGATGCGTCAAGCAACGGGCGCTGACTACTTAGGGTTCTTGCCGGTGTCTGGGCTAGTACGCGCTATAGGTGTACCTCGAAAAAAACTTAATTTAGCAGCATTCACAGGAGAGTATCCTGTTTCTATAGGCCAACGAGCAAAGCATATCACTCCTCCTGTCAGCATGGAATATGTTGACTAGTGTATTGACTTTATATAGCAAATCTTTTATAATTAATTATTAGTGTCTCGAAAATACAACAATCTGTACATAGAAGTAAAGCCAGTCCATGCGGTTACCGCTGCAGAGACTCGAGAAATCATATCGGTTGCTGCTAATAGCTTTGGTCGCGAAGAGACCGAAGAGATGGCGCAGGACACAATTGACCACATCGAGGCTTCTGATCAAGTAAGTGTTGCGCATGACGGTGGGCGAATTGTTGCTATCGCAATGGCGCGCAGGCTTGAGCTTGCTGATTCATTCGAATGGATGGGCGGAATTGTACTACCCTCACACCAGAGTGGCGGACCGATGACGAGGCTGCTTGCGGCACAGTGCTTTGGCTATGATAGACACGACCTCGTAGCCTGTACTCGCAGTCCTAAAATTGCTCGAATGCTTGGCAAAATAAGTAGCGATGTCGTACCAATTGATACCAACCATCATCTTCATGAGCTCGCGATGAGCATGCCGTATGCGACAGAAGTCGATGGCGTAGCGTATCATATAGGTCGATACGGCGAAGAAGGCTTGTATGGCGATGATGACCCAGCGTCCCACCCACTTCACAAAGGTGAAATACCGTTTTCACAGCGGTTTCCAGAGCTACAGGATGTCCGCAACTCGCTCGTATTAGCGGCGCGCGTGCGTTCAGACAACACTATATAGCACCAGATTGCGCAATACTCACCATTCTCATTTGTACCAGAGTTATGGTACTTTGACTATTTAGTTTTTTCATTGTATACTGTATTAGTAATACTGACTGTTCAGAAGTCTTCTCAGGACAGAAAGATCATTACCCTACAACATAGGAATGGGGAACGAATATGGCAAGCTCTCGTGAGCAGCCCTTGGCCATTGAGTCTGTACCATCGTACTTAGTAGACGACAAAACAATTCGCGAGATGGCCGAGGTTGCACGAGCAGGGTTCAGCCGACCAACTGACGAAGACATGTCTAGGGATACCCGCGAACATGTCGAGGATTCACACGTCGTCGGAATCGCACGCGATAACGGCAGAATTGTCGGTACATCTATGGCGCGAGTCGTGGATGACCACACTTTTAACTGGATGGGTTGTATTGTCCACCCGGACTATCAACGACGTCGGCTTGGGCAACAGTTCATGGCGCTACATCGCAACACATTGAATCGTCGTATCCTTGTAGGACACACTCGAACACCTCGTATCCTTGCGGTTATTCGTAGAGAGAGCGAGCGCACATGCCCTATCGATAGAGACCCTGACTTGATCGAGATTGCACTTGGCATGGAAAATGTTTCATATTTTGGCGGGATTCCGTACCAGCTAAATCGATATTATATCGCTGGCTTATACGGGAACGATGACCCAGCAGAGGGGTCGCTCGATAGAGGCGGACCATCCCTAAAGAAGCTATTCCCAGGGTTAAGAAATCCTCGGAGTGCCGTTATAGTGGTGGCACGACTGGCGTAGGTCTACGAATTACAATCATACCCTATCGGTCCCTATCAAAAAGGAGCGTCCATGTCAGGACCTATGTTTTTGACCGACTGCTACGACCCCACATATCTCGACCCGAGACTATTCTCGTCGCGACTGAGCGATGAAGCGCTCAGTGAACTATGGTGGCCGCAAATGAAGCAGGTAACAGACAACCTGGTGGTTCTCCACGAGGTTCGTCTGAACGGCTGGCTGAGGGGCACTACACCAATTCCTAGCTTCCTTACTTCGTCAGACACAATCTATCTGCCTCGATTCACGCAGATTATCGAGCGCTACCTCGAAACCCACCCGAGCACCATTGGGCGGAAAATACGAGTGATGCCGATATATCAAGAACGTGGAGCGAGAGAAGTATACCCGATCGACCGTATCTATCTGACAGAGATACCTGTGCCACGAATTGACCAAACGTCATCGACGATTGCATTATCGAGCGTTGGCGAGGATATTTACTCTCGACTGCTAGAAGTAGCAAAGCGGTCACTAGAGGTCATCATTGGCGACGGCGCCTGGCACTACAAGCAGAAAGGTGAATGGGCAGGAGTGCTCTCGCTTGCGAGTGTTGACCCTGAGTACAGAGAACTTCCTGCTTTCTACACCGCCATGGTTGGCGACCTTGTCGAGGAGATGCTAAAGGAACAGGCAAATCTGGAGCTAGAGAATGTCCGTTGTATTGGATGGGACCCGCGCGATACATCGTATTTGACCGGCCATCCACTAGGATACTGGGATAGACCATGGATTGCGTATCGTATTCACCCCGTTCCCACTATTGTCTCGTAACGAGACCGCCCGAGTGCATACTCGGGCATTTTAATAGGCAAACTTTTTTGCAAATAAAATACCCTGCAGCCGCAGGATAGTTTATTTGGTGCTGGAAGTAGGACTCGAACCTACGAAGCCGAAAGGCGGGAGATTTACAGTCTCCTGTGATTGCCACTACACGATTCCAGCATACTGTGTGGTATGTTTTCCATACATGCATCAACGAATCATTCATTGATATATCATGGAGCCGCGACTCGGATTCGAACCGAGGACCTGCTGTTTACAAAACAGCTGCTCTAACCAGCTGAGCTAACGCGGCATACTAAATATAAGCCAAAAAGGTACAGGGATTAGTGTAGCGTATTTTTTTACCCTTTGCAAGAGGTACGGACTACTTAGTAGAGCGTTTTGCTACGATGCGATCAATCACGAAAGACTTTAGAAGAGCCCAAATGACAGCATTTGCCAAAAACGCGAGTGCGAGAAAGCCTGCGAAGGACACAATCGTATTACCAAGCAGAGGATTTAGCAATGTGATGAGTCCAGCCACTACAACCAGTACAACGACAATAGCGATATATGCATGCTGTAACTTTGCACGCTCGTTTGACGATTTGTTCCATTCACGGAGCAGAGATAATAATACATCCATAATTTATATTATAGCACTTTTAGTATATAAATACAATAGTCTATACTATATCTATGGCTACATTCAGTTTTGACATAGAGAGTACGTACGACAAGGCAGAGATGAATAACGTCGAGCAACAAGTCGTGCGGGAGATAGCAAATAGATATGATTTTAAGGGTACGCCCGCTAGTATAGAGTGGCTTGCCGACAAAAAAGGCTTCAAAGTGATCGGGAGTAACGAGTGGCAAGTTGATTCACTCGTCGATATGATCGGTAAAGTCCTCGCTAAACGCGACATGACAAGCAAAGTGCTCGACCTATCTGGCAAGGTTACTGAAGCAAATTTGCGAGCATGGAAAGATGTACCATTCCGTGATGGGCTGAAGCAAGATGATGCAAAGAAGATTACGAAGCTACTCAAAGAAGCTCACCCAAAAGTGAAAACACAAATTCAAGGTGACGCAGTACGTTGCACGAGTGCGAGCAAGAACGACCTGCAGGATGCAATGCAGACTGTTCGCGATGCAGGTTTCGAGTTTCCGACCGTATTTACCAATTACCGTTAACCGTGAAACTACTCGCGTCAGACATAGGCACGCATTATTTGTCGTGAACTATAAAGTATGGTATTATATTTTTGTCGAAAATCTACCCAAGAAGGGTTGTGAAGTATGACGACAGGAACGGTTCTCGGAACCCCGCACATTACCTATCTACCCGAGTTGTCACGCAGTGACCTGGTTGAGCATGTTAAAGAACAGGGAGAGCTGCTCGTTGCGCGGGACGGCCGACTTGTCTGTGTACTGACCGCTCTCGAAGATCCACACGACTACGAAGATATCGAGCGGGTAGAACCACAGGTACGGCTTCTCGCTACTAAGTACTACGAGCTGGGTCTCACAGGACGCTGCCAGTCAGGCTACCTGGCTTTTGCACTGAGTGATTTACAAGTCCCAACAAACCTCTTGTCTCGTATGAGGACATCCGGCTCATATCCCGTTGTTTATACTGATCAGCACTACAGGACAGTCCTTGTTGCGCTGCCTGCAGTCCGCGATGAAGGACACGACAATGCCGGTACTATTCTCGCTAGTCAACTACATTTGATCTAGCACGTTCTATCCCATCAAAGCGGTGGGATATTTCATTTTTGCGTCTTTTGTGATATAGTAATTAAATCCCGCTTCAGCCAGAAGCGCGTACCTAGAGGAGATTCGAATGCCAGAGCAAACAGTATATGTTTCGCTGCAAGAGCTGCGGACCTCGCCAAGCACCGTTGCGGAACAGGCGGCCACAGGAGATCTAGTTCTCACTACTCACTTAGGTAAATTAATCGGTATTGTAACTCGCGGAGATGGCTATATGCCACTTCGTAGTACTGCAAGTAGGTTAATGACTCGTGGCTTCTCGCCGAACGGACTCGGCGAACGTCCACTCTTTGTCTTTAGCGACCAATTGCACGATCGATGGCATGAACTAAGTGCCAAACTCAAGAGTAAGAACGGTGTAATTATCGGCATTGAGTCCGATGATACTGCACGTTGTAACCTCGCCATCATTCCACTTGTCGATAGCATCGAGACGATATTGCTCTCGACGTTCCTCCGCGCGAATCCCACCACCGTATCTACCGGATCACTTACAACAAATGAACTTGTCGAGATACTCGTTAAGTAGTAAGACTCCCTCGTCTAACTGGCGAGGTATTTTTATATAATCCTGTTGTGTATTAGATCTTCTATGCTGTATCGCTTATATATGGTATACTACAAACAGCCGCCATCTCAACCGGAGATGAGCACCTACTGCAAGGAGCAGCCATGAACGGTATGGCCCTAGTCTCAGTACAGTCATTGCTTGATGATCTCGAAGGATTCGTTAGACAAGCAAGGACAGAGTTACTGCTCACCAATGATAGCCGAGTCATAGCTGCAGCAATCTCAAGCATGCACTTGGACATCCTATTGCATCATATACTCAAACTAGAGGATGCTGGATCCGTGCTGGGTCATATCGGCATCTTGTCGATGCACCAGGACGAAAGTAAGCTCGACGGTGCGATAGAAGTTCTTACAGCCCCTATCCCATCAGGCATCATCATTGGTCTACAAAATGCAGATCTCGGTTACCTCATGCTACTGCCCCTCACAAGCGAGTATATCGCAAGATTAGATCAACCAGAGGCGCCAGCCCGATGACCGACCCCGCTTGGTGCGGGGTATTTTATTTGACTAAAACGCATCGGTAGGGAAGACGAAGGTGGACTCTCGTACAAATGCTCGATCATCGCACAGCTGAGAGATCGTTTCGTCGATATCTCCCATGCGATGATCGAGCATTTGATACTCTTCAGCACTCATCCAGCGATTTTTATGGCTCTCGGTCTGTTCGATCAATTCGCCCTGCGGGTTTGTGCCATGGATGAGGCACATATATTTGTCTTCGAGTAGCTCACCGTTTGTATCGTAATCAAGCTTGTGATAAATACCGACCACGCGCAGATCGGCGGTGAGCCCAGTCTCTTCGAGCAATTCGCGTGCACCCGCCTCGACCATTGTCTCTCCCCAGCGAATCTTTCCAGTAGGAAAGCCATAGTAGCCATAAAACGGCTGCTTTTGACGCTCCTGCACGATAAACTTGCCGTCAGCACGCTCAATCGCGAGGTCGACCGTTAATTTTGCCTGGCGTTCGATCTCGAATGCGTCCGTATCCATACTGTTGGCATAAAGTTTACCTTTACGTGTTAGTCTATATTGGCCGTACATCTTTTTGACATGCTCGACATACCCTACTTGTACGAGCTTCTTGATGTGAAAGTTAGCGTGGTCACTCGTAAAGCCCGTTGCTCGCCTCAGCTCGGCAAACGAGCAACTCGTCGTCAATAGCAAGGTACGCAGAATTTTCATCTGTGCGTCGTGTGCATCCGCCGTGTAGCCATTCGCTTGCCTCATATCTCTCTATACTAGCGTAAAACTTCAGCAGATGCTTCGAAATACTCTCGACAAGCTCGCATGTCGAGCGGACGCTTACCATCGGCATTCACCGGGTGCAACTGACCTTCGGCGTCCCATGAGACATCGGGGAAGTGGCGGAGGATTTTTGGTAGTTCTGCACGAACCACCTCGGCATTGAGCCCGCCACCAACCGCAACATCCAAGTGATCGAGATCTGGTCGATCGTACACTGCCTCAATATACGGCAACAGAACATCAGGCTCCATGCGAAGTCCTCGACCACCGGAAGCATCGAATAGGACGTAATCGAGCTTTTTACCAAAAGCTGCCAATGCACTCGCAATCTCCTGCGGACTATGCTCGTCCATAATACTCGCTTGGCACTGCAGCACCCTCGTTAAGCTTGGATCGCTTTTCTGAGAGGGCAGGCGCCCAGCATACAACTTATCGCATTTATCCAACAAATCGCTCGTTAGATTGAAGTTCTCACACCAATCAGGTAGCAGGTCGAATTGCACCCTCGTAAGCCAATAGAGCGCAGTTATCCCAACTACTCTATTCAAAAAAGCAACTCGATAATCCTCATCGGAGACGAGCTCGGTATCCATAAATACTTGCACTGCACCGATAGCTTTTGTATCCTCAGTCTGGATACTATGGAGGATATCCCAACCTACCGGATACCATTCACGTCCGTACTTATTCTCAATTTCGAGCCATTGCGGCTTATGTGTCGCCTTCACTCCAAGCTGCAACTGTCTCCACTTCCGCAAGCCGAACTCCGCAAACATTTCTTCTAGCTCTGCCTGTTGCTCCTGGTTCACAACACCGCTCACGCCGATATATTCATGTGGTCGAGCCATGTATTTCTCCTTCAATTACATCAAACTCAGCGTAATCTTGGCTGTGGAAAAATTCTAGTGAAGTGAACTTCTGTCTTAAGGTCTTATACCGGTCATGGTACAATCTATAGTTGGTAGAATATATTTATGGCAAGATTACCGCAACCTGGGGGAGATCAAGGTGTTTGGGGTGATGTCCTCAACGAGTTTCTCTCGCAATCACTCCACGACGACGGTACTATCCGAAGTACTGCGGTTCAAGATGCCATCACGACAAGTCCGCTCACAGAGGCACAGCTCGACCCCGCCGTTCAGGCTAAACTCAACCAAACAGGCGCAACAGGTCCGGTAGGCGCGACGGGCCCTCAGGGGGCTACAGGTGTCACAGGCGACGTAGGAGCAACAGGTGCACAAGGTATACAGGGCCCTATGGGAGCAACTGGTCCGGTAGGCGCCGTCGGCGCCACAGGAGCAGGTGTCACTGGAGCTACTGGCGCCACTGGGCCAGTGGGAGCGACAGGTACAGTCGGAGCGACGGGCGCGACGGGTCCAATGGGTGAGGTTTCGATCGCTTACTTATCGTCACGAGGTTCGGGGCTGGTGACGAACGGCCAAGCATTTCTCGGGACCAACTACAACTTTACTAGTTTCACCCTAGACAAGACCGACCACCCGACGGGTGCTGCCGGCTCGTATGTACGCACCGCGATCGGATCGGTCGTGATCGATGAGCTACTAGCAGTCAACCCTAGTCGCGCTTACGAGATGTCATTTGCCGTCAAGCAAGCGGCGGGCGACGGCACGCGACGTTTCTACTCTCTAGTGTCACCGTACGATATCGATCAGCTGAACATCCAGCCATATCACTATATGGAGCAAACGGGCACGCGTACGACACTCGCAGCTCAGCTTAACCCCGGGGATACCACCGTATCGCTGACGAGTGCAGCCAACTGGAATAACGCGGCGGGCGCCAGCTACTGGCTGCGTAGTATAATCATCTGGAACTATATCGACGGTCAGGGCTATGCATGGCCGGCGGGTACATACTCGAGAAATCGCTATAGCGACGCATACCCAGATGGTGGCATATCGGGTAATACGATCACACTCAGCGCGCCCTGGAGTGGACCAGTCGTACCGGCAGGCACGGCACTTAGCAACGGATCCTCGGGCAGCTCCTATATGTACGGGGCAAATAACGTACTAGCACCGGCTACCTGGACGAACTATGGACCGTACCGCTACTCCGGTGTTCATTCAGACAATACGCTCGCCGCATCGACATCATTCCCGGCAGCTACTGCATACATAAAAATTGGGTTCCTAAGCAACTACCCAAATGGTTCACCCGACCCAACCGCGATCCAAAAGTTTGCAAATATTGGGTTTTACGACGTCACCCCGGTCATCGACAAAGTCACGAAAACCGGCGACACCATCACTGGCACCATGACCTACAGCGATGCGGCAAATATCGCTGTAGGTACAACTACTGGTACAAAAATCGCCACCGCAACCACGCAAAAACTCGGGTTTTTCAACTCGACCCCTATCGTACAGCCAGGCGCGACGAGCGATCTCGGCACCGTTCTCTCAAACCTTGGCCTGCGAGCCGCCGGTACGGCATATCCGATCACCACAAGCGGCGCGATCAGCCTCAGTGGCACTGTTGCGCTGGGTGCAGGTGGCTACCGCTCGGCACCAACCACACGAACCAGCTCGCTCACACTCACTACATCGAGCCCCTATATCAATCTGTGTAACGCCACTACTGGCTCTTTTACACTCACGCTACCTGCGGCCAATGCCGCATCTGGCCAGATGTTTTACCTCAAAAAGATCGACAGCAGCGTGAACACGATTACCTTGCAACGCGGCGGTTCAGACACGATCGAAGGCGCAACCACCTATGTACTTTCGGCACAGTACAAATATATCGAGGTAATCAACGACAATGTCTCGACCTGGTATATAAAGAGTAGTAACTAAATGATCTCAGTAAACTTGCTGCTTTTACTTGAAAAAGCAGGGAAATACTGCTATAATTCATAGTCGAATTGCATTACCAACCGTGATAAAGAGGAACTATGGCTAAGAAGACGAACACAAAGCGCAAGATCATCGCTCTCGTAAGCGAACTGACCGGTCACCGTACTTATGTGACCCGCAAGAATACACAGAATACCCCAGACAAGCTGGAGCTAAACAAGTACGATCCAAAAGCTCGCAAGCACGCGAAGTACGTCGAGACAAAGAAATCTCTCGGACGAAACGAAGTAAAGCCACGCAAGGGATAGTCAACCTCAGCTCAAACGAGTAAAATTACCCTGGCCGGCAAAGCTAGGGTGATTTTACTAAAAACTAAGGCTACTTACTCTCTGCATGTTGTGACAGCAACCGAGTATCTATCCGCTCAGCAAGCCATAGTCCATTCGAAAGCATTTTTTCCAGTAATGACTCGTTCGGATAGCGACTTTCGATATATATGTATACTGTGTTATCCTCAATCTCAATGCTTGCTCCCTGGAAGTGAGTCGCTACAACCGCAGCAATCTCCGGCGATATAATCTCCTCTATCTCTATTGCGTGCGCAGGCTGACCAAACACATCATAGTTACCGACAAACTGAGCGGGGTATGTACCTATAATCCCAAGTTGTAGCTTGCTGAGACGGCTATGTACTTCACCGTACACCTCATGTCGACTTTTGTGTCCGATATACAGGTGTGGTACATCGATGGGACTATGTAAATCAATACTAAATATCAGCCAATGGTACCGCTGCTCTTTCTTTGCTACTCGCGAAATGATAACATCGTTCCGCTGCAGCAACACGACATCATACCCATGGACAGTACCAATACTGTAGTGGCCGTCGATATGCGTTGCCGAAACAGTATGACCACGTACTAGCCTATGATCATCGCGTTGGTCAACATAACCGAAGTAGACAAGCCCTGCTTTTTCAGCAAACTGCTCGACAACTTTGCGTGTCATACGAGTACGTACCATATGCCCAGGTGTCATATGCCGCAGCGCTCGCCGTACCCGTACGATAGCCCGACTGCGCACGGTCATGTACGTGCGTCCGTGATTGTGTCGAGCATTGTCGATATATACTCAGCTTGACTCCATGTCAGTGGTGCAATTGACGTCTCTTCGCCAGTAATAGGGTCTACCTGCTCACACAAAACACCTGTTTGCCATGCAGAGTCACGCACCCAATCAATAATATGCATAGCTTTTTCGTCCCTACCTATCTCTAGATAATACTGCGCGAGCCAAAGACTCGAGATAAACCATGTATTACCCTGGATTGTACTTCGGGCACGTCGATAGTAATCATCCTCATAGCGAGGAAGTCCTGGGTGTTTGTCGTGGGGCTCAAAGATTTTAATTGCCGTACGCATCGCCGATTTAGTCTGCTCGCTTTTGACTGGGAAAAGACCGAACATAAAGGCGCCGAATATACTCGACATATCGAGCGTCTCGTCATAAATAATAGTGCCTTTTTTATCCACATTTATACCCCTGTAGAAAATGCCGCGTTCTTCGTTGAATAAGTGCCGCTGTGCTGACTCATAGATATCATCCGCCGCTGCCCGCCACTTGACCGCACTATCCTCATCCTTACGAATGTCAGCCAGTTCCGCAGCGGCCAGTAGGGCAGCATACACTACTGCGGTCGTATAGGTTGTCGTCATGAAGCGCTCTTCCCACAGGTCGTATGAAGGCTTCGGAAGCCCCGTATACTTATCGGTGTAACTAGCAAGGAAATTAGCCATTGGAAGCACCATAGGTTCGTAAAACTCTTTTAGTAGCGACTCGTCGCCTGAAGTACTATAGAACTGCCCAAAGACAAAGAGTGTTAGTGCCGTCTCGTCTTCTTGGATAGGAGGTGCTACCTCACCATCATCGTGAAGATAGGGATGCCAGCTACTCCCCAATGCGCCGTCGGCACGGTATTTGTGCATTAGAAATCCGCCAGGATTAAGCCCTCGTCGGCAAAACTCAAAGAAGCGATATGGCTCGTCTTTGTAGCCCATGCGGATCAGCGGCCAAAGTACAAATGCGCCATCGCGCGGCCAACAGTACGCGTAAGCATCTCGCGAATAATTCAGCATAGATGTATCAGTACTGGCAATTACGGCACCGCGTTTATCTATATGAGATTTTACCAGCATAGCACTATGCAAAAACTGCTTGCGATGAGAGACGGGTAGTTTTGCCACTACAGCTTTTGCAGGCTTTAGCCAGTTATGCCACCATTTCGAGGTTGCCTCTAAGCGACGATGCACGCCTTGGGACTGTAGCTGCTTGTGGATGTAGAGTGCTTCACGAATAGAGGAGCCACAGGCGACCCAGTAGTGAAACCTGGCCGAGCTATGTGCAGCTATGCGTCGTTTGAAACGTAACGTCGAGTCGACACGACCATGTTCAACATTGCACATAGACAGCTCGCCGTCATCGGCATCACGGTAGGTTCCCTCGCGACCTTCAATACCAAAAATACCCACAGTGTACTGATCGAAAAACTCTCGACTATCGTCCCATGCCGAGACGATAAACGCGCGGCGACCACGGTAATGTAGGATGGCATTGTCACTCGGCAGGTATTGGGCCGTATCTGTATTGCTCCGAGAGTCACCGATGGTAAATGCCTGGTGGAGAAAGAGTCGGATATCACGTGCCTTACTTCGCTGATTTATAACATGGATATTTCGTATAAGTGCACTATACTCAGCATCAACCGTGTCATCAAACTCAAGCACGACGCCAATCTCAGAGTTCTTAGCAACAATATGCCCAATGAGTGACTCGTGCGGGTAACTAAATGAGAACTCCCATTGACCATTATCGAGCCACGCAACTGCACCATCTACCCATACACCGACATGATGGCGCAAAAACTGACCGGCAGCGTGATTCTCTAGCCCGACATAGGGGTAGTAAAAGTCATGCACCTCACCAAACTTATTTATACCGACATGGAGCTCACCATTACTAAGTATGACAGGGCGAGCCACTACAATGCTCCTTTGTGATGCTCTGATATGCGGTATCGGATATCACGGAGGGCATTCATGTAGTAGAGGAACGCCTCGTACGGAGAATCGTACGGGCTAAAGTATGCGTGGACGTCGCCATCTGTAAACCATTTCGTACACATGTAGTACGGGTGGTCACTTGTTGTCATACGACGCCAGTCGTCGATTAACTCACTATCCTCGGTACGCAATACATCACTCTCTAGGTCATAGATATGTCGCATTGCTTCTTGTTGCATGTCATTGCCAAGCCACGCAGTCAGATCCCGCTCAGCATCTGCCCACGTAATTGTGTATGGTGCATCGATAGTATCGGCTGCCTCAAAGGCTTCACATGCACCGCTGACGGTATAGAATGTATTCGCAGGATTCGCCAACCATTTGCCAACAAACGACTTGAAGAAGCTGAAGATACCCGTATCCGCCCATTGGTGCTCACCGAACGTTTCGTAGTCCATAAAGAGGTTTATCACCTGGCCGTCATCTCCAAGTGTTTCGTTCACCCAGGTGTCATAGGTATCGGCACTGAGAGGGTAGCCTTCCCATTCTTTGTTGCTGAAGCGAAAGGCAACATCATCGCTAAGACGATAGTTCTTCATAAGAAGCTTTATGTTTTGTGTTCCAACGGGTTTGTAGACGTAGTTTGGGCTGCGCCAGCCAAGTATTGGATCCCAGCCCTCGCTCAAGATACCGATATACCCTTGCTTGTCTGCCCAATCAGCGAGGTTGTTGTCGTAACACAACTCGGTATTACGAAAGACTTTTGTCTCGATACCAAATAGTTCTTTGATTTTGGCACGATGCAGTTCAACCTGTTGCTCGAACTCGCTGCGGCTGTAAAAGAATGCGAGACTATGATAGTACGTCTCGGCGACGATCTCTACTCGTCCTGTCGCAACTAGTTTTTGGAAGCTTTCGAGAACATCAGGTGCCCATGCCTCTGCTTGCTCTATGAAAGTACCGGTGATCGACAGAGATACTTTAAACTCAGGATGAGCCTCGAGCAGTTCTTGAAGCGCTGCATTCATTGGCCGATACGACTTGTCGGCCACTTTCTCAAAAATTGCGCGATTGTCTTGAGCAAGGTCAGACCCACCCTCAAAATACTGGTGACTTTCAGCAGTGTCAAATACAGTGTACTGACGAATACGAAGTGGCTGATGGACATGAAGATAAAGGACTATACCTCGCTGCGTACTCATGCGGTTGCTCCAATTTTCATGCGGTTGTACAAGTGCATGCATTTACGTGCGACATCGTGCCAACTAAGCTGCGCATACTCTAGTTTGACATCTCGCTTCAGGCTGTCGCGTAGAGCTGACGATGTAGCAATGCCAACGAGTTGGTCCGCTAGTTTTTCGGTATCCCAGAAGTCATAACGGAAGATACTGTTCAGCACCTCACCGACACCCGACTGTTTGGTGACAATAAGTGCTGTGTCATGATGAGCGGCTTCGAGCGCGGTCAGTCCAAATGGTTCACTGACACTACTCATGACAAATACGTCAGCGACATTAAACGCATCGCGCCATTGCTTGCCGCGAACAAAACCAGTGAAATAGACCTTATCGGCTATGCCAAGCTCAGCAGCAAGCGCCACTAGTTCATCACGCTGCTCTCCGTCACCTGCAAGTAACAGTGCGAATTTATCGTAGCGCTCAGATGCACGCGCCACACCCTTTATCAGTTGTACGAGGCCTTTCTGAGCAGTAAAGCGAGTCACGACCGACACGACAGTGTGCCCCTCTTCACGTAGAGACTCAAGGTACGCATATGTTCGGCCATCATACAGATGATTTCCCATATCTTTGACATCAATTGCATTGTGCATGACTTCTATCTTGTCAGCAGGGATGTTGTACTTATGAATGATAATGTTTTTTGTGATGTTACTCACCGCAAAGATTCGATCGGCCATCATAAGGCCTTGATATTCGATCTCGTGAATAACCGGATTACCACTTCCGAAAGACCCCGCACGATCAAATTCGGTAGCATGTACATGCACTACCAATGGCGCATCAGTGAGTTGCTTTGCGCGAATACCCGCTTCCATCGTGAGCCAATCATGCGCATGTATGACATCGGGGGTTTGGAGTTTTTTTACGAGACGTTCAACGTACTTAACGTAACGTTTCTGCACGCCACGCATCGTCTGAAGATCGCGCATATCAACGTCATCGAGGTCAAGTTGGTTCACTTCAGCAGTATTGTAGGCGCCCAGGGTCCCAAACTTTTCGAGAGGGCCGAGTTTAGTAGCGGCGTGAATCGTCATGTACTCGGTATCAGGATGATGAGCATCATACGGCAAGACGAAATCAATACTCGCACCGTTGTGCGCCAGAGCTTTGGACATATGGTAACAGGCCACACCTAGTCCACCGCTGTTATGCGGCGGGAGTTCCCACCCAAGCATTAGTATGTTCATGTCCCTCTATATTAGATCACCGCTGACGTAACCTAATTTGCCCCCTTTAGAATTATCATTGGTTCCAGTATACCGCCCATGCTTAGTCAATGCAACTATTTATACTCTGTTGTTTTCCACAGATAGCATTGTAATTCTTTACTGCTTACGTAAAAAGTTGTATAATGATAATCAATGGATACAAATCTTCTACAAAATGACTTCATCAATGAAGCCGGACAGTTTCTCGCTGAGCCAAATGCATTGCGCTCGGTATTGATACTCATTATCGCACTAATCGTAGCCTACTGGCTCAGTCGCTTCCTTGCCTACGGAATCGTTCGAATTGCACAGGCTGTCGCCGTTCGTAGTGACACAGAATCAAATGACCTCCGCGCAACAAGACTCCGCCAGACAGAAACATACCTTAGTATCGCCATCGCTGTTGTACGTGCTCTGGTAGTTGCGGTTGTCGGATACATCGCGTGGCGTACACTAAGTCCATTTGCAACAGGAGACACCGCAAATGGCGCAGCTGCAATTGGCGCAAGTGCTTTCTTCATCGTGATTGCCGGACAAACAATCGGCCTCGTACTGCGCGACCTTACAAGCGGCGCAATTATGATTACCGAAGGCTGGTACAAAATCGGTGATTTCGTAAAAATCGAGCCTTTCCTCGATGTATCGGGTGTCGTCGAGCGGTTCACCTTACGTAGCACAAAACTTCGCTCACTCAACGGCGAGGTAATCTGGATCCACAACCAGCAGATTCAGGCAGCGCACGTCACTCCACACGGACTACGTACTATGGCTGTTGATGTATTTGTACGAGACAAAGACAAAGGCTCGGAAGCAATCAAAAAAATCATCTCGGCTATACCAAAAGGCAAAACTATGCTCGCAAAGCCACTACGCATTGTAGGAACCGAGGAGTGGGGTGAAAGTCGCTGGCGCATCACCGTCATGGGTCAGACAGCTCCAGGCCGCGAGTGGCTGATTGAAAGCTTCTTTGTACAGGCAGTTAACGATCTCGACGACGGAAAGAAGGGGGGCGATAAGCTCCTTGCGCTCCCGCCGATGCCTCGCTATGCCGATGAGACTGCTGAGCGCCAATTCAAACGCGCCGTCCGTGTCAAGCAAGAGGTTGACGGAAAATAGTTTTTCACCCCTAGATAATCTGATATAATACGTATTGCGCTATAGGAGTGTAGCTCAATTGGTAGAGTAGCGGTCTCCAAAACCGTTGGTTGTAGGTTCGAGTCCTATCACTCCTGCCATAAAAATAAGATCACCTTGATGGTGGTCTTATCTTTATAACGAGACTCCATAAGTTATCCTTATTTTTGGTATAATTTTCTAATGGGTATAATAGGTAATACTTTACTTTTCGTGCTTGCCCTTATCATACTTGGATTAAGGCTGCCCTCATTCATGCGTCGAATGGGCATGTCAAAGAAAGATAAGGTTATACTTATAATCTGCATGTTCACTCTATTAGGTTTTGCCTGGCTCGCAGTGTATGGCTTTAGTGTATTGATCTGATGCTATATCTTAAAATGAATAGGGTAAGCCAAGATCCTACCGCATTCATTAATAACATCGACATCAGTTATCGTACTTAGCACTGCTCCCGCTAGCATTCGCTTCTAGTATACTTAAGGTTTCCTCGTCATCAAATAAGCGCTGTCGTGTATATGCGTCATCTCCAGTTTTGGGGGCTTTTTTTGTTATCATAGTTACATGCAGCAGATAGTCATCATACACGGCGGAACGACATTTCAGGATTATGATGAGTATCTGAAGTCGTTATCGGAAAAGAAATTGGATATCGATCGTTTTGTATATAAACCAAAGTGGAAAGAACTTCTGCAAGATAATCTCGGGAGTGACTATCAAGTTTTACTTCCTTCAATGCCAAATAGCACGAACGCACGCTATAGCGAATGGAAGCTATGGTTCGATCACATAAGCAGCCTATTCGCCGATAATTGTATTTTGGTTGGTCACTCACTCGGTGCAGTATTTTTAGCAAAGTATTTATCAGAGAACTCACTGCGAGTCACAATCAAGGCAACGATTCTCATCGCAGCGCCTTATGATGACGAGAGTGTCGAAGACCTAACTGACTTTAAAATCACAAAGCTTTCTCAGCAATTAATCGACCAAGCCGGTAGGCTTGTATTTTTTAATGGCGAGGACGACCCAGTGATTTCTATCCATGATTTGCAGAAATATCAGAAACAGCTCCCTGGCGCAGAATTTAATATCCTCTCAGCTCCGGACCACTTTGTCAGAGCAGACTTTCCCGAGTTAACTAGTCTGTTAAAAGATATCTAGCCAATCAGCCAAGTTATGTGACGGAGCAGATCCTATAGCTCTTTTCAAAAGAATAAAATAGCCTCAGTCACAAAGACCGAGGCTTAGTCGTCATCTCCAGGAAGGAGAAGAGTACTTATTCGTTCGAATCTGCCGACGGAACCACAGACGCAGTACCATCAACCACGCCATCTTCTGCTGCAACGCCAACCTTGTTCAGCAGGCCGCTGAAGTCAAGGCCGAAACCATCGGCCATCGCGAGCACCTGGTTGAGCATCGCCGGAGTAACCGAGATTGCTCGTTGAATCGCATTACCACCGCTTGCGCTCCCGTTGCCAGAATCGACAACGACCAGCTTCTCGATAGTAACACCCTCGGCAAGTGCCTTTGCAAGCTCCGGCAAGACAGCGATGAGTTGTGGGAGGACATTCTGCCTGGCTGCTTGATCGGTGAGCTTGTTGAGCGCTTCGGCTCGAGCCTCCTGACCTTCAGCTTCGGCAGTCATGACAGCACGAATACCGTCGGCTTCCGCCAGTCGCAACGCCTTGTTACCAGCAGCAGCTGCCTCGTTCTCGGTCTGCGATGCAGCCGCCAAGATAGTCCTGGCATCGGCGTCAGCCTTGCCCTGTAGCTCTCGACTACGTGCAGCCGCAGTGGCTGCCGCAATGTCGGCATCCCGCTGACCTTCGGCGCGGGCAACCGCAGCGCGGCGCTCGGCTTCGGCCGGAATAACGACGTCAGCTTGCACGGCCTTTTCCTTCTGCTTAGCCCGCTGCTCTTCAACAGCGATCTGTGCTTCAGTGCGTTCCCGATCGGTCTGCACGCCTGCGAGGACAACAGCACGGTGTGCCTCAGCCTCGGCGAGCGGCCCCGCCTGAGCGGCACGTGCCTTGGCAGCGTCGACATCAGTGGCGATAGCAGCAAGACGAAGGTCTCGCTCCTGATTTGCCTCAGCGATACGAGTATCGGCCTGCGCTCGCGCAACCTTGCCTTCCTGCTCGGCCGAAGCCGACTGGATTGCAGAGTCTCGCTCGGCATTTGCCCGACCAATCACTGCATCTCGCTTGACCTCAGCGATTCGTCGCTGGCCGAGCGCGTCCAGGTAGCCGTTGTTATCGGAAATGTTCTGGATGTTGAAAACATCCAGCTGCATACCGATAGGCTGGAAGGACTGCGCTGCTTCGTCCTTGACGCGACGCATGAACTCCTCGCGATTACCGTTCAGTTCCTCGATCGTCAGCTGCGAGACGATGTTGCGCATCGTACCAGAGACAATCTCAGAAAGCTGCGGCTGCAACATGTCGCGCGGGGTATCCAAATACCGTTCGGTCGACAGCGCAAATGCTTCACGCGACGACGAGAACTTAACCTGGCCCACTGCAGCAACATTGACAGGAACATTGTCTTTCGAATACACGTTCGAGACCTTCGCCTCAATATTGAACGGCTCGATCGACATGATATTGACCTGCTCAATCAGTGGCATACGGAATCGCGCACCACCATTGACGATCTTTGCCTCACCGCGACCAGTGAAAACCGCGACCTTGTTCTTTGGAACCTTGATATAGTTCTTGGCGAACACAAATGCAATCGCCAGAAGTACAAACACAACCACGCCTACAAT
Organism: Saccharimonas sp. (SeqCode); assembly: GCA_049660945.1. Classification (GTDB taxonomy): domain Bacteria; phylum Patescibacteriota; class Saccharimonadia; order Saccharimonadales; family Saccharimonadaceae; genus Saccharimonas. The sequence goes on from JBASZO010000019.1 coordinate 49,707, forward strand.
AATGAGCAAGCCGCCCAGTCCAGAGAAAAGTTCCATTGTTAGATTCCTTCCGTTGAGGGGATGGGGGAGACGACCACATCGGTTGATGTGACGTCGACGACCCGCACGGGTGTACCGGTCGCTAGTGCAAGCGTCTCGTCTTCGCAGATTGCCGACTCTATGACGAGTGTGTCATTCGAGTCATGAAAGCGAACCTGTCCAGAGTTTTCCGGTGTGATACTCAGCCAAACCGTCGCTTCTTTGCCGATATAATCGACACGGGATAGCAAGGAATTTGACTGCTGCCTCATGAGCGGAATGATGATCCAGTTACGAACGATGTACGCCATCAGGAATAACCCGAACACCGCTGGAGCGAATGTCGCAATAGCCGGCAGTCCAAACCAGAATCCGGCGAGGCCGAACAGACCAAAGCCTGCGCAAGCACCCAGAATAACCTTTGTACCAAGCCATGACGGTCCGTCGCTGAGATCACTAGAATCACCAATGGCGCCATGATCGAAATCATGACCAATGCCAAGGAGCAACGTGGCTAGAAGAAGTAACACGCTTACTAGCGAGATACCGATGTAAATCATCATCAAGGTAGACACATACGCCACCCTTTCGTTTGGAGAGTTTCGAACGAATTATCAAGTTGCTCAACTACGGTCTGGGACGTATAGATCTCCTATCAGTTGCCGTAATTTGACAATTATCAATTTTATAACAAAAGTATGAAAATACCAAGCATAAGCCCTACCGAGCGAATCGAAAAAAGCAGTTGACGTAACCTACCTACACACCAGATAATCATAAGCATGGAAAAAATCGTACGGCAGTGGCACAAGTACACTGGGCACAAGATCGCAATTGCCGTTATCGGCATTCTTTTGAGTGTCGTACTCCACGAGCTGTTTCACGTATGGATGCACTGGGGCGATATCACAAGCATTGGGTTTTTTCAGGGTGGGTCAATAGCCGAAATTATCGTTATCAAACACACCGGTGACGACATAGCGGGCGAAGAGCTAGCCGCGTACCTGATCACGCTACTGACAATGCTCGTGACGCTCATCACGCTCTATAAAATTAGCGATTCGACCGACCAGCGCAGCGCGCAACAAATCATATTTGGCGATGGCAAAGATGCTCCAAACATCAAGTCTGCCGAATTTTTGAAACTCGCCAACAAAGCCGATATCATACCTAGCGAGGCTACCAAGTCAAAGAAAGCAAGGAAAAAGTAACTCTATGCGCTCATTGTTCCTCCGTCAGTATCTGCGTAATTTACGCACCGTCGGCGCTGTTGCGCCAAGCTCCAAATACCTCGCTCGCAAGATGGTTAGTTCGGTTGATTTTGACAAAGCGAAGGTTATCGTAGAATATGGCCCAGGTACCGGTGCGATTACGAGAGAGCTCGCGAATCGACTGCGCCCTGAGACAAAGCTACTTGTCATCGAGACAAACCACGCATTTTATGAGCATCTTCACAAACAGTATAGCAGCCATCCATCTATCGAGATAATTCATGATAGCGCTGCAAATACGGCCGGCCTACTCAAGGCTCGCAAGCTACCAAACCCTGACTATATCGTCTCCGGCCTACCATTTGCGACACTTCCAACAGACGTATCGCGAGAAATACTTGAGGCTACCGTCAGGCTACTTGGGCATAGCGGGGTATTTGTGACGTTCCAGTACACACTCCTGAAACGAGAATTATTTGAATCGTATTTTGACACACTACGCATAACTCGTGAGGTACGCAATATCCCGCCTGCGTATGTATTTTGCTGCGACAACAGGTGATCCCTTTTGTTGTCATATATCGACAGCTAGTTGCACCTACAAGCGATAACGGCTATGATTAGCGACAGAGAAGTAAACTTAGGAGAAGACAATGAACGAAACACCGATTACTCCAGCAAGCAACACACCTCAGCCGCAAAAATCAGCAAACAACAAATTACCATGGATTATTCTGATTATCATCACCCTAGTACTGGGTGGAACCATTGCATGGCTCGCACTGCAGCTACAATCGACCACTACAAAACTCACTTCGTCAGAGAGCGAGCTTGCGTCGACACAATCAAAAGATGGCAGTGCAAACAACGCCACCGAGCCAGCTAACCCTGATGCGCCTGTAGCGGCTGATACCGATGAAGATCAAATTATCAACACGGCAATTGGCTGGGGGACGGCACGCGAAAGCACCAAGAGTGCGAAGCTCACTGTGAACATCACCAAAAAGCAACTTCCGTTCGCAGATGTATCGATAGGCACCGAAGAAGGTACCGGATACGGGTGTACACTCAAAAAATCGAACAATGTTTGGCTTGTACTATTTTGTGGTCAAAGCGTGCCATCACAAGCCGTACTTGATGAGTGGGGTATTCCTGCTAGCTTTGCCAAGAGTGATTACTAAACTAGCTAGCCTCGTAGTATAGTGCTATCTATGTCGTCTCGTGTGGTTGCAGCTATTACGCTGTCACAACAGGCGGTATCTGCAGTTACCCAAATAAACAAATTGAAAATTGCCACAGTATTGTAGTGCGCTCGTACATGAACTACATGGCTCCACCTCTTTAGGATACTTGCTATTTTGTGTATTTTATCGTACTGTATAGTACAATGAATACCCCTGAACATATAGGGCATCCACCGACTAGTCTCGATGACTTGCGAAGAGTTCCCAAGATCGAAAGATATGGAGCTCAAATTAGCCACGAAAAGGCTATCCAGCGGCACAAATTCGGCTATTGGGCACTGCGTTCGCTTGCGATACCCGGTATTATTTCACTTGCGTTTACTATGGATCAGAAAGCCCTTGCGCCGCTCGTATGGGGAGTAGGCAAGGCAGACACTCACCAGATCGAAGACAATAACTTCAGTGATGACGGGACAGGCACAATTATTGCAACACTTCCCGGCCTAGGTATCCGCGACTCTAGCCGAACAATCGCCATGCCGCTGAGTGAATCTCTCAGTCAAAGTATCCCAAACAGTAAGCTTTTCGCACTCGAGGAAGGCTCGTTTTTACACCTTCCCGATACTATCCAGGCAATACGCGAAATGCTTGCCGAAAATCCTGCCCGTCACCTGATCCTCTATGGCATGAGTACCGGGGGTAAAGAAATGCTGTATGTTATGGCGGCGCTACGTGATGAGTACCCAGATTTAAAAGTCACTCTCATTGCTGATAGCTCTCCGTTTACCAAAGATACGGCATTTGAGTTACGCGACAACCCGGATCTAGAAGGACTTGCCGAGTTCATGGCGGACAAGCAGTTGACCGGTGGACCACTATTTAACAGCGTTGCCGATCTGTTCTTTTCGTCATCTACTCGTGAGAAATACATCTCAAACGATGAAGGCTTTAGTGTCTTATCGTTCCAGGCGGAAATCGAGCGCATTGGTCGCGATATATGGAGTGCAAAAGGTACGCCAACCGCACTTCGAATTGGGCAAGTGGCGCTCGTGACGAGCAATAAAATGGAAGAGCAATTGACGAAAATAGCGAACGACAATCCAGAGCTACCGCCAATTACGTTCATTTACATCGCAAATAGTGAAGATCGAACCGTCGATGTAAAAGCGGCAATTGAGGGTTACCGTACTATCTGTAATGCGCTCGATATACGTTTCGTGGTCAAATATCAAGATGGATTGCCGCATGCAAGCGAGAATGATTTTCCCGAACAATACAACCAAACAATTACCATTGCACTAGAAGAGCAGGCTTACTTCGACTACCTACACGCTAAATGGCTACAAGAGCTCAAAAACTCACAAAAAGCCAAGCGATCCGTTGGTGGTATGCAACCTCGTTAAAACATGCTATAGTTGTGCTACGTCGTCTCCTGAGAGGAGTTTTGCATGACGGAGCAAACGCACCTCATAATTATCGTGAAACGTGCAGTAGGAAGATGGCCGAGTCCTATTATGCTTGCTCAGCAGCTGCGAAACAAAACGTTTGGTGCGCGCCTTAGCTACAACCTATACACCCACAGCTTGACAACTGTTATCGTCACAGATACCAGTGATCGAGAGCGTGTGATTAGCCATCTAGAGTCGCAGGGCTGGGAAATCGTTGAAACATCGGAGCAAACTGCCGATGCCATAGCACAAGCTGAGGCTGCTAACTCCTACGAAACTGGTCGCATCAAGACCCGCTCTTACATCACCGTCACTACCGACGGCCTGCTCTAGCCCCATACACTGGTATGGGGTATTTCAAATTAATAAAGCACTCCCTACAAAAGGAGTGCTTTATTAATTATTTTGTACTGGTGTGACTAGATTGCGCGGCGGCTTGCCAGGTAGGCTAGTGTCGCACCTACCAATCCACCGACACCGATGATACTCATCAAAGCATCAGCTGGGCCAGTCTTTGGCAGTTCTGGCGGAGGAACAGGTGCACACTTAGAGAGATCGGTAGTGTAGGCATCTTTCATCTCGCTCTTATAGATTTCGATAATCTGATTTGTTGTTGTATCGCAAACCTTGATTTTCTCACACTGAGAGAAATCGGTTGTCATATACTTTTTGTCGAAATCTTCTTCTTTGATTGTTTTGATCGTGTTTGTACGAGTATCGCAAACTTTGATCCACTTGTCTTCCTTGCACTCAGGACTATCGACAGGGAATTTTTCTTTGCCAGGAATTGGACAGTTCTCTACATCAACCGTAACTTTTGTAGCACAGTTGCCTGGAGCGTTTACCAAACTATCACCGACTTTCACACGCACTGTCACTGAAACAGTATACGTAGCAGCTTTTGCATAGGTATGACTTGTTGTCGCACCGGCAGTTTGGGTTGTACCGTCGCCAAAGTTGTAGACATAGTCCTGAATCGCTGCACCGTCTTTTGCTGTTGCAGCAGTCGTGAAGCGGAACTCTGTACGGCTGACTTTTGCTGCTGTTAGCGAATCACATGCATATACAGGTTTTGGAGGCACCGGTGTCGGCGTACCAGTCAAAGGGTTACCGCAGTCATTCATAACACCACCAATGAACTTACCCTCGCTATCGAAGAACGCAATAATTGCGATAGAATTCGTCCGAAAGGCTGTTTGATTAGGGCTATCGTAGTAAACAGTACCATTACTCTCTTTGCGAGTACTCCCGTTGATATACTGGCGACCAGCCGAGTGTGCATTTGTCGCAACAACTTTGCCGTCCACGATTACTTCGCCGTTTTTTGTTGTTGTACCGGTCTTTGCTGTAGCGCCATTAACGACCGCGCTTGTCAGACCATATGCTGCAAAGATATTTTGTGTACTAGCATCTGCGTTGTACTTGCTCCGGAACTCATTTACATCTACCACACCACAGCGGACAACCGCGTTGTCTGAACAATCTCGTGCCTCGGCTACGAGAGGTGTCACAACGACCGCCCCTACAAACAGTCCTGCCGCGACAAGCAGCCCACCAAGTGCTACTTTCACCTTATCCATTACACCTCCTACAGTGTTCTATTATTTTGTATCATTATGTATGTTCGTTTACTTAATGTCAACAAATATGTATACTATATATTGCTTATGCTAATCACCCCTGAAACACACTGCATGCCTACAGAAATCTGTTATAATGAGCCGCATGAAAGCGTTGCATCTGACTCGACCGTACGCGATTATGATGGTTGGACTACCCGGGAGTGGCAAAACCTTCTTTGCCACACATTTCTCAAAGACATTTAGTGTGCCATTTTTTGACGCAGATGTCATTCAGCAACATGCGTCATCCGTAGAAGATGCTGAAGCCCTGACGCTCATCTTTATCCAGGAGCTTATCAAAACGTCTCAGACATTTCTGTTCGAGGGAAGTAGTATTACTCGCACTCGGCGAACCGACTTTGCCAAATGGGCACGCTCTCAAGGATACCAGCCGCTCTTTGTTTGGGTTCAGACCGACCCAAACACAAGTCTAAGTCGCGCGCTCAAGGCTGGTACAATTACAGAACAAGACTTCATACTTTACCAAGACAACTTTAGCCCTCCACATCCCGATGAAAAGCCGGTCGTCATCAGCGGTAGACACACCTATGCCATGCAAGTAAAGGTCGTACTGAGTCACCTGGGTAGAGACAACCGACCGAGTGCCCCTGCTCGCGCCACTCCACGGACTGTCGCACCACGCACAAGCACAGCGCAAGTTGCGGTAGGGAAACGAAATATCTCAGTCCAATAAGACATCATGACTTCGTTTAACGATGCCGAGTTCGGAGAGATCATCGTACGTAAACGCGTCGGAACGACGCATGTACGTATTCGGGTTGGTACAGATAGTAAACTTATTGTTTCTGCGCCGCGCTTAACTCCTCTCATATATATAAAACAAGTCATTAATTCTTCGCGTGATGAACTGCGCGCCATGCTCGTGCAAACCGGGGCGAACACACAGTATGTTGAAGGGCAGTCGATAGGCAAAAGCCATATACTCCGTACAGTGCCTACCTCAATGGTGACAGCTCCTACTACAAAGGTAGAGAAACAAACACTCATCGCCTACTTACCTCCCACTAGCAGCCTAGGGGATATGGAAGTTCAACGAGCTATTCGTGATCATGCAATCAAGATTTTGCGCCGAGAGGCAAAAGCATATCTGCCGCGAAGGCTGCGGTTTCTGGCAGATGAGCATAACTTTACCTACGAACGAGTACGATTCAGCCACAGTAGCGGACGATGGGGAAGCTGTAGTACTTCTGGAACAATCAGCCTAAATATCGCGCTCATGAAGCTGCCTCATGAGTTAATTGACTATGTACTCATACACGAGCTCAGTCATACTAGACAGATGAACCACTCTCCTGCATTCTGGCGCGAGGTTGAGCGCTATGATCCACACTACCGGCTCCACCGTCAACAACTCAAACGGGAAAATCCCACAGTATAAGTAGATCGTTCTTCATTCCTCATTCCTCTCATGCTATACTACTAGCAATGGGCTGGGGGAGGAAACAAGCATTACCGAGCGTCAATCCGCTCACTGAGCAAACAATTCGGTTTGCCGGATTTTTGGTACCAGTTATCTTGTTTTTGTACGGCCTTCTTATTATCCTGGGCATCCTGCCATCGACACATACAATCTCTCAACCGGTTTTTTACATCGTCGGAGTAGGGTGGCTTGCACTTAGTATCTACCAATTCATGGTTCCGGCGCGTAAGTTATCCGACGCAGGATGGCGACTGATTGCCTATCACGCACTTGCAGCAACATATATTTTGTTCGTCTCTGGCGTTGACATGCCGTTTACCCCTACCTGGACACTACTGCTGCTTGCCGCGTATACGTACTTTGGCAATAGCGGATTATACCTCAGTATACTGACATTGTTCGGAGTAGCGGTGTGTGATGCTGCGCTCCACATGGATGAACCTATACGCATTGCGCACATAGCGCTGTACTTCCTCGGCACACTCATTGTTGGCTATGTAGCAGGAATTATCAACGCCGCGCAAGAGGTTGATCGTCAGGAGCTTTCGCGCAGTCAAGCCGAAGAGCTACTACAGCGCGACCGTATTCTCACAATCGTCAATAACCTGGCCGATGCGGTACTAAGTACTGATCGCGACGGTATCATTCAGGTATACAATGCTGCTAGTCTCAATCTCCTGGACACTAATCAAGAGCTCACTGGACAGCAAATCGATACAGTATTACATCTTCTGGACAGTGACCATAAGGCGTTTAAGCTACGACGCGCATTCAAGGTATCGCGTAGTGTCGAGTCGCGCGACGATCTGAGTGCAACAATATCTGGCGAGACACTACGACTCAGTGTCATCTACTCCCCAATTCGAAGCACAAATAGTCATGACCCTGAGGCAAACGACGGCTACATCGTCATCCTGCGTGACATCACTAAGCAAAAGTCGCTTGAGGAAGAGCGTGACGAATTCATCTCTGTCGTCAGTCACGAGCTACGCACACCAATTACCATTGCCGAAGGTTCACTCGATAATGTACAGGTGATGATGGGGCGAGACGACATACCCAAACCGACACTTGCAGACAATGTCAAGGCCGCACATGATCAAGTACTATTCCTCGCGCGCATGGTGAATGACCTCTCTACGTTGAGTAGAGCGGAACGAGGGGTTGCCGATACCGCCGAAGAGATCGATGTCGACCAAATGATTCATGACCTATACAATGAGTATGCGCCTCAGGCTCAAGCAAAGGGACTCCAGCTAAACCTAGATGTTTCACCAAAAATTGGACTAGTAAGCGCGAGTCGACTATATTTAAAGGAGCTACTCCAAAACTTTGTAACAAATGCGATCAAGTACACAAAGGAAGGCACGATTGTTGTATCGGTTCATGTAAAAGACGACGTAATTACTTTTGCCGTCAAAGACTCTGGCATAGGCATCTCAAAATCCGACCAAGCACGTATCTTTGACAAATTCTACCGAAGCGAAGATTATCGCACCCGAGAAACGGGTGGTACGGGTCTTGGACTTTACGTCGCCCGCAAGCTATCCAAAAAGCTTGGCACTACTATCGAACTGAAGAGTCGCCTCAACCATGGCTCGACATTTTGGTTCACTCTACCTACACTCAACAAATAAAATACCGTAGTCAGTTACTACTAACTACGGGTAGGTTTCAGCCCGGGATCAGTGGTCGAGCATTTCCAAAATACGAACTCTTGATATCGTACCCACATGTCTTACACAATTTGTATCCGTGGCCGTATCCACGAGTGCCAGAGTAGTACCGGACAAATGTATGCCGCCTCAACCTGAACCAGCACCACAGGCGTCGCGGTCGTCCACCCAGGCTATCGATGAGCTCCGATAGGGTGGGGTGCAGCCGCTCGTTCCGAAATGCCTCGCGTCGCGCAGCTTCAGAATCTTGTGCTATTCTCTCGTCGACCATATCCTGAAGCTTGGCAATCTCACGAGGACTGAAGTGGGGAATACTACGGACCTTCATGAATGACATAGTTCTTCCTCTCTCTTAGAGCGACGAGTTATATAATACTATATAAGCGTTGTTTCTGCAACTCGTGCTTACTGTCCTGTCTATTGTGTTTTTACTATTAATAGTATAGAGTATTTTTCAGTTGCCAACAGCTCGACGGAAAGCAGGTACGGTAATGGTTCCTTACATCATCGCAGCAATACTCATGCTCTTTCTGATTGTCTCACTCTTCGTGCGTAAGCATCGCGGCAAGCAGACAAAGGTAGACAAGAAGAAGTTGCACGATCGAGTTGCAAATAGCAGCACCGAGCTTCTTGCTGCGTCGTCTGTTAATGATCTCAACGAGATACGCGAGAAGCTAGCGATACTTATAAGTCACCAAAGCCATTGGTTGTCATGCAGCGAGTGCTCGGCAGAGTTCAATCAACAACTCATAAAGGATTGCGAGCAGCGAATCAAGTTTGATGAACTAAATGCTCTATGGTTGTCGTCTCAAACACAGAGGAGTCGTGTAAAAATTGCCACTCTTGAGAACATGCTCGCCACTGCAGAGCCGCAGAACGCATGGTTCGACACAATCAATGGTGGTCGCAAAGGAATTGTCGCAAACCTGCTCGACGAAATGCGTCAGTGGATTGCTTCAATCTCCAAACTGTCACCCGATACAGTAGAGTCTGTAAAGAATAGTATTCAGGGTTACATCGCTGCTGCACAGAAGCACGGGGCTCGACTAGAATTCCCAGACAACTGGAATACTATGGTTGCACGCGATATTAGCACTCCAAAGCTAAAGTACTTCATCGAGGTCCCGGAGCTCGACTTTCGCCAGTTCGTGCATGCGCTGCGACGAGCCGTTCACGAGCACGACACCACGACACTAGCGATGCTTGCAGCAGTCGCTGTTGAGAGCCAGGATAGTATCGATGAACAGTTGATCCGTTACCTTTTGGTCGAATGCACGCAGGAGCAGCCACCGATCGATGCAATCGACCTGGTCAAGCTGCTTGGAGGTAAGTCTCACGCCCAACCCGCCAATCGATAGGGATGGGCGTTTTAATTTGCTTATATATAAATAATATTCTATAATGATATGGTTGTTCGTACTTTTCAATCCGTTCACTATGACCGGGAGGCCAGTGTGCAGTTTTTTGCTAACTTCCAACCTGATATCGATTCTACGGGATTTGGGCGCGTGACGCTTGGATATACCCCGCCCGCTATTGGCATTAGTCGTGTTCACGAGCAGCATAAATCTGCATTTGACCGTCTACTTATAGAAGACTTCGCTAACATATTGTCACTCAAATCAGTTCTGTGCTTTCAGATCAAAGGTGCACCACTCTGCTTCACGACGTACCATGAACAAAAAGCTAACCAAGTGGAGATTGCAGCCTCAATGGTTGCTCTGCTGCAGAAAAGCTTTGGAGCATCCATTACGATCCGTATCAGCGGCGTACACTATGACCAGTGGCGTGCTGACCAGTTCATGACCGAATGGTTGCGTCGAACTATACATACTCGGCAACCTCCTGCAAAATTTGTCGATGAAATTCATAGCTCGGTACGAACAAACGGCTCGTACACCTACTGGCCAACGAACGGCCGACTAGTGAGTGAAACGTTATCACATGCGGTACGTACACCAGTAGTGAGGCCAAGTATACGTTTGCGCGATTTACGCAGGCGTACCAACACAATACCGCGTCTCCTAAAGAACACGCAGGTAGCGCATCCCGCTTAATAGAGCGGGATATTTCATATACTTGTACTTTTCGTAAAATATGCTAATATTATATAAAATACTGAGGAAACGTATCCGTTATCTACAGTATCGCACCCTCCGTCCACACCCATCGACAAGGAGTAACTATGCCAAAAGCACTGTCTATCGCATTTCTGCCGGGAGCAATCCTACTGTATCGACGCTACAGTCTTGACCCAACGGCACTTTACAGCAACGACAGACTCTTCGATGGTGTCAATCGCAAGAAAGTTGCGGGGATTCTTTGTGCAAATGGAGTACTCTGCTACCAGCTCGAGCACCGGCCATTTCGTTTGACCGTCTACACGCAGGACTACTATACCGATAAGATTCGGACCACTGCGCAGGTGATAGCTACCCTTGCGGCCAACCTAGCATCCCCCATGCGCGCGAGTGATTTGGATTTCGGCTTTCGTATCATTTGCCCGTTTGAAACTACGTCATCTCCACTAGAGATCGAGGATATCACTACCGCTTCAGCACTGAGCGCAGCCGACCACGCAGCATACCTACGCGAACAACTTGGCATGAACCCACGGCCACAATCCATCCGGCTCAGCCAGGTGAGCTATGCTCCGCCGAGCCAGTCAATCTGGAAGAAAGATGACCTACCGCCAAGCGGGCTCATTGAACCGATGGACTATGCTTCGCAATTGCATCACTATATTTACGGATGCGCGCGTCGGGCATAACCCCACTGACACCCCTCGCAAAGAGGGGTATTTCATTAGAATACATATACCGTCCCTCTGCTTGACTTCTTACCCCTGATGCGCTATCATGTACTTGACAGTCTGGTTCAAACCAGGCTATTTAATTTGGGAGTTATCTACTACCGTGGCAAAAGCACCATCCAAGAAGAGCGAGACGACAATCACGCGCATCAAAGCGTCTGAATCAACTGCTCCTACAACGAAAAAATCGCCCACAAAGACCAAAAAAGCTGTTCAAGACAAAAACGTCACCGCAAAAGCAAGCGAACCAAAAGCAACATCGAGTCGCCGCAATCCGCTCAAAGCAGTTGGCGCTTACTTCAAGGGTGCATGGTTTGAACTCCGACAGGTTCGGTGGCCAGACCGCCGTGCGACATGGGGTATGACTGGCGCGCTTGTCGCCTTTACAGTGTTTTTCGTTGTCGTGATACTTGTCATCGACTACGGGTTCGGTCAATTGTTTAATCTAATTACAGGGAAATAGAGATCATGGCAAAAGTAAATCGATACGACAGTACCCGCCAGTGGTACGCAATCCATACCTACAGCGGTTACGAAGAGAAGGTTGCCGATAGTATTCGTCAACGCATCCAGGCGGTAGACATGGCAGATAAAATTTTTGACGCTATGGTACCAAAAGAAAAGCAAATTCAGATCAAAAACGGTAAACGCAAAGTTATCGAAGCAAAGATCTTCCAGGGCTACGTGTTAGTGGAGATGAAACTCACTGATGAAACCTGGTACATCGTCCGTAACACTCCGGGCGTAACCGGGTTTGTGGGTAGCGGAACTGAACCAACTCCTGTGAGCGACAGCGAAATCGCGAAGATCAAGAAGCGCATGGGCGTCGAAGATCCAAAGCACCAAATCGACTTCAAGGAAGGCGAAGTAGTCAGTATCGTCGATGGTCCATTCAAGGGCTTCGATGGTGCAGTCAGCGAAATTGACACTACAAAGGGTAAGCTAAAAGTCATGGTCAGCATGTTTGGTCGTGACACTCCAGTCGAGCTAGACGCGCTACAAGTCAAGAAAGTTTAATCATTTTCTAGGATACAAAAAATACCGCTGATCACACAGCGGTATTTTTATATACACCAGGTATACTATAGACAGAATCATTATTTATCCCAGGAGTGTTCTATTGGATTTACTTCGTCGCCTTGTAGCAATCCCATCCGAGTCGATGCACGAAAGTGACATCGCTGACTTCATCGAACAATGGCTACGTGAGCGTACTATCACGACCTACCGTCAGGACGAAAATGTCGTCGCATTTGTCAGGGGAAGTGTGTCTACAAAAGCATTGGTATTTAATGGCCATATCGACACCGTACCAAGCGATGATGCTACCAAGTGGACCTACGGCCCCTACACACCAACGGTCAAAGATGGCGTAATGTATGGGCTTGGCGTGAGTGACATGAAAGCGGGTGACGCCGGGCTCATGGCGCTCGCGGAGTATTATCAGACGAACACACCCCCATGTGACCTATGGTTTAGCTTTGTTACCCAAGAAGAGACCGATGGCAGTGGTACTCAGTCATTTTTGGAGTGGTTCTACGAACAGAAACATCATGAACCATACGAGCGAATTGAGGGATTAATTCCCGAGCCGACCAACTGCGAATACTTCGGCCTTGGACACCGGGGCAACTATTTTGTCACACTACTAATAGCACCCGACACTCCTGCAATGTCAGATGTCATTACATCGCTAAGTCGCGCGATTGCAACACTTCAAAGCAGCTGGCAGGCAACCTATAACCATCCGCTTCTTGGACTGCCAACGATAGCATTCACTGGTGTAGCGTATAACCTAGAAACATCACCAGAAAACGGCGCTTCACTCGTCATTGATGTACGTACCACGCCAGAACTGCATGATACTTTCCAAGAAGTCCTCGCAGCGTTTCTGCATAAGAATTACCCAACTGTGAGCTACAAGATCATTAGTGACTGTCCTGTCGGCTGGTGCCCCGACAATTCTCAGCTACGCGCCATCGCGACAGAGCATTTTCCCAGCATTAGGCAACAGTCCATGCCGGGATCAACTGATCTCTGCTTCTTTAGCGAAAGAGACATCCCGTGCCTGATATTTGGCCCTGGACAACGCGAAAAGATGCATAGCATCGACGAGACATTTGTCTGCAGCAAGCTCGATGAGTACATACAGGTAACTAAAGAGATCGTGGAATATTATGGAAAATCATAATATATCCACTCGATCTGTTAGTTTGCGTGTCGAAGGTGACATGGGGCATGGTTCACGTCCACAAGATATCAAACGACACGCCATAGTAACTGCACTCGACGTTTTTGACAGCATCGGCACGATTCTTGTAGACAGTCATCTGCTACTCACACGGCTGAGTACTGAGGGCAAAAACTCGCCAAACCAATTTCCTGGCGCGTGTACACTGAGCTTTACCTACACTACAAGCAGTGACGAGATACAGCAAACGCTTGAACAATTCCTCGCCAGCCTAGAACGAACAATCCGTATAAAATAAGTAGTAAACTTATCTTTGCCGGTTCTGCTATTACCTTTACTCCGCGTATAGAGTGGACGAGCGCGACAGACACGGCACTGCGACACAGAAATCACTATCCTCTTCACTGAGCGTAAGTATTGCTCCTAAAAATATACTATAGAACTTTAATTAGAATTAATCAACTCTTAGGGTACCAGGGGTATAAAAAAGGCTACGTACATTGTCGTAGCCTACGATTCGTCGTCGCATACCCCAGTGGCATGCCGTCTCGGCGAAATACCCGCTGCTCGCAGAGCGTCGCGGAGAGACCATATGGTCACCATTCGCTGCGCTTCCGCCACAGAGGTACGACGGGTCGAGGCGGGGTCGCGCGTGTGCTGCTCGAGAAACTCCAGCAGTGCCGTTGCTTGCTCGGGATTCAACCTCAGATGAACATCAGTCATCACGACCTCCAGGGCGCTTGCGAGTGATTACACTCTTATAAATACCACATATTAAGTCTGCTTTGCAAATAAAATACCCGTCGCTACTGCGACGGGGCGACATGGTCCGTGATGATCGCCATGAGCCGACCGATATCCTTCTCTGCCTGTATATCGGCACCCTGTACCGCTCCGCTACCACTATTACCGATGATTAGCGGCTTTGGATTGACTTGCCGTAGTATACGACAGATCTCTTTGCCATCCTCGCCATTAACTGCGCCACTCAAATTGCCATCCACGATTGCGATGTCAATCTCGAGCCCTCGTTGTAACCTACCTGCATCATTCGTCTGCAGCCGGTACTGAGCATCCGAGAGTGAGTAGCAACACAGTACTATTTCGTAGCCTCTTTTCACAAGCACAGTCTGCATCAGCGTGACAAAAAGTCGATTGTCCTCGAAAATAGCAATACACATAGCGCTATCCTCTCTACGTAGGAAGGTGCTCTACTTGGAGCACTCAAGACTCAACAAGTTAATATGCATTATACCATTTTTATTAGATAATACAATATACGCGCTTGCTATCTACGTAAGTTTTTGCTATAATCAACCCTGTTACGCACTAAATATCGCTTCAACAATATATTTAGTACAAGAAGGAAAGTTATATACTATGGCCAAAAAAATCATTGGCAATCTAAAACTACGCATCCCTGCCGGTCGCGCAACTGCTGGTCCTCCAGTTGGTAGCACCCTCGGTCAGTGGGGACTCAACATGATGGATTTCATCAATCCATTCAACGACGCAACCAAAGCAGATATGGGCAAGGACGTTATCGTCCACATCCAAGTCTACGAAGATCGTACCTTCACCTGGAAGAGCCTCGGCCAGCCAGTTGACGACATGATCCGCGCTAGCATCGGTATCCAAAAGGGTAGTGGCAAGCCTCACACCGACAAAGTCGGCAAGATCACTCGCAAACAGCTCGAGGAAATCGCTGAAGCGAAGATGTCACAGCTCAATGCTATCGACCTAGATGGCGCCGTAAAGGTCATCGCTGGCACCGCCCGCAGCATGGGTGTCGAAGTCGTCGACTAATAAATAGCTCGATTGAACTCTATAAACCACACCTCTGGACAGAGGTGTGGTTTTGGTATATAGTTGCACAACATGAAACGATATGAGCTCATAGAGGAAATTACCGTCGAGGATAGCTATCCCGACTTACCTAAAGAAATTGATCAGATTATCGTTTATTTGTCAGTTGACGCTTTGACACAGGCAATCCAACAAGTAAAAGAACGAGATCCACTATCACCTCATCTCGAGTACTTGAGGCACCGCTTATCTATCACTCGCAAGTTCAACGACCCCAATCACGTACCGCTCAGTCTTGCGGACGTAATAGCGATGATGACAAATGAGCTCAGAGACGACCTATCGCCCGAGGAGCGTCGCATACACATTCAGGAGAGTGTTGAGTTTATGAAACTCGATGTCGCAATGCGAGATGCGTACAAATATAACTAGCGCTTTCTTTTCGCACAGCATTCTAGATTCTTGGCATCCTAAAATTTGCTTAAATATAGTATATATGCTATAGTTTCCATGTCGAACCCACTCCAACCCAAAGGAGCGCACATGCCCAACGACAGAAAGAGTAGTGACCCAATAGAAAGGGTGCTTGATCTTATCGAGGACATTGTCGATGAAGTATCTGGCGCAACAACCGTTCGCGCGCAAACACCACCTTCGTCGAAGGTACGAGTGTATAGAATGAGCGATGGGCGCGAGCTCGTGCCCGTAACGAGTGAGCTAGGTCTCTCGATCGGCAAAATACTGCTTCTTGCACGCGACGGACAGCTCTATACTCGTATCAATGGAACTGCACAGTTTCGTCGAACCGAAGTACTGACGGTACTCAAGGTTTCGGTAGACGCGATCACGAGCGGACTAAGTGCTCTATACGTCGATCGTAAGCCTCTTCAGAAGAAGGGGGCCTAGCAATGACTAGGAGTTCCATCTGCAAGCTCCTGCTCGCAAGTGTCACCGTTGCACTCGGCATAAAAACATGGAGAGCTGCAAATACAGCCGGCCCCCAGATCGTCACCACATCATCACTTTTCAGGCATGAACAGTTAGGTACACAGAGCAATCAGACACCCACCAACCCCGATGTCGAAACACGACTAGATATCCATTTCTCGAGTCGCGGACGTCCTGCCCCTCCTCGCTACACGCAGTAGTGCCATGGGAGGGGTATTTCATTTATATCACCCGTTGTCACTGGAAATATTGACTATATACATAGAAAAGTATATGATTTATAAAAGTCGAAATACGACTTCCATCCCACGCAGAAGGGAAGTACCTCATGAAAAAGGTTATTCGAGCGTACCGACTGCATCGCCCCGTCATCGATACGAGTGTGACCACCGCAGCCGTAGGAGCCTCGCTCGTCGTTCGGTTTGTCAATTTATTTGCCGATCGAAATACGGCAAAGGTAGGCTCCGTAAACTATACGGCAAGAGGAAGAGTCATTAACATCCTTGAAGGTGCATCATTGGTAATCGCGCTTGTACAGCAGACTGAGAAATTGAAACTATGGCGCAGAAGCCCAGGCTTTGTGCCCAGAGCAGAAGCAACCATACTCCCGGAGCATGTAGTGCGGGTTGTTGGCGGCAGTAGCGCTCTGAGCGTGGCGGTGCAGCAGCTGTCCGGAAACCACTTGAGTCCGATCGGTAAGTTGCCAGCCGCAATCGTCGCTGTCGGGGCTGCTCACGTCATTACCGCCTCGAGTATCGAGTTGGTCTTGCGACGTGAAGCGGTGGCTCGGCAAGCCGGTATGACAGCAGCTATCATCACCGCTTGGAGCAAGAATTTGCTTTCGCGGCTGGGTTTCGCGTCGGTTCGCAGGATCGACTCAGGCATGCTTCGGTCGCTGATCGATACAGTTAGACGAGCGGGTCGCGAAACCTTTGAAGACGAGGTAGATATGGAGCTGCAAGCAATGCTAGGCAAAAAGCTGCAGTAGCACACAACCTCCCCATTAGGTGGAGGTTTTTCATTTGCTACAATAGAGGGTAGTATGCGTAAATCGGTGGAACGTACAAATCACTTCGAGCTCTCGCGACATCATCGCCAGCATCGTCTATTGCGACGTGCCCTCCTATGGATTACGGTACCTCTCGTTGCTATCCTATGTGGGCTGTTCATTCTCCTAAGCGCTCAGGCCGAGCAAGCATCATCCGCCCAGCTAAAAGACAATCAAGCAAAATACAATGCGGAGATGGATCGAAAAATTGCCGCAATCAAAGAACAAAAACGTATCGAAGCGGCGCGGGCTGCCGAAGCTGCCGCAAAAGCCAAGGCAGAAGAAGAGGCTGCCAAGCAAAAGGCCGAAGCGATAGTAAAGCCTAGTGGCACGACAGCGGCGGCCACCTGCGATGTCACTCGACCAGACAGTATCACAGTAGTAGTTAACAAAAAGCATTGCTTTAGTCCTATAACTTGGGCGCCAGGCGATCTAGCATCGGTCAACGGATATTTGTTGCGCGCCGAGGCAGCGGGGCAATTGCAACAACTTATGGCGGCAGCGGTCGCCGCTGGCTTAGGATTCGACCTCTCGAGCGCTTACCGCTCCTATAGTGACCAGCAAGTTACTTACAATAATTGGGTACGAGTAAACGGCAGTCAAGCTGCGGCTGATACCGTAAGCGCACGCCCTGGCTATAGTGAACACCAAACTGGTCTCGCTGCCGACCTAAAAGTAGGTGGCTGCGCGCTCGAATGCTTCGCAAATACCGCACAATACACCTGGCTGACACAGCACGCCGCAAACTATGGATTCATCCAACGCTACCCAGTCGGTCTAACCAGTATCACCGGCTACAGCCCCGAGGCATGGCATTGGCGCTATGTAGGCGTAGCGACCGCTACCGACATGAAAGCAAAGGGTATACAGACGCTCGAACAGTACTTTGGCATTACTGGAGGGGATTATTAGAAGTCCCGTTCGCCATCGTGATGGCGAGGTCAGACATACAGACATATGTCCTTGGTACTCCACGCGTTAAAAGCACACCTTCTGGTCGACACGTTTTCATGAGCTTGTCGCCTAACCCCACGACAGCTTCCATATTTTCTTGAGAGCTTTGTATCATTTGCTCAACAATCCCCTGTAGGTCTTCAGCAGATTGTTGGATGATTTGCTCGGCCTCTTCGATACCCGCTCCATCCGCAAGCAGTTGGTCAAATATGTCACGTCTCACTTTTGCATACAGTACATCATATGACGTTTCTCTGACTATTTCTTCGCCAAGCTCATAGATTCCTTCGAGCTGCTCGATCATAGGACAACTAGCACACTGTGGCCGAATAGCTAAAACTTCTTGGTAACTCATGTTCTTTTTATACACTAAACTTGGCAAAAACGATACTTAGCTTTCTTTGTAACCAAAGCAACAAACCTCACTCTTTGTGGTCAAAGAGTGGGAAACCCTCGGGGTAATCCTCGCTGACGCCGTAAATGCACTAGGTTGTACCATCGGTAGCTGCGGAGTCCCTGTTCCAAGTCACCGAACAGGGACTCCACAGCTACCGAGGGGTGAGTGCCAGGATTTTACCGCGGACACGAACTCACCCCAAAGTTTTCGTTTCCTTTTGCGCCAAAAGGAAAGGGGTTGCTTCTTGACCCCGCAAGAAGGGAGCAAGGTTTGTTTCTTTGACTACAAAAAAAAGAGGTCTGAGTGAACCTTATTTCACAACAACCCAACTCTTGACTGCTCAACGAGTAGCAGGAGTACAATAGAACGTAGGTTATGGTGGTACTCGGAGCTTCGGCACGTTTCCACTGCCAAGCCATTTTACATCTAGGGCTCGGATCTCAGCATCTGAACCCTCTCAGAACTCACGACTTCAGACATACGCTGTACTCGCATTTAGTGGGGCAGGCCAGCGGTCTTGTCGTTCATACTCCACCACTTACAAAAACTATCAACCGTAGGAGAGTATGCTATGAAATCTACAAACACCGCAATAAATAGTCCCGTAACAATCACTGCAATTGGGTTCGGCCGCGACATGCAGCCAATCCCAAAGCGCATGGAATGGGCCGGTCGCACGTATCAGTTCATCGATCGTGGTATCCGAGTCATCTCACGCCGCGGTGAGCAAGTAGCGAGTACCGTCACGATGAGTGATGGTAGCCAAAACTTCTGCTTGCGCCAAAACGATGGTATGTGGATGCTTCTCAGTGTCTACTAGCCTGACCGACAAAAGCTCCTCTCGCGTAATAGTAGAGGAGTTTTTGTTTGCAAAGAATTTGGTAATATAGTATGGTGAGTCTAATGACATTCCTCCTACGGATGTCACGACGAGAAGGGATAGCCCCATGGCGCCATTCTAGGCGCGATCGTTGCCGCTGTGCACGCACTCGAGTAATCCTTATCCACCCGTTGTACCTCCGAAGAGGAGTAACGGGTATTTTATTTTCTGCCTTTGACAGTATAATGTAGTTGATTGTCAAAAACCTTGAAAGGGAGATAGGCAATGAACCTTACGCTTTGGCTGCTGCTTAGTGGCTGCGTCGTGGTCGCTACCGTGGGTGCCGCGATAATGATACGAACATACCGACAACCAAAGACTAAAAGCCGGTTGCTCCAGTTGCGATTCCGTCACTACTGTCGTAGTAAACTTGCCGCTAGTACAGAAATCACCATTAGTAGCTATAGTCCATTTTTTGAGCGTATGAAGCAGGCAGCTCCGAAGCCTCTTTCTGTCGATGATTTCATGGATAGAGATTCAAGAGGAATCCCGCTACAGCCACTTTTTATACAGTGGTCAATCCATCGGTACGGGAAGCGCCCATTTCGCCGTTACTACCTAGTGGCCGTACGAGTGAATGGTACTATAGAGGATCAAGAACTGACCTACACTATCTACGAACACCGCTTTGCCGGACTATTCGCACTTCGTCATAGCCCCGAATGGCGCACCCGAGAGTTCACGATACCCGTTTCGGCATTTGCCATGCTTCCTCACGATATGATAAATCATTGGCGCCGGCACATTGACCGAGGCTGGGATAGCACCGCCACGCGTGAAGACGCAGCTCAAGTACTGACTGTTTTTGCCGAGCACCTCAATTTCTAACCCGTCAGAACTGGCGGGTATTTCATTTCTGGAATGGTATAATATATGACTGTATCGGGGTTTAGCGCAGTTGGTAGCGCGCGCCGCTGGGGGTGGCGAGGTCATCGGTTCAAATCCGGTAACCCCGACCATGAAAAATCCATCTTACAAGAGATGGATTTTTGTATGCTTTTATGGTATAGTTATTTCAAATTGCCCCTCGAAAGGAACGAGCAATGCTCCTTACGTTATCAGTGATTGCCGCTACCGCAACGGTATGCGTGGTTATTTGGTTTATACAATGGATCGAAAAGCGAATCATAGCACACCGCGCTGCAACAGAAAAGCACAGGCGTCAGGCAAAAGTACTCAAATGGGTCGAGGCAGTCGAAAGCTCGCCGAACCATCAGACAACAGCTGCTTTGCCGCCGCTCACCCTGAGTGAACATGACCTTCATCTGGACGACGAACGGCGAGAAACCGCCGCTAGGCACAAGTTTAATGACGCAATCTATTGTATCCAGTCAGAAGAACTTGGCGTGCAGAGGATTGAACATCCTGCCCCACACCATGTGGCGTACCTATATCTTTACTGTCACACGAAATCGCTCGATAGCTGGATTGCATTCCGTATCGATGCCCGCAACTTAGGCATGGAGTTCGTGCGCTGTACAGAGGAAGCGCTGAAGCGTGCGCGCGAAGGTGACCAGGAAGCTATACGTGGCTTTAGTTGGCTCATGAGCCATCAGGGTATGATCGTTCCGTTCTGCAAAGATTTTGGAATTGACCCATCTCGATATTCAGAAGAACGGCAGCACAACAACTAACCGCCAGAGTCTCTACTGAGATTCTGGCGGATTTTATTTGAGGTAGTTAGGGGTATCTCTAGTAGATGAACCCACCAAATGCACCAGGACTAACCGTACGTTGGTTATAGTTGCCGGCTTTATAGTTCCAGCCCATCTCTGATACAGTATAGGTACCATCAGCATTGACTGACTCGACGTAAGCAACATGCCCGCTCATCACCGCAATCGCTCCTGCACGTGGCGTCGTACCGGTAGCACGGCCCTGTGCCTGCGCAGCACTGATCCAACTGTAGCCAGCATTGCCATAGATTGGCACATCTGGGCGGCGCGAGTGCACGTAGTCGGTACACCACATGCCATTACCTACGTAATAGCTAGACGAGTTGACCGGTGCCGAGGTATAACTGCGGGTTGCTACCCGTTGAGTGGTAGGTGTGGTCACTACAGCTGGAGCAGGGGGAGTAATAAACGCACTCGCTGCAGCCTGTAGTTGATCGTAAGGCTTGGCAGTCTCATCGGCAACTTCGCCTGTTGACTGCACCTTTAGTATTGTCGCGACTTCTATGCTATTTGGGTTTGCGATAGCGTTTCGCTGCACGATGTCATTGACAGTTGTGCCATATTTGCGTGCGATCGACGATAGATTATCACCAGCCTGCACTGTGACTTCGATGACTTCTGGCACTTTGGCTTCTGCGGTTACAGTTTGTGTTTGGCTAGGGTCGCGAGCGACCACTACGTCTGACGTTTGGTCAGCGTATGCAGCGTTTCCACCAAATACCGTGGCAGCGAAAACAATCGCCATAGCCACCCCTGACTTTACGTAATTCATATGTACTCCTACATTTGATGGCTTTTCTCGTTCGAGTGCAATCTAGGATGAAAATCGAGTACCGGAACGAAAATGTATTCGCAATACATTGAGCGAGGAACACAGAGCTTTCGCCTAGAGTGTGCCGAACGAAAAAGTCATATTACACCCCCACGGATAGGTCATGATAGTTCAATTTACTCGTGGATTTCGTGCCTTGGTATACCCCCGTATACAGAGTGGGATTCAAAAAACACAAATACCATAGTATCAAACCATAGTGGTTGTGTCAATAGTTATGACGCTAGTGCTAGTGTGCAACAGGGATGGATTCGTGATATTTTATTTTCTAATAAGGTGTATACTAAGGATACTCACCTCATGCGAATCACCAACACTCCAGACCATCTGAAAAACACAAACGTTATCTCTATCGAGTATTGGCTTGCTCTACATCCAGGTAGGCTGGCAATACAGCTAAGTCAGCTAAGCTACAATCACGAAGCCGTCATCCTAGATATTTGGCCTCGAATTGCAGCAAGACGTATCGCTGAACGCCAGCAAGCTACATCATTTGCAATTGCACTCCCATACAATGCCAATCTTGACGTATGGAAGCGCCCGGAAACAGACTAGCCGCCGAGAGTTGACAGATACGACATTATTATTCATAATACTAAAAGAGCAAATCGCTCAGAAGTACCTCTACGCATTGGAGTCCGCAATGAGCCGTTCGCCCTATGGACGCAGTTCAGGTCGCCAGTACGGCTGGCTGATTATCCCCGTGGTTTTCGTAGGAGCGCTTCTTCTCAACCTGCTCGCTGGGCATCTTCTGGTGAGTGAGAGTAAGGGTATTCGCGCGCTCGAAAATCTCGGGTTCACGAATGTCCACATCGTGAATACAAGTGTTCTATTCATTCAGTTCAGAGGCTGCAGTGAGAGTGATCAGGCCATGTTCACCGTCGAAGGTACCGACCCAAGTGGGACAGTTCGTCAGCTCGATGTATGTGCTGGTGTCTGGAAGGGCGGAACCATTCGCTCGTAGCACGCCGCATGAGGAAAAGCCGCATGGTTGATGGCTCGGTCTTGACCGAACCTCCCATCCGCGCCGCTTCTCGTGCGGCTTTTTCTTTTGTAGACAAATACCAAATTTTGTGCTACAATTTTATAGATACAAATCAATGTTGGGAGGTTTGACTACAAGGGTCAACCGTTTGCACCACAGAAAGGATATTTTCCACTATGACTAAAAAAGCCGAACTGCTCGAAAAAGCAGCAGAACTGAAACTAGAAGTTTCAGAGAAGAACACTATCGCAGAAATTGAAGCCGCGATTGCTGACGCCGAAAAGCACGAAGTACGCGAAGCGACCGTCGCAAAAGCCGGCAAGCGCAGTGCAAAATCACTGGAAGAAGCTGAAGCAAAGGCCGAAAAAGAAGCTCGCAAAGAAGCAGGTGACACAACTCCTCAGGATCCTGAGACAGAAGCTGCTGTGAAGAAAGGTCCGGCACCAAAGGTACGACCACTTATCGAGCGCCGTGGCAAAAACTACCGCAAGGTTGCCGAAAAAGTAGAAGCCGGTAAAGTATATAGCCTTACCGACGCCATTGCACTTGCAATCGAGACTAATCCTGTCAAGTTTGACGCAAGCGTTGAAGTACACGTACGTCTCGGTGTCGACCCACGCCAAGCAGACCAAAACATCCGTGCTACTGTAGTGCTACCAAATGGTACTGGCAAAAAAATCCGCGTCGCGGTATTTGCTCCAGAAGCCGACGCAGCAGCTGCAAAGAAGGCTGGCGCAGATATCGCTGGCGATGAAGAGTTTACCAAGCTCCTCGACAAGGGCGAACTAAACTTTGACGTTCTGATCGCAACCCCTGCCTACATGCCAAAGCTCGGAAAGTACGCTCGTACGCTTGGTCCAAAAGGCCTCATGCCAAATCCAAAGAGCGGTACTGTTGCCACTGACGTTGCAAAAGCTACCAAGGAAGCAAAGGCTGGCAAGGTAGAGTACCGCGTCGACAAGCAAGCAGCCATCCACCTCTCTATAGGTAAAGTGTCATTTGGCGCAAAGAAGCTCGAAGAAAATGCTGTTGCGTTCTTTTCTAGCCTCGCAAGCCAGAAACCATCAAGCCTCAAGGGTGTGTTCGTAAAATCTACGGCTATCACTACTACTATGGGCCCTGGAATCAAGCTAGAGAACCAAGCGTAGTCACACCATAACTACCTTGTAGAAAAGAAGTCCTTTTGCGGGACTTCTTTTTCTTTGTGGCCAATGAGGTTTCATGCTACGATAGCACATGATGAAATTGTTCAAGCAATACATAGGCTCACCAAACCGAGCAAAAGCAGACGACCATGCCTATTTTCTATACAAAAAGAATAGGGGAGATGTCGACATTTGCGACCTCTGCAACATCGAAACATCAGCATCAAAAATTATTGCCGAGTACCCGCTATTTATGGTCATAACAAATGCGTTTCCTTACGCAATATGGGAAGGTGGCCTACTCAATGAGCATCTGATGCTTGTACCGAAGCGCCACACCGAGTCGATTGCCACCTTTACTCCGGAAGAAAACGCAGAGTTTCTACAGCTACTCTCTGAGTACGATCAGCAAGGCTATAGCTACTATGGTCGCGCTGCCGGCAGTCCCTATAAATCTATTCCGCATCAGCACACTCACCTCATGCAGGTTGGCACGCCTATTACTCGCCAGATATACAACAGAAGGCCCTACATCAACTTTTTCAAATAAAAAACCGCCTTTACTCACAGAGTAGGCGGTTAGAGACACATTAGATTTTATTGAGACCGAGCTCAACATGAAGCCAGTGTGCCAAAGTCGTGTTGTACTCGACGACGATACGTAGCGACTCGATGGTATTGCCAGGGTCACCGGCCTGCAGCTTGATCACATCACGCAGTCCAACCTCGTCGCCAAATCCCGAAACCATGAGCTGTCGATCCACAAACATCAAGTCGGGCAGCGCGAAGGTTACCGTACGAAACCCGAGTGCATTCGCATGCGCTAAGCCATTCTGCAAAAGCGCTCCCGGATATTTGGTAACTCGACCACAGATAATACGACGTAGACGGTGCGCACTATCGTTACCCGCATCGACAAGCACTGTACCAAAGGCCGAATTATCATTCATACCTCTTGCGATAAACGCGTCTTGCGACGCTCTCGCCGCTCCACGAATGCCGTGCAAGCGACAATAATCCTCATAGTGCGGACTCACGTAGGGAGAGTGCGCATCTATACGCTTGACCTGTATGACAGTTACTTCTGCAGGATCATCATAGAAATGCTCCTCAACCGATACTTCTACGTCCACAGCAGCCTCCAAAATGTAGATGGGTTGTCTGTATTACTCGTAGATAATAGTTATAGTACAATATTTAATTAGATATATCAATAGTAGTACTATGAAAGATGGCGCCCGCCACACCCTTGCGGATGCAGTAGACGCCAGGGCTAGATGATCAACCAACGTGTGAGTTGTGACGGTTGTGGGGAAATGCCCCATGGCGCGTCCGAGG
This sequence comes from Saccharimonas sp. (SeqCode), assembly GCA_049660945.1. Taxonomy (GTDB): domain Bacteria; phylum Patescibacteriota; class Saccharimonadia; order Saccharimonadales; family Saccharimonadaceae; genus Saccharimonas. Next base: position 75,319 of record JBASZO010000019.1, read on the forward strand.
ATTCGCCACGAGGTCGCCCAGCGAGCGTAACGCCTGGTCATAGACGGCTATAGATTCCACGAGGAGACATATCCGCCTGATGCGCCGTCGTTCACCCGACAGTTCACGGTAAGCCCTCAGAACTACTGCGAGCTGAGAAACACGCGCACGGAACTCGAGTTCCGTGTCATTGCCACGGTATAATGGCACGATAACCGCATCGACGTCGTCTTGGCGATTCACAAGTGCAAAGGCGTTCTTGTAGGCATCTACAAGTGAACCCTTGGGATCATCGTCGATACCGAAAACTATATTACTACACACCTGATTTGGTCTCTTATCATCGACAGAGACGATAAATGCACGCTGCTCAGGGTAGTAGAGCGCAGCCTCTAGCATAAACTGTTCATGAAACAGCGCACTACGCTCATTGAGCTGCTCAAGATCTGGCGTGAGCCACAATCCGAACGGATTACTCACGGTGACCATGTAGCTCGCACAGACAACACTACATTTCGTTGCCACGACAAGCTGGATGAAGTTTGACACTATTCTGATCCTTCCTCTGAAAGGGCAGGGAAGCAACTTCCCAGATGAGGCATCGGGCCTCTCCTGAATATAATTATAACATTTTTAATTATCTACTGCAATGTTCACTCGATTTCGTGCAAATAAAAAAGCCATAAATCATTCATTTCAGAACAATTCATGGCTACCGCTCCTACGAGTAGATGATACCTTTGCGGAATTTCGCATTTGCACACTGCAGATGGTTTAGATTCTGAGCCGCCAAACGCATCGCTTCGCCACAATCTACTGCTAGTAAGAGTCGAGCGATATCATGCGGCGCAACAAGTCGCTGCATTTCAAGTGCGTACCTCAACCGCTTGAGGTCTGCAACATACGATTCAGAAGAGCGTACATCGATAGGTATACCCATGGCCATTGTCGTCACTCCCTCCGTAGAGAGAAGTCGCAATGCTCGTTGGTAGGCAACGTATGGCTCATCTAAGTGTTCATCCATGAAAGCAAACGCAACGTACTCAAGTTGAGATACTCGCGCCGGACGGGCGTCTTTGAACAGGATGACCGGTAGTGTCGTATGCAACCCATGTCGCATGAGATTCCCCAGTAGTTCATGATAGTACCCATTAGTGCGGGCTCGCAACAGCTCATGCACCTGCGATGTATAGTCTTCCCACGACACAATCGGTACAATGAGCGCCTGTACAGACAAGCTTGTCACATCACTTGTCTGAGCAATCTGCACTTGCAATGGCATTGCTTCTCCTCTGGTTGAAAGGTACGAGCGAAACTCACTTCGTCGCAGTTATACGATATTTTACAACAAAATTATACTAAAATCAATATTTGTCAAGCTACGGACGTGTCGCATAGGTCGCAACAGAGAGTGGTATAGCGCCATGTCGGAATGCTATTTTTTGCATCACATAGTCCCGGGCGTCTGCGGCAAATTCCTTCATCGTGTGTTCCCACGATGGCTCATTCCACATCACATCCAGCATCTCAGGAGAAAATCCACTGCCACGGTGAGTAGGGAGTAGCCATGCTTCACGTTGCAACACAACAATAGGTTCACCGCTATTAGTAGAGTTGGCTACCTCGGCAACCTTTCGCTTAAAGGTCACTAAAATGCCTCGCACAGAACCACCTGGCTGTGCACGCCGTGAAGGATCGATGGCAATTTTTGGCGGATGACCATCGAGCCACTGAGGTTCCTCGTACACGGTCGCCTCTAGATCCGCCAACGCCTCATGTAACTCCCGACGCATACTCTCTATATACTCGTAGCGATACCCGAATGGAGTAGTCAATACCTGTAGGTCTAGTGAACGAAGTGATGGCGCGCGGCGAAGTATCTCTAGCTGGCCGCGAGCCGACCCATGCCCAGTGAGACCCTCGCCTAGCAGCCATTCCATGTCGGGATCGCTACGCAATGCGTCGAGCTCATCCGGATGACGAGATGTCCAATCATTGAAATTTGCCTTACACAGTGTCTCACGTGTTGCCATACCTGCCAAAATATTTAGATCGACTAACTCCTCAAGGTCGCGACCACGATACTGAGGTGGTGGAGCCATAGCCAACTGACGAAAGGTGTCACGCAGTGCCGACTGATGCTCCCTGACCTGTCTGCTATAGGGATCGAGTGGCGTATGCTGCCATGGGCGATACGCGTCTTCTATGCCTGGTTCACGGAACCAATCCGGCAGTTGCGGTACCTCAAATACACCAGAATCGGCCGACTCGTAGACAGAAGAGTAGTGTTCGGGATGTGTCATTACGGTCTATTATAGCATCACCTCTGTAAATAATTGACATTTTATACCGTTTGTGCTATAATGAAATTGTAGAGTACTATCCGAAAAATCGGGTGGGAAATGGAACCTTCCTAGGAGGAAGAAAGTGATCGAGTACACGACAACTCGCCACAGCGGCCCCCGCCAGGACACGATCGTACGCGAAAAGAAGGTTGGCGACTCGCTCATCAGCCTTGTGCGGTTCGAGCTCGGGTGGGGCGGCCAGGTCATCGAAATGACCGAGACGAGAATCACGACTCGAACGCCAATCTTCGACTTCATCGACATCACGACGTTCGAAGGGAGTATCGACGAGATGCGCGTTCTCGTCGTCGCCACGAGTTTGTTCTACGAACTCCAGGATGACGACACGCTCAAGAGTCGCGCAACGCAGGGTGCACTCAACACCATCTCGCACCTGCGCGAGGGACTGAGTCCACGGAACATCAAGGACTTCGGGCCGGTGCTTGCCAACGGGGAGTTCGTCAAGGCAGCACTGGTTGGCGCCATGTGCACCGACCCCGCACTGCTCGAGACCATCCTGCTGCGACCGATAGACGACGTCGCGGATGCAATCGAGATGGGGCTCGACGCCAATGAGATGGGCGTAGCTCTGGAGCTTCTCACCGAAGCCTGATCCTCCACCCCAAACGCGGCGAGTGCCGGGACGTTTCGTCCTGGTGCTCGCCGCGTTTTCCATTTCTTAGTCCAATTTACAAAACCTGGTAGCGAACGAATAGCAAAATAAACACCGCCAAATCAACGCAAAAATGGATAGACACATTCAGCGCAAGGTTACGGAACCGATAAAACGTCAGACTTTGTGCGAGCGCATACATAAACGTAAACGGTACGATCCACCCCTGAAATCCAAACTGATAGAGGAACGCACTAAACATCAACGCTTGCAAAACGGCCGCTACAAACACAGGCAAAAACTTTTTGAGCACCCCAAATACCGATGCGATGAAATAGAACTCTTCCCACATACCTATGAGCATGATTAGGATAAATGCCACGACAATGTCATAGGGTGTCGCAAACTGCCAATGCTTGTACGCGTCGCCCATCAAAAAATAGACCGCCAGGAACGTAATAGTTATACCAACCGAACCAGCAAACGTTATGAGTTCTAGTCGACTCCAGCCACGAAACGACAGCCGAAAGTGAACGAGTGAGTGCTTAAATAGACAATGAGAGCCTACATAGGGAATCGCGAGAGCAGCCATGAGAACAAATAGTGACACAAATATATTCGGGATACTATTGCCTACGCTGAACGGCGTCAGATACACCACCCCAAGCGATACCGCTATCATTGCATAATATATCCACGTTTGCCGCGGTAGTCGAACGTAGGATAGAATCAGACCGAGCACGAGCACTACCCAGCCAAACTGATTGTGCGGAATCGCCAGCATGACATACCCCACTGCAATGACGAGTGCTATCAGCACACGCTCGCGTTGTGCTGTATCGCGCCAGGCGGTATGCAGCTGCGCGAGCTCGTGCCTCATACTAATATGCTCCGGTGATAAATATCGGCAATAGGTGTGGGTGGTGCGCATTTATAAGTGCCAGGTAGAGCACGAAGTCGATTGTCAGGTGAATCGCAATGATATACACCAGATTCTCGGTCTTTTTGAACACAAGTCCTTGGAGTAGCGCAAAGGGAAAGATAATGAGTGGTGCCCAGCCACGAAAGCCTAGCTCGTAGAGAAATGATGTGAAGAGGACTGCTTGCACGAAGTTTGCCACCTGGAATGGTAAGTGAGTTCGCAGCAATGCGAGCGCAGTCACTATAAAGAATAATTCATCCCAGATACCAAGCCCATTGGTTCCTAAAAATAAAAGTGTCAGGTGATAAGGGTCTGCTTGCACCGACCAGTTCTGATACCCACCAGTACTCGCCATCCAAAATGGCAATATGAGATAGCTCAGAACAAGCGCTAGTAGTAGGTAGGCAATATGCCCACGCGTCCAGGTATGGCGACTCGCCGGAAACCGTATGACCGATTCCTTGTAGATAAAGCGTACGATACAGTAGGGAATCGCGACCGCAAGCCCCAGCAAACCACCCATCTGCACTATGTGTACGAGGTCAATACTTGTACTAATTGGTGCCAGTGCAATGATAGAAATCGATATAAATAGCAGGATGATATGACGAGCAAACGCGCGCCCTGCACCAAGCAAACTAACTGCACCGATTGCAAGGAGGCTATACCCTAGCAATTGCTGTTGAAACGGAATTGCCGCAACGGTACCCGCCATGAGGCCTAGCAAACTTATGGTGCGGTAAAGATTGTGTTCGAAGGTAGTGTGCTCTAGCTTGTCCATATTGTTATATTCTACACCACCATAGTAAACGGGTAGTCACTTTGGTGGCAAATTGAATACCCGCCCTTTGCAATACGGGCGGGTCGTGTTGTCTATGCTCCTGCCGTTGGCGGCAAATGTAGCAAGGCTCAGTTCAAAAGACCGAGCTGTTCTGCGCTTCGTGCCCTCACGCTTCGCCACATATCCATGAACTGGGTGTAGGTCTGACTACTCACTACCAGCCGGTTTGGATCCACAAAGCCATCATGGCCCACAAACTGAATGCCGAATCCATCGTCAACCAGTGTCACAATTACCTCAGCAATCCGATCGATCACCCAAGCAGCCGTGCGGTGCATGAGCTGAAACTCTGCGTACTGCTTTTCTCTCACCGTACCGTCAGGGTCCATACCTTTGCTTGATTCAAGCGTGACGCTGTAAGCGGGGATTGTGACAGAATCCACAAAGCGACGAATCGCCGGCTGTTGAACGTTCACCATACTAGTCCTCCAAAGTATAGGAATGGATTGACACGAGCAAGTACTCGGCAACAAAAAGTATTATACAATTTTTGATAAAAAATATCAATAGTCACTGGCACTATACTCGCAGATATCCTCTGCAAACATAGTACCGTGATCTAGTCGGTCAAACGTTCGTGCGGTCGTAGGGAAGAGCGGTGACAACTGCAATATTTCCTCACGCGTCATCCATATGCTCTCACCGCCCTGCCATTCATGTGGTTGTGGTGTTGCGTCGATATCGGCAATCATGAGCGAAAATATCTTGTCTTCGAGTACGTCGCCTTGGAAGGTTTTGTCGATCACGCGAGCAGTGCTCGCTACATGAAACTCAGCGTCGATACCTGTTTGTTTACGAAACTCCCGCGCGGCCGACTCAGCCAACGGCACGCCACGCAGCACTGGTGCACTGGCGATGCCCCACCAGTTTCGGTAGGGTTCGCGCGTACGTTTGTGCGCCAGATAGTATGTAGTACCGTCTACGATCGAGCGACCCAGCAGTAATATCGAGGCCTTCGGCTGCTCAATCTGCTTGCCGGTCGTTTCATCCAGGCGATTGGCAAAATCTTTGCCCTTGATCGTCAGCTCGTACAGACCATCATCGTTCTTGGTCACATAGCCGAGCGATATGAGTTTGCGCACATGAAACTTAAATGTGTCGCTCGTCAGCGTCGTCTCACGCAGCATATCACTGAAGCGTGCCATCGTGACGCGTCGCAGCAGCTCAAGCGCGCTCGTCTGCGCGGGGTGTAGCCCAAACTCTTTTCTCATACCCACTATTATATCGCGTATCGTCTAGGGGAGTAGTTTACCCTAGATTGTACTACTAACCAATCACTATACTAGCTCAAAAGCCACATAACACAGGGGGAATTATGGCACATTCAGGCGAACGCCAATATCTAGACTTGCTCACACGCATCCGTGACGAAGGTGATGAAAAAAGTGACCGTACGGGCACCGGTACACGAAGTATCTTTGGACCGCAGATGGAATATGACTTACGTGAAGGATTTCCGGTACTGACCACTAAACGTGTTGCGCTCGGAACCGTTGCAACCGAGCTATGTTGGATGCTTCACGGCGACAGCAACTTGCAATACCTCGTAGAACGTGACTGTAACATTTGGAACGAATGGCCATTCGTGAGCTACTTGCAGCGTACCGGCCAAGTGATTCCCGAACAAGACAGTCCGGAGTGGAAAGCAGCAATGCAGCAATACGTGATGCGCGTAAAACAAGATGACGAGTTTGCGCAACATTATGGTGACCTTGGCCCTGTTTACGGATATCAGTGGCGTCATTGGCAGGATGGCCACGGTGGAGAGATAGACCAGCTCGCTCAAGCACAAAATACCATCCGCAACAATCCCGACTCTCGACGTATCATCGTGAATACATGGAATGTCGCCGACATCGATAATATGGCAAAATCAGGACTACCTCCTTGCCATATGATGTATCAATTTTATGTCAGCAAAGATGGCGAGCTGGATATGAAACTCTACCAGCGCAGCGCCGATATGTTCCTAGGTGTACCATTCAACATGGCACAGTACGCGATGCTTCTAACGATGATGGCGCAAACTACTGGCACGACGCCGCGACGACTAGTGCATACTTTTGGTGACGCACATATATATAGTAACCATTTCGAGCAGGTGAATACACAACTTGAGCGCGAGCCGTACACTCCACCGACAATTCAACTAAATCCCGATGTCAAAAACATTTGGGAGTTCGAACCTGAAGATGTGTCAATCGAAAACTACCGACACCACCCAGCTATCCGTGCTCAGGTAGCAATCTAGTCAAAACGCGTGATACAATGATTCACAAGTTACCGAGGAGAGTCCAGTGAGTGTCTATAGCAATACCGAGATCAAAGAAGCCGTCCGCAATGGGACAATCGTCAGTGTACCGTACGACGAATCACACGTCAGCGAGGCGAGCCTCGACTTTACGCTTGGCTATTATTTCTACAAGCAAGAAGTCCGAGAAGATAGTCGTATGTACAACCCATTCGACGCTGACGATGTCGCGCGCTATTTCAAAGGCCCACTCAAAGCAATACCGCACCATGAGTGGTGTGAGCAGTACGGCTACAAACCTTTCAAGAACATTCCCAAAAATCACCCGATCATCGTATTGCGTCCAGGCGAGCGAATTCTCGCACACACGCACGAGTTCATCGGTATTCGTTCCTGGGGCGGAGCAGCCGAGGTACGTGCCCGTAGCAGCTGGGGCCGAAATGGTGTCGCCGTATGTTTCGACGCTGGCTGGGTAGACCCAGGGTACATCAACCGTATCACACTCGAAATCTACAATCTCAACAAGCACGAGAGTGTCGTACTGCCCGTTGGTGAGCGCATGGGGCAGCTCGTATTCCACAAAACTGGCGTGGTAGAAGGCGACTACAGCAATGGCCGGAGTGGTATGAGCGGCAAGTACCAAGCCACTGACAACCTAGAAGAGCTCATAGCCAATTGGGACCCGTCCGACATGCTGCCGCGCAATCATCGCGATCAGCGTCAAAAGCCGACGAAAATCAAGGGCCTCCGCGACGATCTCCTCTAGCCACCTCGAGAGTGTTGTGATAGCATAATCACTATGACACACGAGGCGAAGCCGCAGGACCCGATCATCAAACAACATTTCGATGCAATTGAGGATCAGGTTGTTGCAGACGCAATTGCACAGCGTATGGCACGGATACATGATAATGATGGCTCTCGCTATTCGCACGAGACACATATGGGCACACATGACTCTATGCAGTATATTGCCGATGCGTGCGCTCAAGTTTATCAGCCTGATATGACACACGAGGAGATCTGGCGTGCAGGCCTACGCCACTGCGTATCTAACGCCCTCGAGAACGCCCAAAAGATCGAAGAAGGCAAATTAGCTGACGCCGAGGGACTCAATACAGAATGGGACAGAAGTATGTCTATCCATGCGGCAATCGCTATGTATGCATTTGAGCGGCAATCGCCGACCTACGATCCGAAGTGTACTCAAGATATCGACCCAATCATCTTATCAATGATACCCAACCTGAGAGAAACTCTCGCGCGAGTAACTTCACACATGCGCGCTTTTGGCACAGTTCTGTATGACGAAGCTTCTAGCAAAGTAACTCCTTTGTACACTATCGCTCTCGAACGTCGGCGTGAACTGGACCAAATTAACTACGAAAAAACGCTTAAGGGTCTACTGAACCCTCAGGGCATACCAAAAGAGCGATGGGAGTCCAATGAAGATTATCAGCGTTACAAGTACGACTACATGCGTATTCGCAATGCGGATATGACCTACGAACAGTATGACGCCTTCGCTGCCGCCGTACAGCAGTTCACACTCGCTGGACACTGGGCAAATGCCGCCGCACTGCGCGCACTTCCAAAGGACTATCTCGCCGATGCTTACGAGAGTCACAATGAAGCCGCACAAACTATCGAACTATTACTCGAGGCCTATCTACAGAGTGCGCCTCCGGATGAAGAGGCCGATCCAAACTTCTATACCGTACTGCATGATTATTTCCCCGGTGGATTAACCGGCGACATAGCACGTGCTCATCCACTGATACAGCGCCTCTACGCCAAGCATAATGGAGCGCTCAATCTCCTCATGGACACACTCCCGACAGCGGAATATGTCACAGGAAACGGCACACGCATAGAGGTCCATGACCGAAATCAGCTATCACGATCGATCATGCAGGCCGCATTTCGCGAGATTCTCGGCGACGACGAGAAGTTTGCTGCGGAGTTTTATGCAGACGTCAAGAAATCTGTAGAACCACGCACATTCAACAAACAAGACAAGATAAGTCATGATGAACTAAACGATCGTCATCTCCTCTCGCGACTTCAGCAGCTGCAGGCACGCTATGGTACCGAAACCCTCAAGCAACTCCACTCCCAATTCGACCTATCGGCATACGACTACCTTACTGACGACGATCTCGACACACTGATCGGACTCCAGCAGGGTGACCCCGAGACAATCAAACGCCTACAAGCTAAAGACGTGTCGCTCGTCATGTATGATGCACGAGGAAGTGACAATCGCGCAATAGCTTATGGCCTCAATCAGTTCGTATACGACAACCCACTCCTCTCCAGAATTGCCATTTCATGGCGTCGGCCAACAGACTTTTACCGAACAGTAGCACTGCTTGAGCAGTACAATATACAGTTTTGTAACCTATTCTTTATTGCGCATGGTTCGCAGGGAAGTGTTTCCTTCAATAGAGGCGACGAGTCGATACGGTTATCAAGCATGGCTACACCGCTACAAGACCCGATCGACAGACGAGCCGGACCCAAGACATTTCACATAAGCGATTCTCAGCTGGGGAGAATCGTCCGCGACCGTATGTGTCTACCGAAGCACGCCGAGCAACTCAGTCAACCAAACAAAAAGCGTGTTGTATTTGCAAATTGCTATAGTGATGTCGAACCAACTACGACTACCAAATCAATCGCCGACATAGCCGCAACCGCGATAGGCAACGCTCAGCTATGGCCACAAGTACCGAAACCAATTCGATCGCTTCAGTCACGCGCAACACCACGTCGCGAGGTTGACGGTACTGTTGATGGACACGTCGTAGGCACTGCAAACATTTCCTCATTTTCAGAGAGAAGGGGAGGAGGTATCAGCTTAGGTGGACCCGCTCGCGGTGAAAGCGATAGTTGGGATGACAATAGGGTGTACCGATCCAATACCGTCATCTTAACTCCCTACGAAAATCGCGTATGGATAGGTGGCAAGCAAGTCGGGAGCAATCTTAGTATCAAACGTAGCCACCTAGATGAAAGGATTATAGCCTAATGAGCCAGCAACGCGCCCGCAACTTCGAGGTTGAGCAGCTCGACATTGGCAACCCTGAGACGACAAGTTTCACTGATCGTTTACGTCTAGTCGACCAGGCAAACTACGCATTTCGCACCAACTACAACAAACCACACGACCTCGAGCGGCCAATCATTCATACCTACGAACATTCAGGCTGCAGCGTCACACTCATATCCTCATCCGAGCAACGCATCACTATGCAAGTGGTACGCGAAGGACAGGTGCGTACAAGCTATACGTACGATAGCAACGAGCGCTACCCAGTCACGATAGACCTGTACGAAGATTCCGAAAGCAACGAGCCAACTACTACAGTGGCACTTCTTGGCTCAATCGAGCATATACCAATCCTGCGGGATATGTACGCCTTTATACGAGATGGCACTACAGATCCAAACTAGGTCTCTTCTGGAGGGATCACCTGGATCAATCGACCCTCGCCGCGCTCATAGGTAACGTAGCGCCAGGCGTATTTGTTGCGGTCGTCGGCAGGGAAGCTGCCTTCGTTCCAGCCAGCATACTCGCCGCGGGGAAGTTCCGGAAAGAAGGTATCGCTACCCGGAAATTCTGTCTGGACTTCGGTCGTATAAATGATGTCGGTATGCGGCAATGCTGCTTCGTACAACTGTGCGCCACCGATGACGATAGGCTGATCGTTGGCTTTTTCGTATGCTTCATCGAGGCTACGCGCTATCACGATACCGTTCACGTCCAGATCACGGCTCGTCACGACGATATTTTCACGCCGTGGCAGCGCTCGACCGATCGAGACGAAAGTGTTGTAGCCCATGATCGCTGACTTGCCGACGGTCAGGTCGCGAAACCGCAATAAGTCTGAGGGTAGGTCCCGCCCCCACGGCATATCACCGTTTCGTCCGATTTCTCTAGCTTGCCCGTAGGCTACAATCATTTCTCGCTTCATACCTCCATCATACCGCATGCTACAATGAAGGGAAATGTGAAGGGGGAACACGCGCGTATGCACCGCGGTAAATACATCATCATCGAAGGACAAGACGGCACCGGTAAAACCACACAAGCCGACCTATTGCAAAAGCACTTAGAAAATCATGGGGTGCATGTAATCCACATCAAAGAACCTGGTGGTTCGCCTGTCACCGAAGCGATTCGTGGCGTCTTGCTGGACAGTACTTTAGCCCGAACACCGATGACTAACGCTCTACTTTTCACCGCAATTCGCCACGAGCTCTGGCACTCAGTCATCCAACCAGCACTCGATGCGGGGACATGGGTAATCTGTACCCGTAACTATATATCAACACTCGCATATCAAGGCTACGGAGAGGGGATGGATCTACAGGTGATACGTGCTATCACAAATACTTTTACCTCAAAGATGTACATGGAGCCGGATTTTAGCGTCGTACTAGCATTTGACGATATCGAAGCACGCCGCCAGCGCATCGCCGAACGCGGTTCACTCACACACCCCGATACCTTCGAATCCAAAGAGACCGAGTTTCAAGAAACGGTACAAAACGCCTATCATACGATTGCTCAAGATCTACATATCCCGATCGTCCAAGCTGACCAAACGGTCAAGGAAATTCACGAGCATATCATGCGCCTCATGCGCACAACATTTTCTGAGGTTTAACCCCTCTACAGTATTGACAAGAGTACCTCTAATAGGATATACTCTCATCTAGACATTGCCAAAGACAGTAGCCGTGGCTCGCCACTTAATCCGCTACCGAGGGAATTTACTCTCTTTTTTTGACATAGCAGTGTTTTTACTTTAACAATGTGGTCGAAAAAATTAACCAAACGAAAGGACTATCCCCAATGGCTATCAGCAAGGATAAGAAACAGAGTTTGGTCAGTGAAATGAGCGAACTGTTCGCAAGCGCCAAAGGTACCGCAGTTGCGAAGTACGATGGCACAAGCGTGGCAGATTTGCAGGAACTTCGCAAAAACGCACGTGCCGCAGGCGTGACGATCAAGGTCGTCAAGAACCGCCTGGTCCGTGTAGCTATGGGCGAGCAAGCAACCTACAAAGAAGCTGACACGTCAGCACTCGTAGGTCAGCTACTCTACGCATTTAGCGCCGACGACGAAGTCATGCCAGCAAAGGTACTGGACGAGTTTGCAAAGACTCACCCAACACTCGAGCTCGTGGCTGGCTTTAGTGGCGAAGGCCTCGCACAAAGTGCGGCCGACGTCAAAGCACTCGCCGGACTCCCAAGCAAAAACCAGCTCATCGCCGAAGTTGTGGCTCAACTACTCTCACCAGTACACGATGTCACCAACGCACTATCTGGCAACCTACATGCGTTGCTCGATGGTGTCAGCGAAAAAGCTACTGCGTAGCAGATTTTCACTGAATCAAACGCAATTTATAAACTTAGAATCTACAACCTAGCGAAAGATGCTGTAGGTACTGTGTTTTCAGAGGGCTGTGACCCAAAGATTGCGCAAGCAATCCTGGGGTCAGCCGAACGCCATGGGCGAGCGAAGCTCCCCATAAAGTGTACCGATGAAAATAGAGTATCTATAGTATCTTGAGCGATAATAGAAAGGATCTCCATTACCATGGCAGACGTAAAGAAACTCGCGGAAGAGCTTACTAAGCTTACCGTTCTCGAAGTAAACGAACTAAAGAACGTCCTCAAGGACGAATACGGCATCGAGCCTGCAGCTGCTGCAGTCGCTGTTGCTGGTCCAGCTGCAGGCCCTGCCGAAGCTGCTGACGAAAAGACTGAATTCACCGTGACCCTCAAGGACGCAGGTGCGCAGAAAGTTGCCGTCATCAAAGCCGTAAAAGAACTCACCGGCCTCGGTCTTGGTGAAGCAAAAGCCCTCGTAGACAACGCTCCAAGCCCAATCAAGGAGAAGGTCTCGAAGGACGACGCAGAAGCTGCAAAGAAAGCTCTCGAAGAGGCTGGTGCAGCTGTCGAAGTTGCCTAAGTAATTTGCCGATAGACAAATTACTCGTTTCTCTCAATACGACCACATTTGTTATACGAAATCACCCCGAGCAATCGGGGTGATTTTGGTGGGTATGAAAAATGCCCCGGTGTCTCACGAGGCAGAACGTACAAGCTCAACTTAGCTGGGGCGGAGACCATTCTCGAACTCCACGTAGATAGTACCTATACCTCTCTTGTACTTGTGGTAAGCGGTCCTTGTCAGTTCAACCCGCTTCGTCATGGGCTCGACTTGCTGCAGGTGGGCGAGCAGGGAGCGAGTACACTCAGGATCCTGGAAGAGCGACTCTGGCATATCCCAGAGAACCTTGACACATCCAACATATCCACTGCTCACAAACTCGCGGACCACCGCATCGGCCACTGCAGCAGCGATCAACTGGAGCGATCCTACTGAGCAAAACTGCTCAACCGCCTGCCGGTACTCGGCTTCTCTCAAGAGAGCCTCTTGCGCGGCGAGGCCCTCAGCCTCAGCCTTTTCACGAGTCGCCTGGTCGGCGACTTCTCGCACATGATCTTGCCGCTGCTGCCGCACCACTTCGGTGATGAATCCCATCATCCACTCCCTTAGATTGTACGAACTGGTTAGTCCAGTCTCATTTGTATATAGTATCATAAATTTGACTAAAAATAAAATAGTCCGATCACCATCAGGCAATCGGACTTACCGCAACAGGCCCTAGGGAGCGGTGAGCATGGGCTGGAATGTCACCAGCACGCGCGGCAGCGCCAGACCACCTTCACCCTTGTGAAAGAGTAGTTCGACGTGGTTTGTACGCGGTTCATAGCTCTGCAGATACCGCAGAAGCTCCCGGGCACACCCTTCGTCGCCATGCAACTCTTCAGTTACCTCCGATGCGCTCACAAGTACCATGGCAACGCGGCCAGACTCCATAAACTGACGTCTTACCTCGGTAGTGATACGCGCAGCCAACTCGCCGAGCGAAAACACATCGCAGAATACTTCCGCTGCCATATGTCGCATCAGATGTAACTGCTCTGGCGAGCGAGGACCAGTGAGCAATCGCTCACCTCGACTCGCCATCATCTCTGGCGTGATGAATCCCATAGTATCCTCCCGGATGTTGAGGGGGCTTGTCAACAAGACTATTCTCGCATATTACACTATAAATGTCAATAATTTCACATTAGTGGTCGTAGGAGAGAAATTGACATGCACACTAAATTATGATAATTTACCTCTGTCATACTCATCACAACCACCGATGGGAGTACCTTTTACATGCATATACTGCCATTCTCTGACGCTATAGATACATGGGATCCGACACGACAACTGACAGCTGACGAGTTACAGAACTGGGTGTCTATTCACAGACCACCACTGTATCTAGACACTCTGGTACCGTACGAGGCAAACAACTTTGCCTGGGTGCCGCTCATCAGCCACAGTCAACTTCCGTTCATCGCTATTGCTCGTGAGATTCACCGACAGGGGTACGGACGTTACTTTCCGGATCACGAGCTACTGCCACAGGACTCTGCCCATCGACGTATCCTCAGAGCTGATACCGATGCAACGCAAAGCCCGGGCGTGTTTGGTATCGCCTGGATGTGTTACGCAAAGCAAGGCATCGCAAGCGAGAATGACGTCTATGGGCTAACCTACGAGTTAGCGCCGCCAGACGACGGTTCGGGTGATGCCGTTGGTTGGCGAGCGCTCCCTATAGCGAAGCTCTTTTTGCCCGCCGACCAACCCAGCCCGCTCACGCAGTGGGGGATTAGTCGTCTCGACGAGCTAGAGCAGGCAGGAGCAACAATCGTAGAATTGTCGGGCATTAGCGTACGACCAACTGCGCCGAATCCCGGCCTTGTATTTCACGAAATCATGCGACGCTTGGTCCACCAGGGTATCATCATCCAGGCTCATGGCGGACCCGAGAAAGTGCTTGTATTTGCCATGGTAGAGGAAGTTCGCGATAGAGTGAGAGTTCGCATGGGAGCCGATAACTTCGTGCCGCTCGGTAGATCTTTCTCACCGCCTGGTAAAGATGTCAGGGACACTATACGGCTCGCTCCGCATATTGTTGAACCGAGTCAGTTCCTTGAGCGGTTAGCATCATCGCACCAAAAAGCGCGTGGTATAGGGAGCGACCTGACAGCACTTGTTCAAGGCGTTCTACACTATACACGAGGGCTCCCGTGGCGCTACATTAGCCAATATCCAGCTGCGCTTGAACTCTTAGCTGAGTTCGACGCGACAGGACAGGTTAGTGGGCAACGAGATGTATCCACTGGGTGGCATGACAAATGTGAACGCAATATGGACTGTTTGGTGTGCCACCCAGCAGTGAGTGTGTTTGATCATATCCAGCGACCACACTATGATAAGTACCTGATCGCTTAATCGCCAAGGTCTAGATTACAATCTAGACCTTTTTTAATTCCAACAATATCTACAGTCTACATACTACAAAAAGTTGACTGTTATCGTTATTTATGATACTTTATGTCAGTCGTACTCGTTTGAAAAACCGAGAAACCACTCTACCAATCAACTACGATGGGAGCACCTTAGTATGACACTACTTATGAGTCCGTCTCAACAGTATGACGAATACTTGCTACAAAGATGGGATCGTCAGCACCGACTTAGTCGCAGCGAACTCGTAGAGTGGGTGTGTAGATTTGCAAATGAAGGAAACCCTCATCCGCTACGCTACCACGAGGAGCACAGGCATATACGCGTCCCGCTGAACAGCGATAGACTAACTCCGCCGATCGCAATTGCGCGCGAGATTCATCATGATGGATATAAGCGTTGGTATTTTCACGATGCCGATGACCTCCCGCATGATGAAGCAGGACGCCGTACACTCAGTCCCGACACCGACTCGACTCAGCAGCCCGGTACACGGGGCAACGCTTGGATGTGCTATGGCAAAGATAATCTACGTGATATCGAAGATAGCCTTTATGGGTTGATGTATGAGATATATGCCAGAGAACCCTACTATCCATGGAATCCCCAGGAATCAATCAGTGGCTGGAGAACGCTGCCAGTCGGCAAATTATTCCTCCCAGCAAGCGGCAGCAGCCCCTTGAGCCCGAAGGGTCTAGCGACCCTCGATGAACTTGAGCGGTCTGGCGCCTTGCTGACGGAACTATCGGGACTCAGCGTACGTCCAAGTGCACCTCACCAGGGCTTGATCTTTCACGAGATTATGCGGCGCATGGTGCACGATGCCGTAGCAAAATGGGTAGAGAACGGCCTTGTAAAGGTGTATGTCTTCGCGATCGTAGAGAACACACGCAATAGCATTCAGATGCGCATGGGGGAGGATAACTTTTTCCCACTAGGAGGATCGTTCCCACCGCCAGGTAAGGGCGTCGACACCGAAACGCTCCTTGCACCCAGCATCATTGAGCTCAACCAATTTCTTCCGCGCATGGTGAGCTCCTACCGCAAAGCTCAGATTGCCGCCAAGGAAACCGGTCGACAGCCAAAGGTGCTGATTCAGGGGATACGCTTTTACACCCAAGGCATGCCCTGGAAATGTATCAGTCGCTACCCAGAAATGCTCGAGCTCCTACGAGAACTCGACGAGGTCTTTCCGATGAAGTCGCCACGCACAGCTGACGCCGGATGGCATGACGGCTGTGAGACAAACACAGCCTGTGAGGTTTGCTACCCACAACCCACCATATTCGATGCCATTGCAAAAGCGTCGTTTTGGTAAGCCATGAGGTGGTAAAGGTTTAGTAAGGTTCGCTACACTGCGAAACCATACTAAACCTTATTTTATTATCCAAGCGCCTACCAGGGTTTAGAGGTATTATTTTACAAACAACTATTGACTTTTTATAGCTTTTATGCTAATATGTAAAACAGTCGCGACTAGCGCGGCACCCAGTCCGAGAGTCGATCTCGGAGCCACCCAGATGACCGGGTGAAATCCGGTCAAGTGAAGGGAGCACCTCATGCACGCAACAGACACGATGGTCGCCAACTACAACACGTCGGTCACGATCCGGCAATACTTGGACGCCGACCGCATCGCCGCCAAGAAGGCGATGAAGAAGAAGCGCGCCATGGATCGCCAGGAAGCCACGCAGGTCGTGGTCCAGGCTCGCCAGGCCGACCGCGCCGAGCGCTCCGACATCCAGCAGCTCGCCGAGCTGTTGCGACGTCCGGGCAACTCCGTCAAGGAGGCCGGCCGGCTGTTCTGGCGCATCATCGAGTCCCGGCCCACCCAGGGCTGGACCGACCAGGAGAAGGAGATCCTGACCACCACGGCGGAGCGGATCTTCCCGGAAGGTGACTTCGTCCTCGCTGCCTGACGACAGGCGGCACCCGGCCCGGCAGCATCACGCTGCCGGGCCTGCACCATTTTTCGCACCCCTAGAGATGGGGTGTTTTTGATAGTCAAAATATTGACTTAACATACTATTTATGCTATAATGAAAGGATAGTCAAGGAAGTATCCGTCTACCGATAGGAGGATCCGTGGCTCGCACCATGGACATCGAGGTCAACGCCGACAACGATGCGTTGGAGGAGTGGGAATACCTACTTCTGGGTCTGAGGGGACCGAATACCCAGCCCTCGTGGTTGAATGTCGAGCCCATCAAGGCTCTGCGTCGCCACTCCGGCACGCGCCGCTACGGCGTGACCGACAAGCAGTCGCGTCGCGACAACGCGAGTCATGCGCCAGGACGCAGCGACTACGATCGCGAGGGCAACCGCGAGGTTCGACAGCCCAAGATCGCGGCGGCGCGCAGCGCCGACCACGATCAGGAGCTCAACCACCAGCACCGCGAGGAGCTGGATAGGGAGTATCCGGGCATCAACACCTGGTGGGTCGAGGAGGTCCTCGCTATCCTCAAATCGAGAGTGCGAGCCCACCTATACTCGAACAAGTATTTCTGTGGCCTGACTCTCGATGAGATTTTCCTCCTGGAGAGGCTTGGTTCCTCACTCGAGCAGATCAAGGCGGAAATCGAAGAGGAGGAGGTTGACCGGACTACGACCCAAGAGCCCTTGGCCAACTGGGAGCGTGAGCTCCTCGAGGTCGGAACTTCCACCATTATCGATCACCTGAGCGAGCCGTTCTGGGGTCGATTCGACATGGATGAAGACCTCAGCTACTTCGAGGATCTCATGTGCCCCGAGCATATGAAGCCGCGGCAAGTCGACCCCGAACTTCCCGGTGCATGGATGTCATCCATTCATGCTCAGGATGAAGGAGGCCTACTCGCCGAAGCCTTCGGCGGATGGGGATACAAGATCACCAACCGCCCGTAAATCCATGGTGCAAAAGCCCGGTCCGATGTTCACTCCTAGCGGGTGAGTGTCGGCCGGGCTTTTCCTATTGTCTGAAAGTATCTGTATAGATTTATTTACAACGATTTTGCTATCACCCCTAAATGACCTGTGGAAAGATCTGTGCTTGACTTTATAGCCCTGTCGCGGTATATAATAGGGGTATACCACCAACAAAACAGACAAAGGACTGCGAGAACTAATATGTCTGAATTACCAGAAAAACAAGTGAAGCGACTAAAGTCGCTCATACAAGAAGCCGAGACCAATCTAGCCGCAGCCAAAGAGCTGCTGGTCAGTATTGTTGGCGATGACGGTTCTGTCGTTACGCCTACGAGCTCACGCGAAGAAGTCAGCGGCAAAGTGATCGAGGGCGTCTTTGACGGCCAAGTCATGATCGGCCCAGACGGCAAGAGCTACCCAGTACCGGCTAACTACGCTAGCAAATCAAAGCTTGTCGAGGGTGACATCCTCAAACTCACCATTGCTGACGATGGCGGATTCATCTACAAACAAATCGGCCCAATCGCACGCAAGCAAGTTATCGGTACGCTCGTACAGCATGATGGCGCATACTATGTCGAGGCAAGTGGGCGCGAATACCGCATACTGCTCGCAAGCGTCACGTACTTCCGCATCAACATTGGCGACCAAGTGACAATCATTGTCCCCGAAGACGCACCCGATGCTACGTGGGCGGCAGTCGAAGCTAGCCTGTAAATCAGCTCAACGTACAATAGCAAGTTACCAAGGTAACTTGCTATTTTGTATAGTATGTTATAGTAAACATGATATCGCACACCTGCTGTGATACGAACCGATGGGAGTCAGTATGTTTGAATGGGGTTCTAACTACAGTACTGGGGCAATTTTACTTACA
The DNA here is from genome assembly GCA_049660945.1 of Saccharimonas sp. (SeqCode). Classification (GTDB taxonomy): domain Bacteria; phylum Patescibacteriota; class Saccharimonadia; order Saccharimonadales; family Saccharimonadaceae; genus Saccharimonas. The sequence goes on from JBASZO010000019.1 coordinate 94,437, forward strand.
CTACGCGATGGCAAGCTGCAGTTTGCTGTCAGTGTCGAACACACGGGTGATTGTCACCATAAGTTTGCTGTTGTAGAGGCAGTACGCGAAGTAGGCGAGAACGGAAAACCATCAGACGCCGACTACATCACAGCAACTGGCGAGTTCTTTTCTGGATACGATGTAGGTCCACAAGTTGGGCGGATTTCTACCGAAGAGATTCTCAGTCTCAGCAGTGGCGTTCGTGTACCGACACTCAAGATCACCGCATCGGTTGTCGCGTTCGCAAATGTCCTGAACACTTCAGCGAGTCGCTCCCACCAGTAACCGCACCCTATCCATAGGGTGTTTTTCATATGCCGTTGCAAAAACTACGCCACACGTACATGACCTTTACTTATATACTAGTAGCAAGACAAAAGAGGGGTGGACTTTGCAAGGGGATATATGGCAAAACTGAATTTTCGGTATGGAGCAATGAATTGTGGTAAAAGCGACACGCTTATAAGCGCCGCATATAACTACACAGAGAATGGGCTAAACGTCGTCACAATCATGCCAGAGCTTGCGATGCGCAAGCCAGGGTTTACAACATCTCGTGCGGGCAAGGAATGGCCAATTGACATCGCAACAACTCCCGAAACTGAGCTATATCCATCGTACCTACAATTTGTTGGTCAACGGGCAATCCACTGTGTCCTTGTCGATGAAGTCAACTTCATGACCGCCAATCAAGTAAACGACCTAGAGCGTATCGCAAAAGAAGCAAAGACATCAGTCATTGCATACGGCATCCGTAGTAATATCCAGCGAAGACTATTTGAGGGCAGTCAACGAATGTTTGAACTAGCGGATAGTGTAGAAAAAATGGTGACAATGTGCCGATGCGGCAAGCAAGCGGAGTTTAATGGAAGATTTGTCGATGGACAATTTCATGTTGGCGAACCGATCGTTTGGGTAGACAACGATGATCGAGCGCGATACCAGAGCATGTGCGCCGGCTGCTATATCGAACACTACGAGAGCGAAGGCGCAGTGATACAATAAAAGCAATGGGGCAGGCGTTATATAGAAAATACCGGAGCAAGTCGCTCGACGAAATCGTCGGGCAGTCACATGTTACCGATATTTTGCGTCGGGCATTGGCAAATGGCCATGTTGCCCATGCCTACTTATTGACTGGCCCGCGCGGCGTCGGCAAAACATCGATCGCGCGCATCCTCGCACATGAGATAAACGAGCTGCCGTATGCGGACGAATCAACGCACCTGGATATCATCGAGATTGACGCTGCCAGCAACAATAGCGTCGAGGACATTCGTGACCTCCGCGACAAAGTACAGATAGCGCCATCGCTCGCCAAAAGGAAAATTTATATCATCGACGAAGTGCACATGCTTTCAAAGTCGGCGTTTAATGCGCTACTCAAGACACTCGAAGAACCCCCTGCGCATGTCGTATTCATCCTCGCGACGACCGATGCCGATAAGTTGCCCGCCACCATCATCAGTCGTGTGCAACGATTTAACTTTCGCACTATTAGCCTCCCGGACCTCCAGTCACACCTACGTACGATCGCAGATGCAGAGGGAATCGCCATCAATGACGAGGCGCTTGCTCTCATTAGCCACCATGGCAACGGTAGTTTTCGCGATAGCATCAGCCTGCTCGATCAACTGCGCAGTGCTACCGAAGACACCATTACTCCAGCACATATCGAAAGCGTACTAGGCCTCGCAGAAGCCGTCGCGGTAGAGCGATTAATCGATAGCTACACGACAGGTGACATTGCTACCATAGTTGCCACGTTGGATGAGCTAGAGTCTCGCGGTACGCCCGCATCGGTTATATGTGAACAGCTAACACGGATGATTCGAAGCCGCATCGCCACAGAACCTCATCTACTACCACTGCTTGACCGCCTGACAGAAGTTCCGCGCAGCCCATGGCCACATATCAAGCTGCTCACGGTACTTACCTCGCACATCATCGTAGAGAACACACCTGTCGTACCAGCTCCAGCGCCAAAACAACCTCCGAAACCAAATACTCCTCGTGCCGTCGCACCCATGCCTACGCCTACAGCCAGTATCGTCACACCTCGTCCTGAAGTGGTAACAGCGACTCCCACACCAAAAACACCGGCTGCGCCAGCGAGACCGCTAGGCGATCCCGTGGCATTTAAGTGGGATGAGTTTATAGAGGCAGTGCGGCAAAGCGCTACTGGTGCCGCAAGCGTCCTGACAAAATGCACCCACTTGTTCGACGGAGAGACACTGTTCATTTACGCAGGCAAGAAGTTTCCAAAAGCTCAGTTAGACAAATCGCTGCCTTTACTCGCAAGCGTGCTGCAGCAAATGGGCTACCCAGATGCAGTTATTTCGACCCTCCCCACCACGAAACCACCCGAAGATAGCCAAGCTGCCGCAGTCCTTGATATCATGGGTGGAGGAGAAGAGGTGAGTCTATAATTATGGCCGACTACAAAGATAAGCGCGAAAAGCCACAAAAGAAAGAAGTGTCAGCAGGTAAGGTACCGCCACAAAATCTCGATGCCGAGATGAGTTTACTTGGTGCGGTACTGATAGACGATGAGGTGATCGCCGATATCGCCGAGCTCGTGCATGCAAAAGACTTTTATGACAAACGGCATCAACTAATCTATGGCGCCATGACACGGCTCTACGAACGCCACAAACCTGTCGACCTCCTCACGCTCACCGAGGAACTCAAGAAAAAAGATGAACTCGAAACCGTTGGGGGATCGGCATTTTTGACCGAACTCACTAACTACGTCCCGACGGCGTCGCACGCTGCCAGCTATGCCGAAATCGTCTCGCAAAAAGCCATCCGTCGTCGATTGATAAAAGCAAGCGCTGAAATCGGTGAAATGAGCTTCGATGAAGAAACCTCTACACAAGAGCTGCTTGGGCGAGCCGAAGCAGAGCTCTTTAGCGTCAGCGACCAATCACTCAAACAAGACCTCGTGAGTATCGAAAACATCTTGACGGAAAGTTTCGATCGCATCGAAGAATTACACCGTAACAAAGGGCAGCTACGAGGTATTCGCACTGGGTATCGCGACCTCGATGCCATGACCGCCGGACTGCAGCGCAGCGACCTCATCATCCTGGCGGCACGTCCGGCCATGGGTAAGACTACACTCGTCACAAATCTTGCCTACAATGTTGCCACTATTTCCAAACTTCCTGTCCTGTACTTCAACCTCGAGATGAGCAAAGAGCAGCTCATCGACCGTATGCTTGCCGACGCTTCGGGCGTCGACAGCTGGAACATTCGCACCGGTAACCTGAGTGATGACGACTTCGCAAAGCTGTCCGAAGCAATGGGCGAGATGGCGGAAGCACCGATATTTATCGACGACACGCCAGGACTCAGCGTGCTCGAAATGCGTACAAAAGCACGTCGGGCCGCACATGACCAACCGCTTGGGTTGATTATCGTCGACTATTTGCAGCTCATGCAGGCAAGTGGTAATCACAATGGGAACCGCGTGCAAGAGGTGAGTGAAATTTCGCGTGGGCTCAAGCTAATCGCGCGTGAGTTAAATGTGCCGCTGATTGCGCTGAGTCAGCTATCGCGTTCCGTAGAGTCGCGTACGCCGCCAATCCCACAGCTTGCCGACCTACGAGAATCCGGCTCTATCGAGCAGGATGCCGATATCGTATCGTTCATCTATCGTCCTGGGTACTACGAACCAGATAACCCAGATGTCGCAAACATTACCGACCTGATCATTGCCAAGCATCGTAATGGTCCGGTGGGTAAAGTCCAGCTGTACTTCCACCCAGAACGCCTCCGTTTCATGTCGCTCGACAAGCGCCACGAATAGTCATTATGCTATAATTAGACAAGTTATGAAGACTCGTGTCACTGATTTGTTCCTCTACCGTTGGCGGTATCGCCTCGGATATGTATTTGTTACGCTTGTCGGTGTTACCGTTATAGGGCTCATCGCAACACTTGTTCCAGCGGCACTGCGTGAAGCAGAGATGCAATCAGCCCTCACGAGTGGTGCACTCTCTATAAAGTCACTTGCTCCCCACATGGTCATCGATTGGCCCTACCATGTTTTGCAGCGAGCAAGTTTCATGCTATTTGGTGTAACAACGCTTAGTATCAAGCTACCGTCACTTTTGATTGGTTTTTTCACCGCTATCGGTATATTCATGCTCGTACGCTCATGGTTCCGACGTAATATCGCGATTATTGTCACTGTGCTCGCGGTCACTATGACCCCATTTCTGTTTATGATTCAGGATGGTACACCGACGATTAGCTTTACGGCGATTACCGTCTGGCTACTCCTTGCGGGTACGTACGTCACCCGCGGCGCACTATTTGGCACTTTTTGGAAAGTCCTTGGGTGTGTGTTGCTGGCTATATCACTCTACACACCCCTAGGTATCTACCTAACCATTGCGCTTATTATCACCGCCTCACTCCACCCTCACATTCGCTATGTGCTGCGACGAATCGCCAAGCCGCGGCTCATCCTTGCCGTTGTACTGGGACTCCTTTCGGTCGCACCGCTTGCCTATGCAATTTATCTAGATAATTCGGTGGCGGCAACAATATTTGGCCTACCAAAAGGCGGCATCGATATTGGCAGGAACCTCGTCACTGCTGGTCAAAATATGTTTGGATTTTTCTCGACCTCTGATAGCCACATACTGCGGCCGATGTTCTCACTCGCAACAACACTACTGATTCTCATCGGCATATATAAACTTTTGACAGTCAAATATACAGCGCGTAGCTATGCGATCCTCATTTTGGGAACTATTCTTTCTATCATAGTTATCGTCAACCCTACGTATGTATTCGACATGTTTCCCATCGTGGTGCTACTCGTTGCCATGGGTATAACCACACTCATTGTAGAGTGGTATAAGCTATTTCCGCGCAATCCTTATGCCCGCATCACTGGACTGATTCCACTTGCCGTACTCGTGGTTGGGTTATCATTTTCGAACACAACGAACTACGTAAACAGCTACCTATACAATCCAAATATCCTCGCACACTACAGTCATGATCTCAAGATCTTTCAGCGAGCGCTTACCGCGCAAAATATCACGAAAGATAATCCTATCAAACTGATTGTCACCGAAAAAGAAAAATCGTTCTATGACCTCGTGGCCCACTATGACAAACGCTTTAACGTCAGTACGAAGTACGATGAACATACCGCGCACAGCATCGCTACCCGCGCTGTGCGTTCGGCACATCTCTCCACAATCGAGCCGACACTCATCATTACCAGCAAACAAGCAAACGACGCAGATAGGTTCTACCTCTACAAACCTATCGAAAAATAGCGTATACTATAGCGTAGATCTATTTTATTACGGAGGAATTACCAACATGGCGTTTGACCAAGTGAAGATGCTAAACGATCTACGAAAAGCTCAGAAATCATTATCGAAACAAATCGTTGAAGTAGAGGCAGGCGACGGCGCTGTCGTCGTACAAATCAACGGTGAACTCAAAATCGTATCGATCAAAATCGACCCAGAGTACGTAGACCTTGAAGATATTGGACAGCTCGAGAAATGGATAGAGGCTGCGGTACGAGATGGTATGGCAAAAGCCCAAGAGATTGCTGCCGAGACAATGAAACCCCTCATGGGCGGACTTGGCAAGCTAGGACTCTAAAGGACCACTCTTAGCGAACAAATTTTAGGCATAGTGAATAGGGTATGACGCGATTACTTCCAACTGCGCTGTTAAAGGCGGTCGACGAGCTTGGCCGTCTGCCTGGCGTGGGTGCACGCACTGCCGAACGATACGCGTACTTTTTGCTACGCGCAAATCATCGTACCAGCGCACAGTTGTCTGATGCCATCGCCAAACTACATGATGGCGTCAAGACCTGCCCAATTACCTTTGCACTGATAGACCCTGAGGAAGAGGTGTCGCCACTCTACAGCGATGCAGATCGCGACAAACAACTGGTTGCGGTCGTAGAAGAACCACTCGATATCGTCGCACTCGAACGGACCGGACACTACAAAGGCACGTACCATGTGCTTGGTGGCGCCATATCTCCCATAGACGGAATCGGTCCAGAACAATTGCATGTACATGAATTGTTGCAGCGACTCGAAAACGACGCAGTCACCGAAGTTATCATCGCCACCAACGCGAGTGTAGAAGGCGAGTCGACGGCGCTATTTCTACAGAAGCAAATTCGCGATGCCGGACTAGCTACTAAACTCACGCGTCTCGCGCGTGGTATACCGGTGGGGGTAGACTTGGAATACGCCGATCAAATCACCCTTGGGCATGCTCTCGAGGGCAGGCGTACACTATAGTACTTTGTACGCAAACTACCTCTTCGAACAGTAAAGGACAACCGGGATACTACAATAGCTGGATATTGTATTTTTTAATATTATGTGCTATAATATAATTTAGAAGACTACTCGAAAGGACATGGTATCGCCATGCGTATCCAGATTCTTCAGCACCTCGGAAGCATGTCGAAAGCACTTGAGACTGCGACCACCCTGATCACGGCAGCAACGACCATCGCTGTCGCTTTCAGGGAAATCAAAGACGCAGTCGATAAGCGTCGCGGCAAGCAAGATACCGCCGCCGACCTGGACGCGCTCAGAGCACAGGTAGCGCAAACGTTCACACCACCGTCTGCATCTCGCGACCAGATCGAGCAGGTTCTGCGCGAGCTACTCCTCGAGTACGCCGCCAAGCAGGCCGCGACATCAACATCACAATCTGAGCCCACCTACTCAGGCGGGCAATTTGCTTTTTTGACTATCTTTTACACGAACTAATTGCTCCATAGTACTATCAAGCAATTAGTTCGTGAGGTGGGAGAAATGAGTCCCGAGACCCTCACAAGTACCTTGGCTGGTCAGTCCCGAAGTACCGGATAATCTTTGACACGATCACGCCACTGGTTTGTTAACGTAATGATCGTTAGCCGAGCTGGCTTTCTGGTTGAGTCGGGTACCGCAGCTAACAGCATCCGCATACTCGCTGCACCGACCAACATTTCGGTCAGATACCTACGCAACTCTTTGCTGTCAGCCGGCTCTTCTCCGTCAAACAAACTAGGCATACTCGGGACAATCGCCGCTTCTGCGTCGACCAGAGCTTGCCCGATAGTTCTCTTCGAGAAGTCATCCTTGTCCCAGTGCTCCATAGCTTCCGCACAATATTGCATGAAGTCATCGAGTAGCAGTATAGTCATCGATTGAGTCATTTGTCCCACCTTATCATCTCGTGCGCTCTTATTAAGCGCGAAAGGACTCCGCAATATGCGGTTATTTAATAATTAAGCATATTATTACAAACTAGTCAATTATGCTATACTGTAAGTAATGTTTGAAAATGCAAAAAAACTGATCGAAGACGCTGCTTCAATCGTCATCATACAGGCTGAAAACCCCGATGGCGACAGCCTCGGAAGCGCTGCTGCGCTCGAGGAAATTCTGGGTGATTTGGGCAAAAAAGTATCACTCTACTGCCCAGTCGACATCCCGAAATATCTACGCTATATCCGCGGCTGGGACCGTGTAACGAGTGATTTTGACACCCGTGCGGATCTCGCAATTATCGTTGATACCAGTGCAGACATACTCCTGGGCAAAGTGCTCGAGACACCTGGCGCTCGCGCCTACCTAGAGTCGCACCCTGTACTCGTTCTCGATCATCACATTAGCGAATCGACGCTATCATTTGAGCACACGCTTGTTCATCAGGATGTCGTAGCGACAGGGGAGCTCATTTACAACCTCGCAAACGCAAGCGAATGGGAGATCAATACGCAGGCAGCAGAGAATATGCTTGTCGCGATCATGAGCGATAGCCTGGGGCTCACCACACAAGGCACTACTGCCGACACCTTTGAAGTCGCCAGCAAGCTCGTACGGCTCGGTGCAAAAAACAGCACCATCGAAGAGCGACGACGCGAATTTATGAAAAAGTCACCAGAAATTCTGGCGTATAAAGGCGAGCTGATCAGCCGTATTGAATATTTGCTCGACGGCAAACTGGCGCTCGTCCATATACCTTGGGGCGACATCCAAGAGTATAGCGACCAGTACAATCCTAGTATGCTTGTGCTCGACGAGATGCGACTTGTCGAGGGCGTACAGGTGACGTGTGCAATCAAGACCTATCCCGATGGCAAACTAACCGGCAAGCTACGATGTAACGCGCCCGTTGCCGACCAGGTAGCAGGCTACTTTGGCGGCGGCGGGCATGCCTACGCAGCAGGATTCCGTGTCTACGAAGACTACGACACGATCGTGCGTGAACTCATCACTGCAACCGATAAAGCCCTGAAGGATTATACAGATGACTCTCAAACTACATAACACCCTAACTCGTAAAGTTGAAGATTTTACACCCATCTCGGATGACAAGGTAACGCTGTACACCTGTGGTCCAACTGTCTACGATTACCTGACAGTGGGTAACTGGACGGCATATGTCTACTGGGACACACTCGTGCGTGCGCTCATCGCGAGCGGCTATCAAGTCGAGCGTGTCATGAATCTTACCGACGTTGGACACCTCGTGAGCGACGCCGATGAAGGAGAAGACAAGCTAGAAAAAGGAGCTGCTCGGGAAGGCAAAACCGCGTGGGAAATCGCCGAATACTACGGCAAAGATTTCCTCGAAGGCATGGAAAAGCTCGGCCTCCTCGCGCCAGAACACCTCGTGAAAGCAACTGATTTCATACCTCAACAACTCGACCTCATTCGTGAGCTGAAGGCTAAAGGCTTCACCTATCAGACCACTGACGGTATCTATTTTGATACCAGCAAATTCTCCTCGTACGCCGACTTTGCACAGCTTGACCTCGCTGCACAACGTGCAGGTGCACGAGTAGAGGCCAACGATCAAAAACGGCAGCCGTGGGATTTTGCGCTCTGGAAATTCACCGAACCTGGCACGAAGCGCGACATGGAATGGATAACGCCTGATGATCTATTGGAACTACCAGCATCAAGTACTGCTCAAGCGGGTGACAGTGTGCGGGGCGGCACCCAAAATGTTTCATCTGCTGATGAAAGCATTTTAGGGGCGGACACACTGGCAGGACCCGCGCCTAGCGACCTACGTGGCGATTCCACAGGAATCGGTGACAACGGGAGCGGGGAACGACTGAGTAGCGAAAGTGTCATGGGCTTTCCAGGCTGGCACCTCGAATGCTCAGCAATGGCCATGAGCATCCTCGGTACAACCATCGACATCCACACGGGCGGTATCGACCACATACCCGTACATCATACGAACGAAATTGCACAAAGCGAAGCTGCGAGCGGCGTACGCTTTGCAAACTACTGGCTCCACAACAACCACCTCAAAATCGACGGTGGCAAAATCAGCAAATCACTGGGTAATGGCTATACGCTTCAGGACATAGAAAAACAAGGCTATACAGCACTCGACCTACGCATGTTCATCCTGCAAGGGCAATATACCAACGAAGGCAACTTCACGTTTGAGAATCTAACGGCAGCAAAGAACCGCTTAGCCAACTGGCGCAACTACGCTGCACTCCGTCACCAAACGCACGATCGGCTACACGATGATACCGCCAAAAACGATGATAGTGATCGCTATGTAGCGATAAACGCCGCTACAGAAGCAATCCGCCAAGCGCTCCAAGATAACCTCAATACGCCCGAAGCACTACGAATTATCGATGAGGCATTCAGCAAACTTGATGGTCTTGCGCTTGAACGCATTCATAGAGCCAGCCTCGTCCATGTTATCGAAACCATCGACGAAATGCTCGGTCTACAGCTGGAAGCATCAACTCCCGATATTAGTGATGAGGCGAAGCGTATCATCATCGAACGCCAGCGAGCACGCGAAAACAAAAACTGGGAAGCCTCCGATCAACTCCGTAACAAGTTAGCAAATATAGGCGTGCAGGTAAATGATACTCCTTCGGGCACTACCTGGTCGCATAGTATTCAAAAATCCTAACAATACTCAGCAATCCAGCGCGTGAGACGCTGACAGTACTCTATGCGCTTTCGGATTCGCTGTCAGACTTAGTCCCAGTAAGCTTTTTGGCGAGCTTCACGACTGGGTTATCTTTCTCTTCTTCCTGATCACGATGTTCGAGATATGCTTCTACGAGAACTTTTAGGCAGCCGGCAATAGGGATAGAGATGATACCCCCGGCAATACCGAACACATACAAACCTACCGTCACCGCTACAAGGATAGCCAGCGGTGAAAGCTCGATGCGCTTCGACTGAATGCGTGGAGAAATGATATTATTCTCGAGCTGCTGATAGACCGTGAAGAATATAGCGAACACAATACCTGCAACTGGGTTATTAAATGCCAGCAACAGTGACACCAAGACGCCGGCAATGGTCGCACCAAACATAGGTATGAGCGACAGTACAAAGCAAATGGCGATTGTCGGAAGTGCGAGGTTTGCAGGTACTTCATGGAAGAACTGCGTGATGATAAATACTGTTGCACCTGCGCTCAGCGCGCCGATACCCGATACTGTCAGCTGACCACTAACGTATCCCGATACAACCGTATGCATACGACTGAGAAGTTGTTTGTGCATTTTCATGCGAGCCTTATTTCGGTATAACCCCCACAACTTAGTCAACCACGACGGGCCTTCAACAAGCATGAGGAAGGTAAGAACAATAACAAGTAGTGTTGCAGCGAATGCCGACATCGCTGAGCCTACGCTTGTTATGACACCACGACCAATGCCCGATACCCAGGTACCCAGGTCTGCTTGAATTGCTTTAACAGCCTGATCAACCTGCGGTTGAATGTGGTATTTTTCGACAATATCTCCAAACCCGCTCCACTGCGTAGACAATGTCCGCACCATTTCTGGCGCTGTATCTACAAACTTCAGTGTCTGCTGAACGATAGGCGGAATGACCAGAAATATCACAAACGCCAAGAACGCAATCACCGCGAGAAAGGCAATAGCCGTGCTCAGTATGCGACTGCGGCCTGGAAGATGACGCGACAACCAGCTAACGGGTGCATTCAATGCCAGGGCGAGAAACAGTGCGACGCCAATGATTACCAACGCAGTACTTGCACTATAAATTGCCAAAATCACCGCAGCAAATCCAATCACTACGAGCCAAAACCGAACAAATGTCTTTGTGTCTATCTCTATACGAACTTTCATATATCCTAGTATACCTCTATGCACCTGTTTTTAGGCAATTATGGAGTGAGGATTTATCCGCGACTACCAAGAACTGCTATGACTGCCACAAGTACAAGAATCGTGCCTGCAAGTGCCGAGACCGCAACGGTCATACGGTTTGGATAGTAGTCAACTTTTTGTGATTTTGGGCGTGCAACAGTCGTTGCTTTACGGGCAACAGCACTTGTTTTACTTTTTGCTTTTACGGCAGTCTTTTTGACGACCTTGGCTGGTGATTTCTTCTTGGTCGCTGTGCGCGTTGTCTGCTTTGTCATATTGCCTATGCTACACCTTTACGTCAGTATTTTCAACCCGCTCATGCTATACTACTCTGTATGAAGAAGCGTGCCTCGACCAGTGCAACTCAGAAACCTCGACGCGTCATATTTTGGCCACGTCGGCTACAGCGACCTATCGTTGAAACAATTGTCGTGGATACGGACTCGCTTGTCGACATATCAGAACCAACTGTTAGCCTGCATGGTACAGAAATTGATGCAGCAGCTTTTCTCACTATTGTCCGAAAAGCACTAGTTGGCGCATCCTCACTACGCATGATTCATCTCTCTAAGCGCCTCGAACCGGTATATGAAATGCCAGCTGCGACATACATACGCGCAATAGCGGGTACCGCATGGCACCACGGAGAGCACTACACATGCTACTGGATTGGTAACGTCGAGAATATCGCACAACGAAGTGATCTGACAGAAAACGAACGTGAGCGCCTGCTTTCGACCGCTCGGCGTTTGGGGTCCGAAGGCAAACTCGTCTACGCCGTCGCGAGAAGTACCGAACTACACACAAAAACAACCGATCCAACTCAATTTCAACCACAGAATCTCGAATACCTTGGAGTGGTTGCGACCGAACTCCACCCGCACCCGGACCTTGCACGCGCACTTGCCATTTGTCGTCAGCAAGGTATTAATGTTGTCTACGCGTCAACCGATGACGAGCTCGTTGTATCCAGTGTCGCTCATCGCACTAGATTACTGCCAAAGACGATTCTTCCGCTGCGATATCATACGTCCATTTCGCTCAAGCAGGAAGGTAAGTGCTATGCCGAGTTAACAGCAAATGCGCGCAAAAAATTACTCGAAACCTTTGACCCACAAACAACAATCGTCGCAGATCAACCGCTGCCAACAATCGTACGAACAATCAAACTTCGTTAGCTATCTTTGCGATCACGAAGATATCGTCGCAATAATTTCACATCCGCGAAGTCTTTGCGTCGACCAAGCTGTAATTTGCCTTCGATGAGTTTTTCTATGGACATGATTCGTACTCCGTCTACAGTAGTCACGCCTTGGCGAAGCTGTTTCAGCTGATCACCAGCCCACACTGTCATGAGGTTAGACCCTTCGTGAGACAAGACTTTTTTACCATTTGCTTGCGTAAACTCATGCCAACCGTGTTTTTCGCGGAATGCCTCATACACTTCACTCGTTACTACTAAATCAACATCTGCCGCTTCACGTAGACCTAGTACCTCGAGCACGCTACTTCCTACTAGCACATAGTCTCGCTTTGCAATTTCGAGGCGACGAATTCGCTCACCAACAGGGAGTTTTGCGGCAGCATAGGCTTTGATTGCGCCACCAAGCGTCATATATATGTTTGTTTCTCCTACAAGCGTGCGAATACCGTACCGTTCTAGCTGATCCATCAGATGTGGCGACACATGGGCAAACCCAACGCGCACACCATCAGTTTTTAGCTGGCGACAAAACGATTCTAGTACACCGACGGCAGTGTAATCGATACTATCAATGGCACCGGCATCGATCACAATAGTGCGCACTGGACGCTTTGCAGTGGCTATCGCTTCAGCAATTCGCTGTGAAAAATAGTGAATATTTTCGAAAAAGAGCGAGCCATTAAAGCTATATACCAGTAGGTCGTCTGGCACTGAACGATCCGATCCAAGCCGCTCGCTCGCCCAGCTCGACAACTCACCATCTCTCAATAGAACTGCATCCTTTGGATGATACTGACGAATCAACCGCTCAGTCAACGATACAACTACCGCTACACACACGCCCAGCATCACGCCAAAGATTGCCGTACCCAAGAGCGCGATAATTGCCACTAAAAACTCTGTCGGGTGCACGCGCCAAATATGGCGAAACTCACTGAATCGGATGAGACGATATCCCAGAACAAATACGATCGAAGCAAGTGCCGCCTGAGGAATATAGGCAAATAGTTGTGTTCCCACGAGTAGAATAACGCCTATAAACATACCCATCCATACATTGACCATAGCTGTACGACCGCCAGCACTCTCGGCTGCCATCGTCCGTACGGGGCTGCCATTTACTGCAAAACCTTGTGTAAATGCAGAGGTTATATTTGCCGTTCCGAGTGCAAATAAATCTCTATTCAACGCCACAGGTTCGTCATGTTCGGCAGCAGTTGTGCGAATAAGCGATGAACTCTGCGCCAATATGACCAGTGCGATGGCAATTGCTGCCGGGAACAGTGTCCCAATTGCCTGAAGCGACAGATCGATCCCAATGATCGCAGGAAATCCACTTGGTAAGGCACCGACAAGCTGTACGCCATACCCGCCAACCTGGAACACTACCACGAACAGCGCAGCAAGCACTAGTCCAATTAGCTCTCCTGGCAAGCGACTTTTGCGCAGTATCAGCATGATGCCTACGACGAGTAGCGATATAGTAGCGGTCATTCCATTGATTTGCCCCATGTGCACAAAAGGAGCAATCACATAATCCCATACAGACGCACCGTCTACAGTAACACCCACGAGACCAGGCATATTCCGTGCCATCAGCTGCACACCGACACCAGCAAGAAAGCCTATGAGAACGGGTCGAGAAATTAAGTCCGCAAGCAGCCCTAGGCGCAAAGCCGCCATGGCAAGCAATACGCCCGCAACGAGAAGCGTCAGTAGGGCAACAGAGCCGGCGTAGCCTGCGGTACCAGCTTGCGCAACTAACATCGCGCCAGAGGCAACCAATGCGGCCGTAGCAGAATCCGGCCCCACGACGAGTCGTCGTGTACGGGCTAACAGACCGAAAACAATTGGCGCAACGAGGGCGGTATAGAGACCTGTAATAGGGGGTAGTCCAACGATAATCGCAAAACCAAGTGATTGAGGGATCGCGATCGCGGTCACGACAAGCGCCGCAACTAAGTCCCGTCGAATATGTCCTACGTGTCGCTTGAGTGTTGCTCGCTTAAAATGTTTATACATAACCTATGTGTCATCATGATACCATGGGAGTCTACTAGTGGAAATGAGCGGGTAAAAAGTCGCTTATGCTACGATAGTAGTATGACCGAATTATCCCCCAGTGACAAGGCACCGTCGCGAGACATCCTAACACCTAGCAATGTTAAGCGCATTGGACGCAACACCATTCACGCAAGTGGACTTATCACTATTGGCGGCGAGCCAGACCAAATCACGCTCTTGCATGAGCTCGACCCAGTTGTAGACAGGCTCATAGACGAACACGTAGCGGCACGCACTGTTTGGATGCCTCATGATTTCATGCCAATTGACGATGAGGGAAGGATAATTACTCGACGGCTTAGCTCAGATGAGTCGCCGCTGCTTACTCCAGACGTTACAGCATCGGTAATTGTGAATTTCCTGACAGAAGAGAACTTACCAGGCTATCACCGCGTCATTTCAGAAAACTTCAGTCATGAAGATGCCTTTCGTCGTTGGACGAACAAGTGGACGGCCGAGGAGGCTAATCATGGGTATATCCTCCATGTCTTCCTCGACCTTACCCGTGCGGTTAGCCCAGAAGTAGTCGAGCGACTCCGAGTGAACCAAGTAGAGCAGGGGTATGAGGTCGAAAAAGACCCGCTTCATACCCTTGTCTACGTTACTTTCCAAGAACTTGCGACCCGAGTGTCGCACCGTCAAACTGGTGCAAAAAGTGATAATCCAATACTAAACGAGATTCTCAAAAACGTCGCCGCCGACGAAAATCACCATATGATTTTCTATCGCAATCTCGTTGCCGAAGCATTCAATCTAGCGCCAAATCAGACGATGCAAGCAATCTACGATGAAATAAAAGACTTCGAGATGCCAGGCGCAAACATTGAAGGCTTCCAGCGACGTGCGCTCCAAATAGCAAATGCCGACATATATAACCTGCCGCGACATATCAAAGAAGTAATTATGCCGGTGCTGCGCTATTGGAATGTCTTTAAGCGTGACGATTTGACCGGATTTGGCGCACAAGCGCGCGACGACCTAGCCCTACATCTCGAAAAGCTACAGCGCCAAGCGGCGAGCTTTACCGACAAACGCGAGAGTGGACAGCTAGGACGTGTCATCGATATGATGGCCAGACGCAATCCGAGCGATTGGTAATAAAACACCCGCCACTACCGTGACGGGCAAAACTCTAGAACGCAAGGATATTCACAACGACGCGCGAGTGTCCATGGTATGAATTCTCAACGCTCAGCTCAACGAAATCTTCGGGAAAATACCGGAGAATCTTTGTCGCCAAGCTATCGTACTTACGCCCTGGCTGGCTCAGTAGCCAATTGACTAGCTCCCGACGATACTCAGTCCGGTTATGAACCGCAAACGTCCGCGGAAACTCGTCTACTTCACCAAGACCGTAGTACGAAGGATGATGTTCGTGAGCAACGCCAATCGAACATTCGCGACCAAACATCGGCTCTGAGCTATATAACTCAGTAGCGAGAACAAATCCTCGATTACTGTCATGAATACGCACAACCTCAAACCCGGCAGAACCGCGCACTACAAGGACTTCATTGCCGGGACCGATCCCAATGTCGTCCAGCCCAACAATCGATGGTTCACCAACTGTCGGAGTCCAGGCCAGGTGTGACTCGATAATATCGAGAACGTCCTGTTTGATAGAATGTGTTACTATCCGAGTATCACTGCGATTGAGCCGTTGCAGCTCAATCAACTTGTTCAAGAACCTGATGATATCAGCCGCAGGCTCTGCTGGACCAATATCATCTCGAAAACGAACGCTCATGACAAGTCCTTCACTATCACCTTCGAGTCTGGATACTGCAAACAGATTCTCCAGTTGCTCTATCTCTTCCGCATGCAGTGGATTCGTCTGACTCACAAGGTAAGATCCACCCACTAGCAATTCAACCTGTACTGTCTCCATACCGGTCACCCTTCTAGAAGCTACACCGACCCGAAAGGACGGGACTCGTCGCAGAGTGCGACGCATAAAGAGAATCGTATCATCTTTTACCTGATTCCGCAATAAATGCGGTATGGTAGGTGGGCATGTAGAGCGAGACTACGATAAGTCCCACTTCCAATCAACAATCTCTGGCATATCCACCCCATTTTTATTGATGAAACGAGTATGCTCGATCAGCTTTTCTTCCATCTGCTGACGCAAAGCTTCGGCTTCGGGTGTTTGTACTGGCACACGGTCGATGACATCCATCACCAGGTGGAACCGGTCCATGTCGTTGCGTACCGTCATGTCGAAAGCAGTAGTGATAGTGCCTTCTTCTTTGTAGCCACGTACGTGCATATGACGATTATTGCGACGATAGACGAGTCGATGGATAAGCCATGGATAGCCGTGAAAGGCAAAGATGATTTCTTTGTCCCGGGTAAAGAGCCGGTCGTAATCGGGATCAGTGAGGCCGTGCGGGTGCTCGGTACTTGGCTGAAGGCGCATGAGGTCGACGACATTCACGACACGAATCCTGAGCTCTGGTAAATGCTTGCGTAATATCGATACCGCTGCGAGCGTCTCGAGCGTTGGCACATCGCCCGCACATGCCATAACAACGTCAGGCTCCTGAGAGTCATCATTACTTGCCCAATCCCATACACCGATACCTTGCGTGCAGTGCTCGACCGCTTCGTCCATAGTTAGCCACTGTGGCGCCGCATGCTTGCCGGCAATCGTCAGGTTTACATAATTACGGCTCTTGAGGCAGTGGTCAGTGACTGATAGGAGTGTATTTGCATCGGGAGGCAAATAAATACGTACTGTATCGGCCTTTTTATTTACTAGGTGATCGATAAATCCTGGATCTTGGTGAGTAAAGCCATTGTGATCCTGGCGCCAAACATGTGACGTAAGTAGGTAGTTTAGCGATGGAATCTGCTTGCGCCATGATATCTCGCTACACATCTTGATCCACTTGGCATGTTGATTGACCATAGAGTCAACGATACGAATAAAGGCTTCGTAGCTATGGAGTATACCATGACGGCCTGTCAGTAGGTACCCCTCGAGCCATCCTTGCGCCTGATGCTCACTAAGCATTGAGTCAAGTACGGCACCATTGGTTGCTAGGAACTCATCACTATCCTTTGTACGAGCCATCCATTGTCGATTTGTCGCCTCAAAGACACTCTCGAGACGGTTTGAAACCAATTCGTCTGGACCAAATATACGGAAGTTACGGCTCGATAAGTTTCGCTCTACGACGTCACGTAAGTACGGTCCAAGTGCATGGACACTACCTTCATTAGCGATACCACGATACTCGATATCGAGTTTGTAGTCTCGAAAATCCGGTAAGCGCAATTCATGAATCTGACCGCCGTTAGCATGTTCATTTTCACCCATGCGATGGCGCTGCCCTGGAACGAACTCGAGAATTTCTGGCTTTGGTCGACCAGCTTCATCGAACAACTCCTCTGGACGATAACTCCGTAGCCATGATTCGAGTGCTGCGACGCCCTCTGGATGAGCAGCATCGACCGCCAGTGGTACCTGATGAGAACGAAAGTTGTCTTCGACACTATGTCCATCGATTTCTTTTGGCCCCGTCCAGCCTTTTGGTGATCTAAGGACGAGCATTGGCCAGCGTGGACGCGTCGTATCGTTGTACTTAACCGCATCGTGCTTGATGCGTTTGATTTCATCCACGATGTCGTCGAGTTTTGCTGCCATCAACTGATGCATCTCTATAGGATCATTTCCTTCGACATAAAAAGGAGTCCAGCCATAGCCGCGGAGCAGGCTATCAAGCTCTTCGGGTTCGATACGAGCTAACAATGTCGGGTTACTGATCTTGTAGCCATTGAGATGAAGAATCGGTAGCACGACGCCATCGCTGATGGGATTCAAGAATTTATTTGAGTGCCAGGCGGTTGCTAGTGGACCAGTTTCGGCCTCGCCATCACCGACCACGCAGGCAGTGATGAGGTCTGGGTTATCAAACACCGCACCAAACGCA
The DNA here is from genome assembly GCA_049660945.1 of Saccharimonas sp. (SeqCode). GTDB lineage: Bacteria > Patescibacteriota > Saccharimonadia > Saccharimonadales > Saccharimonadaceae > Saccharimonas. The sequence continues at coordinate 112,825 of JBASZO010000019.1, forward strand.
TGGCTCAGTGAGTAGCCAAGTTCACCGCCTTCATGCATAGAGCCAGGAACTTGCGGAGAAACATGGCTCGATAAGCCTCCCGGAAACGATGAAATTTGAAATAATTTTTTCATACCATCGGCAGTCTGTGGAACATCAGGATAATACTCACTAAACGTTCCCTCAAGGTACGTATTTGCAACAAGTGCGGGGCCACCGTGACCAGGTCCTGAGATATAGACCATATTGAGATCGTGTCGCTTGATGATACGGTTCAGGTGAGTATAAATAAAGTTTTGACCAGGCGCCGTTCCCCAGTGACCCAGTAGCAGTTGCTTGACGTGACTTTGTTCAAGAGGTTGACGAAGCAGGGGATTATCGCACAAATAAATCTGCCCAACTGATAGGTAGTTAGCCGCCCGCCAATAGGCATCGATGTTATATAACTCACTCTCACTTAACGGCGTATTCATACTTGCTCCATCGTAGGGTTCATAATTACTTGATAGGTATTGTGGCATAGAACTTGTGCTTCATCGGTCGGGATAACGTGTACGCCGACCTTACTTACCGCAGACGATATGAGGCCTGCGTGGTGTGCATTTGGTTCGTCATCAATATCGACGCCAAGATATCCTAGCCCAGCACAAATCCGCGCACGGATAAGCGGTGCTCGCTCACCAATCCCCCCAGAAAAAATAATCGAATCAACCCCGCCCAAGACCGCCGCAAGTGCACCGATTGATTTGCGCGCCTGATAACAAAATAATTCAACTGCCTCTGCGGCCTGAGTGTTGATTGATGCTTGCTGTAGCAATGTCAGCATGTCAGCTGACAACTCCGACACCCCCAATAGACCTGATTGTTCATTGACAATGCGATCAAACACCTCACCGTCTACGCCTTGGCTACGCAAAAAGGCAACGATACCTGGATCGATATCGCCCGACCGTGTACTCATAGGTATCCCCGAAGCTGGCGAAAATCCCATGGTCGTCTCGATCGGTAGACCACCATGAAATGCTGTAATACTAGATCCACTCCCCAGATGCGCAATTATGACACGCCCGTTTGCTGCGCGTTCTCCTGCAAGCTTGGCAAATGCCCCCAGGAGGTACTGATACGATAGTCCGTGAAACCCGTACCGACGCAACCCGAGCGCCTGATACTTGCGGGGAAGCGTCGTGAGTTGTGCAACCATGGGCAAATTCGTGAATAGAGAAGTGTCAAATGACGCAACTTGCGGAGTATCAGGAAACTGCTTCTGCAAAGCACTAATAGCTGCAAGTGCTGCCGGCATGTGACGGGGATCAAACACAGTTAATTGCTCTAGCTCTGTCATCATAGCGTCATCTATACGCGCAGGTTGAATATAGCGTGTACCACCATGGACGATACGGTGCGCGATAGCATCTATGGCTACTTCATCACCAAGCGCGTGGACGGCTTTTCCAAGCGCATCGGCATGATCTTTCACTTCGACACGTTCAGTTGACGCATCTTTACCTTCTGTGATAGCACGCAACTCACCAACTGTTTGACCAATTCCTGATATAGTAACCGTCGATTGCGAGTATACCTGTTGTTCATCGACCGAAAATAACCCAAGCTTAATGCTCGACGAGCCGGCATTGACCGCCAAAATGCTTATGGCTTTTATCATACCTTCATAATACCACTATTTCCTCTAGAAACAGTGATATTACGCACATAAAAAAGCACGGACAAGTGACTGTGTCTGTGTGATATGAACGAGTGATCAAGTTTTAGCGCGTCGTATACCAACCATCGCCCCAGAGATCATAGAGGCGATCAAAGTATCGTTGATATTCATGCCTTACCGTATCGGTACCAAACCGCTTTTGTGCAGCCTTGCGTATACCGGTGCGCTTCATTTTTCCCGTATCTATACTTTTAACAGCATCCACGAAGTCTTGGAACGTGTCGCATCGATAGCCATTGACGCCATTGATTACTGTCTCGGTAAAAACGCCAAAATTTGTTGTGATGACAGGTGTCCCACACAGCAACGCCTCGGCATGCACGCCACCAAATGGTTCCATGTAGGTCGTCGGGACAAACACTCCGCGAGCGTGACTCATCAGCTTACCTCGCCACTCGACATCTACCACCCCTGCATGCTGTCCATAGCCCGAAAAGTCTCCTTGACCAGCAAGTATCAGTCGCTTATCGAGTTTTTCGCATACTTCTTGCGCAATACGATAGCCCTTGCGATCTATCAATCGTCCAATAAAGAGATAATAGTCGTCAACTTCCGCATCTTTTGTGAACGGAAATTCCTCAATATCATAATAATTTGGGATAACCGCATCGTAGAAACTGCCATTATCATCGTTTTGGTACCCGTGCACCCAGTGCATATGCGCGTATGATTCAAATACGCGATACTTGGCAAATGTACCTGTATAGCCAATACCGTATTCGACCGACATATTGTCAGGGAATGCGTCGGCAATTGCTTTTTGACACAGACCACCGATCACACAGATGAAATCCTTTGGTTTTATACGCTGACACATCTCCTGAATCACCTTGTCATTCATATGCGTCCAATGAACGTGGCTTGGGTCCCATACAATATCGAAGAATTTCTTTTTATGGTCTTCGTTACTGAACAATTCTCGCTGTTTTCCTTTGGTGATGCATGTCACTAGTTCACTTACCCGAGCTTCGTTTTCTTCAGATGCATAAAGGATCACTTCGTGTCCTAGATCGGTCATCATGTTACAGAATTTACGGACCTTTTGGGTGTAGGCACAGTGTGTATACTCGGCAGTTGTCTGCGTATGGGGAAGGCTAATGACGTGAAACGTATAGTTACTCATAACTCTTACTTAGAGTACTATAATTTTCATCTTGCAAAAAGTCGTGCAGAGGCCTATACTTTGCCATAGGAAACGCAAAAACACAAAAGACCACAACCTTTTACTACATAAAACGGAATATTTATGGACTACACAGCTCCCGAACCTACCCAGCCATTCTTTAAGACGAAGCGATTTTATATATTTGGCGCAGTATTAGCACTCATCGCAATCGTTGCACTTGTCGTTACAGTCATACAATCGAGCAGACAAACCAGTGTTGCCAACAGCACAAGTGTGCCGCCTTCTCGAGAGATACAGCAACTGCCTGGGTTTATGAATACAACCGCCAGTTATCCTACACCGTCGTCAAATGTCAAATTCGTTGCGCCAAATGGTAACGATAGCGCAAACGGCAACACGAAAGAAACACCGTACCGTACTATCTGTAAAGCACTTGCATCTGCTGGCACTGACGGCACAATTGTACTGCGAGGCGGCGTATACCGCGAAGGAAGCGGTGGCAATGGGGGGTGCAATACCTACAAAGCAAGCAAGAAAGTCCATATCCAAAGTTACCAAACGGAACGTGCGTGGGTAAAGGGTTCGCTCATTGCTACTAACTGGCAGGCCGATGGCGCAGGCCGATGGAAAACCAGCTGGACACAGCTAGGCAACCTAGAGTCAAAAATACCAGATGCAAACAAGGATGCGCTTGGTCCATCAAACCCAATGGGTGGCGATGCCGCACAGGTGTTTATAAACGGCGCGAGTCTTCGACAAGTTGGTAGTCTAGGTGAAGTCAAGTCAGGCACATTCTATGCTGACCGTGGTGCAAAAACAATTCATATAGGCACAAACCCCGCGAGCAATACAATAGAAGTGACCGCCTATCCACGGTTCATTTACTTCCTCGCAGGCGCAGCTGGTTCAACAGTAAAGGGTGTCGGGTTTGCTCATTTCGGCACAAGCTGGAACCAATCTACAAACCCCGGTGCGTTGCTCATGCAGGCGGACTCGGTAACACTTGATAATACTGTCTTTACGCAAAATGCTGCCTGGGGTGTTGCGATGATCAATACGCGCCAAACAATTCGTAATTCCGTGCTTTCCTATAACGGACATAATGGTGTACTCGGTAACCGTATGGATGGTAGCGTGATCGAAAACAGTATTTTTGACCATAACAATACGGAAAGTCTCGGCACAGAAACATGCGGTATATCCTGTACTGCAGCAGGGGTGAAGCTCGCTCATGGTAGCGACATAACTATACGCAACAATACATTCAGCAACAATAAAGGGTATGGATTTTGGTGCGACCTAACATGTCAAAACCTGACATTCGTCAACAATACGTCACACAACAACTCAAAATCAGGTATTTTCTACGAAGTATCAAGCGTTGCAATCATTGCCTCAAACCTCATCTATAACAATAAGGTCTCGGGCATTCGTGTGGCAGGTTCGGACCGCGTACGTATCTACAACAATACACTCGTCAACAATGGCTCTGGACCAAATGGCCTCGAGGGTGGCATTGGCATCTACGACGATACTCGCGCGCCAGAACCATATGGACAGCAAAAGGGAGTTACCTGGAATACCGATAAGGTAGAGATCGTCAATAACCTCATGGCATACAATGGGCAGAGTCCGTTCCTCGATATCCGTAAATCTGCACAGGTACCCGCAGAGTCAATGGTGTCAAAAATATCTTCAAATGCCTACTACCGAAAAAATACAACTAGCCCATCAGTAGTGGTTCACCGCTATGGCAACGCAGATGTGAAAGCCACGAATATTGCTGCTGCAGTAAAAGCAGGCATAGAGAACGGCACCAGTATCAGTAACGACAACGGTGGAAAATTGTTCACGAGCGGCACCTATACCGTCGACCCAGGCAGCGCCGTATACCGCAAAGCAGAGACCATTCCTGCAGATATACTTCGTGCCATAGGCAACCCTGCGGGCCCGTATAACATTGGGTATATTGGCGCATCACAACTATCAGTACCTGGTCCAATCGATACATTGCCAGTCATCGACCCTGAGGTACCCACAATACCTGCACCAACCAATCCAAGCACGCCAAGTACGCCAAGCAGTCCATCGAACCCGCCTTCAACAAACCCAGCAAAGGATTCTACCGCACCAAGTGTCCGTATTACCTCGCCATCCGCATCACAAGAAGTAAATGGCGTAGCCGCACTGCAAGCTAGCGCGTCCGATAATGTCCGTGTCGCAAAAGTTGAGTTCTATGTAAACGGTTTCTTTATCGGAGCGGATACTGATGCGCCCTATAGCGTCAACTGGAACTCTAGCTTAGCAAAAGACGGTACCTACCCAGTCACGGCTGTTGCGTACGATACGGCAGGCAACAAAAAGACGTCTGACGCAGTAACAGTACATTCAAAGAATGCGATTCCTATTAGTGTCAGTTTGACCTCACCAAAAGCAAACCAAGTGATCGGCAGCTCAAACAAGTTTCGCTTAGCGGCAACCGTTTCAGCAAGTATTCCTATCGCAAAAGTTGAGTTCTACGTAAATAATTACTTGATCGGTACCGATACTGAGTCTGACTACTGGGTGTATTGGAACAACACTGGCGTCACGAATGGTAAATACCCTATAGTAGCAAAGGCATACACCAAAGACGGTCGTACTGTCAGCTCAGATACGATAACCATAACGTTGAAAAAATAGAGGTACCCCATGCAGAGTCAGCCGGATTTTAGTGACCTAAAAGCGCTCTACATTAACTGCTCGATCAAGCGTGAGAAAGCCGCTTCACACACTCAAGCACTTGTCGACAAGTCTGTCGCTATTATGCGCGCGCAAGGTGTGCAAGTAGACGAAATCTATGCACTAGACTATCAAATTGCATTTGGCATGATCAAAGACGGCGCCAATGAAGGTGTCACAGACGACTGGCCATCACTGCAGCAACGCGTGCTAGACGCCGATATCCTCGTCATCGCGTCGCCAATATGGCTAGGGGTAAAATCTAGTATCGCAACACTCGTCATTGAGCGTCTCTACGCCTATAGCGGTGATCGAAATGAAAAAGGACAATATCTGTACTATGGCAAAACTGGCGGGTGTTTGATAACAGGCAACGAAGATGGCATCAAGCACTGTGCTATGGATATACTGTACGCCTTGCAGCACATCGGATATACTGTTCCGCCGCAGGCAGACGCTGGCTGGATTGGCGAGGCAGGACCTGGCCCAAGCTATGGCGATGCGATAGAGGGGAGCGACAAGCGTACGGGATTTGACAATGACTTCACCAACCGCAACACGACATTCATGGCATGGAACCTCATGCATACCGCACGACGACTAAAAGACAGTGATGGGATCCCCGCAATAGGCAACACAAGCGAAGGCTGGGAGCATGTCGCAAACGCAAAAGATCCAAATCCTGAATATCGCTAACACAAAAAAAGAATGCCCATGGGCATTCTTTTTTTGTATAGATAGTTTCCTGAACTACTTGCCGTCGACAAATGTCAGGGCTTTACCGGTTGCGGTACCGCGCCCAGTACGACCGATACGGTGAACGTAATCTTCGTAGGTTGCTGGCTGGTCAAAGTTAATCACGTGGCTAACATTTGGAATGTCGAGTCCGCGGGCTGCAACATCTGTTGCAACAAGAATACGCGCCTTGCCATCTTTGAAGGCCTGGAGCGCACGCTGGCGCTGTGATTGTGATTTGTTACCGTGAATCGCAACTGATGAAAATCCTTCTTTTGAAAGATTATCGCTGAGTCGTTGTACTCCATACTTAGTCTCACCAAAGAGAAGGACTTTATCGAGCTCTTTGTCACCGAGAAGAGCGAGAAGCTTTTCGAGCTTGTCTTCTTTCGAGGTTGCATGGACGACATCTTGATCAACGCGCTCGCTAGTATCTGCAGTTCGTACCGATACGATTTCTGGGTTCTTCAAGAACTGTTCGGTAAGTTGCTGAATTTCTGGTGTAATCGTTGCACTAAAGAACAGTGTTTGGCGTGTTGCTGGCACTGCTGATACGACAGCACGGATATCGTTGATGAATCCCATGTCGAGCATACGGTCAGCCTCGTCGAGAACAAGTGTATCGATATCGCCAAGAGGCAATTCACCTCGGCGCATCATATCAATTGTGCGGCCCGGAGTACCAATGATGACATGTGGACGACGACGAAGTTGTGAAATCTGACGCTCGATATTGCTACCGCCTACTAGTAGTGTCGAGAATAGCTTCATACCGTGTGCAAAATCACGAAACTGCTCGTCGATCTGCTGAGCAAGCTCACGGGTCGGCGCAAGTACTATAACAGATAGTGGCGTACGTGACGTGTAGAGTTTATTGATTATAGGCAACAGAAACGCAGCAGTTTTACCTGTTCCGGTGTTTGCAAGGCCGATTACATCACGACCCGCAAGTGTAAAGGGAATTGACTGATCTTGAATAGCGCTAGGGGTATCATAGCCCTTGAAGCGAATGTTGCTGTGTAGTTTTTCGACAAACGGAAAATCAGCGAAACGATGCGTCGCCTGGTAAGGAGTATCTGCACCGCTAATTGTTGCCTTGTTCACGAACTTGCTAGGGTGGATATACGCTCCGCGCTTGCCACTCTTTTTGCCTTTGAATTTATGGACTGGTCGACCGCCCGTGCTGCGACCATAGCTGCTATGCCCACCAGATTGTGAGCGTGGTTTTTGATAATATCCCATAGGGTAAAATAGCCTTTCTTTGGCGTATCAGATAGTAATAGCTGCAGACGAACAGCCACTACCTCTTTCTCAAAGCTACCTACTATTTGGTAGAGACGGTATCCATTCGGATGCAATAATTCCATTTTATCACGGTTATGTAAAATTGTCAATAGTAAATTGCCATAAAACTACAGAATAATAGCTAAAAGTTGCATTTATATCAATTTTGTAGTACAAATATAAAGTAATTCCGGAACACGGAGGAAAACCCACGCACCTTTCCAGAAAAGAGGTGGAGTCATGTCCGAATCCGAAACATCTACCGCAGACGAGCCGACTCGTGAAGCGTTAACCGAACAGATCCGCACGCTCAACGATGAAATCGCTGGGCTGCGTGTCCAGCTAACCACTGCTCAGGGGACGACTGACCTCGCGGAGGCTCAGAACCGTATCAGTGCACTGTCAGAGCGCAACGACAAGTTGACTATCACACTTCGTGATGCTCGAGCTCAGTTGTTGCAGCTCAAAGAAGAAGTTGACCGTTTGGCGCAACCGCCGAGCGGCTATGGCGTATTCTTGGAGCCAGGACCGCAGGGAACCGTCGAGGTCTTTACCGGTGGCCGTCGCATGCGACTGTCCATCGCGCCGACCGTAGATGTCAAGTCACTGCAGCGTGGCCAGCAACTGCGCATGAACGAAGCGCTCACTGTTGTTGAAGCAGTGGAGTTCGCTGTGGTTGGCGAGGTTTGCACATTACGTGAGCTACTCGATGGCGACCGCGCACTGATTACGGATCATACCGATGATGAGCGTGTCGTGCGTCTGTCCGCGCCATTGCTTGAGCGCGAGCCCAAGCCGGGCGACTCACTACTTGTGGATACGAAAGCTGGCTATGCCTACGAACGTATTCCGAAGTCAGAGGTCGAAGACCTCGTGCTCGAGGAAGTACCGGATGTCTCGTACGAGGACATCGGTGGACTCGGCCGACAGATCGAGCAGATCCGCGATGCTGTGGAGCTGCCGTTCCTGCACGCCGACCTGTTCCGCGAGTACCAGCTGCGACCACCGAAGGGTGTTCTACTATATGGTCCTCCTGGTTGTGGCAAGACGCTCATTGCCAAGGCCGTCGCGAATTCGCTCGCCAAGAAGATCGCCGCACTACGCGGCGAAGAATCGGTCACGAGCTACTTCCTGAACATCAAGGGCCCAGAGCTGCTGAACAAGTATGTCGGCGAGACCGAGCGGACTATCCGCCTGATCTTCCAGCGTGCGCGTGAAAAGGCTTCGAATGGCACTCCGGTGATCGTGTTCTTTGACGAGATGGATTCGGTATTTCGCACCCGCGGATCCGGCGTCTCGTCCGACGTCGAAACGACGATCGTGCCCCAGCTGCTGTCGGAGATCGACGGTGTCGAAGGGCTGGAGAACGTCATCGTCATCGGCGCATCCAACCGCGAAGACAAAATCGATCCTGCCGTCCTGCGACCAGGTCGCCTGGATGTCAAGATCAAGATTGAGCGACCGGATACCGAAGGTGCTGCAGATATTTTCGGCAAGTACCTGACTACCGAGCTACCCCTACACCCCAGTGATCTTGTGGAGTTTAACGGCGATCGTACAGCGTGCATCGCTGGCATGATTCAGCGAGTTGTCGAGCGCATGTACGCCGAGACAGATGACAACAAGTTCCTGGAAGTCACCTACGTAAACGGAGACAAAGAGGTTCTGTACTTCAAGGACTTCAACTCGGGTGCGATGATCCAAAACATCGTCGACCGGGCCAAGAAGATGGCGATCAAGCACCGGATCGATACCGGTGTTAACGGACTGCGAGTCATTCACTTGCTCGAAGCAATCACCGAAGAGTTCGCGCAAAACGAAGACTTGCCGAACACTACCAACCCCGACGACTGGGCAAAGATTTCCGGCAAGAAGGGTGAGCGGATCGTCTACATCCGTACGCTTGTCTCGGGATCAAAGACTGGTGCCGAAGGACGAGCAATCGAAACGTCCGGCAACACCGGCCAGTACCTCTGATCTATATAGATCATCAACACCGCCTCTCCCGCAAGGGAGGGGCGATTTTCATATACCCCTATAATGTCGCTGCGACTGAGCGAATCGCGTGTGCAAACGGAGAATCCTCGGCCTTTACTTCGCTAGGCAAGTCATCGTAGTGTCGAATATCGGGGTTGTGCGGGTCGTAACGACGCGCCCATAGTACCCACGCATGATGTACATCGCGATTGGTCGTCTTTTCACCCTTTGTCAGTGCAAATATCGCATACATATCGAGCAACTCATCCATACCCAAATTTCCAAAGGTGCCCTCGGGAAATTTCTGTCGCAGCAGTCTAGCTACGCGTTTCACATCATCGACATTCATATACTATAGTATACTGCTTTTGCTCTATCTATTCGCTATAACCCTGGTATACTGATACATATGAAGCCTCGCTTATTTATCGACCAAAAAATCACCATGCTCGTTAATCGCTACCAAGTATACACACCAAATGATAGTGGAGAGAAGGGCGAGCGCATCGCTTTCGTCGAACAAGAACGGTTCAAGTTCAAAGAAAAGGTTCACTTCTATAGCGACGACACCAAGCAGCAAGAAATCTTTAGCTTTCGTGCCGAAAAAGTCCTCGATATCCACGGCAAGTACTTCGTCGAAGATTCAGCAGGGACTTTGCTCGGCTATTTCCAAAAAGATTTCAAAACATCACTCGTCAAGAGTAAATGGGATCTGTACGATGCAGACGGCACGATACAGTTTAGTATCACAGAGAACAATCTCGCACTCGCAATCTTACGACGCTATGTAGGATTCTTGCCTTTCGTGGGTGATTTGCTAGAGTTGATCACGATACTCCTGCGCTACCATTTCGTATTTCTGGCAGGCGACCAAACAGTAGGGAAGTATGAGAAAACAACGCTCATTCGCGACCACTATTGTCTATCCATGACCGACGAAGATTACGCTAAAGTAGACCAACGAGTACTGACTGCAATGAGCGTTGCACTCGACGCGCTACAGTCGCGCTAAGTACGTTCACGAAACAAAAAAAATTGCCCGGGTAACCCAGGCAATTTTCGCTATAGGAGCAGCCTACGGATTGTAGTTGTAGGATGTCACCCAGTCGACATCAAATGTGCCCGTTGCATAGCCTGCGCTTGTTGGTGCCATCTGAATTGTCCATCGGTGATTATTGAACGGTACATGTGTCGTAACTGACTGTAGCAGTTCGCCATCTATATAGTACTTCACTCCACTTGGCGTCCATTCTACGGAAGTCGTGTGCCAATCAGTCCACTGCTTGCCAGTGTTTGCCCACGCTATATTCGCACTACAGTTCGAGCAATTTATACCATGCTGGTACATGTTCATATTGTCGTTGAAATTGCCTTCAGGATAGTCCACTTCGCCTTCGCCCCAAATATTTGAGCTTGGCCAAAGCATGACCGCTGCACCATACTGTTGTGCCCCTGTGACCTTGAAGCGCATCGTATATTTACCGTACAGTCCACTCCAGCAAGAGCCAGGAACACCGTACGATCCGGCTGCACCGCGTGTACCGTCGAGATTGAACCGTTGTACACCATCGGTTGCACTAACTACCTTGTAGTATTTACCACCGGTGCCGTCTACATAGCCACACCATGAGTTGGCATACACGCTATCGAAATTACTAGTAGAAGCATCGGTATCAAAGTCTTCGACAAGCACTTGATTCCAGCCAGGAAGGTTACCGGTAGGTACTGCTTGACCAGATGGCAAACGATAGCTTGCGTATGCCGAAAGCGCACCCTTGCCCATCCCATACCAACCATATGTAGCCGTAGGTGTCGCGCCACTGGCATTTGGTGCCCACACTTTACCGTTGTCTGTTGTGCCAGTAAAGACTCGGGCTACCGTCTTGACCCCTGAGGACCGTCAACCAGTACGGTTGCCCTGCTACCACAGACAGTGGGCTCGTAAGGTCAAATTTGATCCAAGATCCATTTTGACCAGCATTTACCGTTTTGGTGCCTGTTGACGCGAGTAGGGTAGTTGGTACACCACTAACATCCGAATACACTGCAGCTGCCAGTGTACTGCTGCCGCTAGTCGATGCCTTGCCGTCTATATAGAAACTGAGCGAATCGATGAGTCCTGATGATGGCGCCACCGCCAAGTCAGAAATCTTGTAGTTATAATTGAAGTTTTCTGCCAAACTACCGACTGTCGTAACACCGAAGTTACCTGACGCCGCACTAGCTGGCTGCCCAATCACATAGTTGAGTGTCACGGTCGACGCTATAAAAAGAAGCGCAAGCATTGCCGCGCGTATCTGCCGTCCCGTGAATTGCTTTATATTCGGTACTGTTATCCCATCTAGTTCTCCTTTTGCGTGAGTATTGATGCCCTGTTGCTATAGAGTAATGTAGCGTTTACCTAAATTTTCCTCCTTTGCCTATAAGTATGAGCGTTTTGAACGATAGTGTATAGAGTCTTCATATTGTCATAATCACATTGGACTGTGGATAGCTCAGCTTAGCCTCAGAATGTCATGTATAATAGGCTTTATATGAAATGTCCAAACGATCAAAACACACTACTTATCACCGAACGACAAGGTATCGAAATCGATTACTGCCCTGAATGCCGCGGCGTTTGGCTCGATAGAGGCGAGCTCGACAAGTTGATCGAGGGTGGCAAAACGGCTAACGCACCGACGGGACACGGCATCACCGGTCACAGTGAACGCGAGCACTATGATTACAGTGATCGTCCGCGTGAGTCATCTGATCGTCACTACAAAAAGAAGCGCAAAGACTCATTCCTCGAAGATCTATTTGACTTTTAGTCATCAGCCTACACTCTCATTTTGGTACAGGTAGTTATTTGCATATAACCATAATATCTGTTATAGTTAGATAGATTTTCCACTCCGAAATGAACTGGAGAAGTACATGCACACTACCGCCATCCAGACAATCGGTCATGCGCAAATAGGCCTCCTGGTCAGGGAATATCTGCATGAAGTCAGTCCACGAGCCGTAGGGTATCAGAGAGCAAGTGCCTCGACACTAAACTCCCTGTCGACTCCCATCACGGCAAGTAGCACTATCGCCAAGCGGGCAATGGCTGCTTTTTACTCACTAGATGCACTACCTCTGCTTTCCTTCGGCGATTTGATCGATGCGATAGGTTTAATGATCAAACTTGCACCGTATCGCCTCGATATGGCCTACGATGTTGATGGCGCCGGCTACACGCGAGGCGATGCAACCCCTGTGTTTTCGACAGGGTGGGTGAAAGCAGGGCGCGGTTGCCGCGTACGGTTTTCACAGTCGCGCATTGCCACACATACCTCAGGAGCACTGCGCACACCGATAGAAGGTGGTGGCGTTGCTGTCGAAGTGACGCGATTTCCTCATGGTGGAGCACTCGATACGGCAACTATGTTCATTCTCATGCCACAACGGCACGAGGATCTACTTCACCCTCACGTGCAGCCACGAGATGGTGCAGTGTTTGACCTGAGAACACTCACTGAAGTACCTCTCTCGGCCGGCCCGCTGTACAGTGGCTACCCCAGTGAGTTTCGTGTACCTGACGAGCAACTATCTACCATTCAGCCAGCCCTCATCGAGGTTCTGACGGCCATCCGCCTAGGCAAGGTCAGTTAGTGCACAGTCGTCTCAATCACTCCCACGCAGGAGGTGAGTGAGACGACTATTTCATAGGAAAGGACAACTCGTTTTCCAAACCGAATAGTTATGCTATAATACCCCAAGCATATTGGGCCGTGGCCAAGCGGTAAGGCACCAGGTTTTGGTCCTGGCATTCGGGGGTTCGAATCCCTCCGGCCCAGCCAAGTAAAATCTCGTAAGCATGTATGTTTACGAGATTTTACTTTGTTCTGGAGTGGGATTCGAACTCCAGAATGCCTCGACTTTGTCGAGAACATTCGGGGTGAGAACTGCTTGGAGCAGT
>JBASZO010000020.1:0-2533 GCA_049660945.1 Saccharimonas sp. (SeqCode)
GACGGCGCAGAATACTGCAACTCCTGCCCCGAAGAATGCGCGGACTGCCCGTACCAAAAAAACAACTGTCAAAGCATAGAGGGTTGGCAGGCTTGGAACATTGCTATCCAGGTCAGCCCGCAAATTCGTGACCGTTTCCCCCTGCAGGAAGCATTCATTCTGTCTGATGCGCTGGGTTACGCCCGTGAGGCCATGGCCGAACTGTTACCCGCCGTCAGCGCAGGTCTGACAAAAGCCCAAATCAATAACAAGGACTGATCTGCAATGCGTGCAGCACAGAAAAACATGAGCATCCGCCTCGCGGTGGTTGATGGCAAGAAGGTTGAAGAAACCTTTGAGCGCGTCGGTCGCACGGGCGAACAGGCCATGGGGCGTATCAGCCGGTCGACCGCACCCGCCAATGCGGGGCTGAAGGCTGTCGACACCACGGCGCGTGCGCTCAATTCCGTGTTTCGGCAGGCAGCTGGCCTTGTGGCTGCATACGCTGGTCTGTCCGGCATTATCGGTGGCATCCGTTCCGTTAATGAAACAGGGATGGCGTTTCAGGGCTTGGACACCGCGCTGGCGGCGGTCACGGGCAGTAGCAAGGGCGCGGCAGCGGAAATGGCTTTCCTGCGGGCGGAGTCTGAGCGTCTCGGCCTTAATCTGCTGGAAACCTCGCAATCCTATCTGCAAATTGCAGCAGCGGCTAAAGGCACAACACTTGCGGGTCAAGGCACGCGCGATATTTTCACGGCGGTGGCCGAAGCCTCGACCGTGTTGCAATTATCGGTCGACCAGACCAATGGTGCGTTGCGTGCCATCGGTCAGATCATGTCCAAGGGTAAGGTGCAGACCGAAGAATTGCGCGGGCAATTGGGTGAACGCCTCTATGGTGCGTTCCAGCTTGCCGCACGCGGTATGGGCATCACCACCGCTGAGCTGGACAAGATGTTGGAACAAGGTCAGGTCGTGGCCGATGAATTCCTGCCGCGCTTTGCTGCTGAAATTCGCCGCACCTTCTCGGACGGCGTGCCGGAAGCCTCGCAAAACGCCCGCGCTGAACTCAACCGCTTCAACAATTCCGTTCTGGAAATCGAACGCACGATTGCCGCTTCAGGATTCCTGGATGGTCTGAGCCAAGGATATCGCACGCTGGCCGACACCTTGTCCGATCCCGCCGTGCAGGATGCTGCGCGATCTTTGGGCGAAACGCTGGGGGCGATGATCGTCACGGCTGCCGAGGCGCTGTCTTTCCTGATTGAAAACGCCGATCTGGCTGTCACAGCCATTGGCGGGCTGGTGATTGCCCGCACGGTGGCGGGCGCAGTTGTATTGCTGAATGCCGCCATTATGAGCAATGCAGGCATGGTGGTGGGTTTGCGCTTGGCCGCCAGCCTGTCGACCGCCTTTGCTTTGCGCCTTGTAGCGATGGAAGCTGCCACGAAACTGGTCACGGTGACCATGATCGGATTCCGTGCGGCTTTGGCGCTGGTAGGCGGCCCTGTGGGCTTGGCCGTGCTGGCGGGTGTGGCATTGATCAAATTGGCTTCCGGCCATGATGCCGCCGCCAAGGCTGCCCGCGATCATGCGCAAGAGTTGAAAGAGATTAAGGAAGAGCTGGGGCTGACGGCCAAGGCGGCAGAGGATAGCAATGCTGCATTGACGCAGACGGAATCCATCTATCGCTTTACCAAGCAACTGGAAACGGCCAAGGACAACATTGCCGATTTGCAAAAGGAACTGCGCATCGGTGCGATTGGCGGGTTTTGGGATCAGTTTTCCCGTTTCGGCACGCCGCTGCAGGATGAACTGTATCGCACGCGCCAGGCCTTTAACCAGGGCAAGCTCTCGGCGCAGGAATATTCCGAAGCTCTGTTCAAGCTGGCCACCAAATATCCTGATTTCGGCGAACAGGCCGAAAGCGTACAACAACAAGTGCTGGCCTTGCTGGCAGCCGAGCGTGCGGCCAAGAAAGCTGCTGCTGCGCTAGATGAATTGCGCAATCCAAAACCGCAACAGCCGCAGGACAAGCCTGCCGAAGCCGAGGCTCCGAAACCCTATGTGCGCGGATTTACTGAGGACGATAAAAAGCGCGTTCAAGAGCGCATTACCGAATTACAGGCAGAAGAACAGGCCTTACGCCGTTTGACAGCAGCTCGCGCGGAAGGTGAAGAATCCGTTCGCCGCGCCATGATTACCAACGAGCAGGAGCAAACCCTGCGCCGCGCAGGCATCGATATTACGGCGGCCAAAGGAACGGCAGAAGGCGATTATGCCGAGCATATCAAAGCGCTGGTATCTGAAATCTACACGTTACAAGAAACAGAAAAACGTCATCAGGAAAGTCAACGTGAAGGGCAAAAAATAGATAAGGATCGAGAAAAAATTATTGATGATGTACGCAAACGCTATGAAGACCTGAACAAAACGCTGGAAGGTTCTATTGCCCGTGCCGAAACATGGCGCAACGAGGCGATGCGCGGTTTGAATGAAACGGCTGCTGGATATGAGGAATTCAGCAAACAGGTCGAGGCTGTCTATCAAGACATGC
>JBASZO010000021.1:0-48639 GCA_049660945.1 Saccharimonas sp. (SeqCode)
AGTTGCTCCGGGAGAGTCAGGTACGTTTGAGTTCCCTATACGGGCACCGCTAGCACCCGGGGTATACTCCGAATCGTTTAGTCCTGTTATAGATGGTCGAGTAGTCTTCAGTAGTGGAGTAATGACACTTAAGATAACTACTCAATAGTTATAGTATCTTTAGGCGAAAAATCTAAATCGTTAGTTGCATTTGATATATCTGCCCAACTATAACTGACTTCATCACCTCTTATAGTGTAATGTGGCTCCACACCTTGACTTCTAAGACTATCGATTACTTGTTTATTAGTTACTGCCTTTCCGGAAGCAATGTTATACACTGAGTAGCCTAGTTTTACTCTAGTTAAATCGAGACAACGAACAATTGACTGAGCTACATCAGCTACATGAATATAGTCTCTATAGAACCTATCATAGCCCACTAGACTAACTGGTGTATCCTCTGTCGAAATTGCGAGTCGGTTTATTAGTGATTGGTCAAAATTTGGACCATAGATATTAAATACCCTTAATGAGATATAGTTTGTATTTGACTCATGAGAAATCATTTCAATTTCATTCTCAGCTTCTAACTTAGTTTTACCATAGATAGACAATGGCATAATATTTGAATATTCGTCTGTTGGACTTAGAGTCTCCTGGCTATAGACTGCTGCAGTTGAAATAAATATAAAACTACGAACACTGTATTCCGATGCAAGTTCTCCAAGACGTTTAGTTAGATCTACATTTATCTCATAGGCATTTTTGCTATCCATATCGCAATCGCGGCCGACAACTGATGCCATATGAAGTACCGCATCAGGTTTCTCTTTTATAAATACGCTTTCTAGCTCATCATCATTTTTAAAATCAACAATAATTGTCTTTACATTTTCAGTCACTTCAACAGGCCGACGTGAGGCTAATAAGATTTCATGCTTGTGATCTGCTAGTGCTGGTAGAATAGCTCGCCCCAGACGTCCCGATCCTCCGGTGACAAGTACTTTCATTGGTGGCTAATCCTTAATTTTAAACCCAAATGCCTTAAGCTTTAATATCATCTCAGGTGAAGTCAGATCATACCTTAAGGAGCGCGAAGTTAAATCGTCTATCTCATCAATAAAACCAATGCGATCAAATGATAGTTCGTCCTTAACTATAAATACTTTTTCATTTCTTGTTTTATCAACACTACTTGGGTCATAGCTTAGCTCTTCATACATTTTTTCACCTGGACGCAAGCCAATAATATCGATTTTCATACTTCGATCAATTAGATTCCTGAGACTTTCAGCAAGATCAATGATCTTAATAGGCTCACCCATGTCTAGAACGAAAATTTCGCCACTTTTACCGAGTACCGCTGATTGAATAATAAGCTGAGCAGCTTCCTCAATCGTCATAAAGAATCGCGTTACTTTCTCGTGAGTTACTGTGAGTGATTGGCCTTTATCGATCTGGCTTTTAAAGATTTGCATCACACTACCATTACTTTGAATTACATTCCCAAAACGAACAGCATTAAACTTAGTAGCACCCTGCATAGCGGCCATACTTTCCATAATCATCTCACCGAGCCGCTTACTAGTACCCATTACATTTACAGGATTAACTGCTTTATCGGTAGATACGTATACAAAGTTCTCAACCTTGTGATTTATAGCCTGCCTCATTAGATTAAGAGATCCCCACACGTTATTGTTGAATGCTTCGATAGGATTACCTTGCATTAGTGGGACATGTTTATAGGCAGCCGCATGGAAGACGATCTCGGGATTAAATTCACTAAATATCCTATTTATATTCTCAACACTTTTAATATCAGCGATTCTATATATTAGTTTATCGCTGCCAAGTTCTTGCTGAAGGAAAAAAGTGCCATTCTCCCACCAATCTACACATACAATTAATTTTGGTTTCATCTCAAGTAGCAACTTAACGAGCTTTGATCCAATAGAACCAGCTGCACCAGTAACGACTATTGTCTTCCCATTAATAAATTCTTTGCTCTCGAACAGGTCATGTTTTACTGGTGCCCTACCTACAAGTGATAGAATATCCACATCAGTTAGATCGTGTATACTCACTGTTTTTTTAGAAATAGTATGAAACGACCTCGGTATGATAGATAGGTGCACCTCGTCATTATCGAGATTATTTACAAAGCTACGTACAACTCCGGCCGAGGCGCTAGGTATTGCAAAATAGATATCAGTAACTTTATTATCTCTGACAATGTCATTAACGCTATGCAACTTACCCAACACTTCGCTACCGGTCTCTATATCGTCTAGATAGCCTACGATATGACAGTGGTTCGCCTTTAGACTTTTACCTAGACTTTTACCTGCAATTCCATACCCTATAATTAGAATGCGTTTCATACTTCAGCCTCTCTCATTAAGCTTTTCGTTGCTTATAATATATTCTGGACGCTGCTTCTGGATACTTATCGAATGAGCCAGATACGTACCTATGATACCAAGTAGAATAAAGTTTACCCCAAAACAAAACAACATCACAACCATCAGTGAAGTCCATCCACTAACCTGTGCTCCACCTATAAAGTATAGTAGGGCAAGAGCAATTCCATACACAATTGAGACGACTGCAAAAATTGTTCCTATAGTAACCGCTATCCTCAATGGCTTCTCGCTAAATTGTAGAATACCTCTGTATGCAAGATCGAAGAGTTTTCTGAGACTATACTTACTTACACCAGCAGCCCGCTTATTTGGAGTGTATCCAAGAACTACTCTCTGAACAGGTAGCCATGTGAAATAGCCCCTAAGAAAGAGATCGCTCTCTCGACTTACAGCAACCGTTTTAGCTACTGTACGGTCAATAAGCCGAAAGTCTGACGATCCATACTCAAGATTTAGATCACTCACAGCATTAATCAGTCGATAGTAAAGCATTGAAGTAGTGTACTTAAATGTTCCAACTTCTCTGGCACTGTCCTCCCGTACCATCTGCACTACTTTGGCTCCCTGTTCCCACTTCTCAACCATTTGAGGTATTAACTCTGGAGGGTGTTGCATATCAGAATCCATCATAACTACCGCATCATAACTTATAGAGGCATCAATTCCTGCTCTTAAAGCAGATTGATGGCCAGAGTTACGCGCAAAACTCCTCCAGTATACGAAGCTGTTCTTAACCGCTGCAGACTCTATGACTTCTTGAGTGTTATCCGAACTTCCATCATTCACAAAAAGTATGTCTAAAGAGTATTTTTTTGCTAATTCTCGTCGAACTTCCGCTAATGCGTCGATAATATAATGAAGTCCCTCGCCTTCGTTATAGCATGGTATAACAACAACAACTCTTTTCTTTATCATTGAGCTAATTTCTCTCCTAACCGTATCTGTCACATTATATCATTAATTCAAGCTCTACGACATTAATATGGACATGCCATTACTATGTTCGTAATGCTATAATAAGATTCGTGATTCAGAAAATACTTCAATCTCAGGTGGCGCGCTACATACTAACAGGCGGTACATCTTTCATCATTGAACTCTTGGTTTTACTATTGCTAAACTCGATCGGATTCCATAGGGGTATTGCTGTTGCAATCAGTTTTTGGATAGGTTTTACTATTGCCCTACTTCTACAAAAAGTTTTTGCCTTTAAGGACTATAGGAAGAATCCACGGGTGCTAATTAAGCAAAGTCTATCATTTGCTGCCCTTGTTTGTTTTAATTATCTTTTCACTATAGTTGTAGTTTCTCTATTCCCACAAGAATATATTATCGTTAGTCGAACGTTAGCTATCATAGCGGTATCTTGTTGGAATTATTTTCTATACAAAAATTTTATATTCAAATCACCTAAATCTAGTATTTCTTCTCGCTCAAGGAATCCTAAAACACTAAAAAAAATGGTATTGGATTTAAAGAATACATTACTTACACATAAACTTATTCTGGCTTTCTATGTAGGCTGCTCACTCATTGTTATAACCTTCTTCAGTCAATATATTACTACTGGTGATAAAACTCTAATGGGAGATTTTGATTACTACTCACAACTTTATGAAGCATTCAGAATTAGTGTCCTTGACTATGGTCAATTCCCGGCTTGGAATGCATGGCTTTCAGGTGGCACACCACTATGGCAAAATCCTCAATTCGGATTAGTGAGCCTTCAATCATTGTTAGTTTTACCATTTGGCTCAATCGTAGGAATGAAGATAGCTTATATAATCTATGCCCTTGCTGGATTCTGGGGGATGTATAGTCTTGCGCGCATTAGTTTCAATGCGAGTAGAGTGCGTTCCGCTCTGTTGGGGTTTATTTGGGTATTTAGCGGATTCTTCGCCGGACATGGAATTACTCATTTTACTTTTACTTCGTTCTTTCTATTACCGTGGGTAATATACTTTATCATTGAGCGTGAACGAAGACGCCACATGTGGTTAGGCTTGGGTGTAGTAATGGCGATCATTGCTTTGAGTTCCGTTCACTATGCAACAATGTTCACTCCGCTCGTTGCCATAGCTTTTGTAGTTCTATCTATAATTAAGTTAGAAAAGAAAAGGAAAGGAATCTTTTTGCTGGGCCTGCAGTTTAAACTGCAGGATGTATACTTCTTCCTGAAGGCTTCTGCGGTTTTCATAGTACTAGCAGGTTGGCAGTTTATAGCAACCTACAGTTTTGTATCGAATAATGAACGTCTGATAGTAAACGGTGGAGAAGAGTATCTCTCGCCAGTAGGTATATTCAAAGCGCTCTTCATGCCTGTTGATGCTTCGATCGTAGCAATGCCAAAAATCACTTGGGGATGGGGTGAATACAGCATGTATATGGGTCTAGGTATTCTACTAATTCTAGGAATCATTGTTTTTCAGGTAATTAGGAGTAGGATTAAAAAATTAGATCTACCGATTAGCCAGGGCAAGTGGACTATTGTGGCGCTTATTATCGGTACTACTGGGATACTTCTCGCTCTCGGAGATTTCGGTTCATTAAGCCCCTTCCACATCCTCCATGAGCTTCCAGGGTTTACACAAACACGCGTTCCTTCTCGATGGATGATATATACAATTTTTGCGATACTTGTACTTATCGCCAGCTGGAAAGCACAGCCTAAGGTTATTAATATACTTTTAACCCTATGTGTCATTGAATTATTCATCACTTTTGGACCGCTAGGAGTCTATAGTAAAGGATGGACGGAATTACCTCCTACGAAATTTTCTGCAGAGTTTACGCAACATGATAATAATCTAATGCACACTCAAAGACCAGAAGACCCTCTTAGCTATTACTGGTACACAACTCGTATGAATCGAGGTCAAATTTATGCCGACGACTCGATAATCAATACCTTATCTTTCACCCCACCTCTTGAAACCTCTCGTTGCGCACAAAATACAACTCCATCATGTAAATTCATACATAGTGATAATGCGATTCTCGAAAGTTGGTCTCCTAATAAAATAGTAATAAAAAGGGTTGCAAGCGGTAATATATCCATCAACCTCAATGTTGACGCAGGCTGGAGAATTAATGGTGAATATATATATGCTCAGAATAAAAAGCTTAATCCTAAGTACGAATTCATACTTTATGGTAATGAGACTACTTACACACTAGAGTACGCGCCTAAGTTCTCACCATCGTGGATAACTTGGCGTTTATCGCGTATATTTTAGTTTTAATGAGATGATCGTCCCTACTTTATCACCTTGTCTTTTTCACGCAAGTATTACTTGTTGTTAATGCTAAATAAATAGAATATATAGTGAGTATTATTTTTCTGATACTGTTTTTATGAAATCATTAACTTCAACATACATATCATTCCAAGATGTCTGTTTATAGTGAGCTTTAATATGGCTTTCTTTCTCTTTCAACTTTTTTGAATCGAGATATTGAACAATGCTTTCGAGCATATTATTCGTATCATAAGGTGAAAAGTAGTCAATAAGGTCTCCAGCTATTTCGGGCATAGAGGAAGTATTAGAGGCAATACATACTTTGCCGTACGCAAGCGACTCGGCTATTGGCATACCCCAACCCTCATAAAATGATGGGAAGATTGTAAATAATGCATTACGATATAACCATGTAAGCTTCGCGTCGTCTGCGCCACTTATGATCATAATGGCGTCTTTAGCAATAGGATCATGCTCTATCATATATAATAAATCACCAGTATGCCAACCTTTTCTACCAACAATGACTATTTTGGGTAGTTTTATACCACGCTTTTGCGCCTCTTTCACTACATAAAAGAGAGCTGCGTGATTCTTCCTAGCCTCTATAGTACTAACCGATAAAATGAAACCTGGCTCGAGCTTGGGAAGATGCTTTTCCCTAGAGTCATCTATGCTTTCACCGATTCTTACAACTTTTATGTCGGGACTATTACTAACACGATTTTTTTTCATAAAGTCACGTATGTCTGAGGCTGTAGATTGTGATATAGAAATTATACCATCTGAGATGCTAAATGCTCTTTTATGGTACTGGGTAAACACTTTCGGCAACCAAGGTACAACGAACCCAGGAAATTTACTTGGTATCATATCAAAAGCAAAGTGAACCAGCTTAAAATCGTATTCATCTTTCGCTACTTCCAAGTCGTCTATGAAATGTCCAAGCCATATACTGCCCATCACCAGAACAATGTCACCATTCCCAAACGGAGCCCTTACACTACCTCTTAAAGACCTTTCGACTTTATTTACACCCCGAATGATCTTCTTTCGGACTCTGATCTCTGTATTAAGAAGGCGGACTCGCCGCAACACCCCTCGATAGATTGAACGTCTCATCTTCTTTTCACCAATAATACCTAGTTGCACCATCTCTTCAGGATTAAACTTTATCTCACGAAAGGATCGCGATTGTTCAACGTGCATGAAGAATCTTACGTCATTTTTAGAGTTTTGATAAATTTTTGATATATTAAACTGAATTCTCTGAATTCCCGTTAGATTGCCCTTCCAGTTTAATAGGTCGGTGAGATCAATCCATATTGTCATAAATCTCTCTCCTTCAAAAGACCTGCCTTGGTCTTTAATTTGCCTGATTTTATTCTTTCACTAATTACTCGGTTATTTGACCGAACGGCCTGTGACCTTTCAATAAGCGCCCGCATACCTAAGGCGTAATTATGATGATTATGGCGTTGGCGCAGATACTCTAAAGCACGAGTTGATATATCTTTTAGTATAGTGGGATTCTTAATTAGATCCGCTATCTTCCGTTCAACTTCTTGGATACTATCTACTTTTATAACCACATCATCGGGTAACTCCGAATACCAGCCTACATTGCGTACTATAACAACTACACCTTGCCTCATAGCTTCTAGCGTCGATAGTGATGTTTCACCTTGATATTTCATCCTATAGTTCACAAAAATATCAAGCTGTTTCATTTTCTTAACGAAATCTTGGTCAGAGACATTGGTCTCTACGCTTACATTATCGTACGATTTTAGCCTTTTCATAGTTGAGTCTGATGAATAGTTATAGCCGAATAAGAGGAACTTACAATCCTCGTGTTTGTGGTTATTGACAAGTCTCTCTAGTACCTCTGTACCTTTTATATCTGCAATAATTCCAGCTAATCCAAGTGATAATGTTTTATACTCTCTATCCAGAAGAAGAGGTGGAGTAGCTGTCGGCAAGTCAATCCTCTCAGCCGGTATCTCTTTGGAAATTTCTTTAACTGCATTTAATGCATAGTCAGAGTGAACTATAGCACCGATTTGATTAGTAATAATGGATGCAAGATTATTACTAAGAGTAAAGCTTCCGGTTCGAGTAATCTCAGCCTCCAAGTCAGCACGCTGATTTGATATAACATCCTTCTCGGCCATTACTTTATACGCGTCACTTATATTAGTATCGTGTATTACTACATAACCAGGTAAGTAAAGACTATTCGCTATACTCTGGAGATGATATTCGCTATTACCTATATGGTAAAAAACGGCATCGTACTCAGCATATGACTGAAGGGAGAAGTTTGTTGCAGGATAATAGTTCGCTATATATTGAAGATAGTTAGGTCTCGTACTCACATTTACGGGACCTTCTTCGAAGAAATAATCAATATCAAAATATTGTGCTAAAACAGGATGAGTTTCTGCTACCACTTTTCCAATAGCTGATATTCCGTCAGGCTTTGGTGTAAATACTGCAATCCTCTCCTTTGGAGTTGAAACTGCCCTCTTTAATGACTGCATTGCAGATATTGATCTAGTGGCAGTTTGACTCCAGCTATAGTATGTAAGTATTTTGCGATACTCTTCTTTTTGTTCCTCGTCTATATTCTTATTGACTGCAGATGAAATAGCTTTAGCAATAGAATACTCACTAGTTTGATCGCAATAGTGAAAAGCGTTTTTAGAAATTTCTTTGAAGACATCAAGCGATGAACACGCAACTTGACTTCCAGCACCTACCGCCTCGAGTACGGGGAGACCCAGGCCTTCGCTTTCTGAGACAAAAAGGACTGCCTGAGCCTTGTCATAAAGCCAATCTAATTCTGCTTCATCAATATTACCAGTGAAAATTATATTATTTGAAAGCTTCTCTAAATTGGCCTTTTCTATATAGTGTATGTTTGAAGTTATAAGAAGCTTATAGGTACCGTTATTTTGAGCATTAAAGACTTCGAAACCCTCCACTCCTTTTGCGTTGTTCTTTCTTGGGTCATCTCCGGTTGGCATTAATATGAATTTTTTGGGCACATTAAAAGCGGTGACTTCTTTCGGCTTTAGATTTGATCGAATTGCCGCTCCATGTATAGCCACTATTTTCTCTTCAGGAATACCTAGATAAGTACAAAGATCATTTTTAACAGAATCTGAAATAGCAAGCAGTAGATCTGCTTCGAATAATAACTTGTAGTGAGTGAGATACTTTTCAAACGGCATCTTATGTATGTATTGTTCATGATAAAGGTATGGTATAAGATCATAGAACACTAGAAACTTATTCACAGAAGCCGGGAAAATAGATACTAATGGCTCCTGAAAAGGTGCAAGTAATAGAAAATCTATGTCTACTCTCTTAATGCCAAGAGAGTCTATATAATTGTCAATTACCTCTTTATTATGTATCTCAGCCTCATTTAATTGCATAGTACTAGAATCGACTAGATTAAGGTACTTCGTTTCCACGTTCTTAAATATAGCCATATCCTCTGACTTACTCGGGGTACTATTACTTGAAAGTATAACAGTAGTAGTCCGGTACTTATTTTGTTCGATAATCGCATTTAATAAGTATTCGGAGTAACGCCCCATGCCCCTATGTCTGGCTATTGATTGAAATATCTGCCCATCAATTAAGAGATGTTTTTTCATCGATCATACCTCAATTTATAAGCCTTCTTAATAATAGTTACACTTCCGTCGCGTATTGCGCTATAGCTCCTCAAAAGAACTTTATAGCCACCTTTCATATCTTGTTTCTGCTTATTCTTACTGTACACGTAGAAGTCTTCTACGTCGTACCTCTGTGCAACCTTTAGTAGACTTTCGTAGTCATGTTTACTAGAAATATGTAGCTCGGGATGTTTTGTAATAGTACTTTTCTCTGTCGAGGCAAGATTATTAATTCCTCTTATTATACTATTGTCTACCTTATAGAATAAGTTTTTTAGTTGACTTTTCGTAATCCGTACCATCAACAGCCTAGTTGACCTTTTCTTTTAAAGCTGCTAGTTCTAATTCTACTCTTGGAGATACTTTGTAGGGCGTCTTCTCTACTTTGTTAACCCGGAACTGAATAGCATTCTCCCATCTATCAGATACGCTAGTTCCTCCGTTGTAAGTGACATCTAGATTTAAAGTATGAACTCCGTTTGAGAACACATTAGGTAATGACCAGGTAATTTTTATCTCATCTCCTATCTGAATATCTCTTATGTACTTTTGTTTAATGTTATTGTTCATCCCAATTACGGTCTCACCGTCGGGTCCATCGACAGAGAAACCAGTTATTACACTTTCATTAACCCTGTTTGCCTTAACTACATAACTAAGCTCAATGGACTTATCTTTATCAGTAAGTATTTTCTTGGATAACTTCGGATCAATTATCGATATAGCGTCGTCACCCCAGCGATCTTGAGGGAGTAAGCTCTCTTCTTCTTCAGGCTGAAATAGCTTTTTATATTCTACTGCAATTTTTTCTGAGCTACCGCTCTTGATCAACTTACTTTCATTAATCAAAATAGCTCTATCGCAGTACTCAATGACTGCCCCCATATCATGGGTGACAAATATTACAGTCTTGCCTTCGCGCTTTAAGTGTTTGAAATATTCAAAGCATTTTCTTTGAAAGTCTGCGTCCCCTACAGCCAGAACTTCATCAATGAGAAGTATATCGGACTCAGCTAAGATAGTCGCCACTGAGAAAGCTAACCTTACTTGCATGCCACTAGAGTAATTTTTAAGTTTCTGATCCATGAATCTCTCAAGTTCGGCAAACTTTACAATTGCTTCGTATCTCAGCTCAACTTCGCGTGTTGAAAAACCCATTAACGCACCGTTTAGGTATACGTTTTCCCTACCAGTCAAGTCTGGATTGAATCCAACACCCAGCTCGATGAACGGGACCAAACGGCCATTCACCTTTACATTACCTTTTGTAGGTTGATAGATTCCTGCAATAATCTTCAATAAGGTGCTCTTGCCTGATCCATTACGACCCACTATTCCAAAAAATTCACCTTTATTTATACTAAAAGATATATCTTTTAAAGCATGTTGTGTTTCAACTTTTACGCTATCTCTTATCCTAAAAGGGTTTACAAATAAGCTCTTAATTGAGTCTACTTTTTCGTGAGGCAGTTTAAAGTTCTTAGATATTTGATCTACATGAATAGCAATATTGTCAGACATACGTTACACTTCCTCCGCAAAGTAAGGTGATTTCTTTTTGAAGTACATACTTCCTGTTACAAACATTACTGCAACTATAAGTAGAGGAAACCAAACAATAATAGGGTTTTCTATAATAGTCCATACAGTGGGGGTTTGCGTGGAGATAATAGCGAAACGCGCATCTTGAATAATTTGCGCCATTGGATTGAGCATCATAATATTTGTAGCATCTGTTGATACTTTCATAACCATACTAAGGGGATAGAAGATTGGAGTAGCATAAAATCCTGCCTGTAGAATGAGCTCCCATATATAACCTACGTCTCGTAGCTTGACCGATAAGGCGGCTAGGAAAAATGCAATTGCTAGCGAAAATATCGATAATTCTATAATTATAGGAATAATCAGTAAGGCTCGTAAATCAATATCGACACCATTAATAACCACGAAAATACATACAACAATAAGATTAATCATAAGATTAATCAACGCCGATACTTGAGTACTAATAACCAACACATAGCGTGGAAAAGAAAGTTTACGCATTAAATCACCCTTGCTCACTATAGCCGACATACCATTTACTGTTGCTTCTGCAAAAAAATTCCATAGAACAGTGCCGAGCAGTAAGTAAACAGCGAAGTGAGGAACATCAGCACCAAACTTGAGGAAATGGATAAATACTACATACATTACTGCAAAAAGAGCTAAAGGCTTTAATAGAGTCCAGATATAGCCAAGTACCGAGCCTTTATACCGTAGCTTAAACTCAGTTATAACAAGTTGCTTTAGAATTACTAGCGAGTACCTGTATCGGTTACGTAGTTTTATTATCATATCTGCCATCTGAGTTATAATTATATAAGAGAGAGACCGATATTGAAATAAGTAGTAAAGGGTTTTATGACTAGAAAAGTTGTTATTACTGGTATTAATGGCTTTGTTGGTGATCATGTAGCTGATACCTTTATTGAAGATGGTTTCGAGATACTTGGCGTTGGACATGATACCTTACCTGCAGAATCTATCAGAGATAAAGTACTATCTTACATCTCATGCAACCTACTAATACCTACTGAAATAACGAAGATACCACTGTCGGATGTAGACGTAATCGTACATCTTGCGGGTCTTTCAAATGTTGGAGACTCTTTTAATAGGGCAGTCACCTACATTACTGACAATGCCACTATGACCTACTATCTTCTAGAATACGCTCGACTTCAAAACTTTACAGGCCGTATTATTATCGTAAGTTCAGGTGCACTTTACGATCCAGACCAGTCCCTTCCGCTTACAGAATTATCAGCCTCACTAGAAAACTCACCCTATGCTGTAGGTAAGCTTGCAGTAGAGCATGTAAGCAATTATTTTAGACTTAGAAATTTAGATACTGTTATCGTAAGACCTTTTAATCACATTGGTCCAGGTCAGAATAAAGGCTTTATCGTTCCAGACCTCTATATACAACTTAGTGAAGCAAAAAATCAGGAACTTAAATCTATAACCGTAGGAAATCTCTCAACTCGTCGTGACTATACTGACGTACGCGATATTGCTAAAGCATACAAACTCATCGCGCTCGCAGATAAACTTGATTATCACCTCTACAACATATGTACTGGGCGAAGTTTAGCCGGCACAGATATCCTTCATCTGCTTCAGTCATCTCTAGGCATTGAAGAGATAGACTATACTATTGATTCCTCGAAAATTCGCCCAACCGATATCGCCGACATATACGGCGATTCTTCAAGGCTTCGTGCTGAGACAGGCTGGACTCCTGAGATTTCAGTTGAGCAAACTATTCAAGATTTTCTAAAAACAGCCAGCTAAACTAGCTTCCGAGCGCCCTATATAGCGCCGCGACATTAACGGATGTACGAAATTGACTAATATTATCCTCCGTAAAATCAAGTAGAGTTGTTCCAGATATAGACTCGGTCAGCTCGTGAGCTGCTTTATGCACCTTATGAGCATTACGTACACGGACGACATTAGTTATATGAGGTAGCTTAGAGGGATATTCGTAGTAAGTCGTGATCAATTCAGCAGACTCGCCCTCATATCCGGTTTCTTCTCTAAGCTCCTTTATAGCCGCTTCTTCAGGCGTATAACCCTCTTCCACACCTCCTGCCGGAAGAACTCGCAACACTTCATCTACGGCATATTTATACTCATCGATAGCAATAAGTTTTCCATCAATATCAGTTGCAACAACCACTACACCATTTCGGAACTCAACTACACTAAAGTCATCAATAACCGCACCGTTCTCTAGCTGAACTTTATCTTCATATAAGCTAATGAATGGAGAGCTATAGATAGTGGTTCGAGTAAGTCTTTTCCAAGACACTAACTTACTGCGCCTCGAGACTTAGATCGTGCTCAACCATTAACTTAACTAAACCAGGGAAATCTACGGCTCGTTTCCAACCAAGTTCTGTTTCCGCCTTGATTGGATTACCGAGTAGGATGTCGACTTCTGCTGGGCGGAAAAATTCAGGATTGATGCGTAATACAACTTTTCCCGTTGCAGTATCGAGTGCAGTCTCATCCACCCCTTCGCCCTGCCATGTAAGATTGATGCCGACCTCTTTAAAGGCTAGTTCAACAAACTCACGTATCGTATGCGTCTCTCCTGTCGCTAGTACATAGTCACTTGGATTATCCTGCTGCAATATGCGCCACATTCCCTCTACATAATCACCTGCATACCCCCAGTCGCGCTTACTATCAAGATTGCCAAGTTCTAATATATCCTGCTTTCCGAGCTTGATACGGGCAACTGCCTTTGAGATCTTCCGTGTTACAAATTCAGGACCTCGTCGTTCACCTTCATGGTTGAATAAGATACCACTTACTGCAAACATGCCGTAACTCTCGCGATAATTCCTTGTAATCCAATAACCATAGAGTTTAGCTACGCCATACGGGCTACGAGGGTGAAATGGTGAATCTTCGGTGTATCCATCTCCTGGTCGATTATAGTCAAGTCCACCGAACATCTCAGAAGTTGATGCCTGGTAAAACTTAGTAGTCTTTTCAAGACCGGACAAGCGAATAGCTTCAAGCATATTCAAAACACCCTTGCCTGTTAAGTCGGCGGTTAGAATTGGGTCACGGAACGAGTATCCTACATGGCTAATAGCAGCTAAATTGTATACTTCATCCGGCTTTATTTCAGTCAAGGCACGAGTCAGCGCACTAATATCTGTCATATCAGCCAATACAAGGTTAACGTATGGCATCTCTTCTTTTACGGCTTGGTAGCGAGGGTGACTTGCTTCGAGTTGTCCACGAAGTGTGCCATATACTTCATAGCCTTTTTCATGAAGAAGCTTCGCTAAATGTCCCGCATCTTGTCCTGCAATACCTGTAATAAGTGCGCGCTTCTCTACCATTTTCTCCAGCATCCTCTATCAAAATACTTAGTGTCTTATGTGTTTATTATATCATCTATCCACACTACTTAAGCCTCGAGTACGGTAGATGGTATCTACTAGATCTTCGTGAGTATGGAATTAGCTAGGCCGCTCTCCAAACCAAAGTATGAGGTGTTCTAGTAGATAAATAGTGAGAAAAAGTGTTAGATATTTGATTAAGTACAGATAAATGTGGGTGTGAACGTTACTTACAAAGGCCTAGAACCGGAATTATAAGGTTGAACGCTGATTTATAGTACGATCAAGTCCTAATGTATACTAGTTAGTAGATGAATCTACTCGAATACGAAGCAAAATCAGTACTCACCCGCTACAACATCCCAACACCTCAAGGGAATGTGTATCGTACTGGTGACCCTGAACCTGCTGCGCCAGTTGTACTGAAGTCACAGGTTCATGCCGGAGGGCGAGGGAAGTTGGGTGGAGTAAAAGTCGTGACCGAACAGTACGATGTTACGACTGTTGCGAACTCCCTGTTACGGCTAGAGATAAGCGGTGAATTACCGCAGACACTCCTCGCAGAAGAAGTAATAGCGATTGCCCATGAGTATTACGTATCGCTCATCATCGACCGTTCGGCTGCTGCAATCGAATTAGTAGCGCACCGCGATGGCGGCGTAGACATCGAGTCGCATGCTCCTACCGAGTTTTACAAAAAAATCGTGACCCCAGAACAAATCGAGAGTATAGGAGAAGGACTGGCAGAATACTTCGAGCTCCCTGCCCAATCCTTTGCCTTACAAGACATCGTACAAAACCTCTACCGTTGCTTTATAGAGTCCGATGCAACGCTCATAGAAATCAATCCCCTTGTTCTCACTCGCGATGATCGGCTTGTGGCGGCAGACTGCAAGATGACGGTCGACGATGCAGCGAATTTTCGTCACTCTGAGTGGCAGTTCGAGCAAGAACCGACAAATACAAACTTTGTCACACTCAACACAAACGGCACCGTCGCAACTATTGCCAATGGTGCTGGGCTCGCGATGGCCACAGTCGACGCCATACAGGCAAAAGGGCTCGTGACGGCAAACTTCCTCGACATAGGTGGCGCAGCAACAGTGGGAGGCATCATGCGAAGCTTCGAGTCTATACTAGAGTTCCCGAGTGTCTCAGCAATTGTTATAAATATATTTGGCGGCATTGTGCGCTGCGACGAAGTAGCGGCGGCTATCATAGAAGCAACCGAGCAGTTTGATTCACTTCCCAAGCTCTACATACGACTGAGTGGAAATCGAAGTACGGAAGCGGCGCAGTTACTCGAGGCAAGGGGGATGACACCCTACCCTGACCTGTCCGCCTGTCTAGAGGAGGTAGCTCGTGGATAAAAATATCTTTAGTGGACGAAACGTGATCGTTCAGGGTATCACCGGTTCACAAGGCCTATTCCATACACGCAACATGGTGACGTACGGAACGACAATCGTTGCTGGTACTTCGCCAACAAAAGCCGGCACGGATGTAGATGGCATACCGGTATACGCAACTATCGCCGACATCCAGCGCGAGAAACAAGTGGACGCGACGGTGATATTCGTGCCAGCACCCCATGCAAAAGGCGCCATATTGGAAGCAATTGATGCACGCGTGCCACTTATCGTATGTATCACCGAACACATACCCGTCCATGACATGATAGAAGTGCGGCGCCGACTAAAGGGAAGTGCAAGTACGCTCATAGGCCCGAATTGCCCTGGCGTGCTCGTGCCAGGCATACACTCTCTGGGTATCATCCCCGCTCACCTTGCAACACCAGGCTCCACTGCTATCGTCAGTCGTAGCGGCACACTCACCTATGAAGCGATGGATCTTTTGACCAAGTCGGGCCATGGCCAGAAGTATGTCATAGGCATAGGTGGCGACACGGTGCGCGGCACTGGCTTTATAGAGTGTCTAGAGCTCTTCCAGAACGACCCTGACGTCTCGCACATTGTCATGATCGGCGAGATTGGCGGTACGGATGAAGTAGTAGCTGCTGACTACATACGCGACCATATGACAAAGCCTGTATATGCCTATATTGCTGGTCACAGCGCTCCAGTCGGTGTGCAAATGGGGCATGCTGGCGCGATTCTAGGTACAAACAAGCTCGAGACTGCTCGCGCAAAGACCGACTACCTAGCACAAGCAGGTGCGACAACTGCAGATAGTCTAGTAGAGCTAATCAGTAAGGTTGCTTAATTCTAATTCCCTCGAATTCGAGGGAATTAGATATTTGACCTCTATAAAATGATATACTTGATTACATGACACCTATTCCAAGTAACCTCTCTATGGATATTAATGCCCAAGACGTAAAGGTTATTAAAGTTGAGGGCCAGGACTACATCTGTCTCACGGATATGGCAAAAAGTGCCGGGCAAGAACGAGCATTATTCAGCTGGATTCGTACAAAAAGCACTATCGGTTTCCTCGGTTTATGGGAGCAGATGAATAATTCTGATTTTAAAGTACACGAATTCGTGTACTTTAAAACTAACGCCGGCGAAAATAGTTTCAATCCTTCAGTAATTGAATGGATAGAGAAGACAAACTCAAAAGGCATCATTAGTCATCGTGGTCGATATGGGGGTACTTATGCTCATCGAGATATAGCGTTTGAATTCGGCACCTGGCTCAGCCCAGAGTTTAAACTTATGCTCATCACCGAATTCCAGCGTCTCAAAGAGAACGAATCACGTCTCGTTGAGTGGGACTCGAGACGTTACCTTACAAGAGTTAACTACCGACTCCATACCGATGCGATAAAACAGCATATTATTCCACTCCTTGGCACCGGCGCAATCCATCAGTACGCCTACACGACTGAGGCAGATATGTTAAATCGCCTCGTATTTGGACAAACAGCAACTGAATGGAAGAATATGAATCCCCAACTTGCAGTAGGCCAACGAAATCAACGTGACTACGCATCATCCGAGCAACTAGTTTTATTGTCAAACATAGAAAGTCTCAACTCTCACCTCATAGCACAGCAAAAAACTCAATCTGAGCGAATTGTCATTCTTGCAGACGAAGTGAAACGACAATACAGCTCGCTCATATCGGCAAAAGAAATTATAGAGAAGTCCACGAACTCTACGAGGAAATTACAATGACAAAGAAATTAGTTTCAATACTTATTCCCGCCTACAACGAAGAGGAGGTGCTTGTACCGCTCTTTGAGCGGTTAGAGAAGCTCGCCGAGCATAATGATACGTACAATTTCGAGTTCCTATTCGTCAACGACGGTAGTCGCGACCGTACGTACGATATCATCCGCGAACGCGCCAAACACGATCACCACATCAGTCACATCAACCTCTCGCGTAACTACGGCAAAGAAATTGCGATGGTCGCTGGGTTTGACTATGTCCGCGGCGATGCGCTCGTGATTATCGATGCCGACCTGCAAGACCCGCCGGAACTCATCCCCGAGATGATCCAGTACTGGGAGCAAGGGTACGATGATGTCTACGCGAGGCGCCGTAGCCGGGAAGGCGAGACATATCTAAAGAAGCTCACGAGCAAACTGTACTACAAACTCCTACAGCGAGTGACTCGGGTACCGATACAAGAAGATACAGGCGACTTCCGCCTACTCGACCGTCGGGTAGTTGAAGCGATAAAAAGCTTTCGTGAGTCACAGCGCAATGCAAAGGCGATTTTTAGCCAAGTCGGGTTCCGTAAAAAAGAAATTCTCTATGACCGTGATCCACGATTTGCCGGTGAAACAAAATGGAGTTACCCCAAACTTATCGACCTCGCGATCAGTGGCATCACGAGCTTTACGACCGCTCCGCTACGACTTGCGTCGCTCTCTGGTATCATCGTTTCGGCTGTCGCGTTCGTGTATATCCTCTACCTCCTCATCCGACCATTCTTTGGCGTATCGACCGGTGGCGGGTACTCATCAATCATGGCAGTTGTATTGTTCCTCGGTGGCGTGCAATTACTATGTCTCGGGGTAATTGGCGAATACATCGCGCGTATCTTTGCCGAAACCAAGCAGCGTCCATTGTATTTTGTCGAGGACTATCATGAAGCGACTACTGCAAAGCATAAATAAGCCAACCTTTTGGCGGTTCGTTGCTGTTGGTGGCGCTAGTACTGCAATTGATTTCGTAATATTGTTTGTATTACAACATTTAGGATTACCAATCATTGCAGCAAATATCATCTCGACTTCGGTCGCCTTCTGTTTCAGTTTCTACGCAAACAAACGCTTCACCTTCAAGACATCGGGGACGAACGTCAAGCGTGAGATGTTACTTTTTGTAATCGTAACACTAACTGGTATGTGGGTATTGCAAAATATCGTCATCGCCCTCAGCATGCCGCTCTTTTTGAAGTTCGCCACGCACGAAGCGGCGCTCCTGTTTGCCAAACTATTCGCAACGATGTTCTCAATGGTATGGAACTATGTTCTCTATAGAAATATAGTCTTCAAGCATTCTCCGACTGTGAAAAAGGAAGAGAAAGAGGAGTTGTAGTCGCATGGCTCATATCGCTATAGACGCTCGGGTCATCAATTCTGGAACTGGCACGTACGTCGTGAAGCTACTTGAGTATCTACAACAAATCGATACAGCAAATAGCTACTCGGTGCTCGTCCGCGCCAAAGATCAAGACTATTGGCACCCAACAGCACCTAATTTCACGGTACGAGTAGCTGACTTCGACAACTATTCGTTTGCCGAACAGTTAGGGTTTAAGCGCTTCTTGGACGATCTACACCCGGATCTTGTGCATTTTTGTATGCCGCAGCAGCCACTCCTCTACAAAGGTAAGCGTGTAACGACGATGCATGACATGACGCTCCTCAATACCTACAATTCTGATAAGAACTGGGTTATATTTCATGCTAAACAACTCGTTGGACGCTATGTCTGGAAACGTATCGCAAAGATTAGCGACCATGTGATCGCAATTTCGGCCAATACCAAGCGTGAATACCAAGCTTTTTCCCACATCATTGATGATAAGATATCGGTTATTTACGAAGCCGGAGAAACTGTCAAAGGTACCTTATCCCCCTACCCTGCTCCATTTGACAAATTCATAATTTATGTCGGTCAGCAACCAGACTACAAGAACCTTCGTCGACTCGCTGCAGCACACCAGCAGCTCCTCGAGAAATTCCCCACTCTCGGACTCGTATTTGTTGGTCGTATGAATGCCGATACCGAGGCGAATAAAACATTCTACGAAAAACAAGGATACAAAAACATCCACTTCACCGGCTTCATTCCCGACGAGCAGCGCGATTGGCTCCTCTCAAAAGCGGAAGCCTACGCGTTCCCTAGCCTCATGGAAGGATTCGGCCTACCCCCACTCGAAGCAATGGCCTATGGCACACCTGTAGTTAGTAGCAATACGTCCTGTATGCCCGAAATACTCGGTGATGCCGCGCACTACTTCGACCCGCTCAACGTCAATGATATAGCAACGCAAATCGATACAGTACTTTCGAATAAAGCACTCCGCGATACGTTAATAACCAAAGGTTACGACCAAGTAAAAAAATATTCGTGGCGCCGTATGGCCGAAGAAACTCACGCGATTTATACAAATGTACTCGGTTGATAGAGTAAAAGCCTAGTCTAAACTTTAATCGGAGGAAATTCCTCTGATTATTTAACTACTCGCCTGCGCGATGATGATACGACGATCTCGGCCTTCGCCTTCTGAATACGTACGGATATCGCTATACTCAGTTGCCACTTGGTGGACGATACGACGGTCGGCGGCATTGATAAACGCAACATGCGAATCACCTGTAGCGCGTACTTCTTCTATCCATCCGCGTGCCTTCTCGGCGACTTTTTCTTCGCGCTGACGTTTGTAATCAGCAACATCTAGACTGACACGCGTTACCGCTGCGTCTCGATTGCGTAGTGCGGTCGACACGAGATACTGGAGACTTCGTAAAGTCTCGGCGTTGCGACCGATCAAAATACTATTGAGCTCACTTGTCTCGATAGTAAGTAGTATTGTTTCTTCTTCGACACTAGCAGAAACGTCTAGATTCTCACCAAAAAACGATACAATGTCGGCAATAAATTTCTGTGCAAATGCAACTGATTCTTCTTGGTTCATAAACTACTCCTCTCTCTACTCTTTCGCTTTTATACGCGTAATCTGTGCCTCTTTGGCTTTGCTGCCGCGCGATTTGGTAGATTTGCTTTTTGTCACCTTTGCGTCTTCTTTCGCGATGACTTCGTCGGCAAGCTCATCCATTTCCTCGACGTCTTTGCGTAGTAGATACGACTGCTGTGCGGTCGCAACAAGGTTCGATACCGTGTAGTAGAGTGCAAGCGCACCAGGCAAGCTCAGCATGATAAAGAACATGAGGACAGGCATAATCTTGATCATGTTATTCATCATCATGTTACTCATATCGGCAGGGTCTGACTGCTTGCCAGCTGCGGCTTCCGCCATGATTTCACGGAATTTCTTTTTTGGTGCTTCGGTTGTTGGGAGTGTCTGTTTACTCATGACGTACTGAGTTACAGCAGATATAACAGCAAGGGTAACTAGTACGAAGTCTAGTCCAGTATTACTGACTGCGGTCTTGGTGATATCGATAAATCCGAGCAAGTGGTGATTGAAGTTGTTTGGATCTTCGATGATTGTTTTGATAGCAGGAATACCTTGGAGTGGCGCGTATATGTGCTGAACCATCTGTTCACGGTGCGACGTCATAATTTGGATGACCTGATAAAGACCGATAAAGATTGGTAGCTGGAGGAGGAGGATCAAGATAGAGCGGAATGGCTTCACGCCAAATCGTTTATAGAGCTCCATCTGTTGCATCGCTTCGAGCTGCTTATTGCCCTTGGCGGCTTTTTTTACCTCGGCAAGCTGAGGCTGTAGTTTGCGCATCAGTTTAGTCTGATGTAGCTGTCGCTTGACCAATGGGTACATGATAAAACGAATGATGATGGTAAATATGATAATCGCTACACCAAAATCGCCGCCAGGAATAATGCTATAGAGCAGCATGAGGGCATTGAAAATGGGGTTTACGATGAGGGTTTCAAACATAGATTCTCCACTAGTAATTTAACTGTTATATAGTATACCACTAGAGGCCGCTATCGGCTACCGTAGACGCCAGCTTGCGCAAGGAGTGATTGGAGTGAACTAGAAAGTTCCGCGTAGTCCGCTGTCAGAACTTCGGCACTTGTCACGATAATAGCTATGTCGTAGATACCGTTGAGTTTTGGCAATTCTAGACGTAATATCTCGTATGTACGACGGCGAATCCGATTTCGTCCTACGGCCGACTTGTGTGTCTTTTTGCTCACAATCGTAGCGAGTCGTGGCAGTTTACGATGAGGATTCGCAATTACTTTAACTGCAAAATAACGCGAACGATACGTCGTTGCGTTTTTGTGCAAAAATCGCAAGCTTCCGTGACCATGAAAGCGTAACTTTGCGGAAATCATATATACCAGTGTAGCATGCAAACGAAAACCGCTCCGGCTTCATAAGCTCGGAGCGGTTTTGCTAGGACTACTAGATCGCAACTTTTGCGCGGCCTTTGATGCGGCGTCGCTTGAGTACGGCGCGTCCAGCCTTTGTCGCAACGCGTGCGCGAAAACCATGCGTCTTTGCACGGTGTCGAGTGTGTGGTTGGTACGTTCGTTTTGGCATATCTCTGTTATTATACCCGATTTCACCTTTGAGAGCAATATTTCCTTGAAATATAGGCAAATATGTATCATTGTCATACTATCTTATCCACATTTACACATGGTTTATCCACAGTTTAACAGGGGTAGTGTGGTTTTGTGGATAAGTCGTACCCCTATTTCACCTACAACTTTATATAGAAAATCCACAACACCCAGGTGGTTGTGGAAAACTATCACTGTACTCTATACTGGAGGAAAAGAGGTTCAAACGACAAGGGGGAATCATTGTGCATAGCTCGCTCTGGCAGAGTGTACTCGGGGAAATAGAAGTCACGGTATCACATGGCCATTTCGAGACGTGGTTCAAGAATACCGAACTAATTAGCTATGACGATACGTTGGCGGTAGTAGGTGTCGGCAATATATTTGCGAAGAGTCAGTTTGAAAAGAAGTTCAACGATCAGATCAAAGAAGTGCTAAAGAATAACGGTGTGTCGGTGCAGACGATTCGTTACGAGGTTAGTAAATCAAAAAAGAAGATCCTCAGCCGTGAAACTACTCGCGACCTACCAAGCAATGCGGCCCTAGATGATGCCGTGGCACAAATCATGCCATCGAACGCAGGAACCAGGTCAGCCCCTACTCCCGCCACTACACTGAACCGCCGGTATACATTTGACTCATTCATTGTTGGGTCGAGCAACGACCTAGCCTACACTGCCTGCCAAGCCGTTGCAAGTTCGCCAGGCACGAAATACAATCCATTGTTTATCTATGGTGGCGTCGGGCTTGGTAAGACTCACCTATTACAAGCAGTCGGGAACGAGATTATAGCGAAAGATCCAAAAATGCGCGTCGCCTATATTAGCTCAGAGACATTTGTCAAAGAGTTCTTGGAAAGCATTCGATTCAAAAAAGCCGGCTTTAGCGATAAATATCGCAATGTCGACGTATTAATTATCGATGATATGCAGTTCATTGCCGACAAGGAAAAAACGCAGGAGGAATTCTTCCATACGTTTAACGCACTCCACCAGGCAAATAAGCAAATAATCATCGGAAGCGATAAACCTCCTCGGAGTATCCCTACCCTGACCGAACGTTTGCGTAGTCGATTCGAATGGGGCATGACGATCGATATCCAGATGCCGGACTTTGAGACACGCTGTGCTATCGTCGAAACAAAAGCGTCGCAAGCAGGCGTCACGCTTGCCCGCGAAACAGTCGAGTACTTAGCAAAAAACGTCAAAACAAACATTCGCGAGCTCGAAGGTGCACTTAACCAGCTACTCGCCTATGCAGAGATGCGAGGCGTATCACCCGACATCGCTACAGCAGAAGGACTCATCGGCAACGTGCGACGCACTCGTCCTCAACATATCACTGCCAAGCAGATTGTCGACAAGACCGCTCGACACTTCCAGATAGACGCAAAAGAGATATGTTCTATATCACGCGCTAAACATATCGCCGTTCCACGGCAAATCGCCATGTATTTATTGCGTAGCGAACTCCACCTCAGCTTCCCGCGCATCGCACAAGAGTTAGGAAGAAAAGACCATACTACCGCTATCCACTCAGTCAACAAGATCGAGAAAGCGATTAAACTCGATTTACTAACCCGCGAACAAGTTGCAGAAATAAAGGATAAATTGTATGCCTAGACTACTTAGTAGCTGTGTAAAACATGCGAACAACCTGTGGCAGTTCCATGGTATAGTCTGTGAGATGTTTTCCACGGTTTTGCGAATAACCCGTGCGAGCTGCATAACTATGTGGGTAACTAGTGCCGCTTTCACCCACACTGTATACACATTTTATACAGCTAATTCCACAGCAAAAATGAATGTTTCATATCTGTTACAGTGGGTGTTTTCCCCACTTTCCACACTGCCTATTACTGATACTACTTTTTATAAAAAGGGAGAAATATAATTACTATGGAACTAAGTGTTACCCAGGAAAATCTCGCTCGTGCACTCAATGCAGTCGGTCGAGTAGCTAGTAGTAAGGCAGGTTTACCCGTACTTGGCAACATCCTGTTTCGGACAGAAGGAACTCGCCTGCTTGTGGCTGCAACCAATTTAGAAATGGCTGCAACCTACTATGTTGGCGCAAAAGTGACGAAGCAAGGTGAAATCACGCTGCCTGCAAAGCTCGTCGGAGAGTTTATCTCGAGCCTACCGAAAGATACGATAGATATCTCGAGCAAAGACACGACGGTGACCGTAAAGTCTGGTAAGTTCTCGGCTGACCTGAGCGGTGTTGATACGAGTGAATTCCCCGAGCTCCCGTCAATCGATGAATCGCAAGCAGTGAGTTATACAATTGCTGTTGCCGATTTCAAGCAAGCGGTGACGCAGACGATCATTACAAGTAGCGCAGACACCTCCCGTCCGGTGCTGACTGGTGTATTTTGGCAGTCGATCGAAGGTAGTTTGTACCTTGCTGGTACGGACGGCTACCGATTGTCTGAACGTCGCCTTGTCGAGACCAAAAGCGAGATAGCGGCAATTGTACCTACCTCGAGTTTGCAAGAAGTGTTGCGTACTATCACCGACTCTATTGACGAGATTGATGTGCTGTTCGATGATACGCAAGTACGGTTCCGTGTCGGTGATGCTGAAATCACTAGTCGACTGATTGACGGCAACTACCCTCCCTACCGTCAACTAATCCCCGCCGAGAGCGAAACAGTCGTACAGGTGCGTGCTGATGAATTTGGACGGATCGTCAAAATAGCTGGGTTATTTGCGCGACAATCTGGTGGTAGTATTACGCTGACCGCTGATGCCGATACACAACAATTGAGTATCCACTCCGTTGCGAGTGAACTTGGGGAAAACACAAGTAGCGCAGATGCAAAGATTACGGCAAGCGGACAAGTGACACTTAACTCTCGCTATGTTAGCGAAGCGTTAAGTGTATTGGACGGTGAAATCATTGAATTCCGCTTTAGTGGTAAGCTCTCCCCGTGTGTCTTGTCGGTGGTCGAAAAAGACACAAACTACATACATATCATCATGCCGCTTAAAAGCTAGGCTCTATGCGCGTCCAGAGCCTCAGGGTGCAGCATTTTCGTATTCACGATGATCGTGAACTGTTATTTTCGGAAGGTGTGACGGTGATTTTAGGTGGAAACGGTACCGGTAAGACATCGCTCATCGAAGCACTACATGTGATGCTGCGCGGTACGTCGTTTCGTGGTAGCGATGATAGCATGAAAAATGCCGATAGCGCATGGTATCGCATCGACTGCGCGATCGATAATGAGTACGCACTGCGCTATGTGAAATACCAAGGTGAATACAAAGAGTTTGTTGTTGAGGACAAGAAAAGCCGTCGTCTTTCACTAAAACATAAACACC
Organism: Saccharimonas sp. (SeqCode); assembly: GCA_049660945.1. GTDB lineage: Bacteria > Patescibacteriota > Saccharimonadia > Saccharimonadales > Saccharimonadaceae > Saccharimonas. The sequence goes on from JBASZO010000021.1 coordinate 25,273, forward strand.
CTGTCGTACTGTTTGAGCCAGATGTACTACGAATGCTGACGAGCTCGCCTGCTCGCCGTCGAGAGTACCTTGACTCTCTCATAACCCAAGTAGACGAGACATATGCAAAAGTACTGCGTCGGTACGATCGAGCGCTCAGGCAGCGTAATAATTTACTCAAGCAGCAAGCTAGTGACGACCAGCTATTTGCGTGGAATGTGACACTAAGTGAATATGGTGCTTACATAGTCATGGCTCGGCAAAAAGCAATTACGCGCATTGCTGAGACGATTAACCAAACGTATCAATCAATAGCACAAAAGGACGACGAAATTCACCTAGAGTATAGCTTTTCCGCTACAGAACAGCTGCAACAGAAGCTACTCTATGAGTTAGAACGGACAATCGATCGTGACCGAATGCTCGGCGCTACGACGACAGGACCGCATCGTCATGATTTAATCGTATATTTTAATGGCAGTCTCATTACGGATGTCGCTTCTCGTGGAGAGGTTCGAACAGTTGTCTTGGCCCTGAAGTTTATAGAGGTCTCTTTGATCGAATCAGTACTCGATAAGCAGCCAATTATCCTACTCGACGATGTATTTGGTGAGCTCGACGAGACGCGTCAAAAAGAATTAATTCATTCATTTCGAGATTACCAGATTATCATCACGGCGACGTCAATCCCGAAGACGAAGCTTTCGGCGTCGATTATACGACTTTAGTCTGCGTGACCTTGGTCTGATGTTGTCGATGTATTGAGGTCGACTCTGTACGGTATACCCAGGTCAATAGCATTAGCCTTTTGTAGAATCGCTACGGGTATGTTCGGGTAGTCGAGTTTATTCAAAATAACCTGTGGTGGATTCGTTACAACGCTCCATTTTCCGTCCTGTTTCTTCGCAACAAGCCGTAGCGTGTCGCGACGCAAATCTTCAGGTCCACCATAGCTAAGCGTCGTTGCATACCATTCGCCATGATGGTAGAGTTGACCGCTATTTACTCGGTAGAACAGGGGTATCCCACTGTTAGAGGCGCGTACAACATCTATGATAGTAGCTTCTTCGGTAGAGAGTAATGTCGCAAGCTGCTGTTTAGAAAAATCTATATCAAGTGTTTTTGTGACAGGTTGATCTCCTACTTTCATGCTAATGAGACTTTCGTCGATCTTTTCTCCCGTGGGTTTGAGTGCATACAGGCCTTTTTTGACAAAGTATTGCTTGCCGGATTCCACAACTTGAACACTATCCCCCGTGGGAGTGAGAACGTTTCGTGTATTTGCTGCTGGTAATAATTCAAGTTTGCTTACGAGCGATGTATCATAAGTAACTGTTATTTTTTGGAACGTGTTGAGGTAATTTATGCCAAGCAGCAGTAAGATGCCAACGGCCACGACAATACATATCCAGATGATAGTCTTGCGGCTCGGTATGGGTATAGGAATCATCGAGTTGCCTCCAGGGGATTAGTATAGTTCACGAATTGGAATCGGTAGTTGACCGGATCATACCCCAGGTCACGAATCTTTTGTAGGGCGGCGTAGCGGTACCGTGGTGAGGATGAATGAATGGTAATGACGAGTCCTTTCGATGGCGTATCTGTATATCCTATCGTGTAGTATGCGTCTCTGTATGGTAAAGCTGTAGTGAGCGGGTTTTGCTCAGTAAACTTCACACCAATTGTCGCTTGCTTCACACCGACAAATCCTTCAAATTCGGTATACTCCTGTGCGTGGTCGGTGATGTACTTACGTGCTGCGTCTGTCTCTGCCTCGAGTGCGAGGGCTAGATAGTTCGTATCTTCATCATCGCTAACGGTAATCTTTTGCTTCACGCCAGTAAATCCATCGCGACGAATCTCGATAGTATATGTACCTTTCTTGAGGTAATTTATGCCGTTAGATGCAAGTGTTCCATCGATAGTGATCCGAGCGTCGCCAGGAAGTACCTTGACTTCGAATGGCGTCTTGCCGATCCTTCCTATGAACACAACTGCAACCCAAATAATAGTGAGTATTGCAGCAGCGATACCCCCTAGTATGAGCCACTTACGCCAGATGATTTGTGATTGCATGTCGAACATCTCTATTTTTTCCTATACCAGTTACCTGCTGAAGTGAGCTTTTCGCTTGCGGCCATAGGGACACGCTCCATATTTGACGCAGAAGCCGCCTTGGAGTTAATGCCTGGGACGTCACCGATATAAACAAACGTATGTCCTCGTCCTCGCGTAATCCACACATCGCCCGGCTGAAGTGTTGCGACGTCTATCTCCTCGGCTCTCCCCAGGAGCTGCCAGTGAGACTCTAGCCACGCATACTGAGTCTCGGTCGGACCACCTCCTCCAGACTCTGCTTTATTATAACTAGTGTCGTGCCCGCTATCGACGATGAGGGTTGTTACAAACCCGCCACAGTCGGCATACCAAGAAGATGCACCATTTCCTACATAGCGACCTTCGGAGACAGCCTTGTCGGCAGCAGCCACATATTCTGGCTTGGCTTTATCGCTTCCTGTGTAATTTGGCGCATGGTAGTCGGGTAGTACGTAGTTGAGGACGGTTTGCGCAAAATTGCCGCTTGCCGCAGGCGATGCTCCCGTACAGTCAGCCGAGCTACCCGTGCCAGTGGAAGGGATAGCAGCTTTGACGCCATTGACGATTCCCGTGATATATTTTTGCTTTAAGTCGGCCGACAATGCTCTGCCATTATCGCGCGCGATTTCGTTATACACCCATGGTATAGTGTCTGCCCATAGCATGATGAGTGGAGTATTACCCCATGAGAAGAGTCCTTCGCGATCCTTTGAAAACGCACCGGCTTGGGATGAACTATCGGGGTCTCGTCCTACCTCCCTACCCTCCGCTGCTTCTCGAGCGGTCTTGAAGGCGTCGGCGTATTTCTGACTGGTCGTTGCAGTAGCTGCGTTACTAAACTCGACACGCTCGTGACCGGCGTTGATGTTTTCCCGGAATGACCCCACTTTCTGTGACCATACTTGGTTGAGTCCACCTGTAGCGTCGGTGTGGATACTAATTCCTATATCAGCTTTGGCATCGACTGCTTTTTTGACTCGGTCACGTTTGCTTACCGGTGTCGAGCTATCGGTTCGGAGGAGTACAACCTCGTATCCTGCCGCTTCCAGCTGTGTCTTGACTTGGTTCGACACATCCATAACATCTGTCGTCTCACCGGTGCCCGGAGGGTCGTCATTATTCGTCTCTCTGTCACCGAGTTTTGTGACTGAGTCGTAGTACTCAGGAAGAGTTGCGCCATGTCCTGGATCTATCGCGACGACAGTTTTTTTGCTGCCTGTCGGTGTGGGTGAAGTAGCGGGTGTAGATGGCGTGGCTGGTGTTGAAACAGGTGCTTTGTCTTGGTAATAAGTGAATACATCGCGGCCCGCTCTCGCACGTTTATCTTGTGTACAGCCGCACCGTTCGTACAGGGCTTCAAATGTGTAAGCAACCTTTCCGGCGTTTTCTGCGGTCATCTCGGTCATACCCTTGATTGCTTCGAGCGAACCTGCTTCATCACCTCCAGGATTACCGTTCCAGACTTCGCCGATACCAAGCTCCCACGCGATGAAACGAAGTTGTATCTCTAGATCATCCCAAGGCTTTCCGTTTGATTCGGCGAATGATTTAAGTCCTCGGCCTTCTTTGCTCCAGCGACTTGGCGCGCCACTACCGCCAGACTCATCGCCCCACTGAGCAATACCCTTGTAGCCATCTTTTAGGTCGGGTGTTCCCTTCTTCGAGTCTGCTGACGGGTTGGGTCCGACAAGCATACTTGACTCTGGAACACTTCCATCGCCATTGCTACCGCCAGACTCGATAAAGAAGTTGCCGACAAGTCCAGATGCTTGGGCGAGGTTCATCTGGTACTTAGGATTATTCATCAGGAAATTGAGAATTTTCTCGGTATTATTGTTGCCGGCAAGTGTCACTGAGCCAGAAGGAGTCGCCCCTGACGCACAGCAGGTAACCGCATCTGTGGCGGGAGTATCGACGTTCCCGACGGTCGAGGCCGAGAGACCGCGAAGACTTAGCGATTTCTGATAGGCTTTATCGATAACCGTTCCTGGTACTTCTGCAATTACCTTCTTGATAGCGGCATCGATGTCACCGTCGATATTGCTCGGAATGAATAATGGCATGTCGACACCGGCATTGAGCGCGGCAACGACTGCACTACTGAGATCTATCTTGCTACTTCCGTATCCATCCTGACTAAGCGCATTGAGCGCATCGGTCATGATGGTACCCTGAAAATTGAGCTTGGTTCGTAAGTATTGAACTGCTTTTTCATTGATTCCTACAGGCTTATCGCCCCAGTCATCGACATAGCCATTACTGAGCATGACGGCACCACTATTTTTATTGACGAGCTCTTTGAATATCTTTATGTCACCGTGAACCTCCAGGTAGTCGGTGAGATTCTGAGGAGAGGTTTTTTTGTAGTCGGTATTTTCCTTTACTTGTCCTATACCAGGAAAATGTTTGTAGACTGGAGTAATGCCGGCATTTTTGAGGCCTTCAGCAAACCCACCGGCATTCGCGATGATGGTGTCAGGGTTACTCGACCAGTTTCGCTTGGCGGCAGTCCACGGCGTACCAGGGTTAGCTATGTCAACGACTGGCGCAAGGTCACCCGTTAGCCCCATATCGGCTAATATCTTGCCCGCCTGCTCTCCCTTTGCTTTTGCCTCGGCGGCCGAAAGCTTACCCATTTCCTCGGCTGTTGGAATGATATTTTTCGTGAAGCGTGCTACTCCATCGCCATTACCGCGTCCTCCTTCATCATCCGCTGCGATGAAGAGTTTTGCGCCAGCCTTTGTATTGAGACTATCGAAAAAATCTTTTGTTAGTTTAGAATTATCGTCACCACCTACAGGGAATACACCACCTAGTTTGTATTTTTCTACGGCCGCCGCGATCTGCTCGGTCGCACCCGGGTCAAACCCTACTATAAATGTCTGTGCGACTTTGATCTCAGGAGTTATAGCGGCAACAGCTGCTTGCTTAGGGGGTTCACAATCCGACGGACCGAGGAATGGCGCATTGTTGTTCGATAAAAAGTCTTGGTCGAGTGCGGCGCGAGCGATCGCAGGATCACCGACAGTGGTGATAACTAACAGAGAGACGAGGATAAATACATCGCGAGTAGTGCGCCTTGTCTCTTTGAGAAAGGCATTCCACTTACGTTTTTCTAGGTAGATATGTTTCATATATTCCTTACTTTACCGTGACGTCCCGTAGGACAGTTGACGCCTCATCTTTTAACACCACACGGAGACTACTGTCTGCCTGAACTGTCACGGTTGCATAGAGATAAACATTATCCGCAGTTACCTGACCAAGTCTCATCTTGAGTGCATACTCTTTGCCTGACTGTACCGGGGTAATATACGGAGCTAGTATTTCGATGGAATCGTACTTGTTTTTGTATGTATCGACGACGTAGCTGACAAGCTCATTACTGAATGCATCGGTATACTCTTGGGAGAGTCCTGCTTGCTTTAGTGAATACTGCCCATACACCCACGGCTTATCAAAGGTTTCTCCTGACGAAACGCCGTTGACGGTATAATCTTCGCCGGTATCGGGGTCCTTACTTTGATACTGATCTACTTTTTCGGGTATATCTTCGGCTGGCTTTTGATTCAAGAAGGCGTATATGCTCACAGGAATAGCAATAGCGGCAAGTGCGACGATGACAGCGATGATGATTTTTTTGCGCATATTATCCTTTCCCTTTCATTACGGCTTACTTATGATATTTACTGCGTTGTGGTACTGGTTGAAAATCGTTGCTTGATCGAACGCGACAGTATTATTAGACTTCGATGCCGAGTCGCCAATCAAAATCTTGTCACCTTCGAGCCCACGTAAGACAATGAAATGACCACCAGAGGTGAATGGTGTACCACCCTTACCACTCACCACCACTAATTTACCATCGCGCAAAGCTTGAAGAATCTTATCTTCAGCACCACTGCTTCCAGCTGGAAATACTTCTGACTGTAAGCCCCAGTTGGCGAATACTTCTGGTAGACGCTCTCCGTGATAGGGGATACCAGAACGCGCTTTCATCCAGTCACCTACCATATCTGGCGTTACTGACTTATCTTTGAACGTGGCAATAACCATAGCAGCTGCAGTTGGACCACACCCCTGCATCGCATAGGTATCGTCGGTGTAGATTTTTTGTGCCCATGGCGCATCGCCACCTTGAGTATAGAAAGTGAAGTCACCAGCGGGTGTACTTGGTCCCGTAGGTGTCGGTGTGTCGTCCGAGCCGATATTCTCTTGGTCATCTTCGCCACTGACGGCTTGGCTAATACGATAGTCGATTAGGAATGTCGACATTGCTGCGAGTGAAGCGGGGTTTTTAACATCAGGTAGTTCCTTGTCTTGATCGGTGGAGCATACTACCTCTCCGGGTATTGGCTTTCCCTTGTCATCGTACTTTTGCAAGCAGCCACTTCCGAGGTCGATATACCCTGTCTTTGGCGAGCCAACCGTACAGCCCGCAGCTCCAACCATATATTCACCAGTACTTGCATCCGAGCAGGACTTTATAAACTCTGCAAGAGGGGTATCGTTTACGATAAAGCCAGAGCTTAGCATCTCATCCATCGTCGCGCCATCCTGAATGCCTTCTTTGTCTAAATCAATCCACCCCTCTTCTGACAATAGCCGCATGGCTTCAGTCGTCTCCATATTTGCCTGCTGCCTAGTAATACCGGTACATGGCATACCTGCGAGGTTTATAGCGGGAGTATCTTCGGGATTTTCCGTCTCGAGTTCCAATGTTTTGGCGTATTTACACGCATCGGTATTGTCATAGTAGTTCGCCGCACTTGCCTTTGAAGAGAGTGCTGCCATCGGTAGACTCGCAATACTTGTGAGTGTTGATAAGATTGAATTGCTCGTATAGCCGCCATTTGCGAGCATCGCCATCTGGGTATTGTATTTGATACTACCGAGGAAAGTGTAGCGGCTCGAGGTATCAAATGGACTCAGTGATGCTATATCCATCTCGCGCTGGAAGTTCTCTGTCTCTTGTTTCATTGCATTAAACTCGCCAAGTTGAGACTCCTTCAGGCCTGGTAAGCCAGTCGCCATTCCTCCGGCAGAAAAGAAGCTAACGAGGCTGATGCCAACGGCATCACCAAGCTCTTCCCCGACTGCTTTTGGTAGATTATCATTCTTGGCGACTTCTTCGATTGCTGCTTTTGCTGCTTCTTCACCAAAGGACTTCATGAGTTGACTAGCTATCTCTGTGATGGCGAACCCAGCCGCAAGCTTTAGGATGCCTCCGATGATAGTAACGTTTGAGGCAACTGTTACTGCCCCTTCGACCGCCATGGCGGTATACATAGCTGCTGGACTCATGATTGCGTTACAGGCGCCTTTACTCGCCTGCGATGCTTCGCCTGCTGCTTTTACGATCCCATTCTTTGTGATGGCATACCCTGGCGTATATTTACTGGACATAGCTGGCGCACCTTTGTTTACTCCGATGGCAGCGAGGAGTATTGCAGAGTCGAGCATCGCTTTGCCATTTGCATCTTTCTCGGTAGCAATAGTGCCTATTTTTGTAGCATCATCTGTCGTGAAACCAGAACCTATCGTTGCTGCTTTTTGCTTTGAAGACGGTGAGAGAATGAGATCCATACCATACGGAAGTAGCTGTACTAATTGCAATCCCGCTATACCGGCGGCAATGTATCCCGGGAGCTTGACGGCAATACAGCTAGATACCGCAAGTGTATAGGCTATACCCGCACGACCAGCACGTTTGACGTGTCCTTGCATTTTTTCACTCATTCGTTTCGGAAATTCGTTTACACCGGCAACTTTATCGATCGCGGGTATCTTCTCGCGTAGCTTCGCGAGCATACTCTTATGCCGTTCGTTGGGGTCTTCTTCGCCACCTATACCACTGCCATCGGCAACCCCGCCATCTCGTTTCAAGCCGAACTTCTTGTAGAACTTCTTGTCGATTACTTTACTTGCCCATGCCTTGTAGCGCATATTGAAGGCACCGCGGACACCTAGTACTTTTGAGGCCATTTCTCTATTACTAGGGTCAGTGAGGAAATTCTTTAGTTCACCGGCTGGTACATTTACATGACCTCCTCTACCGTCGGGGAATTTGTAAGACTCAGGATTTTTAGAGGGATAGCCGGTTCGTTTACCTTCATAATCCTGTCCATCGACAACGGCAATTACCCCGCGTTTATTGAGTGACTTTATTGCGTTGTTGGATATTCTTCCCATCTTACATCGGATACTTTTGACCGACGACTTACATAGTTCATTGTTAGCTGGGTCGGTACTATTTGCAAATACTTTAATAAATCGTTTTTCCATTGAAGTAGATGCTGCATCGTTTGTACCGACTGCATTTTCCGCTAGGCTTACAAGTAGACTTCCTGCACCCAAAAAACCACCAAGAATAGAGCCTCCGCCTAATAGAAAAGCGACGATTATGGCTGATGGTCCACCTTTTTTGAGGAGTTTAACAGCTTTATCCCGACTAGAGAGTTCCTCGCCACTACTTTCCGTCGGAGTATCTCGGTTCAGTTTCCAGCTGGGGGTATCTCCGGCACCAGCCGTCTCTTTGTCACTAATGTTGTTTGATGATTGATTAACATCTGTCGATGGATCATCGGAATCTTTACCGTAGGATGGATCATCGGCGCCGTTTTTTTCGGCGTCTACCATCGATGCAAACTCTCGGTCATAGTGTGCTTGTGCTATACCGTCGAACTCGTTGTCGTATGCGTCCTGAATGCTGCGAGGATCGTCGACCTGCACTTTGGCCATAGTTTAGGCTCCTGCTCCTGGCTGCTGCTGGCCTAGTGTTGCGGCTTGTGGATTCGTCGTGATGAGCCCTGTTTCGGTTTGACTGGCGATGATCTGTACATGGACGTGGTTTTGTCCTGCAAAGAACAACCCTTGCCCTACAGGGAAGTTTGCAAGACGTTTGCGCTCTTCTTCGGTGAGTTTAAAAACATCACCAAGTACGTCGACAGCACTCGACGATTGTTTGAGGAGTAGCTGCATAGAGCTGTTGGCAACGATAGCGCGGCCCATTTTACTGCCCATGAAATCTTCGACATCCTGTGTAATCGTGGTGAGGCCGAGGAAATACTTTCGAGCGCGCTTAGCAAGGCTAAACAAGAAGTTTGCTGAGTCGTCGTACTTCATGAGTTGCCAGGCTTCATCAACAATAAGCATACGCTTTTTTTGAATAGTACGGGTGATGTTCCAGATATGGCTCAGAACGATGTACATTGCAACGGGGCGTAGCTCATCCTCCAGATCACGGATATTGAAAACAACCATATTGTTATTGATATCGATATTACTCTGCTGACTAAAGATGCCCGCGAACGTACCACTTGTGTATTTGCGTAGACGCTGTGCGAGTTGCGGACCAGTACCGCCCATATGGAGGAGGGTGTCATAAAGGTCGCTAATAGTTGGTGGTGTCGAGTTGTGTGTGAGTGGGTCGCTTGTAATACCGGCTCGTGCATAGGTGTCGATCAGCCCTTGGTCGAGGTCGGCTTCTTCGGCCGGTGTTAGCCCTGCCATCATTTGTCCGTTCGCGGTAGCCTGTGCACCACCAAGCATGAGTCGCAGGAGGCCATGAAGTGTCACCAGGTTGGCACGGAGTGCATCGTCGGCTTCTTCGCTGTCGATAACGCGCGGGAGGTCAAACGGGTTAATTCGGGTATCACTACTAAGGCTCAGTCGAATATAACTACCACCAACAGCATCGGAGAGTTTCTGGTATTCGTTTTCTGGGTCGATAATCAAGATGTCCGCTCCGAGCATCATACTACGCAACGCTTCAAGTTTGACGGTAAATGATTTACCAGCACCAGACTTTGCAAAGACAACCATGTTAGCGTTTTCGAGTGAATACCGGTCAAAGATAACGAGTCCGTTATTGTGCATGTTGATCCCGTAGAGAACGCCCTTTTCTTGAGTTAGGTCAGCACTTGTGAACGGGAAACTAGTACTAATAGCACCAGTATTCATATTGCGGCGAATCTGTAACTGATCTGCCATTTGTGGGATTGTACTGTTGAGTCCTTGCTCTTGCTGGCTCGATGCGACCTTGCTATATACTAGCTGCTGACCAAAGAGTGTTTCGAGATTATGTTGAACAAAGCTGAGTTCTTCGAGGCTGTCAGCATAGATTGTAATATACAGACCGTAGCGGAAAAAGCGTTCGGCACCTACTTGTAGTTGATCACGAAGCTCTTCGGCGTCCTGCAAGGCTGCTTCTTTGGCTGGGTCACGCGTCTTGCCTTTTTCCATGCCAATCGACATGTCTGCCTCGAGTTGCGTTACCTTCTTGCGAAGGTTGTTTAGGACAACCTCGGTCTCGACTGGGTATACGAACATACTAATATCGAGTACCTGGTCGATATTAATTAGCCCAGAGAGCCAGCCGGTGTAGAGTTCGCGAGGGTAGCCATATACGTACATTGTACGGCCGTATTTTGTTCCGATTCGGAAGTGGCTACTGTGAATTTCGAGACTACTTGGGGCGATCAAGTCACGAAGGGTTGTCATACCTTTCAGGAATGCTTGTTCTACTTCCGCTTGTTCACGCGCACGTTGCTGAGCGGCGATATCGATTGGATCGAGTTGTTTCTTTTTAGCCACTATACCGCTCCTCCTGGTTGTGATGTTGGCGCGCCACCTTTTCGTACGTACGTAGAAGTTACTGAGTTGAAGTCGGTCAAGGGCTCGCGAACAGCTGTGTCGGGGTTGTAGATGTTGTAGTAGAGCTCGCCAAGCTGCTTTGTGTTGAGCTGTGATGCTTGGATGCCTACTTGCATGAGACCGTTGACGACGGAATCGACACGGTTTTTTATTTCATCTTTTGCTTTATCGTAGGTTACTTTGTCAATCTTTGTTACTGGCGCAGCTTGTTTAGTCCCGCCGAATATCTTGTCAAACAAGCCTTTACCTTGCTCGACAACATTGACGATGTCACCTGCCGGGAAGTATGGTACGACGATAAAGAAACTCTTGTCCATAATGTTTGCTTCTTGACTGAGTACATCGATGAAATTAATATAGTCATCCATGAGTACATTGAGGAGCATATTGTCTTGATTGCGACGAATTTCCTCTAGCTTATCTAGATAAGGCTCTATGTCGACGCGCTGCGATCGGATGAAGATCTGTATCGGGAAGTATAGTGCATTAAGGAAGTTTTGGTAGCTATACTCTACTCCTTCTCGCTCACGAGAGCTCATGAGGTCAAAGTTGATGGATTTGCAGGCGATGACCGCACGAAAGGTTCCATCGCCCATAATCACCATGCTATCTCGTATCTCGGATAAGAGGAGGCTATTTTGGGTAGAAGCTGGACGTTTTTGTGCTGCTTGTTGTTGCTGTTGCTGAGGAGTTGGCTGCGGTGGAATATTCACTGCTTGGGGAAAGCCTTGCTGTTGTGGTGGTATGAACTGTTGATCGGTCCCGGGTACAGGAGCAGTAGCTGGCATAGCCGGCTGCGCATATGGTTGATTTACAGGTTGATTACCGTTTGGTTGCACACCCACTCCCTCTTATAGATTGCATCTCGACCGAAACTACTAGTGTAATGAGATGAAGACTTCCCCATCCTCTGCTTCGGACTTCTTCTGAATCCGATCCGCCTCGCGCTGTATCGTTTCGATCGATAAATCAGCATTGTTTGCAAGGTTAATTATATCAGGAGATAGGGGTTTTTCGCTAGGCTTTGCCGTAGGATTTTGTGGCGGAATTGTTGCTGAGACTGTGCTTTGAGATGGCACGGCAGCGACATTTTGCTGTGGGAGTGGCGAATCCATAGGAATATTTGCTGCTGCCACCTGCTCAGCAGTATCTAATGGTTGTATGACAGACTGATGAATGTTTGTAGGATATGGATTGTAGAGGGGGTTTGCGGCTACAGGAGATACCTGCTGTACAGGTTGTGTTGCTGGTTGAGCCTGCAGTGTAGCATATGGGTCGGCTATAGGAGGTGGAGTGTAGGGTTGTGGCGCGGGTACAGCAGGTTGTTGTGCTGCCTGCTGCATAAGCGCGACCGCTTCTTGTCTACGACGTTCGGTGGACTGATTGATCATACTGCCAATCGACTGCCCTACTGTCCCGCTCTCGTCCAAAACATCTTGTGTTTGCTGCGCCTCAAAGAATGCATCCGACACCATGGCACTGCCCGTGTAGCCGGCTGCATGTCGTACGGCCCATCCTTCGGTATCGGCTATATCAGCAAGGTACGATAACCGACGCTCAGCCTCACTTTCGGTAATGTCTTTGACCCGTTGTACCTCTACTATCTTTGGAACGGTGATTTCTACTAGCGACTCTACACCATCGGGAGTCCAGAAGCGCTTACGGGGTTTCAGATAGTACTGCAATAGCGCTGCTAGGTAAATCTCCATCGGCTGGTCTTTGCGAAGTGGTAGCGCAAGCGCGCCAAAAAAGATGATAATTGGTAGCGGAATGATCGCAAGTGGGATGAAAATACGTGATAGACCATAGGCTAGTGCACACGAAATTGCTACGACAATCAGATACACAAACTGACGGAAGCTAAACGGTCCGAGTAGCTTGTCGTCTGCTTCGACATCTTGTGCGACTTTATAGACTGCCATATGTTTCTATTTTACACCCCTAGAGTCGGTTTAGAGTATTACTCATAGCACCACCAGCGGCCTTAGCCTTTGTACTACTATTTTGCTGTGCTTGTACATGTGCGTTTTGTAGTTGTTGTACTGCTGCCGTGTTACCCGTAACACTTCCGTGAGCGACTTTAATTTTATTGCCAGCTGCATCAACACCATCTGTCTGTCCTTTGGCAACATCTACCATGTAGTCCGCGGAGCCTTCACCTTGAACAAGATGCTCTGCATTAACATGTCCGTCCTGAATATTTTTGAGAGTTGTTCTGCGCAAGTCATCGGCGCCTTTAACTCCGGCACCTTGGATCTGAGAGCCAATACCTGATCCAAATATATTCTGGTCTCCTTTTGCGTACACTCCTTTGCTAACTCGTGCTTTTTCACCAGCAGACATTTGGCTTGTTGCTTCTACGAGTTGTCGTCGTTCTGCAAAGCTTCCGCTTGACATCACCCTGTCTATCGCTGCTGCACGCTGTGCTTCAGAGAGTCCTTTATTGAGTCCGCCATTCGAGTCAAACAAGGCATTCTTTATGACATCTCCAGAGGACATAGTTGCATACTGAAGGCTGGCAGCTTTTACTTCTTTCTCAAATCCCTCATCGGCTATAGCCTGTGCAGACCTGCCAAGCTGTTCTTCCGCGTACACACTGCCACCGGACATCGCAAACGGATTCTTACCTTTCATCCAGGCACGAGGATCTGTGACACGAGCAAGTCCTGTCTTATTCATGCGATTCGCGTATTGTTGAGTACGGTACTGCTTCTTTGCATTCGCCTTTATGGCACGATTCCTACCCATGGTCGAATTTTCGTAGCGTTTTTTAGCCGTAGAAACAGCCGTTTTTCCTACCTTCGAGTTTGCCTTTTGGCTCATACCCGAAAGTTTCTTGCCAAATGATCCCATAGCCTCAAGTGATTTCGAGAGTAGTCCGGGTATGACAAAGAACGGCACGGTGAGTACTGCGGCAGCGATGATGCCGTTTACAGCCTCCTCAGACCCTGCCGCAAGCGTTGTTGTTGTGCCACTTGTCTGTTCGGCGATGATTGCTGAGGCGACTTTACTGCCGCCAACCACAATTGCGACAATCGGAAATACCATTAGTACCTTTAGGAACATGTCGCTCCATTTCTTGAACCATTTTTCAGTATTTGGCAGCAGGTATGCAACGAATGCAAGCGGTGCGATAGCGATCAGTACAACTATGAGTACTTTGCGGAGGAGGAGGATGAAAAATACGAGTGCGACCGCAAGTAGTATTGGTCCGAGTAATCCAAGTGCAAGTGCGACAACAAGTACGACACCCCCTACTATTACCCCGGCGATTATATTACCCATACCCCCTTCGCCATTCGATCCAGTGGCGCCTATCGTTGGGTTACTCGATATATTCCCGGCTATACCCGAAAATAGTTGGTCGATCCCTTGGCCAAGTAGGTTCGTTAAGTCTACGGCAAACTGACATATGAAGAATGATGTATTGACGAGTATCGCTCCTATGATGAGCTTTGGTAGCATCTTTTTGATACCATAGTTACTGATACCAACGCTTGTCACCTGTGAGTACACGATGAAGAGGAAGGCTATGATGAACGCAATGTTTGCATAGTCTCGAAATACCGACCATGCTTTATAGGTGCCGGAGGTCATGTCTATCATTTTTATCGGTACAGTTAGTTGATCCTCGATAAAGCTATACATTGTATCGACCATCTGTGCGATAAATTGCATGACAGGACAGACAACCCAGCCTAATCCCCCTTTCACTCCACAAGTCGTCTTTGTCTCATTCTCGTTGTCGGGATTATCGGGATTGTTCGGGTCGTTTGGTGCTAATGGTGCACCGGGGATTGCAAAGCCACTATTTTTGGCGTAGGCCAAGAATTGATCCGAGCCATCTCCTAACCATAAAGCTGCTTCGCGACAGTATGGGTAGCCACCTTTTGACTCGTCCTCAAAGGCGGAGACCCTACTTTCTCTCGTTTCATCGCCTGTTCCCTGGAATATCCAATCTTCAACATTTTTTGTTTCTGGATTTACCCACCGTATCTGGTAACCTTTGTCACTGTTGAGTATTGCTTTGTTGGTATCACTTGCTCCGTCGAGCTTTGCGACAGGTTTTGCATGGCAGAGGTCTACAAGTGTCCTGAAATTCAGATAGTACTTCGCTTTGGGAGATAGCTGAGGCTCCCCACCCGCCTTGTAGAATTCGTTTTCTATTGTTCGCTTGAACTGAGTGGCTCGCTCGATACCATTCGACATGGCAGTGAAGTTTCCAGACCCGCTCACACAGTCGCTGCCGTCTATTCGCTTAGCACCTGCATCGCGCATGACACGACAAAATGCCGCTACTGGGTCTGAATACCCCCAGAAGCTCATAGCACTACCAATCATACTCTTGTCATTACAATCGGCCGTTCCTCGACCAGGGTCGGATGGGTTCAGGTATCCAACAGCGACGCTTTTGTCATTAAACCAATCATAGCTTCTGACTTGGTCGAGGCTGATACCATCAGCGTAATCAAACGCATCAGCAAAGCATTTCTCGATAGCTTTGTACCATATGTATGACTTTGATTCGTCATCTGGCTTTGCGGGTGGTGCTGCATATGCCTGGAGGGGTGACAGTAGGCTGAGAGAAATAGCCCCTACAAAAAATAGCAGAACCAATTGTGACAGTCGTGATTTGTGTTGCACACCCATAAGCCTTATGCCTACTATTTAATATCATCACGCACTAAAATACCAGCCCCGAAGGACTGGTATTTTAGTTACCTATATAGTTACTTAGAAGTAGTTCGCGTTATCGCCGGTAATTGCGTAGTCACGCCAGTTTTTAATCAGGTAATTCTGCCCATCTGCGCTTGGTTCGATTACGACCTCGGTTGCGATAACAGTACCGTCAACGAGCTTAATAGGATTGTATCCGCCATCGTTTTGGTCATGGATAGAACTCTCTGGGAAGTTACTGCTATATGATATGCTGACGTTTGCTTGCGCAAATGGGTTTTTGTCGTTGCCTTCCTTGATCATGTTCTTGATAGACACAGTTACGTTGGCTTTGTAGATGGCACCTTCTCGACCCCACTCCAAGCCAGCTTCGCTGAGTGCATATGCTTTGAGAACTTGCTCATTTGCATCTACAAGGCTGTTTATCACGGCATTTGAGGTGCCTCCTGTGTTCCAATCTTTGAAGAGGCTGTTGGCGTACAAGGTTTTATTTTGTTCGGCTACACCTCGTAGGTAAGGTCCGTCCATAATGTCATCGGCCGCTTTAGTATTCTCAGTGGTAGCGCCTGCGTTTGCCCAATTTGACAGACCGACTTCTAAGAAGTCTTTCACAAGTTGCTCACGATTGTCGATACCTTGTTCTGGATTGTAGTAGTTTGCAACTGGGAATGATACCGTACCGTCGGGATTCTCGACGTATAGTTTTTGCTCTACAGGAGCTTCGGTCTCACTACTGCTCGTAGGGACTTCACTTGAAGTTGCAGGAATATCTACAGTAGAGCTAGGTGCCAAGGTGACGTCTGGTGTCGTGTTGGGGGTTGTTTCTATAACCGCTGGACTAGAAGTCGGAGTTGGACCATCGGTGGCATCGACTTTGTTGCCACAGCCAATAAGTAGTAAAGCTGCTGCACTATAGGTACCTATTTTTGCCGACAGTGGCATCTTTTTGTTAGTTTCAGGTGATTTGTTACGGCCGAACATATTGTGATAATTCTCCTTTTATACGAATATCGCTATGAGCATTAAACCGATAATGATTACATTATAGCAAAGATTATGCTTTTTGTCAATATGTACGCTAAATATAGTGTATAATAACTAAAAAAGTATCGACTGATTGTGTATATGTATATTAGTGACTACGCCCTATCCGGGGCGTTTCGAAGCAGAGATAAGCCGCAAATAGGCGCTTTATTTACTGATACGAAAGTACCATGGTTTGCGGAGCATGAATAAGAACGTGCGTTTCTTGCCGTCAAGTTTAATCAAGTGCGTATGCTGGTGCACCACACTACGGGTCGTTGACGTGACAGCTCGTGCGTAGATATTGTAACCATCTATCTCGTATGTACCGATGAGGGCGATAAGTTCTGCTGCTGCTTTTGCATCGAGGTCGCCGAGTTTTGCTGTGTGTACTTTTGGAACGATCATGAGATGATCTACTACACCCTGGCTATCCCATAGTGAATACGGGGTGCGATTACGAAGCACTTTTAGGCTATCGGTCTCGAGGACGAATTGTGGATGCCCAGGGTTCATATTGCAGAAAGGACAGTCTATACCTCCTTCTGTTTTGAGGTATTTCGCGTAGTCAAACTCTTCTTTTGTTGATCGCTGTGCCGTCATATCAGGATTACTATATCATAGATTCTCTAGGATATTACGGGCTTCGTCTATTTGCTCGGTAGTATCGCAGACATGAATAAAGTTGTTCACTACTGGCAAGAACAGTTTGCGGTATTCTTGATCATCGAGCGCTGCGGCGTCGGCGTTGCTGACATAGAGATATGGCTCACCCAGTGCACCACGTATACCTAGTGCGCGTGTAACTCGTGAGTTACGCGTATCGAACATTTCGGTCGATCCTTTTATAGACGTGTAGACCGTATGGGGCGAGAGATCACCCTGGTAGGTATAGGGTATAAATACGACGTTTCCTGTATAGCATTCTCGGATGAGCGGATAGTAGCGGCGGCTGCTTTTGTCGGCGTAAAAAAGTTCAAGTAGATAGTTGCCAACGTGTGATTGTCGGAGATCCATTGCAATGGATCTCTCTAGGGTTATTCCCTGCACCGTGGCACGCAAAGGGTCATCAGTATCGAGAAGGTCTAAGGCTCTCGTATCTTGAAGCAAATCAGTGACAGTAGCCTCTAGCCCTTCCTGTACAGCATGAGGTTTTACCATGATGAGCCCTCTTTCGGGGTGAGTCATAGTGCCTAGCCCTTCTCCTCTAATAGAACGGTTCTACGTTTTTTAGTGAATACTGCAGTTCGCTGGTCGTTTTCTGATAGTGTGCTCTTGTGAGCCTTTAGGATATCACCGTAATCGTCGGTTACGATCTGCTTTTCGTGGTAGGGTAACTCGTTCATTACAGCTATGAGGGCATCTCTGCTCGCCGCTTCAACCTCTACATATGCTCCCATCGAATCTGGGAAGTAGTCTAGAGTGATTGCGATCGTGTCGCGTGTGTACTCTTCGCGGTACTTGTCGAGTAATATTCGTCGTTTCGATAGACCCAGCTCGCTGAAACGTCGCACTAAGTATTCGAGATTACGAGGTGTACTAAGTGCCGGGCTGATGTCTATACCTGTGACCGACAGTACGGTGTCGATGATATAGTTCCGCGTTGATGTATCTTTGGCTGGTTGTCCTAGATCTACTTCTGATTCATGAAAAAAGAGGATATCTTTGTCCTGTTGTCGTCGTTTTACTGTTAGTAATAATGAGTTCTGGGATGCTGTACTAACGCGGCGGAGTCGAAGGAGTGTCCCGCTTTTTTTGCAGGCCCCGTCAACCGTATCGGGAAGGAAATCTGTTTCTATTCGTCGTGAACGAAACGTAAAACCAAGCCCTTTTATGATGTGCCGCTGTCTTCGCAACGACTGAATGCGTGTACCGACACGGTACTTAATCTCCACTTCATTATGATGCATGGCGTAGGTTCTTCCCTTGCTCAGAAATTGGCTCTTCGACTAAAAACTGAAGGGCGCTAAACTCGATGGCAATGTTATGTTGTTTGTAATGATCGACAAGTTTAGTATACGTTAGGGAGTTTGAATTTGCCTGAAAGATGCGTGTAAACGTGTCGCGTACTTTTTGCTTGAACGAGGCACGTGATTCGACCGTCTCTTCTTGGCTGATGTAGTTATCTATGTAGTTTGCAAAAAAAGCTGATGGACCAAGGTTGTCTGCCTTTTGATCCACGAGTGTATCAATACTCACTCGTACATCGCTTGCCGAACAAAAAACTGATAGTCCAAGCAAAGAAAGTAGCATCGCCGGGGTAAGTCCGGTCGTTGCTGTACTTATGTTGTGCTGTTCGAGCCATTCTCTCCCTCGAGTGCTCCATTCATCATAGAGTCGCATAGAATCACTAGGTGAGGTTACCGATTTCCCGAGAATCTGCCAATACCGGCATAGATCGACAAATACATAGCGATCGTCTTCGTACTGCCAGTACCCCTTTTCACTCCGTATGCTATTTTCGAACGGATACAAAATACCAGGTCGTAGTACCGAATGATAAGGTGTTGCAATAGCAACACTATTCATGTCACACCCTATAGTTGTCGTATGGATATTCTGCGGGTTTCCTCCACATATATATGCGAGGATAGCCATTGTATATAGTGTTCTCCCCCTATAAAACAAATCATCGATACATTCGATAGTCTGACCTGAAGCAAGCACAGTACTAACCCGCGTATGGACCATGATTTCTCTCAAGATGGCAAGATGTTCAATAGCAAAATCCATAGCATCAATACGCTGAACTGCCTCTGCTATATTTGCAGACAGTGAATCATCTTTTACAGAGGGAGAGAACGGACTTTCGACAGTTTGTTGGGCGTACTTTTGCAAAAGATATCGGCGTGTATGTGGAGGCTCTGTCGCTTCCTTTATAACAATCTTCTCCTCGAGCTCTTCGTCTGAGAGAAGCGTCATGAGGTGTACTTTCAATGGTGCTTTCTCGATCGACATAACCTTCATGTTGGTATGATTAATACCTCTAGTGGAAAGGTAGGCTGAAATATAACGGTTTCCACCTTGTACAATAACTCGCTGCGACGAAGTGGTTGCGTCAATCCAGCTATCAACGAGCGGAAGTAGTTCAGTGCGTTGTAGTCTTACTCCTTCGCGAGTAGTAAATCTTCCTGGATACGGAGGACATATGTCGTCTATCGAGACAGTAGATAAGGCGCTAACGGGGAGTGTTTTGGACATCTACCACTTCCTTTTTATCTTGTTGAGCGAGATAGTGCAGTAGTGTGCGAGCAAAGGCATTATTATCATTTGATGAACCAATAGTAACCCTTAACATGTCTTTGTTTCGCCAGTGGATTCGCCGTACGCGCGTGAGAATATTATGAGACTTTAGGATATGTTGAATGTGCGTAGGGTCTGGAATTTCTATGAGAATGAAATTAGTATCAGTCGGGTGTGTGGTGATACCGTTAAGTTTCAATGTCTCTTCTAGAGTCTGTTTTAGTCGTTTAGTTTCTTCGATAGACGCAAGCATCTTGTGTTGTTGGGCTATTGCTTCGATCGCTATCGCAATAGATAGTCGTGACACATTGTACGGTGCTTTGTGCCGCGCGAGTTCGAGAATGATGCTTTCCTGCGCGAGAATATACCCTACTCTAATACCAGCAAGTCCCCATGCTTTCGAAAAGGTTCGTAGGATGACAAGATTTTCGTGGTCACGTATGTACGATTCGTACGAATGTTTGAGTCCGGCAAACTCGATATACGCCTCGTCAATAACAATAGTACCTGCGAAGTTCTTGAGGAGTCGGAGTACTACTTCTTTTTTGAGTAGTTTACCTGAGGGGTTGTTTGGATTGATAAGTACAAGCATTGAGTCGATCTCGCTATAGCGCATGATCTCTGTGTAGTTTACTGAATCCCACTCATTCATATCGATAGCAATAGTCTCGATCTGGTGAGTGGTTGCTCGACTAACATACAAATCGTATGTAGGCGTATTGACGATAAGCCTTTGCGGTTTCAACCCATAGAGTAACAGATCAATTGCTTCTATAGAGCCTGCGGTGACAAGTATGTTCTTTTCTTTTATCGCCCGTGAACAGTACTGAGAAAGAGCACGTTTGAGTGTTGCGCTATTGGTGTCTGGATAGCGATGGAGGTTTTGGAACAGATCAGAAGGTAGTTGTAGCCACTGCGCATGAGATTCGTTGGCGTCAAGATAAATACTCTCTGTATCCGCGAATTCTCGTTCGTTAGCATACGTAAACATATAGTATATTATACACCATTTACTAAATAAAAGCAATACCCCTATCACGACAATGACAGGGGTATTATGGAATAGTTAATTATAACTGAGTGGTCTATACGCTACTGCGACGAATTGCCGTTGAAGAAACGTCGACTTCCATGTCTTCTCGTTCGGTCACAATATACCTACCCTCTTCAATCGCTCGTCGTGCCCATGGGAGTGCAAGTTGGGCATGAGCTGTGTCAAGTTTGCCGTCGGGGCGTAGAACGCAGATAGCTCGTTTTGATGGATCGGCAAGGTGACCTTCCATACTGAGTATTTGGTCTGAACCGGTAATGAAGTATAGCTGTTCTGCTGCAACACCTAGTGAACGACTGAGCGTATGGGGTACTCTGTCGTTAATTTCGTTGAGCCCTACTGAGAGACCGCTTATATCGTCGACATATGCGGGAACATCGGTGATTGGCGTGTCTCGTGACAAGATTTCTGCGATTCTGCGATCGTAGGTCCAAGGATTACTTTCCTCTACAAGCTTACGGTGTAGGTAATCGTGACTATTTGGGGTGAGTACAACTTGATCAAGTTCTATGTCGCGCTCACGCAGCGCATTGCCGGCGGCACGTACTGCATCGAAGTGTCCTTTGTGGACTGGCGCAAATGACCCTACCATTACGACAGTTGAACCATTACTTTGAAGCGGTTTTTCGAGAGACGATATTCTTCGTATATTCATGACAGTAACCTGATTAAATCTTTATGGTATAGTAACATTTATTTGTATAAATAGCAATAGTTCTAATTTGTAAAACTACTGCAAAAACTTCTGTGCTTATTGCTCGTGGAATGAAATATTATTTTCGTTTAATGTGTCTCTTATGACATCACGTGAAACAAGTGAAGTATCGCGGCTGAGGTTGGTATTTTCGATAATACGCTTGAACGAAGCGAGCATACCACCGAAGTTATTGTCGAAGTTGCTATCGAACTCGTTAACACGCCTTTGGTACTCCGCAGGATTATCGGCAAACATCTGCTGGTAAAGGTCGAAGAGCTGAGTTTTGTAGTAATCGAATTTCGTTGGATCGTTTGCTTTCATCGCCTTGAGACCCTTGAGCGTCTTGAGCGCTGTATCGGCAGCACCAGAAAGGTTATCTACCTTAATACGTCCTTCGGCAATCTGCCTGATTGAATGGACATACTCGCTATCATTGTCCCACTTTCCTTGCTTGATGATATCGTATGAGACGTCGCTAACGTATGGAAGGAGTCTCTGGATGGCTGCTTTTTGAGCCTCATCCGCAACGGTAGTACGGTGCTCATAGTTGTATCCGACACGGTACGTTATATTACCGCTCGCGTCTCGTACAATGTTGCCATTTGCATCCTTGACTGCAACTTTTGCAGCGGATTCCTCGAGCATCGCTTTCTTATTGCTTGCAGATCCTTCTTTGAATTGTTTGACGATCGCGGCTTCCTTGATGTACTCGTCGCCAGCGTCAAAGGTGAATGTGTTGCCACTACTGTCGGTTGCGACAACAACGGCTCCCTTGCCTCTGTCGGCAAGCTTTTGTGCATCGACGGCGCTGAGGTTGAAATGTTCGATAAGTTGACCAGCTGCTGACGCTTGCTTTGCCCAGTCGGAGCGTTTTTCGGCAATTGCGGTAGCAAGCATTGTTTCTGTCGATCCAATGCCGGTTGCGTATTCTTGCAGTTTGAGACCATTGATAGTTCTGTCGTCGAGGTTTGCGATGATATTGCCGCTAACATCCTTGATGTCGCGGGCACCACCATTTGTCATGAGAGAGTTATTTATCTCAACCTTTAGTTGGTTTGCTGCTTGGCTATTCCTTGCGGCAGTAAGTGTAGTCTTTTCTGCAGTGAGGTAGGCATTTTTCGCTAAGTCGGCGGCAACAGCTTGATTAATGGTGCTCGAGAGAGACCTCGTATCGAGTGACTTAACTTCACTGTATACTGCATCAACATCGGCTTTACTTGATGCTGACTTATCGTTAGCGATGCGCAGGCGCATCTCGCGCTCCTGAGAGCCCTCTGCGTTTGTCATATTACGTACATTCCAGTGCTGTTCGTGATCGGCATGGACAGTTTGTTTGAAGCGTTCAGCTTCGCGCTTGCGCGTATCGACATCTTTACCTCTGTTTGAGGCGTCAAACTCAGCGGCAGCACGAATCTTGTCGGCATCTACGATACCACGACTGTGACTAACCTGCTGACCATAACTACTCCGGTCGAATTCTGTAGTTGCTCGGTCTTTGTCGATATTCGCCATTTGGCTACGGAAGTTCGATCGCTGACCGTAACTACTACGCTCGAAACGATTCGCCACTTCTTGCTTTTGGCTTTGCATATCTCGATTGAGCGCTTGTGTACGCTGACCGCTCTTGGTTGCATCAAAGCGGTTTTCCGCTCCTGCTTCATATGCTTTACGACGAGCATCGCGTCGGCGGTTGAACGTGTCGATTCCTCGTGTTGCTTTACCTGCAGGATTAAGCCATGAGTTATTCAGACCCTTGAACTTATTTTGGTCAGAGAGAATCTTGTTTTTGCGCTCCTGTTGCGCACCCTTTGCCCACTTGCGTGTTCGGTCGACGATACCTTTGTTTGGATTGTTGACCATACCGGCAATCTTGCCAATTAACCCAGAGCTAAACTTGATGAGAAGTGGTGTAATGACAATTGGCGCTACCTGCACACCCATACCG
>JBASZO010000022.1:0-75527 GCA_049660945.1 Saccharimonas sp. (SeqCode)
TATTCGGGAGTGTAGTGTTTGTCGGTCTGGCGCTCGAGAATCGCGAGCTCTTCTGGTGTGAAGCTAAGTTCGCGCAAGCTGTCGTAGTGCTCTTGTAGCTCTTCGGGCTGCACGTAGTCAGCGATACGCATGCCTTTGAGTGCCTTTCGGTTGGTCATCTTGAAGGTCACTTCGGCATCGGGCTCTTGCTCGTAGATCAGCTGACCCATCGGGAACTTGTATTGGTCCTGGAGGTTGAGTAGTCGTTCCATGGCATTAGCGCTCCAGTCGTGATATATCGATGTTGCGAAGTGCTTCATCGAGTGTGATGATATGAATACCTACTGACTGCATCTCGGCTAATGCTTTGGCTTCATCGTTTGGCTGTAGGTTGACTGCTCGCATTGCATCGGCTATCGCGTAGAAAGCGATATTCTTATTGTTGGCAAATCTACAAGCAGACTTAATGCCGGTTTCTTTGACACAAAATTCTGAGGCAATACCATCCATATAAACGTTGACTTGTTCCGCACTGTCTTTTGGATCGATCAATGACTCAAGTGTTTGGCCGTCATCGCTGATACCTTCAGTACCTGAATAGCCATCTGTTTGTCCCATACCTTTGCTAATAATCACGTCATCTGGAAGTATTTCAAGGTCAGGGTGAAACTCGGCACCTTTAGTACCGGCCACACAATGGACTGGCCATAGCCCACCATAATCCGCAAAGTGTGGCGTTACGGCGGGGTGCCAGTCTCGAGTGAATGCAACGCGCCCCATACTGCGACGAACAGCGCGAGATAGTTGGTTGATAGGGTCGACGATTTGCTCGCCACCTTTTACTGCCAGGCTGCCGTCGATGAAGTCATGCTGCATATCCACATTGATGAGTACGTTTCGTACGGGTATGATATCTCTAGTTTTCATAGTAACTCCTTTACTTTGTAAGTGTGTTTGTAACACTATCTAATATTCATAGTAAATCTTAGTTTGTGTAAAGTCAACACTAACTATATAAAATATGTAGTTATAATTACAATAAAAGCTAAAATTAAAGTACCCTACCTTATGTGCCTAAGGTAGGGTGTAGGATATGTCTTCAGTGCGTATGAGGCGTTGCTTGTTTTGCAAGTGTATCCAGATGGTCACTGAGGAATGGCAGCTGTTCGACGAATACCTTTTCTGCGCCAGGGAAGCCAAGTATTCGCTCTATTGAGCCTGACTCCATCGTATCTCGCACGGCATTTTTGTCGCCAAGACTCTTGAGCCCGAAGAGGTGATCGGTTATAGCGTGCTGATCCCGTAGCATCTGCGACCTTCCGTCCACAGGTGCTTCTATACTATGTCGCTCGGCAAATGCCATGCCATTCAGGCGAAGCGAGATGAGCGCAACAACATGAGTGTTGAACGAATCCGTTCGACACCATGTTGGTAGGGCAATGGTCAGGCTCGTAGACTGTGACTCCAAGAACGGGTATTCACACTCGAGCATTATACCGTAAAGGCCAAGTTCAGTCGGGCTCCATTGCGGCGCATACCATGGATTATGGTAATCAGGATTTACCATGCAACACAGTTCACCAAAATAATCATTTTTCATAACAAATCTGTAGCGTGCACTAAACGGTTCGCCCGAGTCTCTGTCGGGAAACCGGTACACTCTGGTGATGTAGCTATGGAGACTGGCGGGCCGTGCTGCCGCGAGTGCTTGCATGCCGCGAGCTACCCGTTCGATAGTGCTGGCGTATAGTTTCGCATTACGGTCGCGACTAGCTAGGCTGTCGTCCACTGATAGCAGAAAGACTCTTTCGTCGATAAGTGTCGTGAGCGCAGTTCCGCTTGTCATGTCGAGCAACGTCATTACTGACTCCGATCGCTTGCTGTAGGTACGCACTACTAATGTAGTGTTTGATAGTTATAATATAACTCTTTTATCTATTTTGTCAAACTAGGTAATGGTTCGCTTCTCAGCGACGACTCGTTCTGCAGCTTTGAGTGCGGTGGCGAGCCGGCGACCGCGAGGACCCGAGGCGATGACGTATGGGACTCCTGTCTTTTTGATTCGAGATACAAACCATTTATGCATCTTGTGACGCATGTGCTCGCCATCGCGAATGCCATCTTGGACAAAAGGTATCTCATCGCCAGTAATGATATATAGGTCGACTTTTTCGCGAGCACCAATCGCTTCCATGGCTGGTGTCGTACGTCCCATGTAACGGCGTTGCCATACTTCTGTCGCAACGGCATTGGTATCGTACACGACGACACCGTTAGATAGTTCGGCCATGGCATCCTGGTAATCTTGCTGTAATTTGCCGATACGATAGAAGTCTTCGTTAGTCCACTTCTTGTCGGTTGCAAGTAGTGATTCGGTATAGAACCGCCCAAGCTCTGGCGCCCAAGGTTCGTTGAGTGCTTCGGCAAGCTCACGGGACAATGTCGTGGTGCCGGTTGATTCGGCGCCGAGTACGACGATGCGAATCGCGAGTCCGCGCTTGGTTTCATTGCTGAGGAACCTCCACGATTTCAAGATATCTTTGCGAATCTCAGTCGCCGATATCGGAATCTTGATACGCGGCGTATCGACCTCGACATGCTTGCACCCCATGGCTGCTGCCCAGGTGACCGCGTAGTCCATGCTAGCGTAGACGACATCAGGTACGCGGCCGAGGAATTTGATCGTATGGAGTGCCCAGGCTTCGGAATCATCATCTTTGCCAGGGAGGTCAGGAATGATGCGGACGGTCGCTTTCGGATGACGAGCCTGCAGCCACTCGCGACGCGATTCGGCAGGCATGTGGTAGTCGGGGCTGTCGACGACCAGTACGTCTACTCCATCGCAACCAGCCAGGGCGGTATCGATCAAATAGTTGTGACCGAGATGTGGCGGATAAAACTTGCCGATGACAACCCCACGCATTACGCTACTCCTTTTTCTTCTGTCCCACCAAGTTCATCAGTTACTTCTACTTCACCGTCTTTTATTTCACGACTGCTCGCGCGCTTCCATTCAATGTATCCGTAGATGGCATTGAAGAGAAAGATGAGGTAGAGGAGCGCGACGAATGGTACTTCCTTGTACCAGTACAGCCATACAGCGATGACATCGACGATGATCCACAGAATCCAGTTTTCGAGTTTGCGTTGCATCATGAGGAACTGTGCCGCAAAGCTCATGATCGTTGTCGTGGCATCGATCGCAGGTAGCGACGCTGGCTCGGGAAAGATGGCTGGTGCCCAGGTATGTACATTGCTGAGCGCCCAGGTCGCGACCACACTCACGCCAGCGATACCAGCGACCCATAGGAGGTTCGTTTTCAGTGAGTTGGTAGTGATGAGGATCTTTTTGTCGGTCTTGTCCTTGTTTTTGACGCTCGCCCACATATACCAGCCGATGACTCCAGTGATAAGGTAGTAGATTTGCTCGGCGACATCTGCGTAGAGGTTGATTTGGTAGAATAGTACGCCAAATAGCACGACGGCGACGATACCGATTGGCCAGGTGAGGATATTGCGCCGGGCGACGAGTATGACGCAGGCGAGATTAAAGAGCGTCCCGACAAACTCCAGCCAGCTAATTGGGTAGCCGAGCAACGTAAACGCGATGTTGTTTACGTCGAAAAAGGTTAACAGTGGTTCCATAGTGTAGTCCTTTCTTGTACTTCGTGTACATATTACACTTACTATCTTCAATCTACGCTTAACTTAGTGTATTGTCAACACTATTTACAAAAAATCTTTTCAGGTGTACGCTAAGAATACGAAGGGAGTCCACTATCATGACAATGCCACGCGAAATACTGCTGATTCGACACGAAGAGTCAGAAGCGAACGTCGTACAAAAGAATATAGACGGTCTGGCAACTCTAGAGCTAACTAACTTAGTTAACCAGCGGCCTGATTCACTTCATCCTCTGACGCCAAGGGGTATTAGGAGGGCAAAAATGCTTGGTGGGTGGATTCGAGAGCATATCGGACCACTTGCCGAATATGGTATGCACTATGTGTCCCCCTATGTACGTACTACGGAAACAGCTGCATATATATCGGGTGACGAAGATGTTGTATGGTACGATATGCGGTGGATTGTGGAGCGTGACTGGGGAGACTATGGGCGGGCGACACGCGAAGAACAGCAGGAGAAATATGGCCGGACATTCGAGCACAAAAAGATTGATCCTGTATTTGCAACATTTGATGGCGGCGAGAGTAATCTAGATGTGATGGTCCGTATGCGGCTCGCCTACGACACGTTGCATCGGCAGCATACGAATGATCGAGTGGTGATGGTGACTCACGGTGGTGTGATGAACGTTGTGATCAATGATCTCGAGCGATTATGGGTGGACGAATGGCGATGGCGTGAAGTCAATGATAAGTATGATTTGCCGAACGGCGCTATTGTTCGTCTGTCACGAGTACACCCTGATGATCTAGAAAGGGGTACAAAAGATGCGCCCGAGCATCCAACGATTCGCTGGAAGCAAGTCATCTATCCGCTTGATCCAGAAAATTCGCCGCATGGCGGTGAATGGGTGGAGCTATCGCCGAGACGCGGGCGTACGGCGGCCGAGATGATTCAGTCAGTGAAGAATGTCGAGCGTTTTCTGAAAAATGGAGAGCGGTTGTAATGAACCGACTCCAAAACATTGGTCACGATATTCCACCGGCGATTGTCTATGGTGATGCGGTCCTCGAGCTTGACTACTTGCGGTAGACTTCTGTGCGTCTGACGCAGGCGGCGTAGTACCGATAGTCCTTATAAAAACATCTCACTAAATCGTGAGATGTTTTTATAGGAGTGACGTGTCGATCAGTCAAAGCTGCGACTGAGTACTTCGAGCCCTTCGCTATTAAACGCATAGAGTCGAGCTGGGCGGTGTGCGCCATCGCGCCAAGTATCTGGTGTCTCGTGAATGAGGTTGAGTGTCAGGAATTTTTTGCGGAAATTACGCTTGTCGAGATCTCGCCCCAGGACTGCTTCGTAAACAGTCTGTAGCTGACTGAGTGTGAATTTCTTGTCGAGCAATCCCATTGCGGCATTGGTGTAGGTGAGTTTCGCGCCTAGGCGATTACGTGCATAAACGACGATCTTTTCGTGGTCGTATGCGAGTGACGGCAACTGATCAACATCATGCCATGCAACCGACTGTTCACCACCTGTGGCTTCTAGGTTGTAGCCGCAGCCAAGGTATGTGACGCTTACTGCATGTCCTCGAGGATCTCGGGCGACAGTGTCAAAAGTATAGAGCTGCTCTACGTATGCCAGTTGTGTATCTAAGTCAACGCCAACCTTACGTTTCACGATTTGCCCGAGTGCCTCAAGTGTCGTTTGACCCTGTGCACAGTAGCCACCGGGCAGCGCCCAGTCATCCTTGAACGGTTCTTGTGCTCGCTTGGTCAAAAGTACTTCTAAGTGGTCGTTCGCCATGCGAAAGAGCACTGCATCAACAGTAAGTGTCGGTGGCGTGTATGGTCCAGAGAATTTCATACTGTATAGTTTACACTTATATAGCATTCTATGCTAGTTCGAGTAATCGTTCCTAGTCGGTAAAGCCTATCGGCATAGTGCGTTTATGGGCTGTCATTACGAATCGTTGTTCGATAGCTGCGGCAAGCTCGGGCTCGATTTCTTTGCCTTCCAAGTAGTCATCGATAACTGCATAGCGTAAGCCAAGTTCGGCCTCGTCAGCTTGTCCTGGTGTGCCATCTAGCAGGTCGGCTGTCGGAGCTTTTTCGGTAAACACAGAAGGAACGCCGAGCTGCTCGAGCATCTGCCGGCCTTGGCGTTTGGTGAGTCCTGCGAGTGGCAGTACGTCTGCTCCGCCGTCACCGTACTTTGTATAAAATCCCGTTACAGCTTCTGCGGCATGGTCGGTACCGATGACGAGTAATCCATGATGACTCGCTAGAGCGTACTGTGCAATCATGCGCATACGAGCCTTTACGTTTCCTTTGTCATAATCACGCAATGCAACTTGCTCGGTAGTGGCAAATGCATCAGCGAACGCATCGGTCGGTTCTTTGATATTGAAATCATGTACTACGTCGGGGGAAATAGTATCGGTTGCTAATAGCGCATCGGCACGATCGGCCTGGGTGCCATAAGGAAGCAAGACGGCATGAAATTCTGCATCGTTCCCTTCACTGCGTCGAATATCGACAGCCCGCGTAGCTAGCAATCCGGCGAGTAGTGAATCTTGCCCTCCGGATATACCTAGTACAAATCCGCGCATTCCTGTGTCCCCTAGATAGTTAGCGAGGAACCGTGCACGTGCATCGATTTCTTCTGTTGGATTGATTGATGGTCGAGTGCCGAGTTCGGCAATGATTTTTTCTTGTTGTGTACGCATAGGTGAGTCTCCTTTGTTCGTTACTGTTTCTACTTCAAGAGTATGGAGCATTTTTATGTAAGTGTCAATACTACACTAACTAAAAAATACTACTACCGTGTAAGATGATTGCCAGACAAATCGCACTAGAGGTTTCGGGTATGTAAGTATGTGCGCGTATAATAGGTAGAGAGATTGTGAGTCGCTGAGTCGATTGCAAGGAGTAAGTATGAATTTTATCGAAAAATACAAAAACAAACTACCCAAAAAGACACGACGCGTATTGGTCGGGTTTCTCGGCTGGGTTGTACTATTACTTGGCATCGTGATGATTCCTTACCCGGGTCCAGGCTGGGTAGTGGTATTCATCGGGCTTTCTATTTTGGCCACAGAATTTGACTGGGCACGTGATCTACATGATTACGCCCGGGGTAAGTACGATGCATGGAGTCGCTGGCTTGCGGCACAGCCTGCCTATATAAAGGCTATCTTCTGGTGCTTAACCTGCGCAACAGTGATTCTGACGATATGGTTGCTCAATGGCTATGGACTGATAAATGATTGGCTGAACCTCGGATTTGACTGGGCTCGGTCACCGCTACCGATATTCAACTAAATACTTCTGCAATAAAACATCTCTTGAAATTATGCTAATTTGTTAGTATCATACCTTGCGGATCATTGTCTACGAGAGAGGATGACTCTATGAGCATCAAAAGTCGTATTGCTACGATCTTTACTGTACTAGTTGCACTTTCATCTTCAGTATTAGTGAGCTCTCCTTCGGCAGAAGCTGCTCTCAATTGCAGTGTTGGATATTCACCGCAGGGCTGGGCTTGGGGTAAATGTTTAACCGGTCAGCCTCGAGGTGATAAGTATCGTGTCGTTGTTATCTGCCAAAATAGAGTAACGCGCGCAGCATATTATAAGTACGGAAACATTGTTCGAGTTGGAAATACGTACCCATCAACCGTTGACGGATGTGGATTCTTAGAACAATATCTCGGGGATCCGCGTACCCAGACGATATGGGAGTAGTCAGTAGTATTACTGACCTAACCTCGATTTACCATAGTCGAGGTATTTTATTCTCTATCATTGCGCATGCTATTATAAAAATATGGTTAAGCAAAAACAGAAAAACGGATCTATCAAGAAAACTATCGGTATCATCGCTGCCTTGTTTGGCGTTGCCTCGGGTAGCCTTTACGAATATCATCAAGGGGTTCAAGCGTATAGGCCCAACGATATATCGGATACATTCGGATTATATCTACTGGTAGGATCTGTAGCGCTCTGGATGGCGTTTCTCACCGTTCATTTCGGTTCAAAGAAATAGATCGTTATGCAATAAATATCCTGGCTCATGTGAGCCAGGATATTTTATTGCTGAGGTACAGATTACCAGCTGCGTTGGCGGAATGAACCACCGTTGCCACCGCGATCGTTGCCACCGAAGTCGCGGCTAGGGCGATCTTCCTTTGGACGAGCGAGGGTGACGGTGATAGCGCGACCGTCGAGCTCAGTGCCGTTAAGCTTGTCGACTGCTGGCTGGTTGTGAGCCTCGTCTTCAAACTCTACGAAGCCGAAGCCCTTAGAGCGGTTAGTCTCACGGTCAGTGATGACGCGTGCGCTTTTTACTGGGCCGATTTCTTCGAAAAAAGCCTTTAGTGAGTCGTCGGTAGTTGCATATGCAAGGCTGCCAACGAAGAGATTTTGTGAAGCCATTAAATGGTCTCTCCTGTGTTAAATAGTGTTGATCAGCGTGATCTTCTCGACTTAAAACAGTGAGCCATCGTGCGTCTGAACCTCTATAGTTAAGCATAATTAGGGATTTGACACAAGCATGGGCGCAATATCATGCTTGTGTTTTTCGTTTCCGAGTGCTATAAAGAGAGAATGCTGGTACGCATTGGGGCATCCCAATTGCGTTTCAAAACAAAAATCCAGAAAACAATCTAGTGCCCCGGGTGGGCGCGTAGCAGCTACCAAATCCCGCCGTAGATCGGCGGGATTTGGTATATTATGTAGGTATGAAACGAATTATCATATGTGGTAGTATGTCTGCGTCGCAGCAGATGATTGAGCTAGCAAACACATTGCGGCATCATGGCTATGAAGTTGTGTTGCCAGAGGGAACTGAACTATTTGCTACTGGAGACAAGGCTGAAATGACGGTAGGGGAGTCAACGGCGAATAAACGTCATGGTGACTTGATCCGCGGTTATTTCGAGGAAATCAAACGAAGTGATATCGTACTGGTTGCTAACTTTGCAAAGCATGGTCGAGAGGGTTATATCGGAGGTAACGTGTTTCTAGAGTTTGCGTTTGGGCACGTCCTCGGCAAGCAAGTGTACCTGCTCTATCCTCACGATCCAACCGCACCATATGCCGATGAAATCCTTGCTATGGACCACAGAGTACTCGATGGTGACGTATCTCATCTCGAGGTGTGATATAATTTCGGAACATGGCCTTTCGTGACGCCTTGGAAGTAATATCGACAAAATATTACGGTACAGGGACCCGAAATACGGGGCATTAGCTCATTTGGTAGAGTGAAGACTGCCAGTGGCGGTCTGCAAGGCAATGTCACAGATGAACTTGTTCATTTGCCTGACTTGCGGGGTCGCGGAACGTGACCTTCCATGGCATGGAAGAGGTGAGGAGTTCGAATCTCCTATGCTCCACCAGGTTTTATATATGCAATATGTCAGCCGCCGCAATGACATATTTTTTATGCTTGTGATAGGTTTGGTATAGCGGTATGATATGAAGCGTCCTGTTCTTTTCAGCGCTGCACTTGAGGAGTGATCATGACAGAAACTGCACCATGGAACATCAATTTCCTAGCGTTTGCTCATGGCATTTTGTGTGGTATTGCCGCACTCGGCACAGAACGTTTCAAGACGAACTTGCTTGGTTCTTGGGATTTCTTGGGTTTGCGTGGGCATGTTGCCGCCGAAGCGGCATACCAGTATTTGCAGCTACGCCCAGATTGTCAATTATGGTTTGCGATCAACCGAGACCCAATCGACGGCGAGAGTAACGTTTGGGGTGACGGTATCAGATTTGAGTGGGAGCATGACACGATTCGTCCTTTTAGTCCCCTCGGTTCTCAGAGCACTTATGATTTTTTCGTTGACCCAACATACAACAGCTTCGAAATACTAGGTATGTCATCCGAAGAGCGTGAAATGTGGATCGATTGCGCTTGGGTATTTGCCAATGCGTACGGAAGGTTTCGGGATTAGCAAAAAGCCGAGGTAAATGCCTCGGCTATTTTATTTATGCTTGCATAAGTCGTTCATCGTGTTTTACTATGACGATACTTCGTCTTTCCGTCCTAGCGAAGGGAAAATTGCAATGACTAAAGCACTGCAACAGATTCGTCCTGTCGATTTCAGCGCCAACCTCTTGCGAGGCATCGCATGGCTAGCTGAAGAGTGGGATTGTCCGCAGTTTCTGACCACACTTCGGTTAGAGAGTTGGGCGGCGCATCAGGCTATAGTCACCGTCTTCGAGTATTTGCAGAGCTTGGGAGACTACGAACTACAGTTTGTAACTACCTTAAGTGGCCCGTTGCTCGTCAACGATGCATGGCGGAAAATGCTGGAGTTCGAGACTACTGTCGCTCGCAGTATGTACACTGTCTATGACGAGTATTTCATCGTGATTCGCGGCGACGAATTGTTCGACCGAATGGCGTGCAGTAGCGCGGCAGGGACGATAGAGCTATGGCTAGAATGTGCCAAGCGGTTCATACACGCATACGAAGCGTGTCTCGTGCAGGCGAGGTCAGCGTCAGAGTGACATAGTTGCTCTGACGATTTTAATAATCTCGTTCGTCTCACTGATGAAGTATGGATATTCGACGAAGTAAGCAACGGCGTACTCGCCGAAGTCATGCACAAAAAGCAGCAAGGCGGAGCAGTGAAGTACTTTCGCCACTATTCAGACAAGGCGCCGATCACCTATCGTCGGATCAGTCTAGACAAGGTAGAATTCGAAGCGCCACGCTTGGGCGACGAAGACCTCGAGAAATATCGAATCGAGCTATAGTATCAATAATCTTGATATTGCCTATGCTTGCCTTTTCTGCGCATGGGTTTGATACTGTAAAAATCGTTCTTTTATAAGGAGCCCATCCATAGAGAGGATCTTGACTATGACCGATCGGACACTTCCTGCTATGTATGCTCAAGATTTTAGCAGAGGTATCTTTGGTGGGATTGCCGAAATTGGCAAGCGTAGACCGCCAAGCTTCTTGCAGGGATGGGACTTGTATAGTCGTCGTTCTGATACTGCTGCGGAAGCAGCGTACCAGGTGATCAAGGCCACAGGTGAGTATGACTTGTGGTTCCATATCATCCTGCATGAGATTTATGGTGATAGCCCAGTGTGGCGAGATATAGTGAGAGAGGAACTCTACCTTTATTGCACGCTCAGGCAATGGGTGCCGGATGGTGTCTTTGAGATTATCCCCGGGCTCAATGACCTCGATCAGTGGCTCCATAGCGGTAGTCTCGCTGGAACTCGTGAACTATGGATCGCTACCGCAGAGAAATTCGTCGAAGTCTACGAAAACTATGAAGAATGAGGTTAACGTCAGAGTGACATGGTCACTCTGACGATTTTTATACCCTATCATCATTCCGCACTTGTTGCGGAATCCCATGTATAGTATCTTATACTGAAATATGAGTGAACTTCATCGAGATGTGAGCCAGGAAAGGAGCGACCAAGAAAGGGTCACTCCGCTTCTCGTTGTCGATGAACGGTTGAGTGAAATTGCAAGGTGCGAGTTTGATATGGCGGCACTTGGTGATCTGATGCGAACCTACAACATGACAGACGAGAGAATATCCGCTACATCTGTGAGAGTTGAAGACATTGAGCCAGAATTAGGAAAGCACTACAGGTCCTCTCAGTTCTTTGAAGGTCAGATACCGGGCGGTAAGTACCTCAGGAGTACTAAGGAAATTCTCGCATATAGTTTTGAACATTTCCGGGAGCGTCGCAATGATCCTGATCATCAGATGCACGACATGGACTTAGCAGAAGCGATTTCTCGGCTCGAGGAGTGGCTGAACGGGGCTATCTTACATGAAGCGGGTCACGCCATCTATCATTACCGTTGCGATAGGCTAATTGAAAAAGCCGATAATGCGCTTCTGGGTTCGCTAGGCGTTGCTGCGGTTGGTCTGACCAGCTTAGTAGCAGGCTATCTACTAGGTCCAAATGGCACAGGAAAAATACATGAGATGTCGAGCAGAAGACTGAGCCGAGGAGGTCGAAAGGCTATCGTCTCAGGGTTGGCTAGTGCTGCAGCAATTCTTTCCCCTATATTCGTTGAAATCGCCAACGATGCTATAAAAGATAAACACGTTAGCTATGGAAGGTGGTACTATGATATGGTTGATCGCGATGAACGATTTGCTCGAAAATTCGAGAAAAGACACGCCGATATGCAAATAGTGAAGATAACCCCTCTAGAAAATGAGCAGGACTAGTATTTTTGACGCGGTTGTGCTATAATAGTGGATAAGGAAAGGTCTGGATAATCAGGCCGCTATTTTTATGAACGACGCATCAAAAATTAGGAACATCGCTATCATTGCGCACGTCGACCATGGCAAGACGACGTTGGTTGATGGCCTACTCAAACAATCAAATACATTTCGTGACAACCAGGCGGAGATGAGCCAAGAGCTGATCATGGACTCAGGCGACCAAGAGCACGAGCGTGGCATCACTATCACCGCCAAGCAAACCAGTATTTACCATGGCGACTACAAAATTAACATCATCGACACACCCGGACATGCTGACTTCTCGGGTGAGGTTGAGCGCACGCTCAACATGGCTGACGGCGTGTTACTCATTGTCGATGCACAAGAAGGCCCGATGCCGCAGACCAAGTTCGTACTCGGCAAGGCACTCGAGCTAGGACTTAAGCCAGTAGTGATTATTAATAAAATTGACAAGCCAGCACGCCGCGTTGCAGAAGTTGAAGATGAACTAGCGGATCTTTTCCTAGAACTTGCAACTGATGACGACCAACTACATTACCCAATTTATTTTGCGATTGGTCGCGAAGGCAAAGCATGGAAAACAGTACCAACTGACACTACAGAGGATACTGATTTGACGCCAATCTTTGATGCGATTATCAACGATATTCCTGCGCCAACAGTTGACGCTGAAGGTAGCCTACAGTTGCTTGTGACAAGCTTGCAGTACGATTCATTCCTTGGTAAATATGCGATTGGACGCGTGACTCGTGGGCAGGCAAAACGCGGCCCAGTAGCGCTGATCAAGCGTGACGGTGTACCTATCTCGACGAAGATTGAGAAAGTATTTGGGTATCGTGGTCTTGCTAGAGAAGAAATTGAAGTCGGACAAACTGGTGATATCGTGGCGCTTGTTGGTATAAGTGAAGCACATATCGGCGATACGATTGCCGACAAAGATGCCCCAGAAGCCCTGCCTACTATCGAGATCGAAGCGCCAACGCTCAGTATGTATCTTGGTCCAAATACGAGCCCAATGAAGGGCAAAGAAGGTGAGTTTTCTACGTCACGCCAAATTGGTGATCGACTGAAAAAAGAGCTAGAGACGAATGTTAGTCTGCGTGTTGCAGACAATGGTATCGGATTTACCGTATCTGGTCGAGGTGAGCTCCACCTAAGTGTGCTTATCGAAGCAATGCGCCGCGAAGGTTACGAGTTTGAAGTAGGTCGTCCGCAAGTCGTGACAATTACCGAAGATGGTATAGAAAAAGAGCCAGTCGAGGAGCTATTTATCGAAGTCAGCCCAGAATTCATCGGTGCAATTAGTCAAGAACTAGGTACACGTCGTGCTGAAATGCGTGGTCAGGAGCAGACGAGTAGCGGTGCCGCGCGTATGCACTATATCTTACCTACTCGTGCACTGATCGGTCTTCGCAACCTCCTCTTGACCGCAACTAAGGGAACGGTCATTATGAATAGTTTACCGCACGGATATCAGCCGGTCGGACAAAAACTGACTCAGACACGAAATGGTGTACTGATTGCATTTGAAGCCGGCGTCACAACACCTTATGCGCTGCAAACAGCAGAGGCACGTGGGGAACTCTATGTTGGTGCAGGCACGACTGTTTACGCAGGTATGATTATCGGCTTGAACCGACGCAACGAGGATATGGAGATTAATGTTTGTAAGGCAAAGCATCTCACAAATATGCGCTCTAGTTCAAGTGACGGTGTAGTCCAGTTGACACCATTTACCGACCTTAGTCTCGAGCAGTGTATAGACTTCATCGAAGACGATGAGCTGCTCGAAGTGACACCGAAGTCGCTGCGTTTGCGCAAGCGATATCTTGATGCAAACGAACGCAAGCGACACAGCAAGTAGTCGCCTGCGTAGAGCTCCTTAGTCGCGGCGATACCATATAAAACTCACCGGATCATGTGACCCGGTGAGTTTTATATATCGCTATGCCTATCTACTACGCAGAAGTGTCATGAGATGACTGAAGTTTCTCGAGTAAATCACGTTGCTTAGTAGGAATCTGGTAGAAGTAACTATTGATCCTTACAAAACTGATAGACTCTTTGTCGGAAGCTTCTTGGAACTGAGCATAGGCTTTATCGTATGCTGCGGAGTTACTCTCTTCCAGTGCGGTTATCATTGCTTTCCAGTGGAGGATTTCTGCTTTGTATACACCCACAAGGTCCTTTTTGGTATCTGAAAGTTCTGCCGGGAATTGCGTGTCGCTGACTGTTTTTTGTGCCGTCTCGAAGATTGTCAGTACTTTTTCCATTGCGGCGACTGTCGCTGCTCTCGTTTGAGCCGCTTTTACATTACTCACGGCCAAAGTTATATCTGAGTATTGCTCACGGTTGTCGGTTATAAACGCATCGAGGTTTGCAAGCCCGGAAATGCCTGTTGAGAAATCATTGACCTTTTTATCAACGCTAGTCTCTAGCGTCTTTGCCTTTGCGTATTCGCTACTCAGGTCACTCAGAAAAACCTGTTTGAGTACGGGCTTATCTTTCATGACCTTCTCTAGATCAGTTTTAGCATCTGCTATAGAATCACTATTCTGGACACTATCGTGAACAGATGTGACATAAGTCGTACTTGCTGCAGTATATTCCTGGGCAACTTTGTCCGCTGATTGCTTGGAAGTAAAGAGGACGAGCCCGGCAACGATACCCGCTAACACCACTATGCCAATAGTAACCCATAGCCACAGTAGGCTTCGCTTTCCTTGTGGTGCCTGGACAGGAATAGGTGCACCATTCGGTACTGGAGGGGTGGCAGGATTTGGTGATGTAGGGTTAGTTGGAGTGGCCGGCGGGACTGGTTGAGATGTCGCAGCCTGAAGTTCGGGCTGGGCTGGCGCAGGAAGTTCGTTAGGTGTAGATGGTGTAACTGCAGGCTCTGGTGGAACTGTTGGTTCTACGACAGGGCTTGAATTGTTCTGGTCATTCATGACAGATAAGCTTCCTTTTATGTATTACTTACGTTTATCTTAGCGCATTCTTGAGTAGAACGTCAAAAGTTATCGGGCTACATCTTCATCGTCTCCATAGGGTCCTATGCTATAATAGAGCTTATGTTCAAGCGACTTTTTCGCCGTAAACCAAAAATCGTCAGCAAAAGCACCGACAAACTCAAAACAGCAGTAGTTCACACGGCTGGTGCTATTACGCCTGTCGCGAAGAGCCCCGATGAAGCGATGCGCGAGCTATTTGATGCTGTACAGTCGCAATATGTTTATCCGGATAGCAAGACGTTTGTTGACTTGATTCCACGCGGCCGCATGGCTACGCTAGTACGAGAATACAATCTCGCTCGTGAGAGCGCTGAGTTTGATATAAACGCATTTGTAGAAGAGCATTTTTACGAATTCCGACCTCCTATTACATCTACCTATGAACCAAATGCGAAAACGACGGCGCGGGAGCATGTACGTCATTTGTGGCCAGTACTAACCCGACGTAACCGCAAAAACCGTGGCTCGCTGATCGCGCTACCATATGAATACATTGTGCCTGGGGGTCGATTTGTCGAACAATTCTACTGGGATACCTACTTTATCATGCTTGGACTCGCTGCCGATAATCAATGGACAATGATTCACGGCATGATGCGCAACTATACGTATATGTTGCGGAAGTTTGGCATGATTCCTACGGCAAACCGCACCTATTTCCTCAGCCGCAGTCAACCGCCTTTTTTTGCATTGATGGTGAAGCTACTTGCTCGTCATCGTGGACGTACGCGTACCTACGCCGAGTTTTTGCCGAGTTTGTTGACAGAGTATCGGTTTTGGATGAAGGGTCGTCGTATGGTGAGCGAGCATCCTGATTATGTGGCGTATGCTCGTGTGGTATGTACGGCAAACGGCGAGATCATGAATCGCTATTATGACAACAAGCAGACGCCGCGGCCAGAATCGAGTCGTGAGGACCTGGAGACAGCAGAGCTAGCAAAAGGAAAAGAGAGTGATCAAGTATTTTTGGATTTACGAGCAGGAGCAGAAAGCGGCTGGGACTTCAGCAGTCGGTGGTTCCAGCGAGAACGCGACATACAAAGTATCCACACGACCGATATCGTAGCCGTAGACTTAAACTGCCTTCTTTATCAGCTAGAGGTGACGATTGCTGAGGCCTATACACTAATCAAACAGCCACTTCTTGCGAAGCGTTTTCACGCAGCGGCCGAGCGCCGCGCCTCGCTTATTCGTCGCTATTGTTGGGACGAAAAAGA
Organism: Saccharimonas sp. (SeqCode); assembly: GCA_049660945.1. GTDB lineage: Bacteria > Patescibacteriota > Saccharimonadia > Saccharimonadales > Saccharimonadaceae > Saccharimonas. The sequence goes on from JBASZO010000022.1 coordinate 16,077, forward strand.
AGCGTTTTTTGTCGACTATAACTTCCGAAAAAAGCGTTCAACAAAGCGTATGAACCTTGCCGGTGTATTTCCTCTGTTTGCGAAAGTTGCGACAACCGAGCAGGCTGCAGCAGTTGCGCAGCGTATCGAGCGGGACTTTCTGAAGAAAGGCGGACTCGTGACGACACTTGCCGACAACGGCCAACAATGGGATTCGCCAAATGGTTGGGCGCCACTGCAATGGATTACCATACAAGGCTTACGCGAATACGGCTATAATACACTTGCAAATACTATTCGTGATCGATGGCTGGCTGCCAATGAGGCCGTGTTCGCAACCGAGCGAAAGATGGTAGAGAAGTATGATGTTGTTTCGGCAGGCCAAGGTGGTGGTGGCGAGTATCCACTGCAAGACGGGTTTGGGTGGACGAATGGTGTTTACGCTACCCTCAAAGACGAGCAGGAGCAAAAATAATGCCTGCGAAACCTTGGTCACATGTAAATGCGATTTATCAAATATATCCACGCAGTTTTCAGGACAGCAATGACGATGGAGTCGGCGATTTGCGCGGCGTTATTGATCGCCTCGAGTATATTCATGGCCATAAAGATTCGCTAGGAATCGATGCGATCTGGTTTAGCCCTATTTTCCCTTCACCTATGGCGGATATGGGATACGATGTCAGTAATTATTGCGATATAGATCCGCTGTTTGGCACGCTCGATGATTTTAAGGAGCTGGTGGCGAAGTCGCACGAACTGGGTATAAATGTTATGGTCGATTTTGTACCGAACCACACGAGTAATCAACACCCATGGTTCACTGAATCGCGATCCTCCAAAACAAATGATAAACGAGATTATTACGTCTGGCGCGATGCTAAACCAGACGGATCTGCGCCCAATAATTGGCCTAGTATATTTGGGGGTTCTGCTTGGGAATGGGATGAAGGTCGTGGGCAGTACTACCTCCACACTTTCCTGAAGGAACAGCCAGATCTTAACTGGGATAACCCTATGGTGCGTGATGAGATGAAGCGAGTTGTGCGGTTTTGGATGGAGCTTGGTGTCGACGGTATTCGTGCTGATGCTGTACGGTGGATTAGTAAAGACCCACAGTATCGTGATGACCCACCGAATAAACTATGGCAAAAGGATGTCCATGGGCCGTTCGATGCGGTAATTCATAAATATAGTCGTTTCTGGAAAAATTTGTTCCCATATCTCCGTGAATTGACTGATGTGATCGCCGAGTACGATAATCGAATTATTATTTTCGAAGACTATCCAGATGGTAATTACTCGACCAAAGAGCAATATCTTGGGTTTTATAATATCAATTCTGATGTCGGTATGCCGTTTAATTTCGAGGGACTCTGGGCGGAATTTTACGCCGATGCATTTCGTACGTTTGTCACCGAATTCCAAGGAATGCTCGACCCAGATAAACACCGCCCTGTATATTGTTTTGGTAATCATGATCAGTGGCGTATGGTGACGCGTTACGGTGGCGAAGAACAAGCGCGGCTTGTAGCGCTCATGCAGTTCACATTGCCAGGGCTTCCTATTGTCTACTATGGCGACGAGCTAGCGATGCCGAATACTACTATTAAACCGGATGAAGTTCGTGACCTGAGTGTGATTAGCTCGGGTGATCTGAGTGTAGGGCGCGATCCTGAGCGAACTCCGATGCAGTGGCACAAAGGTGGCTTCGCTGGTTTTAGTGAAGTAAAGCCATGGCTGCCGATCGGCGAAACAGTCAGAACTCATAATGTAGAAACGCAACTTCACGAACCTGACTCGTCATTGTCTCTGTATCGTCGTTTACTAAAACTACGCACTCGTTATGAGATCCTACGCCATGGAACGTATGAGGCTTTCGGTGAGTTGGAAGCTGACATCTTCACGTACGCACGTTGGCTGGGTGACCAGCACGTATTTATTGCATTGAATTTTAGCGATAAGATACAAGAAGTGAAACTACCTCACAAAGGCAGGATTCTGTGTTCGACGCACCCAGTTGACTACCCCGAGATGACAAAAGATGGTGTCGTGATACTGCGCCCTTACGAAGGAGTTCTGGTAGAATGCGCCGAACACCCAATAGTACACGTCACTTAACGCGTATCGCTACCGGTGAGTAGTCGAGCAATACGAGAAATGCCTCGCTGAAGTTGGGCTCGTCGTGGTGACACGGGTTTTGTCGAGAAAGTTGATGATGACTGGCCGACGATAGCCTGCAGTACCGACTCGTAACGGTCTAGCATGATTGACTCCGCGAAGTTATCGCGGGCGTGCTTTGCGCAGTTTTTGCGCTGTAGCTTGTGTAGTTTTTCAATTGCCAGTATCATCTCGGCAGAGTTATCGACTACGTATCCCGATACTCCATCGGCAACAACTTCTGGCACTGAACCACGGTTGAATGCGATAACTGGTGTGCCGCAGGAATTTGCTTCAGCCATCGACAATCCGAACGGTTCGTCCCACTGTATCGGCGAGAGGAGGGCTGCTGCTTTGCTATAGTATTTTACTAGCTGGTCTCGATCAAGCATACCGAGGAATAGTATTTTGTCATCTAAATACGGCTTTATTTCTTCATCAAAGTAGCGAAAATTCTGCTTTGACAAGCTACCGGCAATGAGAAGTCGTCGCTTTGTCTGAATTGCCACTTGCACGGCTTCTTTCACTCCTTTTTCAGGAGTGACACGACCCGAAATCATTAGGTAGTCTTCCGCCTCGTCATTGAAGGCAAACTTTTCGGTATCGATACCATTGTAAATAGTAGCCACGTAGTTCAGGTCAGGTAGGTTGCGGCGTTGATTGTTCGAAATAGAGATGAAGTGCTGATTTGGCGATGTGTTTTGCTCTATTACCTCGCGACGCTTACTATCGAGTACATCGTGAAGGATAAAGATGATAGGAACATTCGGAAATAACGGTGCAAGTGTGAGGGCTGATTCGAAGTGATGAAATACAACGCAATCAAATTCGCCTTTGCTTGCGCGCACTAGCATCTCGCGTGCCATCACGCCATCGTATAGCTCGAAGCGATAGTCAGAGAACAAATCCGGTGTTGAAATTTGTTCATCTAGCTCAGACATCGTTGTAGCGATAGGCTGTAAACCACATGTTTCTACAGTGATGTTCTGACCAAAAGTAGTACCCTCGGGTCCGAAAAAGGTAATTTCATGCCCACGCCTTGCCAGCCCTTCAGCGAGTGCTTTCGCGACACTCGCAGGCGAGTAGGCGATGTCATTCTGTGGTGGGGTGGGTAAGAATCCTCTTACCATCATTGCGATACGCATATATTTCAATTGTAGCACAAGTTTGTCAAGTATCCAAACTAACCCTGAATTTCATCTGGCAGAAATCCTTTTTTATGCTGAAAGTTTGCCTGCCATTTGTAGCCTTTGTTGTATCCAAGATCTTTCATGAGTTTGGTTGGAGCATTGCGAATATGCAAGGGTACAGGTGTGTCTGGGAATTGTTTCGCCATGTCTCTGGCTGTATACATCAGGTCGCTGACTTCGCGCGATTTTTCACTGCGAGCGAGCGCCGTAGCGCAGTGGTAGAGGTTATAATTTGCTTCGGGTAGACCGACTCGCTCTACCGCTTGAAACGTAGCAACAGCTAGGCTAAGCGCACCGTTGCCAGCGAGCCCAATGTCCTCACTCGCAAATATTACCATGCGGCGTGCAATGAACTTTGGGTCTTCACCAGCATCGATCATACGGCTAAGGTAGTAGAGCGTTGCGGTAACATCGCTACCTCGCATGCTCTTTATGAATGCTGATATGACATCATAGTGCATATCGCCCTTTTTGTCGTAGCCGGGAACTTTCTTTTGTGCGGCAGCCTTTACGATATCTGGTGTAACCTTCTCTCCAAAGCTGAGGGATAGCTCGAGGTTGCCGAGCGCAACTCGCGCATCACCACCTGATAGCTCGGCTAAATAATCGAGTGCCTTCGGCGTCACTAGTTTTGTTTGTTTGCGCTTCGTGAGCGCGCGCTTCAGTATATCGATAATCTCGTCTTTAGAAAGTGGTTGCAGCACAAGCACTCGAGTACGCGACAGCAGTGGAGTGATCACCTCGAAGCTGGGATTTTCGGTAGTCGCACCAATCAGTGTAATGAGCCCACTTTCGACATGAGGTAAAAATGCATCTTGTTGCGCTTTGTTGAATCGATGGATTTCGTCGACAAACAGGATGGTACGCAAACCAAGGTTCCAGTTTTGACGAGCGTGCTCAATGACTTTTTCGACATCTTTTTTACCGCTGGTGACAGCCGATATTTCTATGAACTCTGCTTCGACCTCTCGGGCGATGATACGTGCCAATGTCGTCTTGCCGGTACCCGGCGGACCCCACAGTATCAGGCTGACCGGCTCTTTTTGCTTGACGATACGACGAAGAATCTCAGAGCTTCCGAGTAAGTGTGATTGACCTATCACCTCGTCGAGCGAGGTTGGTCGCATCTCTTCCGCCAGTGGCACTCGACTCATGTATCTATTATATACCTTGACCATAGCTGAACACCTAAGGTACGATAGGGCTATGATAAGCGTAAGCACGAAACAAAAAGGCTTTACGATTGTAGAGCTATTAATTGTCATCGTGATTATCGCAATTCTGGCGGCAATTACGATCGTCGCGTTCAATGGTGTGCAACAACGCGCGCGTGACGCTAAACGAAAACAAGATGTTGCTCAAATCGCGAAGCTTCTGTCTATCTAAGAGCTCGACAACGGCCCCATGTATATAGGCAGTAACTGTGGTAGTGGTGGAAATGGAAGTGGATGGTTCAATTATCCCTACGGTGGTGGCTACGAAGCAATGGACCAGTGTTTAGTAAATGCTGGCGTCACGAATACGAAGCTCAGGGACACGCAAATAACTTGTTCTGGACTAACGTGTCGCGCCTACATGAAGTATTCATGCATACAGAGTGGTCGAACGGCTACGTATGTATATGCCAATCTGGAAACAGGTACACATGATGGCACCGAGCTGAATGGCACATGTAACACGGGTATAGCGACTTTGTACGGTATGAACTATTACGTACAGGTGTCAAACTAGTCGACTGGCTCGCAGCAATGAAGCTAGTCCAGTCAACTACAGTGCTGATTGGATTACGATGTCAGGATCTTGCTGAGCGCAGTGGTTCAAAATTTCTTTTCGTAGTAAATAGTCTAGTACAGCAGAATCGTTCTTTGCATCCGGGTTCTCATCTATCACCTTTTCGCGGAGTGTCTGTACTAACTCTGCAGTCTCGTGACGGCTATTGCTGAACTTTTTGCGTAGATCGCGGGGAGGCTGCCCTATCGTTCCGTCAGGCAACTCGGTTGACTGGATGTATATGGTCAGGTAAGGATCGAAATCCCCTGGTTCCGTGCATGGGTCAGGGATTGGGTGATGTTGCTTAGCGAGCATAATTAGATAGGCGAGCGATAGGTTACTTGTGGTTATGTCAAACGTTACGGCTGGGTATCGGCTCGACTTCCTATGCTCAATGAAATAATTGTTGTCAAAGGGCTCTGCCCAGTAACTACGAAGCCGCATACGGGTACGTTGTTGCTTTTCAGTGCTGTCCTCGAGGGCTTCCAGTTTTGTCGCTACCATTGCTAGTTCTTGCTGTAGGCGTGCCCGACTAAGGAGTAGTTCGGTACGTAGCTCATCGGTTATGATATCTGTTGGGTTTTGTCGTTCCATTTCTTTCCTCCTTGTAGTTGCTTTGTTATACATCTAACTAATGATCAGTGACGCAGAATAGCAAAATATTTTGAAAAACTTGCTACAATCAGAGGTAGCTATGGAGTATAAAGCAGATCTCAGTTGGATTCAAAAACATGTTTTGCTGTGTTTGATTCGTACTTCTACGGCACGAGTGAAAGATCTCATGCCGTCCGACATTGCCTCGAATTTGTTTGCCTATCATCTAGAGGGACTGGTGGTCGCAAAGTTAATCGAAAAAACCGAGCGTGGAGTGTATCGTCTGACCACGAAAGGCGAGAAATTCGTCGGGACATTTAGTACGATGCTCGACAAACAGGTAGAAAAGGTTAAAACAGTAATTATGCTGTACGGCCAGAAAGACGGCAAACACCTGCTGTTTCGCTGGAGCCGTCAACCATATCTCGGTAAGGTATCACTCGTTCACGACCATGTGGCGTTTGGCAAATCACTTGACGACGGTATCCACTCTGCACTCGCTGACAAGCTCGGGGTACTGCTGCCGGTTACCTATAGATGCTCTGCTCTCATCAAAATACTGCGAGATGATGAGCTTGTGAGTCATATGAACGCTCTTGTTTATGTGGTATCGGTCGACGAACTTACCCTGCCGTTTACAAGTCGTAATGGTGATGTATTTCTGGAGCAGCTTGATCGAACAGACAATCTCATGGACGGTATATCCGATTTTTTGGAGCATCTACAGTCCGCCAGCGAGCCCTTTGAAAGCGAGTGGCGCTACTAGGCGTGCTATACTAGGTACACAATGACACGACCAACCGTCCTACTGGTATTTGGTGGGGAATCGTCGGAGCACGATGTGTCGGTTAGTTCGGCTCGAAATATCTACGCCGCCCTCGACGGTGAAAAGTATGATACAAAATTATGCTACATCGACCACCATGGTAAATGGTGGTTACTCGATGAATGGTCTGAGTCGCTCAGCCGACACGGAGGTGTCCAGCTAGTGGCGGCACCAGGGTCTGGGAGTTTCATGACTATTCCGGGTAGCGCAATAGTGCATGTCGATGTGCTGTTTCCTGCCTTGCACGGCAAGAACGGCGAGGACGGCACGGTGCAAGGGCTTGCGAAGCTCCTCGGTATTGCAGTAGTTGGGTCCGGAGTGACGGCAAGTGCGCTTTGCATGGACAAACTTTTGACGAAGCAAGTATTGCTAGCAAATGGCGTCAAAACCGCGAAGTACCAGGTGTATAGACGAGGTAGTGCTTATCCAAATTACGAAGAAATTGCCGAAACGCTTGGTGAAGTTGTGTTTGTCAAACCTACATGCTCTGGAAGCTCCGTCGGTACGACAAAAGTACATACGGTGCGTGAATTTCTGCCCGCGCTCAAAGACGCACTTGAGCACGATGACAATGTATTGATAGAAGAGTATATAGAAGGGCGTGAACTCGAAGTTGCAGTGCTTGGCAATACGCCAAAACAGCGGGTCAGTGGAGTTGGTGAGGTAGTGACGAGCGCTGACTTCTATGACTATAACGAAAAGTATGTCGACACTGGCAATACCCAAGGCAATTATACCCTCAAGCCATAGCGCATACTTAATGCCCTAATCGATATATACTGGTAGGATGAAGCCCAAGAAACCAAGTCAGCCATCCAAGGAAGATATTGAACGCCAAAAAGAAATTGATAAGCGCATAAAAGCCGAAAAAGTAGTCCTCAATCACCCGCAAGGGAAAGAACGATTTGAGCAAGTCATTAAACGCGCACTTAAGAAGAACCGCTGAATAGCGAATGAAGAAGATCAAGAACAAAATACTAATTAGCGCCAAGCACCTACGCCATCGTGCAAGGCCTGCTAATGTCCCTCGAAGATTCTTGCACAAAGATGTACCCTATTTCTCACAATGGGCATCACGCGAGCTGAACCAAAAGATTTACGAAAGAGAGTTTAAGACTGAAGACGACCCAAGGTGGAAAGAGTCGGGTGCAAGTACTAAAGAGGAGTACGTTGCTTGGAGTTGGAATAGTTGCGGTATGGCATGTCTCAAAATGCTACTGGCTCATCGCGATAGCTCCGCTCCAACGCTCGTTGAACTTGGAAAGAAATGTGCCGAGTACGGCGGATATACAATGCCGTTGGAAAAAAGCGAAGGTTTGATCTACGCACCTTTTGTAAAGTTTGTTGATAAAGAGTTCAATCTTCGAGGGAAAGTAGTCTCCCCTATGGTGGCTCAAGACATCATTGAGCAGCTCGGCAAGAGTAACTACGTTATTGCATCCGTCAGCCCGCTTATTCGACAGCCAAGCTCCATTCCGAAGATAAAGGGTGGTCATCTCGTGCTCATGCTCGGCTATGATTTGGATAAACAAGAACTTTATCTGCACAACCCCTCCGGCTCATTACCTGAGGCGCAAGAGTATGCCGCCATCAGCCTTAAAGATTTCGACAAGTTCTTTGGCAATCGCGGGATCGTGATTGAAACCTAAATGGGGCTTCGGGGGCTGCTCAGCCTCGATATAAAGTATAATGAGCTATATGAAGCTCATAGTTGACGGGCAGTTAGTCGAATATAAAGACACTGGTGAAGGAAAAGTTTTACTATTACTCCATGGATGGGGTGCTAGTTTAGGAACATACGATGAATTAGCGACGATCTTAGAGAAAAGATTTCGCGTTATCCGTTTTGACTTTCCTGGCTTTGGTAGTAGCCCCAAACCTGAAGATAGCTGGGGCGTGAGCGAATACGCTCGTCTCACCGCTAGTCTTCTGCAAAAGTTGAAGATTGATCAAGTCTACGCCATTATAGGTCATTCGTTCGGAGGCCGAGTAATTATTAAGGGTACTTCTCTCGGAATGCTTAAATCAGATAAGGTCGTGTTAATAAGCGCTGCGGGCATAAAGCCTGCGAAGTCCGTTAAGAAACAGGCTCTAAAAGCAGTAGCAAAGACTGGTAAAGTCGTAGCTTCACTACCAGGCATCAAGCGTTTTCGTAGCTCTCTTCGAGGAAAGCTCTACGCAGCCGCTGGGTCGAGTGATTACCTTGAGGCTGAGTCGATGCAAAGAATTTTCCTCAATACTATAAACGAAGACCTGCTCCCCGAAGTAGCCGCAGCGAAACAACCAACTCTTCTTATCTGGGGAGAGGACGATCGGGACACGCCACTCGGTGACGCGTACAAGATGAAAGACAAGCTAGAGAAGGCTGAGCTACATGTCATACCCAACTCAGGACACTTTGTATATCTTGATGCTCCCGCAGCAGTCATTACTGAGTTAGAGAAATTTCTATGATCAAATACTACTGGACGCGGTATCTGTGGAGTTACCCGAAAGTTCTTATGTACATGCTGCAAGATACCGACTATAAGCTTGGCTCATATTATGCGTGGTACAACCGAACAGCAGATTTTAGAGGTGTTATAAAACGCCGTCAGCTAGAAATGACTCAGAAGGTACGCTTATTGCTCATAAGCCTGCGGATATTAGCTCTCATTCTATTTGTACTAATCGTCATCTTCTTTATTCTCGGCATCACAACGGGGTCATTGTGGTTATTTGTTGCCGCAATCGCATTGATTATACTGGCTCCGTTCGTCCTAGCCTATGGGATATTGCTACCCTTGGCCTTTGGATGGTTTTTCATCCAAAGGAGACAAGAACGCATGCTTATAGACAAAGCATGCCGAATACTCGCAGCACATGGAGGACTACATATTGGAATTGCTGGAAGCTACGGAAAGACAACAGCCAAGGAATTACTAAAGGTAGTTCTGGGTGAGGCCAAAAAAGTCGCGGCAACACCTGGCAACATGAACACGGCGATAGGCATTAGTCGTTTTGCGCGTACCCTGAAGGGTGACGAGGAAGTTCTGATTTTTGAGCTTGGTGAGGAAAAAGTCGGAGACGTTGACTTCCTGGCAAAGCTAACCCAGCCTAGGGTCGGTATTATTACGGGGATCAACGAGGCGCATTTAAGCAGTTTCAAGACGCTCGATCGAACAGTTGCGACCGTCTTTGAGCTGGCGCAACACGTCTCGGCCGACAGTTTGTATCAGAACCATGAAAGTCGCCTAGTCAGAGAAGCAAATCGTCCGGGGATTAGTTTTGACCAAACTACCATTGATGGTTGGGTAGTCTCAGAAGCAAAAACAGGTGTCGAGGGTACGTCATTCACCCTAATGAAAGGCGATAAAACGATCAAAGCTCATACACAGCTTCTTGGGCTACATACTATAGGCATCACCGCAGCCGTTATAGTAATTGCCGATAAGCTCGGTCTTTCGCCAAAGGAAATCGAAGCAGGTCTCCTCAATGCTGTACCTTTTGAACATCGTATGCAGCCACGCTTACTTCACGGCGCATGGATGATTGACGATACCTACAACGGTAACAGCGAAGGTGTACAGGCTGGTTTGCTGTTGCTAAAGAACAGTTCGGCCAAAAGACGGATTTATGTCACACCGGGCCTTGTCGAACAAGGCAGTGAGACAGAGGCCGTACACATAAAGATTGGTCGAATGATAGCCGAGAGTAATGTTGATATCGCAGTCATAATGAAGAACTCAGTCAGCGGCTATATCAAGGCTGGTCTTAAAAACGGTGGTTTCAGCGGGTCGCTGATGGAAATTGACAACCCACTTGAGTTCTACACTAATTTAGAGCACTTCGTGGCAGCGGGCGACGTCGTATTAATGCAAAACGACTGGACAGACAGCTACCGCTAAGCTGGTATACTAAAGACTATGAAAAAGACAGTTGCGGTTTTCTTCGGAGGACGATCACCCGAGCACGATATATCTGTTATTACCGCTCTGTCGGCTGTTATTAAACCCCTTGAGCTTACTCAAAAGTACACAGTGATACCTGTTTATATTACTAAAACTGGCAAATGGGTTAGCGACGATAAGCTAAAAGACATCAAGTTATATCAAGGTGCGGGCTTTAACGAGTTTATTGCCAAAATAAAGCCAGTTTCACTCAAGTTGGATGGGGGGCTAATACTACGATCTGGCCGCCGTGAGCGAAGGATTGATATTGGCTTTCCTGCAATGCATGGTTCATATGGTGAAGACGGCTCATTGATGGGCATTCTAAGGATGGCAGGTATTCCATTCGTCGGAGCTGATCTTGCCGCAAGCGTGGTTGCGATGGACAAAGTATTAGCTAAGCAAGTCATTGAGGCGAATGACATTGCAACCGCGAAGTTCATCTTCTTTACTCGTGACGATTTTGCACAAGACTCAAGGAGCATTATTAAAAATGCAATGGAGAGACTACATTTTCCGCTCTTCGTGAAACCTGCTCACCTAGGTTCTAGTATTGGCATCGCACAGGTAAAAACGGCCGACGAGTTACATAATGCAATCGAAGTAGCGGCATATTACGATGAGAAGATCATTGTAGAAGAAGCTGTCAGCAACTTGATAGAGGTAACTGTACCGATTATGGGCAACGATCACCCAAAAACAGCTTTGGTTGAGAGACCACTTGCGCAAGGCGATGAGTTTTTCGATTTCGACACGAAGTATATTCATGGAGGCAAGAAGAACGGTGGTAAAACGACAGGCGCACAAGGTTATAGTCAGCTCCCCGCCGAACTGCCCGATAATCTTTACGAGCAGGCTCAAGAGACTGCCCTTGCAGTCTATAAAGCGGTCGGGATTACGGGCATGTCGCGTATTGATCTCCTGATTGATGCGAAAGCTAAAAAGGTATACTTCAATGAGATTAATCCACTGCCAGGTAGCCTTTATGCGCACAACTGGCGTGCTGCTGGTATTTCAAGCATCGATTTGGTGGAGAAATTGATTCAGTTGGCGCAAGAGCGATTTGTCGAGCAGCAAAAACTCACTACTACGTTTGATTCAAGCTTTCTAAAGCAGTTTTAGGCAATTATGGGCATATCTAGGTAGCTCAAAACCTATTTTCCTGCAGTAAATAGGTTGACCCCTCATTTGCTTTGCAAAAGAGGGGTTCTATCAGGGGCTCAAAAAAGCCCTAATCCTCATCCTCCACCGCCACCACCTCCTCCCATATCTTCCCTAGAACTCCAAAAGCTCGCAGCTTGTCAGCCGTCGTAAACCGCATCCGTATTCCGTCTTCGTAGCTATCCTCCAGCAGCTTCTTCGTCGCTCGCTTGCAGTAAATCAGGTCAGCTTTGGTCGCACAGACAAATAAGGCAATCGGTGGGTTCTCGTTCTCGGTGTCACTTTGCCACTCTTCATCCTCTAGGTATTCAATGTAATTCTTGAGCCGCTTTCTGACGCGGTATCTCGGGAGGGTGGCATCAAACACCTCTAACATATAGCTTTGTTCTGTGACTGCCTCGTTCGTCTCATAGTTATCCTTACAAAAGCACATATGTGGCTTAACTAAGTCGCTTTCGGTAATGAACTTGTAGTAGCCGTCTTGGTACTCTGCTTCAAGCTCGCAGAAGTAACGGATATTACTATACTTCGGTTGGGCTGCATTGGCTTGGTTTGCTTTCTTGAGACTAATACGGCAGTCTGCCAGCAGCAGACAGCGATCTATGTACGTTTGGCTTCGCGTTGACTCACGGTAGCGCTTGCGTAGCTCATCGATTGAGTAATTCTTGGTCTTGAGTAGCCGAATACCATTTATCCCAAGATAGTAGATAGCTGGCTTGGTCTTTTCCGTGAAGTCAGTGGAATAGATCCATGTCACATAATCCTTTTCTCGGAGATCTTTCAGCCACATGTTAATAGTCTTGTAGTCTTTGTGGTTCATCAGTGTTTGTATTTGGATACGATTAAGGAATCTATGCCTATACAGTAGTATGAGTATTTCTTGTTGTTTGACGGTTAGTTTCGGTAGTTGCATGTAGGTAAGATAGGTAGACGTTAGTTAGTAGTATTTAGAGTATTGCATTAGTAAGTAGTTAGGATGATTAGTATTGAGAGTGCTTTTTGATGGTTGTTCTTTGTTCTTGTAGCTATGACGAGTGAGATATTATTTTGCCAACCCCACCATACCGTTATATTTATAAGGTAGGTGACACGATTATCTTACGATAACTGATACAAACAATGCAATATCTGCCCTAGTACGTTAGGGCAGAGCTATAGGAGTGGAGATTTCGGGTTTTTGGCGATTGATTCTTATCTAGCGAGAGGTGTTACCAGGTAATCCAGTCACTTTTGCCATCACCAACTCAAACATTGGCGTCTCACTCTTACGGTTTGAATAGCGAAAAGCGTACTCGTTAGCATAGTGCTGTAGATACTTTGGATCACAGTGTCGGTAGACACCATAGATGCCACGTTTGAACTGGCTCCAGAAGTTCTCGACATTCTGAGTGTGGACATGACCCACGACGTATTGTTGTCGGCTGTGGTTGATCGTCTCGTGCTGGTAGCCACGTCGTTTGAGCAGTCGGTATGAGCCGTATTCGTCCGAATAGATCGTGGCTGTCTTGCCAATGTTCTTTTGGATTTCTGGTACCAATACACGAACGCCAGAGCTTTTAACATGTTTCACTCTCGCCCTACCACCACGCTCTACCATGCCGAAGATAACTTGGCTGTCATAGAACCGCTTACCAGGTGGTTGTTTGAGCCGAGTATTCTTCATAGGGTTTGGGTGCATGTAGGCTTCGTCAACTTCAACATCACTATTGAGCGGTGATCCGTCGTCGCCCATCATGAGACGGACTTGTTTGAAGATACGCCAGGCAGTCTTATACGTCACACCACTAATACGCTGAAACTGAAGGGCTGACATACCAGAGCGAGTATTGGTCATAAAGAAGATAGCGAGGAACCAGGTGCGGAGGTCGGTTGTTGATTTATGGAACGGCGTACCAGCCAAAGGATAGAGCTGCGCGCCACATTGGCACTGGTAAGCAGGGCGGCTTGGAAGCTTATGAAAGCCATCGTAAAGGCCACATTTGTGGCAGGGTTTGTCGGCGAAGTGCATCTGCCATAGGTAGTCTAAGCAGTCGTCACTCGTGATGAACTTTTCGTTGAATTGTCGCATGGTCAGTTGTGCATTCATATCTGTTACCAGTATATGCTAGATTGGTTATGGCGTCAAGGGATAATTGCCATACCCAAATATTGACAAATGTCACATTGCCAGACGGCTTGCAACAAAAGATCGATGATACAACGCGCCAGGTATATGAATTGCTCGGCTGTCAAGGTATGGCGCGAGTCGATTACTTGCTAAAGGGTACTACGCTATATATCATGGAAGTAAATACGCTTCCGGGGTTTACGAGTACGAGTATGTACCCAAAGTTATGGCGGGCTGCCGGTACATCGTACGCGCAACTTGTTGATGAGCTGATAGCTGCTGCTCAGCAGCGCTGATATAGCGTATAATAATAGGTAATAGCAAAAAGGAGGAAATGCATGGAAATTTTCACGACGTGGATTATCATCATCTTGGTGATTTTCGTCCTCAGTGGTATCAAGATTATCAATCAATATGAGCGCGGTGTCGTACTAACACTTGGGCGATTCACCGGTATACGCGAACCTGGACTACGAATTGTCATTCCGGTATTTCAAAAGCTCATCAAAGTCGATGTTCGCTCTATGCCGATCGATGTACCGAAGCAAGAGATTATCACCAAAGATAACGTGACAGTTGGCGTAGATGCCGTTGTCTATTTGCGCGTGATCGATGCTGCAAAAGCCGTGCTTGAAACGACTAACTACGTCTATGCGACAAGCCAGTTCGCTCAAGCTGCACTTCGCGATGTTGCAGGTAACGCAGACTTAGATGAGCTACTCTCTAAACGAGAAGAAATTAGCCAAAAGATCAAAGAAATCGTCGATTCTCAGACCGACCAGTGGGGAATTGATGTCGAGAATGTCAAGATTCAGAATATCGAATTGCCACAAGATATGAAGCGCGCTATGGCAAAGCAAGCCGAAGCAGAACGTGAACGCCGAGGTGTCGTGATTGCGGCAGAGGGTGAAAAGCAAGCCGCACAAGCCGTTGCTGATGCTGCTGCCATGCTATCAAAGATCCCTGGTGGTATCAACATCCGTACTCTACAAACACTCGAAAAGATCGCGGTTGAGCCAAGCCAAAAGACGCTTGTTGTTTTGCCGACAGAGCTGTCAAATAGCACTATCGCACAGTCGCTCGCATTTAGTGATGCAAGTACGCCACACAAAAAGTAGCGTTCTCATTTGTGCATGAAAAAGGAGGAGTCTTTCGGAGGACTCCTCCTTTATATTAGCCAAAGTGTCGGTGCCATTTCAGATCACAGCGCACTTGCTCACCAAGCGATGTTAGCCGCCAATCATCATCGACAACCCCCAGCTGCCATAGCGTGTCACGCTGATCTTCCGAGAGCGTAGCAATCGTGGCTGGTTGATCTTTGGGAGTGCTACCAATCAGCATAAGGGTCAAAAGAGTTGTAAAGTCGAGCTTGTCCGACCGAATTACATCCTGCGCAGAGACCGGGTGATTCCAGCCACCGTTAATTTTGCGCACCACCTCTATGCCAAGCGGAGTAAGTAATCCAAATCCCGAAATCACTTTTGCACGAACGGCAGCGTGCCACAATCGGAAGGACCAGCGTTTAGTGGTGCTGGCAATCGTCGGTGCCGGCGTAGTCGTCCGTAGTGACTGTAGTGCAGCGTAGAGCTCAGGGTCGAGTGAGTCGATCGTTTCCACGGCTTCAGCGAAAAGGACGCTCATTGCGTACTCCTGTCATTAGGAAGATGAGTTAAAACTACAATATAACTTTATATAGCAAAAGTCAATACTATCTTTAGTCACCAAATGAAAAACCGGGAGGTGTTATCCTTCCCGGTGGGGTACGTCCGAAGCCAGGCTCCAGATCAGGTGATAGCCGTACAAGGTCAGTCGCCAGTCATCATTGATGATATGCTCGATTCCCAGCAGCTCTAGCTCGGATGCCGACAGGCTCGAGGTAAGGCGGAGTGACCAGAAGTTCCAGTGCGCACTTGTGCCGATCGTTCGAAGCGTTTCGACGATATGATCGGTAAGCTGCCGAGTGCTCTGCTCGCGCTCACAGCAAGTGCCGCAGCAGCAGGAATGAAGCAGCTGCGAGACCTCGATCCCTAGCTGTGTCAGCTCGAAATGAGGCTCGGGGTTCCTGTTGAATGTGATGAGACCCGTAGTCTCGGCATCCATTTGCTCATTGCTCAGCCATGCATCTAGCTGGCCGCGCAGGATGTCTGATCCCCTGCGTAGCTTGAGCTTGGTCAGCTCGCGCCGGAGGTTGTTTGGCAAGCTCCAGGCTACTTGAACTGCGCTAACCGAAAGAACGCTCATCCAGGTACACTCCTTTGTTCGAGAGACGATGAGAACTTATATATTATAATGCTAATAAATATCCTTGTCAATGAAAAGCCGCCTCATCCTTTCGAATGGGCGGCACACTCCATGTGGGAGTGATCAGGAGGCAGAGCGCCGAAGGAACCAAAGGAACCGTAGCCCAAGCGGTGTTCGCTCGTAGGTGTTCCCGTCCAAGATGCCGTTCACCACAAGCTCCAGCCGCACGGCAGCGTCAAGTGCCATGATTCGCTCGCTCATGGTGAAGATATCCGGGTCATTCAGGCACGCCTGGGCTTCACCCGACATCGTCGTTCGCATCTCTGCAAAACGCGTCTCTTCGGCATCCAGTGCTTCGATGACTGCATTACCGTGCTTCGTGAGCGTGTTCTCCTCGGTGATGATGTCCAGGACCTGCGCGCTCGCACGTGAACCGAATGGCCACGTGCCGATTTGCTCTTGATCCTTGTGCAGATCAGGCGCCAAGAGCGCCGTGACAAGCTGAGGGTGCAGCCAGCTCAAGGTTTCCTCGGGCGTCATTTCGCTGGTCTGAGCAGCCATAGTGTTTCCTCTCCGGGTTGTGGAAGTGCTTCCTTAGTTCATTATATCATAAAACATATAAAAAGCAATAATCGTGATCTGTGGTTCGACACCCGTTACGGAACCTAGTGAAGCTTGTTTGGTTCAGTCGCTTCTACACGTTTGGATACTATACGAACCATAGTAGTACTGCTATAATATGCTGTGAAATTATAGGAGGAACACATGAACAAAAAGTGGTTAGTACCAGGTATCGTAGCAGGTGTTGTATTGCTACTTGTCATGATCTTTGGCGGTACATACAACGGGCTCGTCGGTAGCCGTGAGAATGTAAATACCAAGTTTGCGAATATCCAGAGTCAGTACCAGCGTCGTGCCGATCTAGTGCCAAATCTTGTCAGTACTGTACAAGGTGCTGCTGATTTCGAGAAGAGCACACTAACCGAGGTTACAAATGCGCGTGCAAATGCAACCAAAGTTACTATCGACCCATCGAAAGCGACACCAGAGCAACTTGCGGAATACCAAAATGCCCAAGGGGAGCTTAGTCAGGCCCTAGGTCGTTTGCTTGCGGTTGCCGAGAATTATCCGCAGCTCACCGCGACACAAAACTTCAAAGATCTTCAGGTTCAGCTAGAGGGTACAGAGAATCGTATAGCAGTAGCACGCAACGACTTTAACGAAGCAGCGCGTGGGTATAATACAACCGTACAGACGTTCCCGACAAACATTGTTGCCGGTCTCTTCGGCTTCAAGACCTTTACCTACTTCGAGGCAAGCGCTGGAAGTGACAAAGCGCCAACGGTTGAGTTTGGCAACTAGTTAGGTAATCGTACTAATTATGCGCAAGATTTGGGTGCTCGGTAGTCTACTGCTGATTGCAAGCGTCACACTACTGGCGCCAAATCTTACACGTGCCGCTAGCCAGCCGCCCATACCTGCAGCACCGAGCCTTGCCAAGCCGGTTATCGACCAAACTGGTACACTCACCGAGCAACAGATCGATGCTATTGCGGCACGAATCACCGAGACTCGAGGCCAAAAAGACTATCAGCTTGGCGTCTTGATGATCAAAACGCTCGACGGCTACCCTATAGAGGACTACGCTATCAAAGTCGCACGCGAGTGGGGAATAGGACAAAAAGACAAAAACAATGGCATCCTGTTGCTCATCGCAAAGGATGACAGGCGTATGCGCATAGAGGTCGGTTCTGGACTCGAGGGTGATCTGACAGATGTACAGTCTAATCACGTCATCAATGATGTGATAGCACCAGACTTCAAAAAGGGTGAATACTACACAGGCATCTACAAAGGCGTTGATAGCCTTTCGGCACTCGTACAAGGCCAACCAGACCCAAATGCAGGGTCTGGCAGCGGTAGTGCGAGTGTCATCGATATTGTGCTAAGCTTTGGTTGGATCGGATTCTTTTTGCTCATGTGGCTAGGTTCAGTACTGGCACGTTCAAAGAGTTGGTGGGCTGGCGGTGTTGTTGGGGGTGTCGTGGGGCTGATAGTGGCAATTATATTTGGTATTGTTCTGTGGACTATTATCGCGTTTGTCGCCCTCATCATCATTGGACTGGTGCTAGACCTGCTGGTGTCGCGCAACTACAAGGAGCACCAATCTCTTGGCGATCTACCTGCTTGGTGGGCTGGCGGTGGCTGGGGAGGTGGCGGCTCTGGCGGAGGTGGAGGTGGATTCGGCGGCGGCGGATTTAGTGGTGGCGGCTCGAGCGGTAGCTGGTAAATAAGAACCTCGTGTAGCTACGAGGTCTTTATATGGTGCGGGTAGGGAGAGTCGAACTCCCGTCTCAACCTTGGGAAGGTCACATAATAGCCGTTATACGATACCCGCGTTCGAGTATGTATTATATCATTTTTCTTTTATGCTCTTTTGTCATCTGCTTGTAGACTCCATCCTCCTTAGCAATACTATATCGTTCATAAAATATCCGCGCTGACTCGGCTTTCACGGGATCTTCAGGGCTTCGTGGTAGTTCCTTTCGACCATGTGCGCCACTTTGGCCTCTTTTGTCTGCAGGTACAGGGCCGTCGTACTTCTTGCCGCCTTTATGGTTGGCGTAGCGACGTGAGCGCGTATATCCCATCTGTAGGAATTTGCGCGCCATATCCATGCCTACGAAGTCTCCTTGTGCTTTATATTCATAAAACATAGCCAGAATTTTATCGGCAGATACCTTGGCTTTATCGGGTGTTGCGAAGCGCCAATGAGGAAGCAATTCGCTTTTGTAGGGTTCTACGAGCAGTACTCCTTGCTCTCCACGGCCAATCATATACCGCTCTGGGTGTTTGCGGAAGTCTATGTTCCAATCTATCCGGCTGTAGTCCATATACTGTCTATATTAGCAAATTAGTAGCTATGCTATCATGAGCCTATGAACATAGCGATCTTTGGGGCGAGCGGCAACATAGGCAGTCGAGTGACGCACCTCTTGTTGGCGCAGGGGCACTCGGTTGTAGCGCTGACACACCGTTCGACCAATCTACCGACTCACGCTGCACTCAAAGTAGTGCGAGGTGATATTCATAATCGGGCAGACGTCGAAGCTATGCTGGTAGGGGCAGACCTGGTCATTAGCACGCTGGGTAGCTGGGGCACCAAACAAAAAGACATTCTCACTGCAGCGATGAGCAATATTGTACCTATCATGGAATCGCAGGGTATCACGAGAGTCATTAGTCTCACCGGTGCTGGTGTGCTGTTGTCGAGCGATGCTGTCGCATGGTATGACCGACTCAATGTAGCCATGCTGGCGCTCGTCGCACCAAAGATTTTGCACGACGGCGAAAACCATCTAAAGATCCTCACTGCCAGTCAGCTCGATTGGACAGTGCTGCGTTCGCCGGTCATGACCAATCGAACGGCGCATTGCTACAGGCTGCAATCACGCCCGCCGCTCCCATGGCAAACCGTCTCACGCGACAATGTCGCCCAAGCAATCGTGAATCTTATCGATTCTACGGAATATGCGCAAATAGCGCCGTTTATAACTAACAGATAGTAGGCCTTCCGTGGGTAGATGGAGAAGTTGAAGTGCCACTCAGCGACAGCCCATGGTTACATCGTTTGTGATGTTCAGAGACAAGTGTGGCATCTAGCGGACGGTAGAACACGATCTTCGTACAGCCTAAGTCACGAGTCTCGCGTATGCTATGATATAAGGAATGCTAAAGCCTTGGACAATTGTGATTGCCGCTCATGCGATCGTTGCAACGCTTGCGATTGTCTTGGGCGCTTTTAATCTCATTCGCCGAGTGAAGGGAGATCCACTTCACAAGGCAATAGGTCGCACCTGGAGTGGTCTCATGTTATTTGTGTCTGTCAGCGCGTTCTTTATCGGCGGCTTCACCGACCTAATCGACATCCTCCTTCACGTCCTTGCAGCTTGGACAATTGTTAGCATTATCTCCGGAGTTGTATTTGCCAAAAGAGGCAACATCAGCGCTCATCGTGGATTTATGACTGGCAGTTACTTCGGGCTTATCGGTGCACTGATAGGTGTCATTGTCGTGCCGACACGTCGCATACCGGAGTGGTTCGGAGCATATCCGCTAGAAATGATATTGTTAGCAGTGTCCATCCTTGCACTGGCCTGGACGTTCGTGTACGTAGTTGCTCGACGAACAAGGACGATGGTCTAGGCTAATTTCTATATTAACGTAGGTCTTGTTAATAAAAATATAACACCTACAATGCTACGCATGAAGTATAAACAACAGAGCAATCAAGGCTGCTTAGTCGTCGATTTATTGCATTTATTTGATATTACACCAACCCGTGAGCGTGAGCAGGCTATTCTGAGCGATGGTCTCTTTCGTCTGCGTGAAAACTATGTTCTGGGGTGTCTCATGAGCTTTCTCGACTATTACGGTGATCACTCGGTCGAAGTATACGTAGATAACAATTACTATCTTCGTATATTACAAAAACACGTCGACCATCCGCCTATCCATATGTTTCACAAAAAGAACGATACACAGTTGCTTGACGCTATTAATCCGCCTTTTATCGTGTATATCGACAACAATATCTTTGACGGATGGACACATCTTCCACACTTTGTATTGGTTACGAAAACAACCCAGAATTTTTATCAGGTTTTTGATCCTTGGGACGGCGAAACGCATAGGGTGTCAAAAGCAAAGCTATTGAGCGGTATCGACCAACTACGTACCCATATAAAAGTTTGTCCACTCATTATCACCCCTGGCAAATCTTTGCTATCGGAGCCGCTCGCGTAGGCCAGCGGCCAGCCACGAGATCGTCAATCTATCGACTAGTTTACCGAGTGATCCTACGAGCGGGTTGTGTTTGGCGAATCCAGTTGCGCGCAGCCGTATGACTACTCGCGTGCCGTGCTCGGATGGCCAAAATGTCAGTACCCAGGTCATCGTCACTTTGCCGCGGGTCGATGTGTAGCCAATTGCCGAGTCCTTTTCTAGGTAAAAGCAGTCAAAGTAGCCGCCCTTGCCGTAGTCGGGTATGCGGTCGCCGACCCTCAGGTTTTGCCACTTTGGTTCGATGTGCCGGATGCCGCGTGCCGATGGAAAGAAGAAATTTTCGGTAAATCGTGTGAAGTACCAGCCAGCGCGGTCTTTGCCCAGCTGTACAAACCATGGGTAGACTTGTGCGGGACTAGCAGGCAAGTCAAACGCACTGTCTACAACCATACTCGGCTCGGCTAGCCGATCGTCGCCTGGCAGCGCCATGGCTTGTTCTTTGGGAGTGGGGAGTATGCGTTTAAATATTTGTTTCTCAGATCTTGTAGGCGACAACATTGACTAAAATTGTTTTCATGTATCACTCCAGACTTTTTCGATTGGTATAATTCGGCACTTCATCGTCTTGATCCCAAGTAGCTTCGCTTTGCACATCCTGTGCAATCCATCAAATGGTACGAGCTTATTGACTCGCGGGTTTAGCCCCAGGTCTATAGGGTATGACAAATCCGCTTGCTTGATTCTCGTGTAATGGTCGCTGTCTAGCTTGGGGTCGGCCATCACTTCAGTTGGCGTCAGTGGATGCTCGTCGGTTCCGAACCAATCAACATCCAAAAGCCAATCGATTTGCGATAATTCAATTTCGGTGACAGGTGCGTCAATTTTCCAAATAGCTTTCTCGTTCCACTTAAAGGGGAAGAAATAATCTTCTTGTTTTAAAGAATGATTAATTTTGTTTTTCATAGACTTTTAACTCGTTTTTCAACTAGTTTAATAGTTTCATCAAGTGGCTTTGTTCCGTCTATAATTAAATTGGCAAACTCTTGGGGATTATCCCGCTTGATGTAAGTTTCCTCTTTTTCGTACCATTGTTCCCACATCTGCTTTATTTCCTCGTCAGACTTGCCGTCTTGCCCTCTGTCGCGTTCAAAGCCGCGCTGCAAACAAACTTCTATCGGTGTATCGACAAATATACCGTAGCTGATGTATAGTCTAAACTCTTTTCGCAGAGAGCTTACGCCCTCTAAAATCATAATCGGAGTTACTGGCTGATTGACCACAGGTTCGGGGTTGTGCGTTTCCCACCATTTAGAGCGGGGGTAGTTTAACAGCTTTTCGCCGTTTTGGATCGGCTCAAAAACTCGTTCAATGACGAGCGGCCACCAATTCAGGGGATTATCCCAACCCGCAAAATCGTCAGTATGGATTATTTCGGCGTTTAGTTTTTCGGACAAAAGATTAGCAAGCGTAGACTTGCCGGAGCCACCGTGTCCGTCAACGGCGATTAAAAATATTGGCAGGTTGCTTTTATATTTGTCGGGCAACTCAAACCCAAATTTCACACTCAATGCTTGTACATCTTTGATATCTTTTTCTTTTGGTTCGTAAGATGTCTTAAACTTAAACATCCACTCTGGGTCTATGCAGTTTACTTCTTGTCCGTTAATTGTGCCTTTGCCAGTTAGCGAGCCAAGAGGGTATTCAACGCCCTGGATATTTTTACCGTTTTCGTCATACTCAAAAGCGTGAACATCAACCCCTTGTCCTGCTTCATTTTTCATAACATACATAAACTCTGACGAGTCGTTGCGTTTTTCTTCTTTATAGCCGTTGTTTTCTAGCAACTGGCGAAGTTTAGCGTTATCTTTGCGCTCAACGGCAATATCTAAATCTTGATGTTCTCGTGTCTGCTCGCCAAGCAGAGCGTCAATACACCAACCACCGTCAATCCAGACGGCTATGCCGTTCTGTTTGAGCCAATTGTATAAAACTAGGACTTTATCGGAGGTCATACTTTGACACTGTTGTTACTTTGCCGTCACTGTATTCAATAACATCAACACTCTCAATCCTACCAGCGATAGAAACACCCTTGGTGTTTAATTCGTCAATGCGTTGTTTTGATATCTGTGCCTCATCACTATTACCAATACCAATATGCGGAATAAAATCTATATCAAAACGCAAATGCGGAGCAAATAAACCAGAATATAGTTTGTCATGCAGCTTTACGATATCTGAGTAGCCCGTATCGGGAACGAGAAATTCGTGGTAGTATTTGCTATCGTCATTTTGGTTAATGGTTGCTACTTTTATCTCAAAATCAAAAGGTTTAGTACCTGCAATCCTGTTCTTCACTTCATTTACAAAATCCTCTTTGCTCATATCGTGAATGGCAAAAACGAGCGTAAAGTGAGGTTTGATGACCGAGAAGTAGCGCGAGTCGTTTTGCTCGCGGTAGGTTTGTATCCAGTTAAAGTCAGTCTGCTCCAGTTTTGGGTATGCAACAACGAGATATGCCATATATCAACTATAGCACCAGGACCTTTTGGGTGCACGATTATCGGCAAAAGTTTACGGTCTACTATATGAGAGTATTCCCAGCTAGATGCTAGATAAGTGCTGGACGCATACTGCCACTAGTTAGTCGTAGTAGGCCAATAACGCGAGGAGTACACAAGATTGCAATGATGGACGCTACGCACATCGCGACAATGAACGGTGATTTCTCGCCGTAGAATGCAACTAGCAGCCCGAATACGAATTGTCCTGCAGCACTCCCGCCGTCACCTACAATGACATGGAGAGCTGATCCTTGTTTGGTTTGATTATCCTCTAGAGCATCAAATGCTAGAGATTTAATTGCGGGTGAAGTTCCTCGCGCAAAGAGCCCCAGGGCAAAAGTTAGAATGTACAAAGCCCACAAAGATTGCGCAAGTAAGATCAGTAATATTGAAACAACTAGGCCAATCTCAGCGATTGCGACTGCCCTTAATCCCGATAGTCGGTGCGCGAGTACCCCCACTAACCAGCGCCCACTCATGTAGCCTAGAAAAGTGAAAGCCTGCAGAAGTATGCTGTTCTCTAGCGTGTAGCCTTTGGCTAGAAATAGTAGCGGAAGAAAGACGAATAGTTGTGAGCTACAGAATGAATCTAGAAACTCTATCGATAGGAAAAACTTGAACGGCCTATTGTGCTTAATCGTCTGTGCAGTAATTCTCGGTGCGTCACTCGTCTTTGCAGAATCTTGACATGATGCATAAAACAGAAAAATAATCGCAAACAATGCGATCAAGGCGATGGCCAGTTTCATCGCGCCTACGGCAACTAGCCCAGCCACGATAAGTGCAAAAGCAACTCTGATGCTGTCGGCAATCATACTCAACTTTGCGATCATCTTAAACCTATTGCCTCGAGTTGTCATGCTTGCAGTGACTGCATTGACGCCCGACAGAGCCGTCCCGGATGCTACACCCATGACTCCATAAGCCAGTATAAGCGCAGCTATGTTTTGGATGCTAAGTGCCGCAAAGATTATACTTGAGCCTAATAATATGCCGAGAGCTGCTGCCTGCAGAACGCGGCGTGTAGTTAATTTATGTAGCCATCTTGCGACAAGCAGCGCGCCGAGAATCGTAGATACAATAAAAGTTGCTCCGATATATCCGACCGCTTGGGCGTTGATAAGCCTCTCGGCATATAGTACGGGCAAAAGTACGGAGCAAAATACAGGAAAGCCTTTGGAAAGGGCAGTTAAAACGTAGAGGTCAAATGACCTTTTGGCATATTGTTTCATCAGCGTTCATCATATCATACAACTAACCCAGTTCTTTCCTGGTCGTACATAGTTAAGATGTAGGGCAAAAGATTGAACTGCAAACTACCGAAATAGAAATGCTACCTACCCAGTCATCTTCGTCTCGTTGGATAAAAGGGCTGTAATTTAGGCTGTTTACCCTTGGGGCTTTTCGTCCTTTTGGACTCATCAGCATAACCACGCAGTTATGGAAGCATCAGGAGGAGTAGATGAGGGCGGCGGCCCGGGCGGGAGGGCAATGCCTCACCGCCCGGACAGGTGCCGGCTAGGCCGTGACCGTGAGGCCACGGACCTGGTTGGCGTATGGTCTGTCGATGACCTCTTCCCTGGTCATGCAGGGGCAGGCGTCGTCGCACGTCCCGTCCAGACCGGCCATCGGACAGCCGAACAGACTGAGATACTCATCGTTGCTGTCGGCCGTCCGCCGCGTCTCCTCGACGCACTCGGGGCACTCGCTGTAGTCGAGGCAGAGCGCATCGATGAAGCCTTTGGCCTCACGCTCCTTGCACTTCGTCTCGAGCTCGGTCCCCGGGATCACCTCCAGGACATGCTGTCCGGAGACGCAGGTGACGAGGTAGGTGTTGTCGCTCATCTAACTTCCTCTCTGTTAAAGTCCGAAGACCTCCGTAGCCATCGGGTATGACTATTAAATACATTATAGCATAAATACTATAGAAAAGCAATAGCGCACCCGATATTTATCGTATGATTTGCGGCCATGATATCTTTAGGTGCGGGTAAGGAGACTCTCTCATGTTCCGCGGTCACATTCTGCGACCCCGAAATTTCACGATTAAAAACGTAGTTTTCATCGGAAAGTATCCTTGCGAAATATGCATTAAAATGTTAATATAATAACTATATAGCCCTACTAGCCCAAGGAGTTTGTATGGACCTGCACCTCGACGCGGCTCAGATGACCGATGCCGATGTCGATCGACTGATCGGGCAATGGACTGAACTGATACCGGAGAGACCGGCAACTGTTGAACCATTGTTTATCTGGCCGAATTCACTCGGCATCACTTACTTGATTCGTGCACTGCTGCATAGGCGGCGTATTCGCAAGACGGGCTGGGATAAGTGGTACCAAGACGCAACGGATTGGTACCACGCTGTTAACCGTGACTACCGAGAACGGTTTGGCAGCCTCGATAGCATGAAATACCCTGCATTAACCTCCCTGAGACGATTCATCAGTGATACACGAAGGACTCAACATGAACGAACTATCTCTCAACGCGAGTGGAATCGTTTGTCTAGGGCAGAGAAGCGGGCACTGAAACGCAGCACTCAGCCGAGTGACGCATAGTCAATGTCTGCGGTCTGATTCGCAGCCCACTACGGTAAGTAGTGGGCATTTTAATTAGCGTAAAGAATAGTCCTTTGAACTAAGTACTTGAAGACTTGCCCGTCTTTAAACTTCTAGCTCATATCTTGATGTGGGTAAGGAGACTCTACGCCTGACCCGCCAGAGCGGAATCAGACGTAGCTCCTGGCGATTTATTATTTTTTGATGAGGCCAGGAATTAGAAACTCATTCATACCATAGAAAAAACCGATCACTAGGACCGGTTTTTTCTATGGTGCGGGTAAGGAGACTCTAACTCCTGGCCTCATCCTTGGCAAGGATGCGCTCTAACAACTGAGCTATACCCGCATATATTGGTAAATTGTAAATTTGTACGTTGGTTGGTCACACTCGCATCCTTGGCCTTGCAAGAATGGTCACGTTCCGCGACCCCGCAACTTCGCTATTGAAAGCACAGCTTTCATCGGAAGGTTGCCTTGCGGACTGCCGCTGGCAATCCTCACTCTAAAACCGAGCTATACCCGCGTACTCGATACAGTATACCCGAGGTGGGGGAGTTTTTCAAGAGGGAATCACGCGTTGTCTTCTAGGTGGTCGATATGACTATGCTCGAGGCCGTAGTGATGAGCGATTTCGTGCCATAGAGTGCGTTTGATTTGCTCGAAGAATGCTTCGGGCGTGGGGCTAACTTGCAGAATGGGATGTTTGAACAGGGTAATTTTGTCTGGTAGCACCATCATATAGCCTGCGCCACGTCGGGTGAGCGGGATGCCTTCGTAGAGACCAAGAAGTAAATGTCCGTGGCGTACGCCTTGTTGTTGTAGCTGTACGGGCGTAGGTTCATCTGCATAGGTAATGGCAACGTTATCGAGATTGGTGATGTATTCTTGGGGTAGTTCATCCATGGCGCGGGTGATTAGCGCGTCGAACTCTTCGTCGGAAATATGCATATATACTAGTATACCTTGATTTACAGAGGCTAATCTAGTAAAATAATGCGGAGTGTGGCTCTTTAGCTCCTGCGTGAAACGCAAGTATTCGTAGAGCAGAGGCCAGGCCGTCGATTGATCGCTAGACGTAAAATATGTGAGAAACCCATCAGTGTGGCTCTTTAGCTCCTGCGTGAAACGCAAGTATTCGTAGAGCAGAGGCCAGGCCGATCAATCACGGCATATGGTAAAAATGATTGAAAACATTTCAGTGTGGCTCTTTAGCTCAGTTGGTAGAGCAGAGGCCTGAAGAGCCTTGTGTCACTAGTTCGAGTCTAGTAGGAGCCACCAAAGTATGAAGATCAACGAGAGTTGGTCTTTTTGCTTGCTATCGGCAGGAGTGACACAAGGCTCTGAGAGCGACTATTGATTTTCCCCCGCCGAATTCCTTTTTTAGTTGAAAAGGGTGTTTCTGGTGGTGGCGTGTCGCTTTAGCGACATTGGCGGTGTTGGCTTGTACCTACGCTAGATCTAGCGTAGGTACTTAACAAAATCTGACTTGTAGGTTAAGTTTCAAATACACCTCGCCGTCTTGCTCGTATAAATACCCAAAATCGTGTCGGGAGGTGCTTGGTGTGTCGAGTTTGGTACTGTTGAACAGGTAATCTCTAAAATCATCGTCATTGTACAAATGATAGCAAAGTAACATGCCGTCATCTCTTACGATTATATAACCGCCGTAGGCGGTAAGATATGTACTCCACTCTCGGCTTGGCACCATACCCAATGCAACCGCTCGCAAGAATGATTTAACTTTGTAGCTAATTTCAGCCGCCCCTAGACCATGCAACGCTTTCTCTCCGCTCAACTCGCACAGACTAGCCATAGTTACGCCTTGGCCCGAGTAATAATCAACCAGCATGCTTGCCAGAATGTCAGGCATAATGCTATCAATGACGCGCATATTGCGAGTAAATACTGTGCTTTCAACATGCGAGAACTTTAGCACTCCGCCGACCTCAGCGATCTTTTGTAATCTATCGCGTAGCTTTCGAGAACTTTCTATATTGTTAATCTCGTCGATATCACCACTAAAGCCTTGAACTTTGTATGTAAAGTTCGTCCGTTTGCTTGCGTTTAACAATGTCGAAGCTCCGCCGACCTGCGATTTTATGGAGAACCCGACAGGCTTACTCTGCGCAATTAGCTTGTCTTTGATAATCGTCTCAATGTCCGACTTCATGCTAGAGTTTGCTTTGATTTTTTCTAGACGATACTCACTCATTAGCCCGACCGCTTCTGGTAGTGCAAAGGTTGCTGTATCAGCTGCTTTTATCGTTTCAAATATTCGCTGCGCTTTTTCTGGCAATAAATGCGTACTCACAACATCGACTAACTGTCCGTTTGTGGTCAAAATGCGCACTACGCCGTCTTGTTCTAGGTCGTAGATGTAGGGTCTATTTTCTACATCTTCACGAAATATCTGCAAAAAAGTATATTCATCATCTGTCGGCTGCAAGTTCATATCGGCGGCTTTAATTTTGTTATCACTAAAGAGCTTGAACAGTACATATAGTTCCGACCACTCGCCCTTATTCGCCGTCAGAGTGTACACGTCCATTATTTAAGCCTCTTGATTATCTCGTTTGCCGTTGCCTGTATCGCTGGCACCGCCACGGAGTTGCCGAGTTGCTTCATGGCTTGTGTTTCGGAAACTGGAAACTCGAAAGTATCGGGAAAGCCCTGCATGCGCAAGCCTTCTTTTGGCGATAATCGACGCACCTCGCCGTCTACCAAGTAGGTATCCCAGTTGCGCCGATCGGCAAGCCCAGAGCCTCGACCACCAACACGCAAAGTGTAGCCGACAGTTTTGTTTACTTTGCCACCAAACACATCGTCCATTGTCATGGCGAGTTTTACTGGCTCTGGAAATTCAAACTCAATACTCTTATCTTTGAAGCCAACCATAAATAACCGTGGGCGGTGTTGCGGTACGCCATAATCAGACGCTTTAACGACTTTGTAAAAGAAGCTATAGCCCAGTTCCTCTGTTAAAACTCGCTGAATTGTTGCAAAGGTTCGTCCGCTGTCATGCGTCAGTAGTCCTCGTACATTTTCAAGGAAAAAGGCTTTTGGCTGTTTTTCTTTCATAATATTTACGATGTCAAAAAAGAGTGTGCCGCGAGTTTCGGCGAAGCCCTTTTTAAGTCCGGCTTGCGAGAACGGCTGACACGGAAAGCCACCAGTAATGATGTCAAAATCTGGAATACTTTTTGGCAGTACCGCCGTAATATCACCAGCAAATGTCTGGTCGATCGTTTCAGGAGTAAATAGCTCTGGTTCGATTTTCTCAAAGTTCTTTTTATACGTTTCTCGTGCAGGCTTGTCCCACTCGCTCACGAATACGCACTTTGCGCCGAGGTTGTGAAAGGCGAGATGAAAGCCGCCAATGCCAGCGAATAGGTCGATGAAGGTAATTTTCTTTTTTGTCATACTTCCTCGCGATATGCTTTAAGCCGCAAGTAGTTACAACAAAAAAAGAAGCAACCACGAACGGGTTGCTTAGACCTTTAACGCCTGCTTGCACAGGTTTGTCCGTGGCTGCTTTTTTATGTGCAAGTCCACAAACAAAAGAATGTGTTTTCAGGCGTTAAAAGTTATTAAGGTCTAAGCCTCTTTATTATATCGCACTATAGAACAAATCGGAATACACCAACAGAGGCAAAAGTGATATAATAGAGAGAATGGTGGGCAAAGGAACAGCAAAGACATGCCCACATTTCGCGATCCCCTCAGACGATATTCCTCGATAGACGAGACGAACTATCTCGACCCAAAAGTTGAGAACTTTTTGAATATGACGGCGCCCGACGCTTTTCATGACGCCATAGGACGAATGGTTGCTATACGAGATGTTTTGCGCGTAGCGAACACAATCGGACGGCTGGGTGAAATTAGTTATGTTGATTTCTATATGCACGCCCTGCAATGGCTCAACAAGCAGGTCGCCTTGACCAATTACGTATCTATTCCTCAAATTAGTGATAATTCCCAGATTGATGAGACAACAGCGAACAATCTCAACTCATACATCAACTCAGTAAATAGCAATCTCACCAATCAAGCCCTCTATGCGCAGATACAGATTATGTATGGCGTCATTGAAAACAGAGTCGTCAATGATATATCGAGCAAGATTACGACACCATTAGAAGATGAGTTTACTCGTCACCTCGCCGATTCCAAGAATGATGTATCAGAGTCGATGAACCTCACAAAGCAAGAAAATGAGGCACAACTTTCTAAACAATTTAATGAACAAATTGAGGCTGTACGTATTGCAAAAGAAAATGCCATAGCCGAGTTTGAACAAGCACGAGCACTGGCGAACTGGAGCAGCTTTTACGCAGAAAAGACGCTGGCCTATCGCGCAGCCGTACAAGGCAAAAGCTGGCCTGATAGTGCAATACGGCGAAAATACGCAGCATTTCGGGCATACCGCAAGAGCTTGCCCTGGCGAACACGTCTCAAAACAGTGTTCCAGTTCCGTTATGGCTTCGCACGGTGTATAGGTACGGCTATATCAATACTCCACTCCAAAGCTACGTCATACCTAGGCAAGCGGACTTTTTGGTTTGTAGGCTTAACTCTAGCTGTGCTGATAGCAATTTTGGTCAATGTTGCCTCTGTATATGAATTGAAGGATATTTTAGGTGTTGACTTATCAAAGCTACGGCCAGTACATAACGACACTCAGTTGTTCGCAAAGATCTCTATTTATATCGGACTTTTCTTAATACCAACCCTAGGGTACTCATTTGCAAATAAAAACTATCGTATCTATAGCAATCTTCTAGAGCAGTATGCACACCGAGAGGTTGTAGCGAGAACTATTCAGGGCATATTGGCTCGTCCACGCGGAGATGAAGATGATGAGAAGGTGCGACAGGAGTTAGCAAATGTTGCCGCTGCTGCTCTGTTCGAACAAAAGACCATTGGTCATTTATCAAAGAATGAAGCAAACTCAGCCTCCATACTCGACATAGCTCGATTGTTCAGGAGTTAGCACGAGGTGGTATAATAGACTTGGGACTACCTCGGTAGTCGGTACGTTTTCATCATTCCCGATCGCTTAATGTGTTGTGACATGGCAACAATGCCATAAATTGTCCCCCTTTAATGTCATTCTTGTAATGTATTATTGTGTGATGATTTGCAGCCGGCTTCGCCGGTGCGAGACCTACCGGTTATGAGACTTATGCTCAGACCGAGACGTTTCTAGAGGCCAAAGTACGTTGTATGACCTTTTCTGGACAGTGCGGAAAGCGAGACCCCGCGTATGCGTGGAGAAAGGAGTTTTGATGAACTTACAGCGTACTAAATATAAACGTACGACTCCAAAGTCTCACACTGAGTACTCATCTACGAGCATCAGTATGGGCGATGGCTTCAAGCTACTGATTCAAACAGTGGTGAAAATCATCGAAAAGTACTTTGGTCTCCTCTATGCTTCTATCTATCAGGTAGGCGCATACAGGAGAGTATGGGAAAAGTAGAAACGCTAGAGAAATTACTTGCAGAGTACCCCGCCGACGCAGCGGTATTCTGTACGTCCGAACCAAAACCTGACGGTACATCTCGTCCGATTGTTAAACCAAACAAGCCGCTTAATAAGTGGCTCAAGCAGGTGAAGCGGGCATTGTGCCAGCAGCGGAAAGACTGGCCTCCTTTTATTCACGGTGGTGTCAAGAAGCGCAGCTATGTATCATTTGCTCGTCCGCATACGAACAAAAATACTGTCGTCACAATCGACATACATAACTGTTTTGGTTCTATTACGCAGCAAGAGGTGCAAGCGGCACTGATTAAAAAACTTGGCTTGTCGGACGGACTCGCGTCACGCCTTGCGGCAAAACTATGCTATAAGCGTCGCGTACCGCAAGGCTTTGCGACAAGTAGTTACCTGACTAATCTTTACCTGAATGATACGTTACTTTGCATAAACCGCCAAATGAAGAGACGGCGGGTTGACATGACTATCTACGTTGACGACATCGCGCTATCTGCTCAGCGGATTGATAGCGCAGAGGTTATCAATCTTGTGTCACTGGAGCTATCGCGTGCAAGGTTAGCAATCAGCAAGGCAAAAGTAAAGGTTATGCACGCCCATAGGCCGCAGATTATTTGTGGGCTTATCGTCAATAAGGGCGTAGCCCTTACCCGAGAAAAAAGAAAAGAGTTATTCTCAGATATCGCCAGTGGGCGTATGAGCGAGATAAGTTTGGAGGGTTGGCTTGCGAACCTAAACATGATTGATACTGAGCTTATGAGAAAGTTAGAGGCTTACGCTATGCAGAAAGGTCTCGTGAAAGCGGGCGCGTAGCGCGGCGGCTCTGCCGCCTGAGCGAAGCCCCAACGCCTCTACTGCTTGCAGTAGTCGAACCACCAGAAACACCCTTTTCAACTAAAAAAAAGAAATTCGGCGGGGGGAAATCTCAAAAAATATGCAAAGGGTTTTTCTGGTGGGGCGAGCGCGGGCTTGCCCGCGCAGGCGTTGGGGCTGAGCCTGCACGGCTCAGCCATTTTGCTCGAAATCAGTTCGGACTTGGTTGTAAAATCGCACCAAGAAAAATATCTCAGCGAAAATCTGGGATATTTTTTGTTATAAATAGCCTCGGTATCATACCGAGGCTATTTATAGAGTAAACGAGAGCCTACTTCTTTGTGTATAGGGTGATGCCCTTGGTCTCGCCAACGATCACATTGAATACCCAGCCATGTAGGTAGCCAAGTACCCAGCCGATTGCGAAGTACACAAGTGGTACAACGATGATAGCGACGATACCTGCACTGAGGCCGAGTGAGAGGCCAGCGAGTACGCTGCTTGTCTCTTGGGTGAGGCCGATAGTAGCACGTAGACCGAAGAGCACGGCGACGAAGAGTCCGATTGCACCAGCAAGGGTACCTTCGAATAGTGCGAGTGTGCTTGGCTTTACGCCAAGAATTGTTACTTCTTTGCTGCTAGATAGTAGTCCCATAATTGTAATTCTCCTTTTATGATACTGAGTGACTAAGATTTCTTTGCAACGCTGTCATACCCGAGATGCTTTGGAAAGATCTCGAGAAAGAGTGAGCGTAGCTGGATATGGCGCATAATGACCGCACCAGCAATCCATACGAGCACCCACCAGAACGATGTGTCAACGCGTTGTGCGACCGATGCGATGACGCCATTTGTCGCGAGGTCGTTCATAGAGATGCCGCTGCTGAGTACAAATACGCCACCGAGCACAAATCCCATGCCCACAAACGCTGTAGCGAGTGTGATGAGACTTTCAGTCAATACGCCTGACGATACGGCGAGGGTGATGCCGATAATGAAACCGCTGACTGACAGCAAGAAGACAACAAATCCATTTGCTGAGAGGCCGAGCGCCACTCCGAATAGGGTGAATAGTGATGATACGGCGAGTCCCATGAGTACTGCCAATGCGATGTCAAAGAACGCATATGACAAGACTGCTAGTACAAGCCCGAATACAATCGCCACGAGTACGGCGATGGTGGTGCTGGTGACCCCAGTCCCAAAGATGCCCTGAATACCAGTGTACCCGATAGTTGCTCCTGCCACTAGTCCGGCAACCGGTAGTAGCACCCTAAATAACTTTAGCCCGAGCAGTCCGACAGACAGTCCTATGACTATCAGACATACGGCAACGAATAGTTCCATAAAGCCTCCTTAAACCTTATTGATTTTTTCATTACAGCACACCGTCGTTGAAAAAACAATGATTTTGAGCGTAGGGTGTTTTATACGGTAGTTTTATGTTCGCTATAGAGCGATAGGGCTGTCACTATGAGAATCATGATGATCGGACCATATACAACGCCGAGGATACCGAAGTAAGCGATGCCGCAAAATGTCGCCACCATGGTTAGTGCGGTCGAGAGCTGGATCTTCTTTGGGATAAAGATTGGGCGCAGGACACTATCGATGTTCGCAACGATACAATAGAGCGCTAGTACGATGATCGATGGCCAGAACTGCCCAGTGAGTGCCGAGTAGATAGTGATAGGTATAAATACAATCCCACAGCCGAGAGGAATGAAATTGAGAATCGTGAACAAGATGAAGAGTAGGAATACGAACTGCCCATAGCCTAGTGGAATGAGCAGTAGTGCAGCGATCGCCGAGATGATCATAGAAATCATTAGCTGCCCTTTGACCATAGCGTTCGCCATGAGGCCAGTGCGCTCGAGGAATTTGGCGGTCACTTTACGCGGAAAAGGACTAATATCGTAAAGGCGGTCAATGTATAATTTACCTCGTACAAGTAGTTCTATAAATACAAATGAGTAGATGATGAAAGCGATGGCAAGTGCCGGCACGCTAGCGATGATGGCGAGTGCAAAATTGCCTAACATTCGTGCAATCTCTGGTAGGCTGGCACGTAGGAAGTCTGCGATACCGTCATAGCTGATGGCAACTTGAGCGTTTGAGATCGGTGCAATTAGTGCGTTTGCCTGCTCGCTTGCATTTTTTAGGAACGCTGAAAGCTGCTCGTGCGAGCTGGATTGTGCGAGTGAATCACTAAACTGCAGGAGCTGACCAGTTGTCATGATGAGTACTATCAGGACGGGGATTACGACAAGTAGCATAGATATGACCAGTGTTGCAGACGCTGCTATCCACCCTGATTTGCGCTTGAGTCGTAGATAAAGCGGGTAAAATATAAATGCCATGAGGGCGGACAAAACAAGCACAGATAGTTGCGGTAACAGGAATACTCCCGCTACAATGAGCGCAATGATGAGTGTTATATTCCATACTTTTCGTTGGTTAGAATCTTGCTTTGGCATACTAGCTGTATCATACCGCCCCAATAGTGTAGAGGCAAGTCGATTGTGATCCTGTCGACTCTTTCATATGTAGTAGTCCTGAGTGTTTTGGCACTTGTGATTGGATTTAGTCCGATTTTGTATGGCATAATGGCTCAGCTTTCAGCTGACAAAAGCAGTAGCAGAGCGCCGACATGGCTTGTGGGTGGGGTAATTGTCGGGATCGTATGCATGTTTGCCTTAGGGGGAAGCATAGCGCTCGCTATCGAGGAGCTGCGAAAATTGATCGGTGGCGAGGCTGTCGTCCGCTACCTGTTCCTGGGCGTAGTGGGTCTCCTCGGTATCGTCTACTTGCTCAGGCAAAGATACGTGCAGCACACAGCTACACCACAGCGTGCACGCAGAACAACGAGTGGCATGCAAAGTCTACCACTCTTTTTATTTGCTGCCGTACGAACAGTGACAAGTGTGAGCGGACTGGCTGCAGTGGTTGTGATAACAGGAGCGATTACAAGTTATTCGATACCGTTTGTAGTGACATTTGCACTAGTATTGCCATTTGTGTGCCTAGTCGCGATCACGCCTTTTCTCATGCTGGCACGAGGCAGCAAGTGGCAAGCTGCTAGCTATGCCTATATAGCTCGGCAAAGTGCTCGTGTCCGTGCTTTCATGCATCTCCATGAATCTGTATTCCAGGCTATAGTACTCCTCGCTTGTATAGCATTGTTACTAAGTGCAGGCATCGGTTTGCTGTCCTACTATTTACCGATAGACTAAGGCTCGAGCGTCGACTGGTAGGGGTCTGGAAGAGAACAAGGCGTGCCCCATTTCGTATAGCCCTCCCACGAGACTTTTTCGACTTTGCCACTGGCGATAAGTGCAGCGCGAGCGTACGCTCGAGTCGTTTTGGGTGGGTGCAGTATAGCTTGCTCGATGCTGCGTTCGCTTGTTTTTTGCCGCCTACGGATGATGTGCGCACCTGACTTTCGATAGGCCTCAAGGGGGTCGGCGTTATCGCGCGGAAATCGTTGTGTGCCAACCTCAAAGATGCGGTCATAGTATGCGTCGGCAATCTTTGCGGCATCCGTGGTCATATCGCCGGGGTCGTCCTTTCTACGTATGTTTGACTGCTGTATAGTATGTAGTCTGCCGATCGCGTCGCTGCGATTAGCGAGTGACATGGGATTGCTCCTCAGGTCCTCAATTGCTTTGCGCCACTCTTTGAGAATCTTCGCTTCTTGATCAGTATGCTCGGTTCGCTCGGCAAGTTCGATGATTGTCTGTTGGATTTCTGTAGGAGTTATCGCTGGCCCTTCGTCCATTCGTACAACTTGCTTGTGTGTCAGATCGGTTGCATTTGTGACAGCAATGGCGCTCATGGAATGGCTACTGTATATACCTGCTCGTATTTTGTGACCATGGCCTTGTTCGATGATTCGCAGAACGAGCGAGAGCGTGCCCACAGTCATCTTCGCCGCCCATGGAGAAATATGAGGGTCGAGGCAGGTGACGTGAACACGACGATGTCCACGTCCTGCCAACGGCTCATGACGAGTATTGATGAGCGCTGTTTTGTCTTGAGTGTCGATATCGCAGTCTACGAGATTTGGGTCGAGTACCTTCTGCCCGTAACTATACTCCCGCTGTTTGGTAGTGCGGTTGTAATAGGTAGTTCCACCACCGATCAGTGGCTGGCTGGTGGCCAAGTGTAATCCTAGCATGTGCATAGTGTAGTCATTGAAAACAGGGATGGAAGTTGTATCGCTAGAGAGGTTGAGGTGATAGCCCCAGGTTTTTCGGTGATCATCGAGCACGCGTTTGCGTATGTAGGCAAAGCGCA
Source organism: Saccharimonas sp. (SeqCode) (assembly GCA_049660945.1). Taxonomy (GTDB): domain Bacteria; phylum Patescibacteriota; class Saccharimonadia; order Saccharimonadales; family Saccharimonadaceae; genus Saccharimonas. The sequence continues at coordinate 52,556 of JBASZO010000022.1, forward strand.
TTTCGGGATTGTCAGCAAAGTATCGTATCAGGCTCTGGATGACGATTCGCTCTCCAGCAAACTCACGAATCACCATGTCCTCGAAGTCTAGCTCCTCGGGCGTCGCATACTCGGCGAAATGGAGGTCGTCGTAGTAGCGGCCGCCGTTACTAAGCATGTTACTGGTCTGCGAGACACCCTCTGGTAGGTAGTTCTCGACAAACTCTGGAGTTATTTTGAGTGAGTATGGTATCTCGCGGTCGTCATGATCGAGCGCCGTGATCGAATACTCCATCTCACTACCGACGATACGGTCACGGATTTCAGTCATTGTCTTCGCCCCTCGCCAGCTGTAGTGGCACTGTAGGTGACGTCATGCGAGCGTCTGGTTCGTAGGGGTCTTGTGTCTGGATTTTTTGGCCATTATAGAGATAGCCGTCCCACTGTGCTCGGCTGACATCGGTACCGCCAGACAGTATCGCCCGCCCGCGCCCATAGGCTCGTGTTGTGGTGGGTGGGTTGTGATACGCATCCTGTATTTCTTGTTCGGTGGGCATTGTATTGCTAAATGTCGAGCTGCGCCACTTGTGTGTCACGGTTTTGTGATAGGCGTCTGTCGGGTCTGTGCCCTTCGGCGCACGCGTCGTGCCAATTTCGAACACACGGTCGTATATACTGTCGGCAGCAAAGGCAATTTGCGATGTCATGTCGTCTGGTTCGAGTCCTTTTGCGGCATTCCAGACACGAATCATAGCGAGTCGACTGATCGCATCGCTTCGATCGGCAATACTCATAGGGTCGAGTAGATAGTCGTGATGAGCTTGCTGCCACTCTTCAAGGATACGATGCTCTTCGTCTGTATGGTCGGTTTGTGACACGATCTCGATGATGCGTTCCTGGATATCGTTGGTAGTGATTGACTTGCGATCACCCTTGTCGAAGACCTCGGTCTGTATATTGTGTGTCGGATGCAGTGACGTGCGTCGACTAAGCGAAACGAGTGTAGTGCCACCAGCGACAACTTGCGTCAGATCACGTCCATAGCCTTGCTCGATAGCGCGTAGCACAAGCGAGCAGGTGCCGAGCGTCATCTCTATCGCCCATGGTGATATGTGTGGGTCAAGGCTTGTAATGTGAATACGTCGGGAATCTGGCAGATCCGAAAGGGGCTCATCGCGAAGATTGATAAGCGGTTTTTTGCCAGCAACATTCGTGCTGAGATCGTAGTCAAGCCCAAGGTCGAGTGTTTTTTGCCCGTAACTGTATTTTGCATACGGCGTTTTCGGAAGATAAATCGCTCCGCTCCCTAGCAAATGCAGACTGGTCGCGAGATGTAGTCCCAGGAGCTCCGCGGTACCATCGTCGAGAGTGCCAAGAGCCCGACGGTCGGCGAGTAAGCTTGCATGATACCCACAAGAACTGCCATCATTATCGGGCACCTCGCTAATTGCCCGTTTGCGTACAAGCGCCGATGCCATAGTAGAATGACCTGTTATGTATCGCGTCATTGAGTCCATGACGATTCGTTCGCCGGCAAGTTCGCGAATAGCGGTACCACGAAACGAGGTCTCTTCGGGTGTGGCATACTCGAGTAGATGTCCATCTGGATAGTATCGAGCACCGTTGCTGAGCATGCCCTCGGAAATTTTAATGGCTGGGTCGTGGTTATTAAAAATGAATCCCGTCATCAAAGTAAATGGCACATGAAACGCCTGCGTAGTGTACCGTGAAAAAATAGCGTATTCGACTTCAGTCCCTGAGATTCGCGGTAGTAGTTCGGCCATAGCTCTCCTTGATGGATATGTAGTGGATAGTACTATGTTTATGCCGTCTTGTCGAGTGGTGTAGTGTAGTTCGTTTACGATCACTATGCTAGACTATATCGTGATGATAGAGCATAAGAACTATGAATTTTGGGTACCAGTAGTAGTGATCGCAATAGTCGTTCTTGCGGCAGTGGTCGGTGTCGCAGTGGCTATGCAGCCACTTCCCGATACAGCAGCAGCTAAGTGCACTAAGCCTGGTACCGTGCACGAGATGCGAGTTGGTAAAGACGATGTGACACCGCCGCGCATTGATGGCAAACAATGTGACACACTACGGATCACCAACAATACAGGAAGCGAACGAAAAATCATGTTTGGTCATGTAGATGCTATGGAATCCTATGATGGTATCCACGAAAAAATCCTCAAAGATGGCGAGTCATTTTCTGTACGTTTGTTCGAAAAAGGTGAATTTCACTTCCATGAGCATGAGTCTGATCTAGTCGGTAACTTTACTGTACGCTAAAATTAGCCTATTTACGCCCGCTGCAGTAGGCGGCATACTTCGCGCCAGGTACCCTCTGTATCGGCTGGCTGCGGGTTTAGATCGGTGACAATTGCGCAGGCATTGTAGCCCCATACGGCGATATTGCCTATTTGCGCATTTGCGATCTCTCCGACATATGTTTCGAGTACAGGCAAGTTTGCTGGAGAGATATTAAACCCTTGTAGCCATGCTTGCGCATCTACCCCATGGCGGTCTGCGGCAGCTTTGAGGCGCTGAAACCACGGCGCAATACTATCAACAACTTGTTCTGCGGTTTTTTGCTGTTTGTTTTGAGGGTGAAATGGATAGGGTGCGATTGCTATTTCGTTGATAGCTACCATAGAGGCGACGTCATTTGACATATCAATACCCGGATCTCGAGAGCGTACGCATGATGCGTTCCAGTTGATTCCCTGCGCGATGGCTCGTTGGCTGATATGATCGATGAGCTCGAGCGAGCGCGTATGCTCTATGCACTCTAGCTCCGGTTCGTCCCAGAATACTCGTTGAATATCAGCAGCTGTGACAGTATCTAGCCAATTGTATAAGAGCCGCTCGAGTGCTGGTTCGCAGGTACATGGCTTGCCATCATTTTGCTCGTACAGTGACATACCTTCACCCCCAAATATACCGCCTACTCTCCAAGGGTCAGCAGTGACGAGTAGATCATGAGCTTTTGCGGTCGAGACGAGGTCTGCAAGGAGCCGCTGCCTGGCGCGAGTAGCCATGTCGAGCTCGGTGACACACAGAATCACTTCGTCGAATCCTTTTTGTGCGATATCGGCCATGTGATCAGCGCCATAGCGATCAAAGAAAAGTTGCGGATCCATGATAGCGGTAGAGTGAAACTGATGATCAAAATACGAGACGGTGCGGCGTTCGGTCATGATAGCTCCTTGCTTATTTCTTGATTTAAGTTGAAGTGCTTATGTCTGTCAAGTTTTTAAGATGCATAACACGAATAATTAATAGCAGTTTATCGCCAAAATGCTTGCATAAGCACCTGAAGGGGTTTATAATAAACTTGCAAGTAGGACAGCGGTTTTGAATTACTTTCAAAACGTCTATGGCGGCTACGAATTATCTACAATTAATTCGCCTGGCCGCTTTTTCTTATTCTCTACAGGGGTAAGCGAGAGTAGCTGGTAGAAAGGTAAAGCACATGCCAAAGCATGACCACCTCCGGACACTACCAATAAACGAACGATACCCCGAGGAAGTATGGCGAGCGATCAACTTCGCTGCGCACGCTCATGAACACCAGATACGCAAAATGTCTGGTAAGCACTATATAGAGCATCCGTTCGGGGTGCTCGAAATTGTCAGACAAGTCACTGACGACCCTGAGGTCCAAATGGCAGCGGTACTGCATGATACCGTCGAAGACACTACGGTAACGATCGATGATTTGGCTCGCGAATTTTCTCCTCGAACGGCATTTTTGGTACGAGGCGTGACCAAGGATGATAGTATCGAAGACTGGCGCGAGCGCAACGAGGCATATCTAGAATTTTTGGAGCAAAAAGCCGAAGACGGATCTGTAGAGATTGCGCTTGCCGACAAGATTCATAACAGCACTGATATGATCGTGAGTTTCCGGAAGCATGGCAATGGAATGTGGCGTAAGTTCTCCGCTAACGCCGAGGATCAACTATGGTGGTTTTCGTCAGTGCTCGCTATTGGCCAGCGACGTATACCCGAGTGCTCCCTCAATGATATGCTCGCGGAACTGATCGAAGGATTCAGAGCTGAAGTCGTGGGTGCAAAAGCATTACTTGCGCTCGCGCTGACCGATGAGTAACTTTGGCGTCTAGGGTATTTTGCGGTAGTATAGGAGTATGTTTAAGCGTTTTGTGCTCAAGAAGCTCCAAAAGTATATACGGCAGTATTTCGTCAAACACCCTGAAGTCAAACTTGTCGCTGTTGTAGGGAGTGTCGGCAAAACCAGCACCAAGCGCGCGCTTGCTGATATACTGTCGCAACGCTATCGCATTCGCATGCACGAAGGTAACCATAACACGGCGTTTTCGGTGCCGCTTGCGATCTTGGGTATCCAGTATCCATCGAGTGTGCACAATCCTTTCGCCTGGCTAGCAGTATTTCGAGCCGCCGCCAAGCGCGTAAAAGATCCTACGGACGTCGATGTTGTCATTCAGGAACTTGGCACCGATAGTCCTGGTGACATAGAGGCCTTTGGGGCGTATCTGGTACCCGATATCGCACTCGTGACTGCAGTGACACCTGAACATATGGAATTTTTTGGTACGCTCGATGCTGTGGCCCAGGAAGAGTTAGCGATTACGCAGTACGCCAAGTTTACGTTGATCAATCGCGATGATGTAGAGAGTCGGTTTGCGGCGTTCGAGAACAATCCAAACTTTAGTACCTATGGCATTACTAATGCTGCAGAGTATCACCTGGAGCAGCGTGGATTTTCACCAGAAGCAGGCTATCGTGCAGCAGTCTTTGCGCCAGAGTTTCCGCAGATATTTGAGGTGCTGGTACGAGTATTTGGCGAGCATAGTTTGCGCCCTGTCATGGGGGCGATTGCGGCAGCAGCTCGGATGGGTCTCGTGCCGAGTGAGATTGCAAATGGCGTCGCACTTATTCGCCCAGTTCCGGGTCGCATGAACCTCCTGCGAGGTATCAACGGGACGACGATTATTGATGATACATACAACTCTAGTCCTGCCGCTGCAGCCGCTGCACTTCAGACGCTGTATGCACTAGGAGTAGAGAATGTGCCGCAACGTATCGCGGTATTTGGTGATATGCGTGAGCTTGGAAATTCGAGTCAGGTTGAGCACGAGAAAATTGGCGGCATGTGCGACCCGAACTTGCTTGCATGGGTAGTGACTGTCGGTCCCGAGAGCGAGAAACATCTCGCACCAGTTGCTCGTCAACGCGGCTGTCAGGTGCATGTAGCGCCAAATGCAATCGCTGCTGGCGAGTTCGTACGGTCTATCACCGAAGAAGGCGCAACGATACTGGTGAAAGGTTCGCAGAATACCATCTACCTCGAAGAATGTGTGAAAATTCTATGCGACATGACCGAAGACGCGCAGCTCGTGCGCCAGTCACCTGAGTGGATGCGTACAAAAAACGAGTTCTTTAGTCGCTATAAGTAGGTTTAGTTTTTTTGACGGATGTAGCGGATTAATGTAACGATCGTAGCGGGCACTAATAACGCGAATATAAGTGTAGCACCGAGAGCAACCCATTCTTCCATTGAGAGAGGCTGAGGCAACGCGCCACCTAATAAGAAACTTAATAATCCTAAAGACACGTATCCAATAACTAATGCAGTTAGCGCTACCGGCACTAATATGACGGCTGTCAACGTATATCCCCATTTCTTAGCACGCAATTGCCCAACAAAGCCTACACTTAGCAATACAAGTAGTATCAGGAAGGTAATAATTGAGGGTTTGAGACCCGAGTCTAAGCCTACTGCTATACCGTTAGAACCTGACGGTTGAACATTTAGCACTAGAAAAAACAATAAAAATATCAATACTGTTGCGCTTAAATACTGAGGGATACGCCTATTCATAGATGCACTAATCCTTTTTAGTCTGTTAGTGGTATTTTAACATTAAATTATGAAAAATTCTCGAACTATTGATTTGTGTAGAAATATGTTGTAGTATCTTCAGAGTTGACAAATTGTCAATGCACTTTCAAGTTAAGGAGTGACCGTGAAAGGTCTACGGAGGTCCACATGCGCTGTGCTTTCTATGCTTATAACATTGATAATGGCCGTGGGAATTACGGCGCCACGAGCATTTGCAGCGACTGAAAATCCGAGCTATTGTGCGAAGGAAGTCCAGAAGGTTGACATGTCATTTGGCAAGAAAATACCTGTTATTCTGGTCCATGGTCTCAGGGGCAGCCCATCGCAGTGGAAGAAGGCTGGCGGTTCGACTATATATCAGTCAATTGACCAGCTGTCTGACGTGAAGGTAGCTCTCAATTTCAGCTATGGTAACTCAGTGTTATATATAGATCAAGGCAAGAGCCTCGGAAAGTCAATCGACTGTGTATCTCAGATCTCAAAGAGCAACGGTGGCACTGGCAAAGTTATCCTGATCGGGTACTCGCTCGGAGCCGTCATAGGTCAGGTTGCGTTGAATGAACATGATTCGAGTGGAAACTTGATCGCGGATAAGGTCGGACAATTTATCACTATCGCGAATGCGAATTCAAGCCCCTTCTTCCCCGTAGTAGCACCACCGAGTAGTGTTCTGATACACGCTATAGCTGGTGATGTCGTGAAACAGTATGTGAAGGCTGGTGTCGTAAAGGCATCGGAGGACACAAAGAGCGACGATATTATATCGGTTGCAGGTGCGACGAGTCAACAATCTGGCGAACTAAGCAAGGGTGGAGGTGAGTCGGTATTTACATGTTATCGTGAGTACTCAGATAAGAAGTACAAGGATAAGCATATGATACAGGACGCTCCATGTAAGCATGGCGACTTACTGAAGTATGAACCCGTGCAGGAAGACGTTCTCGCGGCCATTTCAGCCTATGTTAACTGGCTGGCCACGTCTAATATCCGCGTCTGGACACTAGGCAATCTGACTGTTCGCTTGGATGATAGCTGGGGCGAAATCGAGTCCGCTACGGCAGACACGAGCTTGGAGGGATATGTATATGAAGATACGGGTAACCTGCTCCAAATCGCACGCTACGACTACTGGTGTGACGGTACTGCGCAAGCCTGTTCAATTGGCTATCAGCCCACGATAATACCTGCACCTGTTGTGTCGATCGGCGGTCGTACACCTGACTTTTCGGCCAGCTATGCCGTAGGTATCGCTGGCGACTATGACAATGTTTGGTGTTTCTCATCCGACAAGATATGCATCTACTACCATGGCGTAAACTTCGTAGGTGAGTTGCAACCATCGCCTGCAGTACTTCGTGTGTTTGATACCGCAACTTGGTCCTAACTAGGCCGTTTCATAAGACCGTTACGAGCTAAGGCTCGATCGTTTCTCGGAACGGTCTTTTTCAATTGGCAATGCAATGAAGCTTCTTTATATACTCTACCTCTGGTACAATAGAGGTACTATGCAGCGCTACAATCCTAGTGAAATCGAGCCAAAATGGCAACAAATCTGGGCTGACGACGGTCGGTACCATGCTCCTGACCAGAGCGACAAGCCAAAGTACTACGTGACGGGTATGTTTCCATACCCGAGCGGTGCTGGTATGCACACTGGGCATTTCTTTGAGCACTCCATCGTCGATGGTGTCGCACGGTTTCGTAGAGCGCTTGGCTACAATGTCATGTACCCGATGGGCTGGGATAGCTTCGGTCTACCTGCCGAAAACTACGCCATTAAAACTGGCAAAGCACCTGCCGAAACGACCAAAACGAATGCAGCTAATTTTAAAAACCAGCTGACACGTGTGGGTGCAAGTATCGACTGGAGCCGCGAGATCAACACGACTGACCCCGAATACTACAAATGGACGCAGTGGATATTCACGCAGCTATATGCGCGCGACCTCGCCTACCAAAAAGAGGCAAATCAGTGGTGGTGCCCAGTCGACAAGACCGTCCTCGCGAACGAGCAAGTCGAGGGTGGCAAATGCTGGCGCTGCGGCAATGAAGTAGTCAAGAAGTCGATGAAGCAGTGGTTTTTCAAGATCACCGACTATGCCGACGCGTTGCTTGACGAAATCCCCGCCCTTGACTGGCCAGACAAGATCAAAACTGCCCAAGAAAACTGGATCGGACGCTCTGAGGGTGCGGAGATTATATTTACGCTAGATCTAGAGACTGGTGACTCACTGAAGTTTACGCCGCTTTTGACCGAGATGATTAAGGATGGGCATAAGTCTTCGACTATCCGCCTCGAAGCAAAAGATGTGTCGGTCGGTAGCATGGTCGATATGCTGACACGTGATGGCGAGACCGTCACGCCATTTGGTAAGGCTGCTATAGTCGCTGAGCGTCAGATGAAACTTGGTGATATTCCGAACGATCTTGCTGGACACGAACCTTACGCCAACGAAGACGAAAAACTACAAGATTACAAGGGTTACTATGGGAACGGGGTGACGCTCGAGACCGAGTTCACGATCTATGATTTTGAATACATCCCCGACATCACCGTCTTCTCAACCCGTCCTGACACACTCTTCGGTGCGACGTTCCTTGTACTTGCACCAGAGCACCCGTTGGCGCGTCGTCTCGCAAACGACGATACTCGCGAAGCGGTAAATGCCTACATCGATCAAGCACTCAAAAAGTCAGAAATAGAACGCCAAAGTGAAGGTAAGGAAAAGACCGGTGTATTCACCGGTGCGCATGCGATTAACCCTGCAAGCGGTGAGCGCATGCAAATCTGGGTAGCCGATTATGTACTCGGTGGCTACGGCACCGGTGCGGTCATGGGTGTCCCTGCACATGACGAGCGCGATTTTGCCTTTGCCGAGAAGTTTACATTGCCAGTAAAGATTGTCATTGAGCCCGAATTTGGTACGCGTGTAGAAGATGAATCGGCGAAGGACGCAATCATTGCAATAGTTCGTAACCCAAAGACAAATCAAGTGCTTGTTTTGGACTGGGGACCACGCAAGGATAACCAAGCTGGCACTATGTTTGTCGGCGGTGGTATGGAAAAGGGTGAAGATCCTATCGAGACAGCAAAACGGGAGATTGCAGAAGAAACAGGATATGTGAATGTTCAGCATGTCGCCAATGCTGAAGCCTGGATCAATAATCATTTTTACTCAAATGTCAAAAACAAGCATGTGTATGCGAGATTTTTGCCAATTTTATTCGACCTCGTCGATGATGAGCAAATTGATCAAAATTTAGATGAGAACGAAAATCAGTTCAAGCTAAAGTGGATCGATGAATCGTCGATCAATGACGTCATCTCTGAACCCGCTCATCTCTATGGATATACGATGTTTGCATCAAGAGCTATATACCACGGAGAGGGGCCGCTCACGAATAGTGGCCAGTTCGATGGCATGAGCACGAGCGATGCGCGCGAGCAAATCGTCGCATGGCTCGAGCAAGAGGGTAGGGGTGGCGCCAAGGTTACCTACAAGATGCGTGACTGGCTGATTAGTCGCCAGCGCTATTGGGGTGCGCCGATTCCAATTATCCACTGCGATGAGCACGGTGCGGTAGCGGTTCCCGAAAAAGACCTACCAGTGTTGTTGCCTGAAGTGGTAGACTTTGAACCAAAAGGTGACGGCAAATCAGTCCTCGCTGCCCAAACAGACTGGGTGAATACAACGTGCCCGACTTGTGGCAAGCCCGCCAAGCGCGAAACCGACACAATGGATGGCTACGCTTGTAGCAGTTGGTACTTGCTTCGCTACACTGACCCACACGATACTGAGCAAGCATGGTCCCCAGAGCTTGCAAAGTACTGGACGCCACTCGATATGTATATTGGTGGTGACCATGCTGTTGCCCACCTCTTGTATGTGCGTTTCTGGAGCCATGTATTCTACGATATGCAGCTCGTGCCAGCCAAAGAGCCAGTCAAAAAGTTGGTATACCACGGGCTGATTCAGGCCGAAGATGGTCGCAAGATGAGCAAGTCGCTCGGCAACGTTGTCGACCCACTCGAAGTGATCGATGCTGGCTATGGTGCCGATGCACTGCGCACATTCGAATTGTTCCTCGGTCCGATCAACGAGAATAGCAACTGGAGTAGCAAGGGAATTGCGGGCGTGTACCGGTTCCTGAATCGCCTCTGGACGCTCGTACAAGAGTACGACGAAAGTGCCAAAGAGGGTATGGGTGATAACGTCAAATTACAGAGTCTGACGCATGCTACGATCAAAAAAGTAACCGACGACGTGTATCGGCTCAGTTTCAACACTGCAATTGCTGCGATGATGGAATACGTCAACGAGCTTTACAAACTGAAACTCGACGGCTTTACGCCCGAATGGCAAGAGTCTCTCGAGTCGCTCGTCAAGTTGGTCCAGCCATTCGCACCCCATATGGCTGCTGAATTGTGGCAGCAACTTGGCCACGACACGCAGCTAGACTTTGAAGCGTGGCCAGTGTGGGACGAGACAAAGATTGTCACTGATACTAGCACGATCATCGTGCAGGTAAATGGTAAGCTCCGAGCTAAGCTTGTCGTACCTCCAGATACGCATGAAGATGAGATCAAAAAACTCGCCCTTGCGGACGAGAACGTGCAAAAATTTGTAACTGGCGAGCCGCGGAAAGTCATTTACATTCCTGGTAAACTCGTCAGTATCGTCGCCTAAAAACTCTCTATAAAAACGAAATGCCCCACCGAAGCGCCGGTGGGGCATTTCGGTGGGGTCAGACGGCGAGTGGAGAGAGCCTGACCTCCGTCGCGAGGAGCAGGAAGGTCAACGCCTCACTGAAGCGCTTGACAACCTCCGGTGCCTGATGGACCTCGCGGATCTTTCCGTTTCTCTTTGCCGTGGACATGTCGTCCAGGATCATGGAAACGGCGGCATGTAGCTCGTCCTTATTCGGCATCGCCTGGATGTCATCGAACAGCTTGGAATTGGAGCTCCACAAGCCATGGGTGGCCGGCTCTACGTCCCAGTTGTTCAGGCGAGCAGTCCACCAGCCTTTCACTCCCTCGCGGATCTCTTTGTCGAAGAGATCGTAGACGAGGCTATGCATGGCCTCATTGATTTCCGGAAGATACCAGCCCTTGTGGTCCATTGTGACTCCTTGTTGCTCGTTGTGGAAGGTGCAGTTAAATATATTATAGCAAAATAAAACAAAAAAGTCAATATGCTTATGAAAAGCAAAACGCCCTACCGATACGTCCCGGTAGGGCGTTTCGGTAGGGCATGGTCTCAGGCGGAGATCAACTCATTCGAGTCGCTGAGCTCGAAGAGCTTCATGAACTCGAGGAGAATTTCTCGGGCCGCATCGTTGGCGCCGACCACGATCTCGTCGTTAGTCGTGCGCAGTGATGTTTCGCGGATCGCTTCCACAAGAGCGGACACCAGCTGGCTACGTTCTGACGCCGAGCCCAGTGCAGCGTTGACATCCAACCGCCGACGTGTCGAGAACTTGAAGTTCTCAATGGTCGCCATGTCGATGAACGCGCCTGCCAGCAACGCGACAGAGCTGCACATGATGCGGCGGTTCTGCTCTCGGCGGATAATACCCGAGAGGATCCCGACCGCAGCTGCACGATAGCACTTCGGCGTGTGGTTACCGACATAGTTGACGGTGAACATTCCTTGTCTCCCCCTGAAGTGAAAAGATCGTTGAGCGCTGTCTGCACTCTTTTGTTTATTATAGCAAATCATAACGCTTTTGTCAATATGTCCACTAGTGTTAGAAAAGGGGAAACCCCCGCCTTACTTGGCGAGGGTGATCCCGTACCTGCTGTCAGGATGGTTGACGGGCCAGAAAGCTCGTATCGCCAGAATTCCGGCGATGACGCCGATGAACATGACTGGCACGATGTTCCAGTTGACCGTCTGGCTCGTGAAGAGCCAGGGCACGGTGCAGATTGCCGTCACCGCCGACACGGCGCAGTTGATCATGTAGATCACTTCGTTCTGCCGCAACTGGAGGTCGCGGAGGGCGAGCCGCCGGTCGGTGATGCTGGGGTCGTAGTGCTTCATACTGGCGAGCACGAAGCTCCCCAGTATGCACAGCACCATGCCGAACGCCAGCAGGATTCCAAAGACTGGGTCGTACATGTTGTCACCTTTTCTGTAGAAGTACGGGTTGAGATCGCATTATGACTGATCCAATTATCATTATAACACTTATATATAAATAAGTCAATATATACACTTGTCCTTAGAAATAAAAATCCCCGCGGTTTAGCGGGGTGTGGTGTTGGCTCGCTCGATTGCAAGCTCCTCCGAAGCCTTGCGCGCAGCGGGGTACAGACAAAAGGCAATGACTGTACAAACAAGTGTCACTGCCCCCATGACTATGTAGCTAGTCAAGCCGGTTTCAGCCATTGTCATGGTACTCAAGATACTCGAAACGGTGGGCAATAGAATTGACACCGACGCAAATACCCCGAAGTATTCCATAAACCTCTCTCGCTGCGAGTGTTGGTTACGCAGAATGAGCACTAGTGCCACGATAATGAACACGACGGCGAACGCAGTTGACCACAGCATGAGGAGACCTCTTCCTCTAGACGTAGCAAAGCGGGCGCTCAGCCAAAAATACTTTAGCATAATAGTAGTAATCAGTCAATTATTTTCCCCTCTTGAGCTATATCGATTTTTACGGTATAATGAGCACTAAGTTTTTATACACCGTAGAAAAGGAGAACATTTCATGGCACAGCCAAAAAAGCAAACCAGCCCTCGCAAGACGGGTCTGCGCCGCAGCCATCTCGTACTCAAGCTTGCACGCCGAGTCAATGGTCTGTCACCAGTGAAAATTCGCACAACAAAGCGCGAATCAGGTAAGAAAGAGAAGTAGATCACTACCGATCTACATGAGTGGGAATTTTAACAAGAAAGAATCAATGCAATGGCATCAAATCGACATCTCGGCCGTATCGTAGCATTACAGACTCTGTATGAGTATGAGTTTCGCGTACAAGCGAATGATTCTTCGGTAAGTACTGACGAAATTTTAGGGCGCAATCTCGCCCGATACGAATCAGCTATCGAAGATACCGACTTTGTGAAGTCGCTCGTCAGTGGTGTCGTAGATCACCAGACAGACCTAGATGGCAAGCTACAGCCTATCGCCCCAGAATGGCCACTAGAGCAGATCGCTCGAATCGACCGTGCTGTCCTGCGACTTGGTCTCTATGAGCTACTGTATCGCGCAGATGAAGTGCCGCCAAAGGTGGCAATCAACGAAGCGGTCGAGCTCGCCAAAGCATTTGGTTCCGATAACTCAAGCAAGTTCGTGAATGGCGTCCTCGGTACGGCATTTCGTACGCTTGTAGAGGGGAACTCAGAGAATGCCGAAGCCAAACAAGCCTAGACTCGGGTCATCCATCCGCAAATACTTCTCTAGCAACAAAAAAGCCTCAATCCAAGAAATCGTCCGTGAGCCAACAAGTGGTGGCATAGTCTTTCGTCATGGCAAAAAAGAAGGTGATGTAGAGATACTACTCATTCAGGACGCCAAAGATCGTTGGACTATACCGAAAGGTCATATAGAAGACGGTGAAACGGCGGCGCAGACCGCTCGTCGAGAGATTGGCGAAGAAGCCGGACTACATGACGTAGATATGCTGGGGTGGCTAGGCAAGATTCACTTCCGCTACCGACGTATCGATCGCCTGGTGCTCATGACGACACAGATCTACCTCGTGCGTGTCCGTACCGATGGCAACGAAATCCAGAAAGAAGAGTGGATGAATGGCATCAAGTGGTTCCCGTTTAACGAAGCACTCGATCTCATCGAGTACGAAGATATCGCGAAGCTGATGCTAAAAGCTAAGACTAGGATTAGAGAGGAGAAGTTGTAATGACGGGTATGCCTGTCGGACCATACGTCGACTTCGCCAGGGAGAAATTGGGACTTGAATACAACAATATTCAGCTTCTTATTACTGCCCTGACGCATCGTAGCTATGTAAATGAGCACAAAAAATCCGTTTCTGAACACAATGAGCGCTTGGAGTTCCTCGGCGATGCGGTGCTGGAGCTCGTGGTGACGGACTATCTGTACACTAACTTCACTGAACCAGAAGGTATCTTGACCAGCTGGCGTGCGGCACTTGTGCGAACAGAGAGTATCGGTGAAGCTGGCGTAGGCCTCGGCTACGAGCCACTTGTGCGCATGAGCAAGGGTGAGAAGAATGGGTCGGAGCGAGCTCGTCTGCAGATTCTCGCCAATGCGTTTGAGGCGACAATTGGTTCGATCTATCTGGACCAAGGTTATGACAAAGCCAGTGAATTCATCCACAAGCACATCCTCGCAAAGCTCGACACTATTCTAGACCAAGGTACATGGCGGGACCCAAAGAGTCACCTGCAAGAGGTGAGCCAGCGAATCGATGGCGCAACACCAGTCTACAAAGTAGTGTCCGAAGAAGGCCCCGACCACGACAAGGTATTCCGGCTTGGCGCGTATGTAAATAGCACGCTAATGGGTGAGGGTATTGGCCCTAGCAAACAAGCTGCACAACAGCAAGCTGCACGTGCTGCGCTAAAAGCGTACGACATACGCTCGAAAAGCGACAAATAAAATACACCCTATCGCTAGGGTGAGGTGTGAGATGAGACTACTCTAACTCGTTTGTAGTTTCCGCCCATGTGGGCGCTTGGCAGTGAATATGATGAACGTCATGCCCCGGCCGACCGAGAGTCCAATCTTTTTGGTAGATGACATCCGATACCGCCCACATGGTATGCGTATTGCATAAGTAAGTTGTGTAGCGAGTACCATCTAGATAGACAGTTGCCACTATAGTGTTCTTGATATAGAAATCCACCTGTCGAGATAGGTCTCGTGTGAGAGAATCGACTCGATGACTTACCTGAACCTCGCTCGCTTCGATGCTGTCAAACCATCGCATGCCGACAGTCGTTGGTCTTGGGTAAAAGGTATCCTCTCCATACAGTAGTTGCTCGCAAACCCAGTCGACGGCCATCTGTACGCTCGCAGAAAACTTAATCCTCGACATGGTACATACCACCTTTCTGTCGCGTAGAGCGACAATCGAGTTCATCCGTGGTGTGGTAGGTGTCCACGGCGAACGTGAGGAAGGACCCGTAGCGGCTCCTTAGTTTGTACTATAACAAGATTTCGTATTTTTGTCAATTACGGGCATTTTGAGACATGATATCCTCGAGACAGATTGACATATCTGTCAAAAGCGTGTAAAATGCTAGGGAAGTACTAATAGAACTTATAAAAGTGAAGTAAAGGAAGTTTAAATTACATGCTCGCAATTCGTTTGCAACGCCTCGGCCGTAAGGCTTACCCAGTTTATCGCCTCGCCGTGCAGGAAGCTCAGCGCCACCCTTCGAGTGGTCGTGTCGTCGCTTATGTCGGTACGTTTAACCCACACACAAAAGAAGCTAATGTTCAGGTTGAACTAGCACAAAAGTACCTCGACAATGGCGCTCAGCCATCACCGCGTGTCGTCAAGCTCCTCAAGGACGCTGGCGTCAAATTGCCTAGCTGGGTCAAGGAATTCGATGCGAACAAGTCAAAGACTGTTCGTAACGCCGAGAAGCTCCGCAAGAACCAGCCAAAAGCTGAAGCTCCAGCCGAAGAAGCTGCAGCAGAATCTGCAGAGTAGTCACCTCGACTTCACTCTAAAACACCTCTCTAAACGAGAGGTGTTTTGTTATCGGAGTCTAGATCGGCATCTGGAGCGGTAGACTCGTCGGGGTTGTCGGCTTCGGGGGTCTCGTCCCCGATGAGATGCCCGCCTTCGTTGATCCAGCGTTCGGTGTCTTCCTGCTCTAGGTCTGGTTGGTGGTTATATTTGGGTAATTCCATAAATCCTCCCATGTCTATTATACGCTTATGGCATGATACAATAAGTACGTACGATATTTAACCAGTGAGACAGCAAAGGAGACTTGTGGGCATGTCAACTATCGACCAGCAATTTGTAGAATATATCGTGAAATCACTTGTCGGCGTACCAGAAGACGTCGTCGTAGAGCGCAAGGTAGACGAAAAGGGCGTGTTGCTGACGCTGACCGTGAATCCTGAGGATCTCGGACGTGTTATCGGCCGTCGAGGGGTAACTGCACAGAGTTTGCGTACATTGCTACGTGCACTCGGTACCAAGAATTCAGCGCGCTACAACCTAAAGATCGTCAACAATGACAATCCAGAGGAGACCGTAGAGTACTCATCTGACGATGTTGTGGAAAACCCTACCCCGGATAGTGTGGAAAACGAGGAACCAAAGGAGAGTACTTTCGCGAAAAAGTCACGCCAAGAGCTTGCGGAATTGGATGATCTCGATATATAATAACCATTAGTTCATTGCGAGAACCTTGAACTGCGAGATTCACCGAGCGAAACGACTGCGAATTGTCTTCACTCGGTAGCAAATAGCTCATGCGAGCGAAACCAAATGGTTTGGAGAGACTTATTTGTACAAAACACCCTTCCGTACGGAAGGGTGTTTTGTTTGTCGGAGAAAATTCAATTGACTGTTAGCGAGGGACCATGACGTAGGTGATGAGACTAGCGGCTATCACCGCGACAACGCCGGTTACTGCGATAATAATCGGTACAGTCTTTCGTTTCTTTGTGACAGGAGGAGCTGTCGGCAGAAAGTCTGCAGAAGGTGATGTAGCGGCACTAGTACTCGGTGACGTAGGTGGCTGTACGGCTGTCGTAGCGGCAGGTGATGTCACAGAAGGCGGTACTACGGTCTCATCAGGAACGGTACTTGGTGCTTTTGCGACAAGGCTTGTATTTTCCATATCGCTAGGAACATTTGCCACTGGTGCATCGAGCCCGTACTCGCCCTCGCTCGATCCATCTGGCTTGAGCTCAGGGTGTACGTCTTCGTGAAGCGGCGCTAAGGTGACGCGCTTTGTAGCAGCAGATAAGCGCTTTTCATCATCAATGTCAGCCGACCCACGGGTCGCGTTGTTTGTATCTAATTCCATAATTAAGCATAAGTATAGCAAAAAACCCTATACAAATGCAATGACCCCGGTTTTCTCTGGCGTAGAGAATACCGGGGTCGGTAGCGCTC
The DNA here is from genome assembly GCA_049660945.1 of Saccharimonas sp. (SeqCode). Classification (GTDB taxonomy): domain Bacteria; phylum Patescibacteriota; class Saccharimonadia; order Saccharimonadales; family Saccharimonadaceae; genus Saccharimonas. The sequence continues at coordinate 69,499 of JBASZO010000022.1, forward strand.
AGCTGCAGCTCGCTGACAGAAAGTCGAGGAGAGGTTCGGAGCAATCGGCGTGATTGGCTCTTAGTGACGACTCGTCATCTGTCTGTACCTTGCGCGGTACGCTAGTGCTGCTGAGATGGCGCGTCGTGCGTCATATCCGCATATATTCATGTTACCATAAAGCTTATATTTTGTCAATAGTATTTACAAAACTTTTAGACAAAACACGCAATAGCAGGTATAATACTCTTATGCGAAAGTTCCAAGTCATCACTCTGTTTCCCGAAATGTTCGAGGGTGTATTTGGTAATTCTATGATGTGGAAGGCGCAGAAAGATGGCATTGTTCAGCTAACTACTGTCAACCTACGAGAGTTTGGTATGGGTCCTCGGCGTCAAGTAGACGACATCCCTTATGGCGGCGGTGATGGTATGTTGCTGATGATCGAACCACTTTGGAATGCAGTCATGAAAGCGAAAGAAAATGACCCTACGGCGAAAGTATTAATCATGACACCGCGAGGCACTCGCTGGAAGCAAGCCCTTGCGCAGGAGTATAGCGAAGCGGATCATGGCTATATCTTCATCTGTGGCCGCTATGAGGGCTATGACGAGCGTATTATGGAGCTAGTCGATGGTGAAGTGAGCATAGGGGATTATGTCCTAACAGGTGGAGAACTGCCCGCGATGACGATTATCGATAGCATCGTTCGACTGATTCCGGGAGTGCTTGGTGGTGCGACGAGCGCGGCGATAGAAAGCTTTAGTGATGGCGAGACCTTAGAGTACCCACAGTATACACGCCCTGAAGTGTGGAATGATCGAAAAGTCCCAGACGTGCTGTTGAGCGGCCATCATGCCGAAATCGCCAAATGGCGTCAGGCGAATTCTAAAACTGCTGAGTAAAGTATGAAATACCCTCCATTCTTGTGTGAATGGAGGGGGGTGCTGCTAGTCGGCGCTGAGGGTCAGCTCACCACTGACGGTCAAGTCGGTGAAGTCTTTGTCGAAGTCGCCATGTAGATGAACGTTGGCGCCTTCTACCGTTCCATGTGCCGAGGCTCGTACGCCTTTGTTGTCGGAATCATAGAAGGTGACATGAATCGTCGTCCGGACGCCGCCAGTGGTGTTGCGCTTTATTACCTCTATGAACACGCGACCGCGAGCGAAGTTATGTATAGCTTCGCCGATAACCCGCCCTAACTCATTCCTCTGGGTAGTATTCGTGATAGGCTCGGTGTACTGCTCATCGATACGAAGGAACGTGGTCATCTCGCTCCACCTTTCTAGGCGTAGGTAGCAACGATTCTCAGTATACGCTTGGTCAGAAACGAAATGCAAACAAAAGCACAATAAGGTAATACTCTGCCAAAGACAGAGTATTACTAGAGGTGTTGTGGTGGATTTATCGTAGAGCGATTATTACAAGATTTTTTTGAATGTTTGTTTTTGTAACTTCGCTATCACTTACAATACACAGGTTTCACCATAAGCGCAAGCACTTTTTTGTACAAAATGACAAAACATGACCAAAACGTATATACTACTATGTATGAAACGAGTGCTTACATGGTTATTTCCTGCAGAGTTTTTGCGCGAGCCGGCGTATTTTCGGGGGATTGCCCTCGCTGGTTTGTATGTTGCGTTACTGCTCGCCCAACTGTTTACCTTTGAGAAGTTCGCGGAAGTGACACTTGGCTTCGGGTTGCCAGGTGGTATCGTCACGGCTTGGGTATTGGCGGTGATGATACCGATGATTGAGTTGATGGCGGTGCCCTATCTCATCTCTATGCGCTTGGGAGCGCGGCTCTACCGTATATCTCGGTGGTGTGTGATTGCCGTGCCTGTACTATGGCTATTGCTCGCGTTTTGGCAGTTGCTTGCAAGCGGCGCAAGCCAGCTGAACGCGGGGTTATTTGGCGCTACACTTACTGTGCCTGTAGGCCTGTGGTTCATCGTATTTAGTGCAATTATGCTCTGGGCAGTAGTGTTGGTCGTGCGTGAGCTGCCAGTACGACGCAGCTGACCTCTTGAGTCGAGGTGAGATGAGTGCTATAATGTCATAGTTCTTGGGGATTCGCCAAGTGGTAAGGCACCAGGTTCTGGTCCTGGCATTCGGGGGTTCGAATCCCTCATCCCCAGCCAAATTTGTAAAACACTGCCAGGTAGTGAAATACTCGAATTGTTAGGTTCAAATGACGACTCTGTAACAGGGGTCGTTTTTTGATTGTCTTCTTTACTTTCTTCGTTGTTGATAGTTATATTACTCATTTCTTAACTCCCCAAGATTTCTCTTGTTTTTAATGATTTATTAGCTATTACCTGAGCTAATTCCTTGTATTTAACAGATACAAAGCCTTGCTCAAAGGTAATATTATGAAAAAGTTTGGTTATGATGACCCGTTTTTGATTTATTGAACGGGAATCGTACAGCTCGGCAGCTTTTTGGGACAGTTTCGTGAAAGCAATGATCTTTTCAGTCTTACTATCCAGCACTCTCTCTAAGCGCTCTTTCTCGGCCTCTAGCTCGCTCAGTTGTGCCATAAATGCATCGTGTTTGGATTGGTACACCTCGCGGGATATGTCGCCTGCAAGCTTGTCATCGTAAAGCCGCGAATCCATACGTAAGTAGCGATCGATTTGCGCCTGTATATCCTTGATAGACTCCACGGCCGATAAACTCGACGATTCATCACGAGCCTTCAGTTCGTTCATCGCCCAGTCGACGACCTCTGGCTTCGGGCTAACGAGGCTTCGTAGCATTCGTTTAATATCTTCTTCGAGACGATCTTCACGGATAGTCTTACGCCCTTTGCATGCTGTGCTTAGCCGCTGACATGCACCGTAATAGCGGCCTTTCTGTAGCTGCCATGTTACGACGCCACCACATAAGCCACAGGTAATCATATTCTTGAACAGTGGATTATGGCGCTTATAGACACTTGGTCGGTTGCCGTGTAGCTTGTTCTGCACTAGCTCAAACAAATCTTTCGAAATAAAGGTTTCCTGGTTGCCCGAATATTCTTTTCCGCTGAACTCTATGATGCCGATGTAGTACTTGCTGCTGAGCATCTTAACGACCTTACTGTGTTGATATGGCCTGCCGCCACGCGTGACGATACCTCGGCGTGCCATTTCCTTCGTGACAGTGACCGCCGACTCTCCCTCGCGCAGGAATAGCTCAAACATCTCTTTAATGATTCGCCATGTATGTATATCTGGTTCATGGATACGCTTCCCGTCTTTTGATACCGTCCGATACCCGAGTGGAGGAGTAGTTGGCGACCAGCCCTGTGCGAGTTTTTCGTGAGTTCCTTTCATCGATTCTTCGCGGAGATTGTCTATATAGTTTTTAGCCATAACAACACGGATTCCCCAGTTTAACCATTCTTGCGAACGAGAATTCTGGTGAAGTACTAATCCGTCCTTAACAAAGTGCACCTTGCGCTCCTTGTCCACGATGAGCCAGTCGTGTGTTTCGACTGCGTCATGTAGGTTGCGCACATGACGGTCAACTTTCTCGACGAGCAGATGTTTCACGCCGTTTTCTTCAATATAGCGCATCGCACCTTGAAAGATTTTTCGTTGCTGCGCCTTGCTGGCAGTTTCGGCTATTTCAAACGTCTTTAATACTTTAAGACCACGATCAAGCGCGTACGACTGGAGCAGCTTTTTTTGAGCAGGCAGCGAGTAGCCCTCATCTTCCTGGCGCTTACTCGAAACACGCGCAATGCTAACAGCTTTCTCTAGAACCATCATCATCCCCCGTGAGTGCATCCAAGAACTCTAGTAGCTCAAAACCGAGATTCATCGCCTCCGATTCACTCAGTTCTCTTCCCAACGCTATCTGCATAACAGATTGCGTCTCAAATACCGTCTGAATCGGCTCTCGACTGACTTGTTCTGGTTCCGCTAGAGTTGCCATTTCTACCCTCCATGGCTATCTGTTAACTAACCTTATATAGACAGTATATATCCATATATGGATAGTTTCAAGACTATTTTGTTAGAATTCCGATGTTCTAATATATATCCCTGTTTCTTATCTGTTAATCAATCTCTTTTATTTCTTTCCCTTATACTATATAAATATAGAAGAAGGAAAATGGTGTGCATGAAGCAGAGAAAATTAAATCAAGACCAACTTGAAGTATTACAAGCCTTATATCGTTTTAGATTCGGTACACGTTCGCTACTAGCTACATACCTAGACAAACCAAACAATACATCGCTTTATTCTCGTTTAACCATACTAAAAAAATACGGCCTCTTAGATGAACGATACAATTCTAGCTACAAACTTGCCGGCAGAGAAGCTGAATTTTTCATATCCTATAAAGCCGCCCAAGTGCTTAAGGACGCCGAGCTCATTGAAGCAACCAACGCACAGCTACAAGCAACCTACAAAGACAAGACCGTTTCGGACCAGTATGTCCAGCAATTAACGCTCCTCTTCAAGATGCGCAACATACTAAGCACCTACTATGATCTCCAATGGTTTACTGGTCGCGACATCGCCCAGCTCGATTACTTTCCGAAACGCAAACCAACCGCATTCCTCACCGTAAAAGCAAACGGCACCATTACTAGATGCTTTGTGGAGTACGTATCCACAGGCACCTCGATTAGTGCCATTAGAGGCAAACTCAAGCAATATAGCGCATATTTCCAACAAGACGCCTGGGGTGTTACCGAAACGCCGTTTCCGAAGATACTCTACATAGCCGAAGACGGCATGACCGAACAAGGCATTCGCTACCATATCAAGAAGGAATCGTTCCGTGCCGATACGGATATCGAGTACTTCACAACAACGCAGAAAGCCCTGCTTGGTATCCAAGGCGGTCAGAGCAAGATCTGGACTGGAGTAGGCGAAGAAGGTCAGCTAGTAGCCTTAGAAGATCTATGAGCCAATAGGCACCGCGCATGGGTGACGATTGCATGCAAGCAAAGCGCGCATGTAATGGTCACCCTGGTTGGGATAAGGTGGTGTTCCATTTGTTGCCGAGTGCGACAGGCGTGTACATTTTCTGAAAGAATATGTACCGGCTGATGTGCTTGGCGGCAAATCTAGATCAATGATTTAACCGATGTCGTTTCGCTAGAAACGTCAGTGACATGATTCATTCTTACGCCTGAAGCTTTAGCTGAAGGTGGAAGTATGGAGCATGTCGTTCTTGGATTACTGGCTAGAGCGATCCGAACAATGCCTCGTCCCGCAGGGATCGTGGCATGGTTTGGTCGGTCTAGGCCTGGCAATTATTGGAATTTACTTGTTTAGTTCAGCGCAAATCTGTTCTACAACTTGTTCTATGGGTTGCTTTGCAATATCGATGAACGTTTCATTTTTGAATTGTTCACGATTATTTAGCTGTTGGTTGATTTGCAGCGCCTTCTCCCAGTCGCGGTATCCACTTGATCGGGATTCATCCAATACTCGACTTTTTAATAACTCGCCATCTATTATGCGCAGGGTATAGATAGCAAAATCGTAGTCTTTGAATATTTCAGGCAATTCCACGATAAAATCGTTATTCAAGTCTGTGATGATTACATTTTTGAAGCCGTGTTTCGCGTAGTTCTTGGCGACAAGGACAAGATTCTCAAATGACAGTGATTCTTCTTCAGTGTACGAAAGAGTTTTGCTGCCTGTGTTTTGGAATTCAGGAATCCACCCGAACTCGAACATAGGGGTTCCGAACTTTTCATGAAGTGCTTTAGCGATAGTCGACTTACCTGACCCAGGTGCACCGGCAATAAATATTAAATCTTTCATTAGATTAATCATAGCATTCTTATTCATTAGGCAGTTTAACGTCATGCCCAGGACTCAAAAAACCGAGGGGCTAGTACTCCTCAGCTAACATCACTGTCAGCACACGGCGACAATCCGGGCTAAACGGATCACACCAACCTTTCAGCGCCTGGTCGTAGTAATCTATCTTCCAAAAGACCATATTGCCCGTGACAGTGAGCGAACCAAAGTCATGCTCACAATACGGATCATTATCCTCTCTAAAATCCTTGAACTCTTGTACTCCAATGTAGATA
>JBASZO010000023.1:0-6738 GCA_049660945.1 Saccharimonas sp. (SeqCode)
AGACAAGGGCTACACTGAAGCTACTGCCGGTCGTTGACACTATCGAACGTGCGATTGCTCATATTCCTGATGACATTGCTGATCATCAGTGGGTAAAGGGCGTTGCTGGTCTTGTAAAGCAGCTCGATAAATCACTAGAAGAGCTTGGGCTGGTCCGTATTGAGGCGAAGCCGGGAACGCCTTTTGATCCGTCTCTTCACGAGGCTATTCAGTTTGACGAAGAATCTACGGGTGATACAGAGGTGGTCTCGGAGGAACTCCAGGCGGGCTATATGCACGATGGCGTTGCACTGCGCCCTGCTCTGGTAAAAGCTGCTCGCTCCTAGCTTTGTGTTGCGCCTACAAAAAGCCAAAAAACTATTGCTTTCTTGTTATGTTGATAATAAACTTATGCTATACAATGAGCTGTAGTAAAAAGAAAAAGGAGATATTCTAGAATGGCACGTTTACCACAACCCGGTGGCGATCAAGGTAACTGGGGTGTAATCCTCAATGACTTCCTTTCGCAGATTCATGCAGCCGACGGAACAATCAAGGACGGTGTGATTGCTGAGGGCAAGCTTGACTCCGCAACGCAAACAAAACTAAACCAAGTAGCTGGCGCTACCGGCGCGACTGGCGTTGCGGGTCCTACGGGCGCCACTGGTCCTGCCGGTGCCACAGGTGCCACAGGTGCGACGGGCACTGGTGCAACTGGTGCTACTGGTGCGACTGGTGTCGCTGGTCCTACGGGCCCAACTGGCTCTACTGGAGCAACAGGCACAACGGGTGCGACTGGTGTCGCTGGCCCAACCGGCCCAGCCGGTCCCGCTGGTCCACAGGGAGAGGTAGGTATCCAAGGTGCTCCTGGCCTTCCCGGTGCCGCAGGTGCAATCGGCCCTCAAGGACCTGTCGGCCCGCAAGGTGAAGAAGGCCCACAGGGACCAACCGGGCCAGCCGGTCCCGCTGGTCCACAGGGAGATCCGGGTCAAGCAGGATTAATCGTCTCCGCAGATAATACAACAGACATAGGGCCAGCCTTACAGACAGCTATTAACAGCGGGTTTACGGATATACTGTTGCCATATTCTCCGTCAGGAAAATTTTATCTCAATACACCAATTTTCTGGCCAGCTTCATCGGCTTTTGGAAGCAGAGTTCGCATTGATCTCAATGGTAATATTATCCGCCTTGGCACAAATTTGCCGACCGTGGCAAACTTTACTCCTGACACAAGTGTAAGGGCAGCGTTTTTCCCCAACACGGCACTATCAGCTTTATCTGGAGGAGTCGTTACTTCAGAGGGGAACACAGCATCTGTGTCAACCGGCCAAATGCTTGCCCTCATACTTGAGAATGGCACATTTGAAATAGGTACCGGTAATACTGGTGTCGTCTTTGCGAATCAGGCGCCTGTTCAACTTCACAACATCGGCCTTCTTGGAGGACGTTTTGCAGTATCGTGGCATGAGTACACTGACGGTACGCAGGTTACTGGCCATGCTCATTTCCGCTCATCCTCCTCAGCTGGCCTGGGCACACAAGTATCTGACGCCTGGTACCTGTATGCAATCAATGAGGGTGACGGGGTGTTCGTTGAATCGATAAAGTCGGACGGACTCGTTGGTGGAGTGAACTTAGAGAAGAATCGTGGTGCCGTCATTAACGGTGTAGTCACCTCTAGTGTTCGCCTCTCAAACTCTGAGGGTATTATGATCGGATCCCCTCATCTGGAATCAGACATCTATTCATCAGATGCACCACGCTTCGACATTGTCTCTTCCAGCGTTACGTTTCAGGGAGGCGTAGTATATAGACCCTCTGCGGCATCGGGAGTTGCGGGTGCGGTGATCATCAATGATTCCCACAATGAACGTTCGTCAGCCATTAAGTTTGAAGGTACTGTATTTGCATCATTTCTCCGATCGGGAGTAGGCGACACTACACAAGGCGCACATGTCTACATTCAAGCCTCGAACAACGGCACGAGTCCTTCAAACACACGTCTTATTTTTCGCGGTGTAGGGGGCAAGGTAGCATCGTCAGGTACGGCAAATGCAGGAATCTGGCGCCAAGGGCCAGGGCCAGTCCTCGGCTCAGCGCAAACAACCCTCAATACAGCACTGAGTTCAACAGCCGCACTTGCTCAGATTGCCTCTGGAGATTTCGAAGTCACACGAGCCATGGGCTCATGGATGATACAAAAGCCAGGGATGACCGGCTGGCAATTGCGTACACAGGCGGGGACACCCACTATTTCGACATCTGTAGCAAACCAGGCATCCGGGGGACTCTCAAACACCGCATATTATTATACTGCTGCAATTAGGGATGCTTCCGGCGCCTACACTACTGCTGCCACTGCAGTCACGGCCACACCGACAAATGGCACTATTCGCTTGCTTATTCAAGCTTCTGGTGTAGGAACGCTCGTACTATGGCGCAAAACCGGCAGTGGCGTGGAATCCACTCCAGCGAGATATATCGAGCTTCCGTTTACCCCTGCACGGCTATTCATCTTCGATACGGGCAACAATATCAATCAACAAGAATGGATCACTTCATCTATTCCCATACCGACTACCGTTGCTGCAACAAATAACACTGCTGACGGAGTAATAATTAACGGATCAGCACTGTAGAGAAAGGGACTAGATACATGTCACAACCACGCTTACCACAACCCGGAGCAGACGCAGGACAATGGGGAGAGATCTTAAATGATTTTCTGTCTCAAAGTCATGCTAGCGATGGAACTCTCAAAACTGATACTGTTGGTGCCGCTCAACTTAGGCCTAGCTCGGTAACAAATGCTGCCATTGCTACCGGCACGATTCAAGAGGATAAGCTACATCCAGACGTGTAAACAAAACTGAACGCCACGGAAAGTATCCCCGTGACAAGTGTCGCAGGCAAGATAGGAGCAGTCACACTAAGCAAAAGTGATGTAGGACTCGGTGACGTCGACAACACGGCTGATGTGGATAAGCCGATTTCTGTGGCTGTGCAGACGGTGCTGGATACAAAAGTAACCGCGTCTGCATTGCCAGGTCTCGTTGCAGAAAATGCAAAAGATTCTACGGGGAGACGCTTAGACTCTCTTGTTGTTGCTGAGGGTTGAAACGTATCGGCACTTGCTTCTTTCTGGGCTGGTCTTGGGTCTGCGGGCGTGGCAAGGTGTAATATTGTGCACATCGGTGATTCTACTACTGAGGGAGAGCGCGGCACACTGGGTACTGGACGTTGGGTCGATTCGTTTCAACGATTGCTTCGTCGTACCTATCAGCCAGATGGAGTGCCTGGCGGTTTTGGGTTTATACCAAGTTTTTACCAGACAAATTACCTTCCTGACCAGTGGGCACTGACGGGATCTCCTGCTAATAACTCGGCCTATGGTATCGGTTTGCGCTGCATACATCTTGTCAATAACACACAAACAGCAACGGCAACGTTCTATGGAACTGGAATAGAAATTCATTATACGAAGTCAGCAGCTACGGGCGTTATGGGCGTCTCGATAGATGGCGGTGCTGTCCAGAACGTCAATACCAGCAATGGTAGCGGTATTTCATCAGATGGGGTATGGGCCTCTCCTCTTTTGACGCGTGGATCTCATACCGTTGTTGTCTCGTGGGTTTCGGGGGGAATAGTGTACTTTGAGGGTGCACACATCTTGGATGGTGATGAGAATAGCGGCATTCATACCTATGAAGCGGGTCATGCGAGCTTTCGCTCTGGTCATTTTGCTCCAGGGACGGATTATTGGACGAAACGTCTGACGGTACTTCAGCCAGCGCTCATTACGATTCAACTAGGAGCTAACGACTGCTTTCAGGGCTACACGGCTACTGTCTTCAAGACGAATATACAGACGCTTATATCACGCATCAAGGCGCGCGTCACCATTACTCCAACCATAATCCTGACATCTTTGTATACCCCTTCGGGGTCAGAGGCGACGTGGCCAGCGTTTCAGCAGGCAATGCGAGAGATAGCGGCAGCTGACCCGGCAGTTATTCTTTTCGATCTCGCGACAGTCTACGGCGACACTGTTGCGGATCCATACGACCTTCTCTATGACTATGTTCATGCGAACGATCGTGGCCAGGGTGTTCAGGCGGTTAAGCTTCTTGCTGCAGTTACCCCTGTGGGTTAGTTTCGAGACAGGCTATAAAAGAGAGGTGCAGGCACGCTGACTGGTGCGGGTACAGTGGGCGTCACTACCGTTGGCGGAAACGCTACCGCCACGGCAACAGATGTTGCAGCCATCATTATCTGGCCACGAACACTGAGCGCAGCCGAGGCAGCTATCGTACGGACAAATGCAAGAACGAAATTCCCAGGTCTTCCAGCATAAAATTCATGAACAAAGCCACGAGTCACACATATTCAGCATGGTTCACACCTCGAGTGCGTGCGATTCTTGCTGGCATCTAGATGTTCACTTATCCGTTGTGGAAGTTAGGTAGTTTCATACCCATTAAAGAAATAGGACTACCCTATCTGCGTAAACCATAGGAGCCCTGCATTGACACCTATCAACACCAAACTCAAAATGTGAAAAGACAGATTTGCTTTACCACCACTCACCATGCGCACCATCGCCAGGTCAAATAGCGGCAACAACGTAATCAGTGTCATGGTAATGGCAAGTTGTTGCCGGTAGCCAAACACCAGAAACAGCGCCGTAATCGCCACGATGACGATATTGCGCGATATATAGACACGGTAAAACGCCGCTCCAATCTTATCGGTCACTTGCATACCGTATCGTGCCGATGCGCTTTTTGGATCCAGTAGCCCGCGTGCCGCTGTCAGTATGAATAGCAGGATGAGAAGTACTGTTAGTATATTTGCTATGACGAAAATAGTTGTGTTCATGCAATCTCCTTTGGTTTGTTGCTTTATTCTAAACCTTAAAGTATACTTTAAGGTCAAGAGTAACTATGACAATTGGACAATTCGCACAAAAGTTAGGAGTCAGTACAGCAACTATCCGCTTCTATGAAAGGCGGGGATTTTTCACGAGCAGCCGTCAACCTAATGGCTACCGCTCGTATTCGCAAGCTGATATCAAAGAAGGCGAACTAATTTTGGTCGGCAAGGCTATGAATTTCACCCTGGCTGAGATCTATGAGTTCGCCATCGACATGCGCGAAACCACACTTGACCACAGGCGAATCCAGACCAAGTTACGCAAGCGGCTCAAAGCGATTGACGAGCAGGCTGCCCTGCTTGATAACACCCGTTCTTTGATCTTAGCGAAGATCAAACGCTGTCAGGAGGCCGAGCAAATTGAACGAAAAAACAGAGTGATGCAATAGATTGCACAGTATCAATTCCACGATTGTAGTTATACCGATGTACTTTAGTAGTTTTAATAGTCGCTTTGATATATTTCACCCAATGCGCATCTACATCAATAAATACGCCGCACTAAACTGCTGGATTTCTAGTTAGTCGTTAGACTTGCCGTGAACTCGAAGTTGTATGGCGTACCTGATAGTCGCTCATACATTGATAGCAATAAGCCAGTAACATTTTTACAAAGTTCATCGCGAGTAAGCGCATCTCTCTTGGTGTTATCCTCGATGACTATGAAAGAGCTATTGGTAATCTCTGCCGCGTCCACCGCATACGTACGCTTGATTACCGACTCCTCTTTGGAGCTGAGAACACATAGTAGTACTTTGCCGTATTGACTGTGAATTGAATTGATATGAAAGATAGTTCTCCCTCGACTTTCAATGCCGTAGCTGATTGGGAGAAAACGATGAGTAAACATATCCCATGGACCATCAGGCATCTCAGAAGTAATGAGTTGCAGGTATTTACGCATATAGAGTTTCGCTTTTGCGATGAGCCGATCTCCCTCATGTCGACGCGTTCTACCAAGCCAGTAAAGGCGTTCCTGGGCTTTATTGAACATATCCATCGATATAATTGCCGTATGGGCGTTTTCGCAGCGCACCCATTCATCAGGGGTATTACGGCGTTTCTTTTTGTGCAGTCGTGCCCAGGTTTTGTTGTAGATTCTTGTACCTGCGTAGGTCTCATTTGAAAGAAGCTTCGTTACACCCGTACTCGTCCACAATTTACCTTTGGCAGTAAGGATATTGTCATCATTCAATCCATTCGCAATATCCAGCTGTCGACGATTCAGCGTGACAAATTCATAATAGATTCGTTCAATGACGTACCGTACAGACTCATCTGGCTCAAACATCACGCGTTGATTCGAGATCATCTTATGCTCGCCGTGTTTCAATACCCCAATGCGATTGCGCTGCTCATCTAAGAGTACTCGGACATAGCCAAACGGTGCGATACCACCAGCCGAGTAGCCCTGTTCGGAAACTCGAGCACTACCATTATAGACTTTGCCGCTATGAATCTTGCTGAACTCACCCGCCATACCGAAATCAAGGGTAAGAATAAAGCTCTCTCTGTGCCGTATTATCACTTTGTTATTAATGACGACTTAGACGAAGCAGTTGATGCATGCTTAAAGATCGCTCGATGCCATGACGTGTTCGTGCGCAAGGATGATGAGGTACGTTTGATTGTCCGTGACATGCTAGAGACGATTAAGCGCGAAGCGGCTGAAGACCGAGAAAAAGAAGAATAGGGGATATTCCCCCTATTCTGTTCATGCAAGGACAGGTGGTTACGCGCTATGCTTTTTCTTGATAGCTAGCCGAATGAGTATAGCTATAGCGACAGCGACAAGAAGAACTCCGCCAACGAGTGCTGGCAATA
>JBASZO010000024.1:0-59175 GCA_049660945.1 Saccharimonas sp. (SeqCode)
AGACAAGGGCTACACTGAAGCTACTGCCGGTCGTTGACACTATCGAACGTGCGATTGCTCATATTCCTGATGACATTGCTGATCATCAGTGGGTAAAGGGCGTTGCTGGTCTTGTAAAGCAGCTCGACAAGTCGCTCGCTGAACTAAAACTACAAAAAATCGATGCTACTCAAGGAGTTGACTTCAATCCGGAGCTTCACCAGGCTGTGCAATTCGATGACGAAGCGGGCGGAGACCGCGAAGTGATAGCTGAAGAATTACAACCAGGATACACTCTTGATGGATCACCGATTCGTCACGCAATGGTAAAAGTAACCAAACAGTAATAGTCGGCTCTAAGCATTGGCTTTTTCACCTCTATAATCGTATACTAGAGTAAGTAGAGTTATTGCTAACAAACACAGATGAGGGGGTGCGAATCGTACGATTACCTCAGCCAGGGGCTGATGCGGGTAACTGGGGTGCGATTTTAAACGAATTTTTGGCACAAGCTCATCAAACAGATGGGACGCTCAAAGATGATATCATCACCGAATCTCAACTCGCTCCATCGGTAGTCACAAAAATTAATACTATTGCCGGTCAGCAGGGGTCAACTGGGCCTCAGGGAGCGACAGGTGCCACTGGTATTGTCGGTGCAACGGGAGCTATTGGCGCGACTGGCGCATCGGGCCCAGGAAACTTGACAATCGCTTCGGTAAAAACCGCCAATTACACGGCAGCTGCCGGCGAGTACATACCTGTCAATACGACGAGCGGTAGTATCACGATTACACTACCAACAGCACCAGCCGATGGTACGCAAGTCTCCATCAAGGTTGTGGCAGGCAGTAATAACTGTGTTGTATCTCGGGGTGGTACTGATGTCTTCAATGTTGCCAGTGGTGCGACAACACTGACACTCTCGGCATCTGGGCTAGGTATGACATTACGCTACGCCATAGCAGGTGGAATCTGGTACTCAATGGATGCGACACCACTTGCGTCACTAAGTGGTGCGTACGCTCCTATTGCCGGCCCCGTGCCAGCCCTCTATGCGGCGAGTGCAGATCCTCGTTTTGTTAGTGCGACGGCTGGTCGAAAAGTGACATCATTTACGCTTGCACTTGCTGATGCGGGAACAATCATTGAGGCTGAAGCTGCAACGGCACTGACGGTCACTGTGCCGCCAGCGTCATCGGTCGCGTTTGTTGACAATACGCTTATAGAAATCTGCCAAACAGGCGATGGACAGGTTACTGTTGCTCCAGGTGTCGGAGTGACGTTACGGGCACCAGGTGGTCTCAAGACTCGAGCCCAGTGGTCTTCAGTGAGCCTCCGCCGCCGACCGGGTAGTGGGAGTACATTACCAACCTCAAATATGCTCTTACGTTTCAAGGCAGACGATATCGTCGGTGCAAACGGCTCATCGGTCGCGTCGTGGCCTGAGTCTTCAGGAAATAACCACCCGGCAGCTACACAAGCTACCAGTGCAAACCAACCAACACTTGTCACAAATATTATCAACGGACATAAAGCCGTCTACTTTGATGGGACAAATGATTTCCTTCAACTAACAGGTAGCGCACTTGATGTGGCTCGCAACAGAGGTGCATTGACGGTTTTTATCGCGTATATGTACCCAAGCGCCTACAATGGTACGAGGACATTTCTTACGCTTTCAAGTGGCACAAGCAGTACAAGTAACCGCGTAGGTGTAAGTATCAAAGACTCACTGGGAGCGCTTGGTGCAAGTGGCCGTCGGCTGGACGCTAATAGCCTTGCGTTCACCAGCGGATCGACGACGCCGGTTGCTGGAGAGTCGGCAGTTGTGACAACACGGTTTGTCTTTAACTCGAGTGATCTGCATGTGTACAAGAATGGCATATTATCTACCTCGAACACGAATTTTCAAACCAATGGGCTTACCTCTGATACAAGCTCTTTAGCAGGGGTTATTGGGGCCAACCTGACGGGTGCTTCCGAGAACTTTCCGGGACGTATCGCTGAGATTATTGTATATGGTGAAGATGACGACACTATGCGTGCTGCTGTCCATACGTACTTTCAGCAAACGTATGGAATTTCTATGGCTGACGCTAATGGAGTTACGGATGAGTGGGTGATTAGTGGGGATACAACGACGTGAGTCGTTTGTTGGCGCGACGCGCCAGTCATATTTATACGCCAGCCTCCACAGAACTTCCCATTGGAGATTTACCAGGCTGGACGCAAGTTGTTGCTGATGACTTCGATTACAATTACCCTATTGGATCGATTATTGCGGATAACTCTGGCGAGCTAACCGTTGCTTCGGCTGCATACGCCGAACTCCACGACAAATTTACATTCTACCCAGATGGCTGGAACACAACATGGGGAGAAAAGGCAGGCACTGATACCGCAGGTAACCCAGTAACGCTACATACAAAGTACTACCCCTCAAAGACTATCTCGTTTGAGGATTCATGCTGTAAGATATACCAGCACTCAGAGACAATTGGCGGGTTTATGACGGCACTTGGAGCAACGGTCAAGCCAAAGCTTCCGAGCGGCAACTACAAACTTGGACCGTATGGTCGATACCAGTTTCGCATGCGGGCAAACGGTGTGAACGCGACACCTTCGTACC
Source organism: Saccharimonas sp. (SeqCode) (assembly GCA_049660945.1). Lineage (GTDB taxonomy): Bacteria > Patescibacteriota > Saccharimonadia > Saccharimonadales > Saccharimonadaceae > Saccharimonas. The sequence goes on from JBASZO010000024.1 coordinate 2,612, forward strand.
TTGGATGGGTGCCGCTTGCAATCGATAGCGCTAACTGGCCTTCAAATGGAGAATTTGATTGGCCAGAAGGAGATATTGCGTCACCGGTAGCAGGTAATTATCATCCAGCCGATTCGGTGAACGTAACGCAGCATGTTAACTCGGGTGAGAATCCCTTTGATTGGAATATTTATACTGTCGAGTGGACACCTGGTCGCCTAAAGTGGTGGTGTAATGGTGCATTGAGGCTCAATACTGCCGACCGCGTTCCGACAGGCCCATTAGCTTTCCTTTTTCAGGTAGGATCGATGGATGTGCAGCCAGCTCCAGCAACAGTGGGGACGGTAGAGATAGACTGGGTTGCCATATGGGAATATACGCCGTAGCCGCGAATATTCACTACCGCGTGGTTACCGACTAATATTGTCCATCAAAATAGTAGACATAAGTTCTATACCTAAGGTATACTAATCGATATGAATGATGAGGGTGGGCATATAAATATATCAAGGCGCGATGACAGTATAGATCGTCTCATAGAAGCCTTTGATGGTGACCCTCAGGCGGCGCTACAGGCACTCACCGAGCGTGCCAATAAGCATCGGCAGACCGTACCGGCTGTGCAATACGAAAGTAAGCCGGAATCGACAGCACCAGTCGCATTATCGGTAAAAAAGTTGACAAAGCGGTATAAACTCGGTGGCCAACAGATTACTGTATTGAATGATGTCTCCTTAGACATTCACGAAGGTGAGATAGTGGCGATTACTGGCGCGAGCGGGAGTGGCAAGAGCACTTTACTACAGCTACTGGGTGGGCTTGATAAGCCCACTGAGGGAGATGTCTTCGTTGGTGATACGAACCTTGCAAAGCTCTCCGATAAGAAATTATCAGTGTTTCGAAGGCAGACAGTAGGATTTGTTTTCCAGTTCTTTTATCTGCAGCCATTCTTGCGACTCCAGCGTAATCTGGAAGTGCCAGGTATGTTCCTGCGGACCAAGCGACAAGAGCGACGCCAACGCGTGCAAGAGCTTGCCGAAAAAGTTGGGTTGGCTGATCGACTAAAACATTTTCCTAGAGAGCTGTCGGGCGGGCAGATGCAGCGGGCTGCAATAGCTCGAGCATTGCTAAACCAGCCCAAGGTGCTACTTGCAGACGAGCCGACGGGCAACCTTGATAGTACGAATGGTACTGCTATCATCGAGCTATTTGAAACAATCCGCCGTGAGTTCGGGACGACTATTGTATTAGTGACTCACGATGACGCTATCGCGCGTCGTGCCGACCGGATTATACGCTTGAGTGATGGGAGACTAGTATGATTCGGATTTCTGACGCTACGATACTTGCCTACACCAAGCTTCGGACACACCGGATTCGCACTGGTATTGCTGTCGGTATCTCAGGATTACTATTTGGCTTGATTGTTGCTGTCATCGTGATCACGCAGGGGATTTACTCAAGTGTTGAACAATTCCAAGATGAAGGGCTGAATAACCGAACTATCTTGAATGTTACCCACTCTAGCGTTGAGGCGCCATTTGACGTGTATAGCCAGCGTACAGATGCATCGTTTGTTCGCGAAGTAGAGACGACGTACAAACAGCGGATTGCCACTAAACAAGCAGCAGCCAAGAAGTACAACGTACCATTTACGGCGAGCACTGACGATCCATCTCCTATTGTCATAGACCGTGAGACGAAACAGAAAGTCGTGAGCGATACATCACTTGACCAAGTTGATGTACAGACGGTTACCAATACTAAGGCTCGTGCAGCAGCTAAGCCATTTGCAATTGATACCTATCTAAAGTCCTACCCTTCCGCGAAGGTAGTTCAGCAGCTTGTACCGATTCAGCCGTCAAACGGTATGCTTGAGTATATGAAGGATGGCAAAGAGCCTTCAAGTGACGACACAACAAAGTCTACGGCTGCTGGTAGTTATGGGGGAGTAGCCTTCCCAGGTGCAAGTGACACCCCTCCATCACTGCAAGTCGTTGATTCATCGCTTGCCAAGCCATTTCTCGTTAGTAATGCCTTCGACCCTACAAAAGGCGAAATTCCGGTGATAATCCCTTACTTGGCGGCAGAAAAGCTGCTAGGGCTTGAGCCGCTAGAAAATAATGCCACGCACGAACAGAAGCTCGAGCGTATGCGCGATGTACGCAACCGTGCCAGTACTATCAGTGCCTCTTTCTGTTATCGAAATACCGCTTCCCAGAGTTTGCTTACACAGGCACGAGTACAGCAAGATGAGATACGCCGCCGCACAGGCGATCCAGAATATGTCAAACCAAAGCTACTATATAAGTTACCGTCTGATGTTGATTGTGGGGCAGTCGTGGTGGCTAGTGATACACGTACGGCGGCTGAACGCAAAGCAGACGACAATACGTTGGCGTACCAACGCGAGATAGGTGAATTTGAGGGCGATCCAATTCAGCAGAAAATTACCGTTCGTGCTGTCGGTGTGTCAAGTGATATCGGTGCTTCGTCGCAGGCGTGGTCAATGGTTGATATGGTACGAGATTTATTTAGCTCTTGGCTTGGATACGGTACTTGGTCTATTCCGTCTGATATGCTTGCGAAAGTGCCTGCAGGGTCACGTCCTTCCGTTGTCTTTGAGCCACAGAGTGACAGTAGTTCAGTAACAAACGGGTATGCAATTCCAGAATCGTATCTTGTAGAGTTTAGTGATCGAGGCGAGGCGAGGAAATTACTCAATAGTCAGGACTATATGAGCGGTACGTTCGCAGCTCCCTTCGGCAGTGGGGTGTTGATCGTCGATGAGATGAAGGGCTGGGTCAATAGTGTGCTCCAGTGGCTATTTGGAATCTTTGGAATCATTGCAATTGTTATCTTAGCGAGTATCATTAGCCGGACAATTGCTGAAGGGCGACGTGAGAGTGCGGTATTCCGCGCAATCGGTGCAAGCCGAGCAGATATTGGGGCAATATATGGCGTCTATACGCTCCTACTCTCATTGAGAATTACTATCTTTACAATGCTGCTTGGTATCGGTATAGCATTTCTCATCGAGACACTATCGTGGCGCGATGCAACGCTTGGTGCGCGACTCGCGTATGCCGCCTCTGATACGAGCAAAGAGTTCCATCTCTTTAGTCTCGCGACGCCGTACTTGTTGTGGGTAGTAGGTGCTATCTTTGCTGCGGGTATTGTATCGGCAATCCTCCCTATCCTTTTGGGCGCACGTCGTAACCCAATTGGTGACATGCGTAACGACTCGTAGAGAGTTAATCAAATAACTAAACTGGCACTCTTGACATTAGAGTGCCAGTTTAGTTACAATAAAGATATTAGCAATCATCACCAAAGAGTGCTAATATAGACAGTATATTAGAATGATGTAATTCCAGAAGGAGGAAGAATATGGGTAAAATTATCGGTATCGACCTCGGTACTACAAACTCAGCCTTTGCTTACTTGGTCGCAGGTAAGCCAGAAGTTATTGCAAATGCCGAAGGTAATCGCACGACGCCAAGTGTCGTTGCTATCAATAAATCAGGCGAACGCCTTGTAGGTCAGGTTGCACAGCGTCAGCGGGTTACTAATCCAAAAAACACTATCTATGGCGTAAAGCGCCTCATCGGTCGCAAATGGGATGATGTAGAAGTGCAAAAAGACCTCGATATTATGCCGTACGAAATCGTCAAGCATAAAAATGGCGTTGGCGTGAAGATGGGTGACAAAGAATACACCCCAGAAGAAGTGTCAGCCATGATCCTTACAAAGATTAAAACTGATGCTGAAGCGTTTCTTGGCGAGAAAGTCACCGAAGCGGTTATTACCGTTCCTGCGTACTTCGATGACTCGCAGCGTCAGGCTACCAAGGATGCCGGTAAGATCGCTGGCCTCGAAGTCAAGCGTATTATCAATGAGCCGACTGCGGCCGCGCTTGCCTATGGTCTCGAAAAAGGCAAAGAAGAAAAAATCGTTGTCTTTGACCTTGGTGGCGGTACGTTCGACGTATCAGTGCTCGAGCTCGGCGATGGTGTCTTTGAAGTTAAATCGACCAACGGCGACACGCACCTTGGTGGCGAAGACTTCGACAATGCAATCGTGAATCACTTCCTCGACGAGTTCAAAAAGACTGACGGTATCGATCTACGCAAAGACAATGCGGCTATGCAGCGCCTCAAGGACGAGGCCGAAAAAGCAAAGAAAGAGCTTTCGACTACTACTGAATACGAAGTGAATATTCCATTTATCACAGCAGACGCTGATGGTCCAAAGCACTTCGAGCTCAAGCTAACTCGTGCTAAGCTAGAGGATCTCGTAAAGCCACTTCTCGATCGTCTCGATGGTCCTGTTGAGAAGGCACTGAAAGATGCAAAACTTTCAAAAGCCGAAATCAATGAAATAGTACTTGTGGGCGGTATGACGCGCATGCCAGCTGTTGTCGAGCGTGTGAAAAAGCTCTTTGGTAAAGACCCAATGCAAGGCGTAAATCCTGATGAAGTTGTGGCAGTTGGTGCAGCGATTCAAGGTGGCGTGCTTTCTGGTGATGTCAAAGACGTCCTATTGCTTGACGTAACACCTCTTTCGCTCGGTATCGAGACTATGGGTGGCGTGTCGACTAAGCTGATCGAGCGTAACACCACTGTCCCTACCAGTAAGAGCGAGACATTTTCTACTGCTGCTGACAATCAACCACAGGTAGAGATCAATGTACTCCAAGGTGAGCGTGAGTTTGCCAATGACAATAAATCTCTTGGTCGCTTCGTCCTCGATGGTATTGCACCTGCACCTCGTGGTGTACCGCAGATCGAAGTCACCTTCAATATCGATGCTAACGGCATTCTCAATGTCACCGCAAAAGACAAAGGCACAGGCAAAGAGCAGTCGATCACTATCCAAAACTCTGGCAACATGAGTAAGGATGATATCGAAAAAGCTCAAAAAGATGCTGAAGCGCATGCTGATGAAGACAAGAAAAAGCGTGAAGCAATCGATGCTAAGAACCAGCTAGAAAATGCTATCTACCAAGCAAAGAAAATGCCTGATGAATTCAAAGATAAGATTTCTGATGAAGACAAGAAGTCTATCGAAGATGCAGTTGCCGAAGCGGAGAAGCATAAAGATGCTAGTGAAAAGGATGAGCTCGAAGCAGCCATAAAGACGCTCAACGACACTATCATGCCAATCGGGGCAAAGATGTACCAGGCTGCTGCGGAAGATGCAGCACCGGAAGCTTCTACTGAAGCAGACAAAGATGCACCGGTTGAAGGTGAGGTCGTCGATGAAGGCAAGGGTGGCAAAAAGGGCAAGAAGTAGGCCGTACGGCTCTATAAAAAATAGCGCGGACGTGAATTCGCGCTATTTTTGTTGCGAATAAATAAAAAGCCCTTTCGTCGTGAGCCAAAAGGGTAACGTAGACTAGTCAGTCACGAGATACGGTGCTTCGATACCGCTGTAGGGTTCGATATTGAGCACGATACCGTATCGTGCAAACAACTCGACAATAGGCTTGATCTTATCTGTGACAAATCCCCACTCGAGGTCAACAATGATGACTGGCGTACCAATACGGCAGACTGCACCGGGCCGTGCATCTTGATTGAAGAGGGCGACAACTCTATCTGCGACTACCTGCTGTACGACACTCCAGTCGTAGATGGTCGCCGCAAACGGGTCTTCGGCAAACCGCTGAAGGTTTGCGATGTTCTTGAGTGGTAAGTCGCTGAAGTCGATTTCGAGTGAAGTTTCGCCGTAGCGCAGTAGAGCGCCGCACGAGATTGGTTCGACTGGAAGGTTCGCCACGATTTTCTCCTTTTCATGGGCGTCGTGAGTAAGGTTACTTTATCATAATATTAATAAATTAGCAACTACCTTAGTAGGTTGTATTTTATGACGCTTACGGCTATCATGAGATTCATGAAAGATATTGGAAAATTTGTCGCAGAACTCTCAGTAACCTTTATTGTTGCGATGGTGCTCTCGACTGTGTTCGCGGTTGTTGCCTACTTTATCATTGGTAATATCGGGACGGTAGATCCAACAACGACGCAGTGGGTGAGTACCGCAAGCGGTGTGGTTATCGGGTTTATTTTGGGCTACAAGCTCAATACGTTAATTCGTGAACACCTGAAGACACCCAAGTCTAAGCCAAAGAAAAAGTAGCAGACGACTACCTAAGTAAAAAATACCCCGAGTAGCCGTCTCGACCTTGTTCGTGCATTTCATCTACGTTGGTCGATCAGCTTCCATTCGTATTTTGTGGCGCTTGTGCTTAGGGTGGTAGTTTATTATAGTAAGTGAGTAATGACTGTACGCTATAGGATTCACAAGTAGATATGGCTCGTTTACCTCAGCCAGGTGCAGACGCGGGAAATTGGGGCGCCATCCTCAACGATTTTTTGTCGCAGGTGCACAACTCCGATGGTACATTAAAGAGCGATAGCGTATCATCATCGCAAATAGCTGACAGTTCCATTTCTGAATTACAACTTGACTCAACGGTGCAGTCGAAGCTTAATGCCGTTGCTGGCCAAGCTGGTGCTACGGGTGCTACTGGCCCCCAAGGTTCTACAGGTACGCAAGGTGCCACGGGGGTGCAGGGGCCGGCAGGAGCAACGGGCGCTCAAGGAGCGACCGGCTCTGGCGCTATCGGCGCTACTGGCGCAACGGGGCCGGCAGGGTCAACTACTATCGCAGGGATCACCGGACTGCAGGCCGCACTTGATGCAAAAGTACTGAAAACGGCACTCCCGATTCGTTTTTCAGCGGCTACAGCACTGACGGGTGTGACTCCTACGGATCGAGTGTACGATACCCGCACGCTTACTGGTGCACGTATGCGTGTGGCAAGCGGGCCAGTTGGTTCTGCGCTGACGGCGCAAGTACAGCATTTTGATGGCATGAGCTGGACGACTATCGGAACGCTCACGATTGCCGACGGAAGTATTGCAGAAAGCAACATTTCGTTTACTCAGGCCCAAGCCGTCGGGGATTTACTGCGACTCAATGTTACCTCGATTGGTGTTACGACAGCTGCGACTGGTGTGGTCGTCGATGTGTTATGGAGTTAGGACTAAGCTATGGCAAAAGCAGAGACGTTAACTGACTCCTTTGTCACGGCATCGAGCGCACGGTGGGGTGGATATAGCTCTAATCCAAGTGTGAGCTCCGGTCAACTGTCAATCACGCCAACAGGTAGCTACCCAGGAATTTATTCTGCTGTCACCTACGATCTAGTTGCGTCGTACGTGATGATTCAGCTAGTACAGCCGCCAAATACAGGAAACGGCTCACTTTCAACCTATATGAACGTGCAAGTCTCTTCTGGTAATCAAGAAGAGATAGGTTGGGATAATGGCCAGCTGGTATTTCGAGAGCAAGTTGCAGGCGTCAATAGTGATACCTCTATAGCGTATAATGCCTCGATCCATAAGTGGTTGCGTATCCGAGAGGCGAGTGGGACTGTTTTTTGGGAGACATCTGCCGATTCACTTAACTGGACGGTACGACGTAGTAAAGTATCTGGTATTGGCGCTCTGAGTGCTGTGACAATCAATATCTACGCCGGATTCTGGGGGACAGAACCTTCGCCAGGTCAAGTATTCTTCGACAACTTCAATATACAAGTGCCTCCTGCTGCACTTTCCCAGGGATGGGTGTTGGGCAGCCTCTTATTTGGAGCAAAGGATGGCGGTACGAGCATAGCGCGCAATTACTTCGATACGGCTGACTGGTTGTGGCAGGCCCTACCGCAATCTCCTGTATTGAACCCAAACTCCAGTACCTGGACAGGGTATCTTTCTCAGGGAGGCTCCCAGCACAATGCATCGCTGTATGATTACGGTGTGACGATTGTAGCTGCGGCAATGATTAATAGCTCCACGCCGCGTTATGATGTGGTGTTTAGCAATGTACCTGCCTGGGGACCTGACCCTTTCACTGGCTACACTGTCCCTATTCCTCTTGGTACTGCAATCCCTCCAGGTAGTGACGGACATCTGGTGGTAATCGATCGAGATAACGATCGAGTGTTTGGCTTATGGCAAGCCACCTATAATAGCGGCTCAGACACGTGGTCGGCTTCCTGGGGAGGAATGGCACCGCTTCATGCAACTGGTATCGATACAGCTGGGTCGGCAACTGCAGCTGGGTTTTCTCGTCTGGCTGGCGTAGTAGGAGCGGCAGAGTTTACTACGGCCGTGTCGGCAAATACCGGATTATCACATGCGCTCTTTGTCACTTCGAATATTACTTCGTCGAGTTTTGTATTCCCCGCGATTAAATCAGACGGCACTAATACAGGAGGTGTCGCGACGCCAATTCCTCAAGGTACCCGGCTGTACCTAGATCCTTCGGTAAATATCGATGCAATATCAGGCATTACGGATGGTGAGAAAGTCATAGCAAAGACCCTACAGACCTATGGCGCGTATATAGGTGATAAGAGTGACAATGTTGGTGCGGCTGTGATCGGCATCGTATTTGAATATACGGGCGGTTCGAGCCCTGGAGCACCATATGCTGCTGCGGGTCTCGCTTGGGATTACTACGACATGACACATATCCCGTGGTCATCACTTCGATTCTTGCAATCGTGGGACGGTAGCTAGCGCTAGGAACTCTACTTGTGTGGGGCGGGTAACTCAAGAAATAGGGCAACCCAGATCATGCCTGGATCACCTCTGTAGACTGGAGCATTGTACCAGCTGCCATCGGTGTTAAGTAGCTCTGGAAAGTTGCCGTGTAATGTAATCATATCGCAAAACTTTTGATACTCTTCGGCATAGCGAGGATGGTTATATCGTCGTAGTAAATGCAGGTAGAATTCTCCATGCCAACTCCAGATGATATTTCCATGATAATTTGGCATCCATGGCGCAGACATCCACCAGTGATAGTTGAATCGCTCAGGAGTTGGGGTGTAAATGAGGGGATACGGGTCGGATAATTTTTTTTCAGCAATAAAAGCGAATGTTGCCTCTGCCATTTCCTTGTCATCAATAATACCGAGCCAAAAAGGGAGTAGCGCGCACTCGGCGCTAAAGGCATCGTTACGATAATCTGCATTGAAATACTTACCATTCCAGTAATGACCGATGAGCTGGTCTCGGTAAAGATCGATAGAATATGAATGCTGCAAGCCGAGAAGTCGCGCGCATTCAGCAAGTCGCGCGACAAGCGAAACGGCATAGGCACTGCGGTCATAGATTACGGCATCGCGCATTTCGTAGACCTTCATACTGCGTAAATATCCGTGGGTATCTAGATAAGTATCGCGATATTTTCTCAGTGCTCGATTAAGAAATTTTACGTCTGATTTGTTGAGTGGGTAGTCGCTCACGACCAGGCTATGAAGAAGCCACGGCAGGGTATCGATACTCTTGTTTGGTGCATCGAAGCAGTTCCCGTGCTTATCGATACAAAGCGTGACCGCACCGGCTCGACGAAAATGACGTAGTGCGAACTGAAGTGTTCGGTGGACTTGTTCGGTATATCCCAGATGTACAAGAGATTGGCATGCGGTACCGAAATCCCTTGTCCAGAAAAAGTCAAAATGTCCAAGTGATGTCCGATAGAATTCTCCCGACCATAGTTTTTCGAGTGATTGCTCACACACGCTGATAGCATCGCCATCGTAGCGCCCGTGCTTTCCAAAGTAGCGGTTGGCAAGTTGACGGTACTCCGCGCGCAGTGTCCCAACTATAATGCCGACAATGCGGACGAAGTATTTCATGAGATTAGATTGTACTCGGTAAAGTACTTGTGGTAAATAGTATACCGCGTGAGCGAGGTGCTATAATAGGTCACATTATATGATGTACGCTACGATCGTTCTACAGGTGATGCTACTTGTAGCTATGGCTGCAATCTGCTCTGGATTAAATATTAGCTTGATGTCGCTTGAAGTATCCGACCTTCGGCGCAAAGCAAAATTAGGCAATACAATGGCAAAGAGAGTGTTGCCGTTGCGAAAAAATGCCTATTTGTCTCTTGCTGCCATTCTATTCGCAAATGTCGCAATTGTCTCGGCTAGCTCACTGCTGCTAGAGTCGTACTTTAATGGCTGGATAGCCGGTATCACGACGACAATCTTGATGGTAGTATTTGGTGAGCTACTTCCGCAAGCGATCTTTGTTCGTCGCGCGCTACGGTTTTGCGCATTCTTTGCACCGGTCATCCGACTAATGATTTTTATTACCTATCCAGTCTCGAAGCCACTCGCTCTGCTGCTCGATCGCATGGTAGGGCACGCTAGTCGCCAGGTACACAGTAGAGCAGAGCTAGGTCTACTGATCAGCGAACACAAGATCGCTGATGCGAGTGAGCTCGACGATGATGAAGTAGAAATCATTCAAAGCGCTCTACAGCTGAGTGAGAAATCGGTTAAATCTATAATGCGACCAATGAGGGATGTCTATTGGTTGCAGAACGACGCTATACTCGACGCAAAGGTAGTCGATCAGATCACAAGTAGAGGATACAGTCGAGTTCCTGTGTTTGATCGTAAATTAACTCAGTGTTTCGGGGTGTTGCTCATGAAGGATATGGTCGATATTGACTTCGATACCAATCCTATACCTATCACCCACTTCCCTCTCCATCGCACTCGTGTTGTAGGGAGCCGTACCGCCCTCGATACGATGTTTCGAAAGTTTGCGACAATTCGCTCGCACCTAGTGCCTATCGAACAAAACGACAAGATCATCGGTATTATCACTGCTGAGGATTTGATAGAAGAGATTATTGGTCACGAAATCGCCGACGAGACTGACTATGCACACCACCGAGAATAAAGTACGCTACTGAGCGTTAAACGATTGCAGTATGGCGGTCAGAACAGGCTTTGCGGTGGCCTTACTTGAGGGATTTGTCCATGCAGCGACTTGGTAGAGTGATGTACCTGCTTTGACATAGCGAATGTAGAATACAATCTTCACTCCTGAGCTCTCGCCTGTAACCTCAAAATCCTTCACACTGAGTTCATTTGGATTTGCTATGCCGTAGAGCGGCGTGATGACGGCATTTGTGAGGGTTTGACCGCTGGCGTAATTGTTGTTTACGAGGTCTGCATACTCACTAACCGTCAGTGTGTCGCTGAAATCGCTCGTGCTTTCTTTGATCACCATGACATATTCATTTTCTAGGTCAGAACCTTGAGAGTAGATTGCATCTGCACTACGGTATTGTTCTTCGATCTCTGCAAAATAGGTAGGAACAGCGAGCGAGAAGCCTTGCCCTTCATCTGTGCGCGTTTCTATTGCCCCAATTGACATCGATGAGTCAAAAAGATTCGAAGCAGCTTTTGTCGTATCCGCATTTTGTTTGACAGCAAATATGAGGAGTGCAAATAGCAAAATGCCGATAAGGGTAAAGATCATTAGCACAAGGTTTGCGATCCATCCTATACGAGAGAGGACAGGTGATTGTCCCGCCTTTTTTGCCTTGCTTGCACCGACAAGTCCTAGGATAAATCCTGGTAAGTGAAGTACAAGAAATACCATGATGATACTGATAATGCCAAATACATCAGTGAAATCTTTGGGCTGTCCTACGGGCGGTACGGGAGGGTGAGGGGCGGATGGTATTGGTGGTTGAGGAGGGACTGGTGGCTGCACTGGAGGTGGGGTTGGCTCATTCATAGGTACAAGTATATCAGGAGTGGCACGTAGCATGAAAGCGCTTGTGCTTTACATTGGAAACAGATACCATAGGGGGAGTATGGATCTACAACAAGAACTCTCAAAAGTCATAAAGGGTGACGTCGATACGACAGATGCAACCCGCGAACACTATAGTCACGATGCGAGCCTATTCGAGCTTGTGCCACAAGCAGTGGTGTTTCCTAAAGATGCCGAGGATGTGCGCGCACTGGTCACATTTGTAAACGAGCACAAAAAAGATATTCCAAATCTCAGCCTCACTGCTCGTTCACGCGGAACTGACATGTCTGGTGCTGCAATCAACGATTCGATCGTCATGGACACAAGCCGCTACCTTAATCAGTTGACGAGTGTTAGTGCAGAGAACGCTACTGTTCAGCCGGGTATGCTATATCGAGAGTTTGAAGCGGAGACCCTGAAGCATGGCGTCATTATGCCTAGTTATCCAGCCAGTCGCGAGCTTGCGGGTATAGGGGGTATCGTCAACAATAATTCAGGAGGTGAGAAGTCGCTGCAGTTTGGTAAAACGGATAATTTCGTTACGAACCTCAAAATGGTACTCGCCGACGGTAATGAGTATGAGATCAAGCCGCTTAATCGCGACGAACTGAATGCAAAGATGGGGCAGGATACGTTTGAGGGCAAGCTGTACCGAGAGACGTTTGAGTTACTCGATAAGAACTACGACGAGATTAAAGCTGCTGCGCCAAAGGTATCAAAAGACTCCACTGGCTACCATCTCTGGAACGTATGGAATAAAGAGACGGAAGTGTTTGACCTCACTAAACTCTTCGTGGGAGCGCAAGGAACACTCGGGCTTATGACTGAGGCGAGCTTAAATCTCGTGCCCAAGCCAGCGTATTCTGGTACACTCGTATGCTATATGCGTGATATCGATACTCTCGGCGAGATGATTCCTGCGGTGCTTGCACACAAGCCAGCGACGTTCGAATGTTTTGACGATAATACGCTATGGTTGAGCTTCAAATTTATCTTTGCCTTTATTAAGCGGCTTGGTTTTGTGACCTGGCTTATGATGTGTTTGCAGCTGATCCCTGACGGACTTGCTTTACTACGAGGGTTCCCAAAGATGGTGCTGCTCATCGAATTTACAGGTGATAGTGTCGAGGAAGTAAAGCAAAAGATTCATACGGCACGAAAAGATCTCGAACGGTTTAACTTTTTGTATATGGAAGAAGACGAGACCGAGGCAAAGTCACGTAAGTTCTGGCTGATGCGCCGCGAGAGCTTCAACCTTCTTCGCAGCAAGGTAAAAGACAAGCATACGGCGCCGTTTATCGATGACCTCATTGTCCCTCCGGCGCGACTGAGCGAATTCTTGCCGCAACTACGCGATATCATCAAGAAGTATAAATTACTTGCAACAATTGCCGGACATTTAGGTGATGGTAACTTCCATGTAATTCCACTTATGAAGATCGAGGACCCAGCAGAACGTGCTAAGTTTGAGCCAGCTATGCGAGAAGTAAATACGCTCGTAATTCAGTATGGTGGTAGCGTCAGCGGTGAACATAATGACGGTATGATTCGTGGTCCATGGCTCGAGCAAATGTATAGTCCTTCGGTTTTGGGCTATATGCGAGAAGTAAAAGCGCTATACGACCCCCTCAATATCTTTAACCCACACAAAAAGACCGATGCAACGTGGGAATACAGCTTTGCACATATTCGCAAATCGTTCTAAAATAGTAACCATGAACATATTTGAGCTGTACGAATCATTTGCGAACGGTACTTTGGTTGATGATACACTCAAACAGCTTGACGAAGGACTTGATGCCGTTGAGCGTGCTATCGGCGCAGGCGAGCAGCATATCGAGACGCTAGCAACAACGCTAGAGACCGGTGCGCAGCATATCGTTGAAGGCGCAGATAAGGCGGTTGCAACCACTGATAAGGTGATCGATGTCGTCAACAAGCTTCCTGTGCAGAAGCAGTAGCTTTGCTACTGCCGACTGACGTCTCTCCAAATTCTTTCGAACTCCGCAAATGACGCTTCGAACGGCTGATCCGTAGAAATAACTAAACTAGTGAACTTTCTGCCCATAGCAGTTTCAAGTGCAAGCTGTTTGGGATCTGCACGGTCGCTGTCTCCGCGAGCATGGAGGCGCTCGATGAGCGTTTCTGGAGATGCTTCAAATTGAATCACTTTCGCATCGGGTCTATGTTGCCACACTGCTGGTATAAACGGTGCACGTAGGGGCACAACAACCGGAAGCACTGTCTCAGGAATGGGCGGTAGTCCGTAGTGATATCCGTGCATACTACCGTGACCAAGATACTGTCCAGAATCTATCTTTTGCATAATTTCATCAGTGGAAATAAATGTGTGAGTGACGGTATCTTCAGCGTCTCGCTGTGGTCGATCCGTTTCGGTAGGGAGTAGTATAAATGAGTAACGAAGTGCTAATTCACGCAGGTGCGTACTTTTGCCAGAGCCAGAGGGGCCTATCAGAACGATGAGCGGGGCGTGTTGTTCCATAGTTCTATTGTACGCTGTCGACAAAATCATCCAAAATACTAGCACTCTAATACCTCAAGTGCTAAAATAGGTAGTAATGAGCAAACGAGATTACTATGAAGTCCTAGGTGTACCCAAGAGCGCTAGCGCCGATGAAATCAAAAAGGCGTTTCGCAAGGCTGCCGTACAGTTTCATCCTGACAAAGAGGGTGGTGACGAGACAAAATTCAAGGAAGCAAACGAAGCCTACGAAGTACTTAAAGATCAGCAAAAACGTCAACGCTACGACCAGTTTGGCCATGCAGGTGTGGGTGGCGCTTCGGGCGGTGGTGCAGGAGGCGGTAGTCCATTCGAAGGCTTCAACTTCAATGGTCAAAATGTCCACTTTGATTTTGATGGCGCAGGCGGTTTCGGGGATATCTTTAGTCAGTTTTTTGGCGGTAGTCAGGGCGGCGGTCGACCACAGCGCGGCCGTGACGTCGAGACGCGTGTAACATTGACGTTTGAAGAAGCAGTATTTGGCAAGGAGGTTTCGCTTGATCTCACACTCGATGACGAGTGTAGCCACTGTAAAGGCAGTACGGTAGAGCCTGGGCATAGCCTCAAGACCTGCCCTACGTGTCAGGGGGCTGGGCAGCAAGTGCGTTTGATGAATACGATGTTTGGGCAAATCCAACAAGCAGTTACCTGTGAGACTTGCCATGGCAAGGGTAAAGTGCCAGAAGTTGTCTGTACAAAGTGTCATGGTACAGGCGTTGAGCGTAAGTCGCAGACGATTACAGTCAAGGTTCCTGCTGGCATCGATGATGGCGCAACGATTCGCTTGCGTGAGCGTGGCGAAGCGATTGGCGGTGGTGCACGAGGCGACTTGTATGTGCATATCCGTGTCAAGGCGCACAAGAAGTTCACCCGCGAGGGCGACTTAATCCTTAGCGAAGAGCATATCGGCATGGTAGATGCCGCTCTCGGTACCGAGATAGATGTCGAAACAGTAGATGGTGTAGTGACTATGAAAGTGCCTGCCGGTACGCAGAGTGGTACTGATTTCAAGCTGTCTGGCCATGGTGTCCCGCATATGCGCGGTGAGTCACGTGGTGCACATATTGTAACTATCGTTGTCGACACACCAACTAAGCTATCCAAGAAGCAACGAGAGCTCCTCGAGCAATTCGATAGCGCCAAAAAACGCGGTATATTTAGCTAGTCATCCATCACGCTACCGCTTGCATAGGTATCTAATTGGATGGTATCGTATGAAGTGTTTCGTTCACCCCTATAGAGAGGAAGAGAACGATGTACATGGAAATGAAACAGCGCAATAGAGTGAGTCCTGTCCCCTATTTGCTTGTGAAGCCGACCGAGGCCGAGATGCATACGCTTTCGACTGACGTGCGAAGTAATCGAATCGCGGCATTCTTTTTCATTAGCGCGTTTGCGTGGATGATCACCGTCGCACTACTAACGGCGCCATTTGGATTTGACAATCAGAGTTATATACACCTGGTTGTTCTCATTGTAGCGTTTGTGGTGCCGATTGTGATTTTGATGACGATTGCCATCCGTTTTTCCGATAGAGTTACTCGTATGCTCGAAAAGATGGAGAAAGAATCGCGTGCGTTCGAGCTTCGTTGGCGAGGACTACTTGGCTACGGAGACGTCGGTAATACACTGATGCGTCGGGTGCTGTTTTCGGGAGATCGTTTACTATTGCTCGAACACATGCGCGAAGTGATCCAAGATCTCAAGCCTGCCGTACTTGACCAGTTTCTAGTACACCCGGGTAATGTCGAGTTACTCCGTCTGCTCTCGAACGCAAGGACAGAGGTCGAACGCGACGAGTACACAAGTCTGCTCGTACAGCGAGCGCAGCAAGTGATCGTGGCTATCGAGCCAAGGATTGCGTATTATCAGGCGCTCGAGGCTGCCCAACGCGAAGAGGATAGTGTGCGAGCCGCTGACCAAGAAGCGGCAGGTAGGCGTCGTGTCGAACAGTATATCTGCTCCATGGCCGCTGCCTGACACATGAAATAGAGGATGTCCTACGGGGACATCCTATTTTACTTTCCCGACAGGCAATAGTATAGTATGAGGCAATCTGTTACCAATAGAGAGGAATGCAGATGCTCGTTGCAGTTATTCATGAATGGCTCTGGGTTACTAGGTCTACTTCGGATGAGTTGAAGGTTCTGAAAGATACTCCTCGTCGCAAGAAGCTACAGGACAGGGTGCCATACATGTTGCTTGGTTTAGCTATAGCCTGGTGTCTTTTGTTTGGTGTTGTTAACGCTGTTTTATATGGAGCTCCTGGTGTATCATTGTTGATGACAACAGTTATGTTGGCGCCTGCCTTTTTGGCAGCACTTGCAGCAATCGTTTTTCTAGTGGTGTACGATAGCCATGCACCTCAGAAGCGTTTGCTCGCCGAGGACCGCGCGTTTAATCTAAACAGTGGACTTGGGTGGACATTTATGAATCGCGTACTATTCGTTGGTGATCGTCACTTGGACTTCCAGCGGCAATTGACGGTTTTCCATAAGGTTGATGCAAGTCTAGTGGATGCGTTCTGGCTCAGCGAGCTGAACAGGGAGCTGTTGCGACGCTACGAAAACGCTGAGTATGCCAAGACAAAAGAGTTGCTGCAAATTGCCCTTGAGCGCCGCGCCCGGGCGATCCTCGACAATATCAAACCGCTTATTGAGCCACTACGCGCGCAGCAGCAGGTTGAAGATGACGAAGTGAGGCTACGTAGGGATAATGCTGAGCACGCCGAGGCGCTTGGCACACGCCGCATGCTGCTAGAGGAAGGGCTACTTCCGAACGGGTGAATGATAGAAGGTGTCGTCATGAACGACACCTATTTTACTACACGAACATAACTTGATAATTCTTGCTATACTTGCTGTAGAGCTACCCTCTTTTATTTCTTGTGTTTAATGATATTATACATAAAGTCTCATTCACTCTGGCGAGAGGAAAGCGACATGCTCATTTATTACGAAGGTCAGCCGTACTGGGTGATCGAGGGTACTACTGAAGAGCGCGCGGCGATCGCGAATATCCCGAAAGCCAAGAGGTCTTACGAAAGAACAAGAAATCTGACGTACATGGTGCCTGCGGTTGTGTCACTTGTTGGTTTGATTGCTGCAGGTATCTATTTTGGTCATATGAATGCACCGGTTGTGCTAGTAGTTGGACTGATGGCGCCATTTATACTGGGTGTGATTGCGACACTATTGCTCATTGCTTTCTATGAGTACAGGCGACCATTCTTGCGGCTCCAACAGGCGGGTCGGGTCGTTGATGTGCAGTCTGGGGAAGGAAAGCTGTTTCTCGACATCCTGTTCTCGGGCAAATGTGAGCTCAATGAGGCAAACAATAGGTATGCAGCGCTAGAGCTTATTAGCCCGGCATTGATCGATGCGTTTTGGCTGGAAAAGCGAAATTGCGAGCTGCTGTACAGATTGTCTCGACACTCTAGCGGTGAAGCAGGAGTACTTGCGCGTCAGGTACTTGTTGCCGCCATGGAGGACATTGCGGATGATGCAGAGCCGCATGTCGCTTGGCTACGCAAGCTTGAGCTACTTGCCCAGGAAAACGCCTCTGCGCGCGCAGAAAAGGAAGAGTTGGATGCATATATCGATTTGCGCAAGTATTTGCAGGGAGTAGGGCTACTTCCGCAAGAATGAGTGCCGAAGGGTGCTGCCGGTGACTTAGTCGCTGGCAGCACCCTATTTACTTTTCATGCCTTTTATGCTAAAATAGAAAGGTTATGATAGCGAAAGCAAAGACTATTATCGGGCGTACGGCTACCGCTGCATTTCCTGCGGAGGGGATTCACGATGTTCCGGTAAAGATCGACACAGGAGCGGACAGCTCGTCTATCTGGGCATCAGAGCTCGAGATGGATGACGATAATGTGCTTCACTTTGTCTTGTTCGACAAATCTTCACTTTACTACTCGGGCAAAAAGCATTCGGCTAAACTATATAGCGCTCATCTAATTCGTAGCTCGAATGGATTAGCGCAGGTCCGCTACCGTGTATCGCTATCTATAGTATTAGCGGGGCGCAAAATTCGCGGGTCTTTCACCCTTGCAGATCGCTCACAAAACGCGTACCCTGTGCTTGTAGGGTGTAAACTACTCAACAACAAGTTTTTGGTAGATGTCTCGGTGAAGTCGAGCGTGAGACCGCCCAACGAGCCACACCCCACCAGACTATTTGACGACGAAATGCGCAAAGACCCCAAAGCATTTTTTGAAAAGTATCATCAAGATAACCAACGAGGAGATATCGCGTTATGAAAATCGCTATCCTAAGCAACGGAAACGGCAACTACTCGACTAAACGCTTGCGCGATGTCGCCAAGGCGCGCGGCCATCAGGTAAAGATTATAAAGTACCGCGAGTGTTACGCTAGTATCGAAAAGAGTAACCCAACGGTGAGCTACCGTGGAGAAGACTTATCTGGCTACGATGTTATCATTCCTCGTATTGCTAGTTATATGACAAAGTACGGTACGGCAATCGTGCGCCAACTGGAAATGCAAGGTGTTTATACGGTATCAAGCTCGATCGCGATCAACCGCAGCCGTGACAAGCTACGCAGTATGCAGGTGCTCGCCAAAGCTGGCGTGGGAATTCCAAAGACCGTATTTAGCCGTAATTCTACCGATATTGATGACTTGCTTGAGAAGATTGGTGGTACCCCAGTAATCATCAAGCTCGCTCGTGGTACGCATGGCAATGGCGTTGTGCTTGCCGAGACTAAAAAGGCGGCTACCTCGGTACTTCAGGCATTTTACCTATCGAACGACGATGGCACGAATATCTTGTTGCAGGAGTTTGTAAAAGAATCAGCCGGTACGGATATCCGTGTACTTGTAGTTGGTGGACGTGTAGTTGCTAGTATGAAACGTCAGAGTCTCGACGATGACTTCCGTTCAAACCTGCATAAAGGTGGCGAAGGAACGAGTATCAAGCTAACCGAAGAAGAGCGAAAAATGGCGATCAAAGCTGCCAAAGCGATGGGGCTCAACATAGCCGGTGTCGATATGATGCGCTCCGCACGCGGACCACTCATCCTCGAAGTAAACGCGAGCCCAGGCTTTGGTATCGAAAAGGTGACTGGCCGCGATGTCGCGACGCCGATCATCGAATACATCGAACGCAATGCTAAGCGCGGTCACAAGAAAGATAAGATCGGCGCGTAAACGCTGCTCTCTATGAGTGAATATAGCCACCACCCTATCGGTTTAGCTGAACGTTTACGACCTGACATTACGCCAGAGATGGGCTTTCAGTCGTATGAATTACTCTCTGGGGACTCGGAATATCGGAAAACGCAAGAACGGTTGTTTCTTGCGGGAAAAATTCGAAATCCACATCTGGACTATCCAAAGCTCGACGAAAATCTACTACATAGAGGCATTGCACAGTTAGATGGGATATTGAGCGAGTCACGTACCGTGGACGATTCTCTGGCTGCTGACGCGATTTGGGATACTGCTAGCTACCGTATGGCAGAAATGTATTGGTTGCTTGAAGCAAAACGGTTAAATGAGCTTGCCGAAGAGAGCCCTTATTCTGAGGAGTTCTTTCGTTCGGCTGAGCGGTATCAGTGTGCGAATGAAGAGCTATATGGTCGTCCCAATGAACGACTTGCGCAACAAGTGCTTGGTGAAATTATCACTCAAGCTAATGGCAAGGATCTTCACCCAAGTGCGCAGAGAATTCTTGATGAATTCGTAAATGGAGCTGACATACCACTAGATGACGGTGAAGTGGTCACGCTAAAAGGAGTAGGCGAGTCTCAAGAAGGGCGTTTGCCAAGCGATATCGCGACAAAACTAACTATCTTTCGAGAAGTCCTGAAAGAGGATTTCGATGATGTATACCAGACCATTCGGTGCTACTGGGACGATGTAATCGTACCGCGTAGTGTTAAAGATGAACTGGCGGCAGGATTTACAGTTGCCGATATGAAGGTACTATTTGAGCGAGTACATGAGCTGCGTGACCCTGAGAACTTGTCGGGGATTACTATCATGATTCATCCTGGATCGACACAGCTTGCCTGGGATACCCCCTCGATGTCAGTACGGATTGGTGCAAATCGCAAAGCGATTACTTCGGTGGATGATATGTTTGCGAAGATTATCCATGAGTACGGCGTACATGCTGGCAGGGCGGTAGAGGGTCTCAAGACCGACCTGCCTATATTAGGAACAGGAGTGTATTCCTCTGCTGATCGGAATGAAGCAAGCGACTATCTTACATTTGAAGAGGGTTTTGCATCTTTGGCTGAAATTGCTATCGATGGATCATTTACTGACTGGAAGCCTTTGCATGTCAGTAGGTACCTTGCGGCTATCACAGCATATCGTGGTGCTGATTTTCGACAGTCTTTTGAAACAAATTGGCGTGCTCGAGTATTGATGACGGTGGCGCCGGGCCAGGAAGTGACAGATGAATTGATTGAACGAGAAAAGACACAGGCCTATCAATTTGTCATGAGGTTGTATCGCGGAACTCCAACGCAACTGGCTGAGGGTCCAATTCTGACGTTCAATAAGGATCTGGCATATTTGCAAGGCAAACTTGCGGCACTCCATTTTATCGAGGTAGCTGGTAAAGATAAAGAATTGATTCGTCGTGCATTTTTGGCCAAGATTGATCCAATGAATCACTACCAAAAAGACTTACAGCAACGCTATATGCCTGCCGTTTAATACCTTAGTATGCAGATAGAGGTGCTACAATATAACCATGACCTATTTGATCATACTTGGGGTTTACTCTGCAGTGTTGTTTGCTATAGCGTGGCTCAGTCGCCGGAGTCTCGGTGTGCCGACGTTGACGCTTGCTGCTGGTGCACTTATGGCAGACTTGTGGACCGACAGTCTGACGCCACTTGTCGCACAAGCAGGGCTAGAAATTGTAAAGCCCCCGCTTACTAGTGTGGTTGCCGTGGCACTGACGCTACTGCCTGCACTGCTCGTCATGGTTCGTCAGCATAAAGTTTCATCCCACTACCGCAGTGTACTAGGGAGCTTGGTGTTTGCAGTACTCGGCGTACTTCTGACGTATGCCGCATTTAGCAACGCTGTAGTGCTCGACGAAGCGAGTCGTCAATATGCGCTCGAGATCGCAAAGTATCAAAACATCGTGATTACTGTCTGTGTATCACTCGCTGTTGCCGAGGTATTATTTTACAAAAAGCCCCATAGTGGTCACAGTGACAAAAAGCACTAATCTTCGTGAGATTGTGTTGCGCTGGCTCGGGCTGTGCGACGTCGATGAGCATCGGCGTTTCGTAGTCGCATAACCACAGGATCGAACTCGATATCGTCGCCAGAGAACGCCTCGCGACTTCGATATTGCGCGACAAGCTGCTGGTGAATCTCGTCGAAGCTATCGCCAGCGATGATCATGTCCATATTGTCGACGAGCTGCGTATCGACGAAGTTTGGATACTTTGTGCCGACGACTATTTCTTCACGGAGCGGCTGCGGTGGCTGAGCGAGATTGTCAAAGGTAGGCTGAACGGCTCTGAGGCCTGGGCGTTGAATCAGTCGATAGCCCTCGGCATTTATGAATGCATAGATCGATGGCCCGCTCTGCGTCATCTCGATGAAGGCGCTTCGCGGATCCGAGATGATGAACGTGCATACCGCCGAGTCGACACGGGGTGTGATGAGCGCCGGTTCGCAGGCATGATTCGGGTAATTTGGACGTAGTCCTACGATTGCGATCATCGCTTTGTCGGTGGTACGCAATAGCTCACAGAGGGTGAGCCATTTTTGAACATTTTTTGAGCGATCGTTGGCGATATCGAGGACACCTTCACCGTATAGATCGACGAGCTGTTCATACGTGAGGCCGTATTCGTCTTCGAGTGTCTCGACGTCATGAAGCATACTATGCTCGGCAGCTGCGCGCTCCTGAGCGATCTCGGTCATGATATCTTGGCGGCTTTTCTTTGGCTGTAAATCCATATACCTATTCCTTTCTATTCTGTCGATCTATCGGACACTATAGTCTATCGTCGAGCGATCTACTGTTTCTACGCCTGGGAGAGATTCGATCGTAGCGAGTACCGAGGCTGCTTCGTACATTCGGGCTATCTTGCCCATGATCATATTGAGTTCACCCATGGCGCTACACTCGATGAGTCCAGCTGCCTCTACTTCTAACATGAGTCGGTGGAGCTGCTCGACAGTGTATCGTTCGTCAACGGTGATGGTGACTTCAGCGTGAGGGTTGTATTCGATCATAATTTACCTCCTGGTAAGTTACTTTCATTATACACCCGTTGCTACTCTGCGACCGAAGTGATCTCATGTATCAACTTTGGATGAACATTGTGCTTGTGCTATCTTAAGTCGCGCTGCTATACTTGATAAGTAGTCGCTAAGTGATGCGTATTTATGTGGTTTCAAGAAAGGTAGAGCTCGAATAATCAATGTCTCGTTTACCAACGCCTGGGCAAGATAGTGGTACTTGGGGTGATATCCTCAATGACTTTCTCGTAGTGTCTCACAATACAGATGGGTCACTCAAGAGTACCTCTCTAGCTGACGCCGGTGCAGCAAGTGATTCGTCTGTTGTTCATGCTACCGGCAATGAAACAATCACCGGTACCAAAGCATTCTCCAACTCACCTATCGTACCATCACCGACTGCTAACTCCCACGCTGCTAACAAAGCTTACGTAGACGCTACGGTTTCTGGCGGGGCGCCAGATGCCACTGGTAGTATCAAAGGTATCATTCAACTAACTGGCGACTTGGGTGGTACGGCAGCAAACCCTAGCGTTCCTGGCCTAGCAGGTAAAGAACCTGCCTTTACGGCAGGTACTACTAGTCAATACTTCCGAGGAGATAAAAGTTGGCGCTCCTTAGACAAGACTGCCGTTGGACTCGGGAGTGTAGATAATACGAGTGACCTGGACAAGCCTGTCTCTAACGCAACGCAGACGGCCTTGTCTGGCAAGCTCAGTACGAGTAGTGTCACCACTAAAGGAGACTTGCTTGTCGCTTCGGCTGCTGGTGTAGTCAATCGGCTAGGCGTAGGCACTACTGGCCAACAACTGGTACCTGATAGTACGCAACCACTAGGTATGAAATGGTCCGCCGGTACGTATGTGCAAGCGACGGATTATGGCGTAGTTTTCGACGGCTCTACCGACGACGCCTCGGCTCTGCAGTCGGCTATTGCAGCAGCAATCAGTGCTAATAAGCCATTATTTTTACCACCAGGTATTGCAATTGTCGGAACCAGCCTCTCGATTAGTGCTCCTATAAGCATTATAGGTAGTGGTCGGGAGGCAACAGTCCTGAAGGCAAAGAATGGCCTGAATGGGTATGTGGTAAGCTTTACTGGTGGCAGCCCGGGGACGGGGATTGTTGGTGCTCGATTTAGTGATTTTACTATCGACGGTAATTATGCCAACCAAACTTCCGGCGGAGGCATTTTGGCAAATGGCGCAGTGCAGTGTAGTTTCGAACGCCTGCACATGAAAGGTTGCTATAACTGGGGCTTGGTTCTCGGACCTATAACTGGCGGGGCCTTTGGTCACCACAACCGAGTGATGCAATGTTTATTCGATAACGCCGGCTCTAGCGCTGGTTTCGGTGGTGGACTAAATATTACTTCTAATGATGAGAACTGGTGTGTTGCGACAGATTTTGAATACCTCGGCGGCAGCACTAATCCAACAGGTAGCAGCCCAATCATGTTGTATGACCAATGTGGACTGAACCACATCATCAGCTCAAATTTTGTGAGCGGCAGTAATGGAGTGATAGCGATTCGCATCCAGAATGCAAACCGTACGAGAATCGTCGGCTCTACATTTGACGGTATTGCAGGCGATAGCGTATGGATTGCCGGCAATCGTTGTGTTGTCTCTAGTAACTACTTTACGGGTATCGGCAATGCAGGCAGTACCGCCGTATCGGGGATTCATCTCGAGTTCAATGCGAACAATAACGTCATAATTGGTAATGCACTCGAAACGGGTAACGCGAGCGCTACCCGCAGCTTGATCCGCATCGACTCTACTGGTGGTACGAGTAATAACTTGGTAGTCGGTAATCAGCTCGTAAAAGACAGCGGCATAGCACCGACCGTTGCTATGCTAGAAGATAATGGTGCCAGTACAATTATTCGTTCCAATGTCGGTGTGGCAGATAATGCCGCAGTCGGCCTTTCGAGCGCACAAGAGGCTGGTTACTTGCTGTGGTCGGCACCATCGACTGAATCGGGAGGTGCATCTACATCAGCACCCACCAGCGGTACTACGTATAGTATACGGTGCTATGTTCCAGCGAACTGCACACTCACTAGTATTGTCATGCGGGTTGCTACCATCGGTTCAGGTCTGACATCAGGACAGAACCTAGTAGGCGTGTACAGTGCAGCAGGCGCTCAACTGGGCGTCACTTCAGACCAGACTACAACATGGGCAGGCACACCTGGCTCTAAAACCATGGCTTTGTCTACGCCTATCAGTTTGACAGGTGGGACATATATTTACATTGTTGTATTATCGGTTGGGGCTACACCTCCAACGTTCAATCGCACCACTAACTCAGGCACCGAGAATATGGGTCTCACGGGTGCTGCTATACGCTGGGGAGTGATCACGACTAGCCAAACTGCGCTACCAGCGAGCTTTACCCCTGCGAATATAACTTCTTCGAGTAACTCCTTTATCGCCTGCGGTCTCTAAGACAATGTACCTTGTCTGGTATTGTGTATAAGGTCTATGCATCGTTCGCGGTGATTCACTTCAAATAAAAAACACCCCCGGTAGCGAAGATTCGAATGAATCAAGGGGTGTTCTTTATTTGGAGGGTCCAGTGAGGCTTGAACTCACGACACCCTGCTTAAAAGGCAGGTGCTCTAACCGGCTGAGCTATGGACCCATAACTGCAACTTCTCGGAGATTATAGCATTTTATAACAGATGTAGTCAAGATGTGCTACCATCGGTTCATGTATTGGCTGATGAAACGCATCCATCCCACATGGATATTTACGACCGTATGCTACGGCGTGATTGCTGGAATTATATTGGCACACTGGTGGCGGGTGCCGATTGTGCTGGCAGTGGCAGTAGGTATGGTATGTGTAGCTCTGGCGCTCTGGAAACACCGTCGTGTACTCTTGATGGTCGCACTATATGGAGGAATATGCCTCGGATTAGCGCGTGGAACGGTCGATACGGGGCAGCTAGCTACCTACCAATCAGTGATAGGACAGCAAGTGGTACTGCGTGGTGTTGTGGCGGACGATGTGGACGTGACGCCAAAAGGAGTGACGAGGATGAAGCTTGGAAATGTCTCGATTGGTGAGCAAGAGTACCCGGGGCAAGTCTGGGTGACGACGCGCAGCGGTGAGAGTGCAAAGCGGAGTGATACTGTAGTGGTGCAGGGGCTTTTGTCTGAAGGTTTCGGCAATTTTGCAGCTAGTCTTGTGAGCGGCAAGGTGCAACATATCGTACGGTCAGAGCCTGGTGATGTCGCACTGACTGTACGTGATGGGTTTGCCGATAGTGTGCGTAAGACGGTAGAGGAGCCTGGAGCAAGTTTGGGGGTTGGATTTCTGCTTGGTCAAAAGTCGGCATTGTCGGCAGATTTACAGGAAGCACTAAAAGTCGCTGGCCTCACACATATTGTTGTAGCGAGTGGCTATAACCTCACGATTCTCGTGCGTATTGGACGTCGATTATTCGACAAAGTATCTAAATACTTAGCGACAGTAGTGAGCGGCACTCTAATTATAGGGTTCATCGGTATGACAGGATTGAGCCCCAGCATGACTCGCGCAGGCCTTGTGGCTGGTCTAAGCTTGTGGGCATGGTATTTCGGGCGCAAGTTTCATCCGGTAACACTGCTAGGGTTTGCGGCTGCGCTAACCGTACTTTGGAACCCCAGCTATGCATGGGGTGATATAGGGTGGCTCCTTAGCTTTTGCGCCTTTGCTGGCGTGATGATCATCGCACCACTCATGCAAGCATACTTCTTTGGCGACAAAAAGCCGCCACTTGCACTACAGATACTTATAGAAACTACTGCCGCGACGATTGCTACTGTACCGATCATCATTGCGGTGTTTGGGACGTTTAGCAATGTTGCATTACTTGCAAACCTTCTTCTGCTGCCATTTATTCCTATCACCATGTTTTTCACTGCGACCGCGGGTATTGGGGGAATACTGCAGCTATCCTGGCTTGGATGGGTTGCAGACCAGATTCTTGGGGCGATGATCACAGTCGTGTACTGGTGTGCTACCTTGCCATGGGCACAGAGTGAGGTTGCGTGGGCATGGTGGGGAATTGTGCTATATGTAGCGGCTGTTGTGGCCGGCTGTATGTATATGAAGTGGCGTACGGGGTACAGTTTACGTTCGGCCAACATTGTCGAATAGGTCTGAATCTGCTATAATAAGTTGGAATGAACGACAACAACAGAAAGGCAATATAAGGATATGTCAGGCCACAGTAAATGGAGCAAAATCAAACGCGATAAGGGCGCGAATGATGCTAAAAGAGGAGCTATCTTTACGCGTATCGGTAATCAAATTGCCATTGCTGCGCGTGGTGGCATCGATCCTTCCATGAACTCTGCGCTTGCGCTGGCAATCGAAAAAGCAAAAGCGGCAAATATGCCCGTTGTCAATATACAGCGTGCTATTGATCGTGTCGCAGACAAAAACTCTGCAGCGCTCGAGGAGATTGTGTATGAAGGCTACGGTCCGGGTGGTGTTGGGATTATCATCGAGACAGCTACCGATAACAAAAACCGAACCTACCCAGAAGTACGCACAGCACTGACTAAGAATGGCGGCACTATGGCAGATGCTGGTAGTGTCCTCTTCCAGTTTACTCGCAAGGGTGTGATTCGTGTGAGTGCGAGCGGTGAAGATGCCTTGTTGACTATTCTCGATGCTGGTGCAGAAGATGCGAGCGAAGAGGACGGTGAGATTGTTGTTTATACCGATATGAAAGATCTTGCAAAGGTTCGCGCTGCTATCGTAGAGGCGGGGCTTGAAGTCGCCGATGCAGAGTTGCAGTATGTGGCCAATAACGATGTGCCAGTTGACGACGCAGAGACCGCACGAAAGCTTCTGAAAGTACTTGATGCGCTTGATGATGTCGATGATGTTGTGAATGTACATACAAATGCAGATATTACCGTAGAGCTTGACGATTAGTTTGTTGTAGAAATGTAAGTACCCGCATGCTTATGGTTGCGTGCGGGTATTTCTATACGGTATATGTAGGGAAGTTTCAATTATTTTTCAGGAGGGTTTCATGAAGCGTATCCAGGCGATACTGCAGGGTGTATTTGCGGTGATTATGACGGTGGCGATAAGCTTTAGTAGCGTTCTTGGGGCGTCGGCGATGAGTATGCAGCCGACCGACCTACCAAAAAATGGCAGTCTGATCATTACCGCCTACAAAGCTCTGGTGACCGATACAACACCAACCGCTAGCGCTTCAAATAAATTATTCCGTATTGGTGATGTTGAGCTAGTGCAGCTATATAATTCAGGGTCGGTACCTGTAAACGTAGCTGAATGGCGAATTGTCGACTCTGCTAACCCGTTGCGTGAACTGCAGTTTGACCGGTCGAGTCGAAGTGGATGGTTAGAGCCTGGCAAACATGTAGTGGTGGCCTCTGGGTTGCTAAGTATGAGCTCTACGTATCATCTGGCTGGATGGGATAGGGAACCGATAAATGCAGTTAAGGTGCCTGGTTTATCGCTCGTGCACACCAGCTACCGTAGTTCACAGGTAGACGTGAGCGGTTCAAATATATTGCGAAAGCGTGTATTTGGCAGCACAAGCTACAATACCTCGTTTCAGGATGCGGTAGCGCCAAGTGAAATCACTGACAATACGATGACGAACAGCGTTCTATTTGACGATGGACTATACATGCCGCCAATCCACCCTGGAATTAAGGTTGTCGAAGTTTATCCATATTCGAGTAACTGTGATCCGTTTGATATGTCGGTGCTATGTAGTGACTACGTAAAATTGTATAATCCCAGCTCGAATGGCGCCGACGTTGAAGATATTGTTCTTCGAACTGATAGTAGCTCATCATCACGTACAAGTAGTAACACAATTCGATTATCTGGAATTCTTGGCGCAGGTGAGTATCTGACAATTTCGCGCAATGACGTAGGTGCGGCACTTTCGCTCACAAACAGCGGGGGTTACGTGTGGCTCGAGGATTTATATGGTCTACTCAGTGGCACCTCATACGATGGTACAGTGACGCGCTACGAATCTGCAGGTAGTAGCCTACAAGGCTTTTCCTATGCGATGGGACAAGATGGCGCATGGCAGTGGTCGAGTACGCCGATGCCTGGTGGACAAAACGTCATTACTCCTCCTGCAGAGGTACCATGCCCTGACGGTAAGTACCGTAACCCCGAGACGAACCGTTGTCGAACCCTAGAGGATACGCTCAATGCATTATCGACCTGCGAAGAAGGATACGAACGGAACCCGCTTACAAATCGTTGTCGAAAGACAGGGGGCGCTACAACGTCTAGTTTGACACCATGCAAAGAAGGTCAAGTTCGCAATCCCGAGACGAGCCGCTGCCGTTCGATAGCAAGCGAGGTGGCCGATCTCATACCCTGCAATGATGGCTATGAGCGTAACCCCGAGACAAATCGGTGTCGCAAGGCGCAAGCGGGTAGCGAAGTGAAGGGAGCAGAGTATCCAGTCGTGCCAGTCACAGAGCACGCGGGCAATGCTGCTGGCATGTGGACACTCGCTGGTGTCGCGGCAGTTGCGGCTGCATATGCGGTATGGGAATGGCGACATGAGATCGGCAACGCGGCTCGGTCACTTTGGTTGCGGTTACGCTGGTGGCAAAAGTAGCATATAATTAACTATATGAGCATATCGCATCATATTCGGCGTTTGGTTGATTCCGCAGAGCCATTCTATGGAGACTTGTCGTACCATGGATGGTCGCATGCCGAGCAGGTGATGCAAGATGTCAAACGGATTATTCGTGCTATGGGTGTACTGAGTGTACATATTGATCAAAATCTGTTACTAGTTGCGGCCGCATGGCACGATGCCGGCTATAGCGATCCGCGTGCAGACGAGTTCGAGAGTAAAGAGCATTATGCTGTATACTTGGCGAATCGTGAAGTAGGGCAGTCGCTTGGCGAAGACATAGAAGTAGTTGAACGAGCTATACTTGCTACCCGAAAGCATGTCCAGCGCACCACGCTAGAAGAGGTTATATTGCATTATGCTGATATCGCCAACATGGGGTACGAGTACCCAGTGTTTTACGAGTTTACGATCAGGCTGTGGCGCGAACGAGGCTGTCCAGATTGGAGTGAGTTTCTGGAGCGCACAAGTCAGGCGATAGGGCAATGTGTGATGGAGGCAGAGCAAGAGCTGCCGCTCATTGGCATGCCTATCGATACCCCATCATCATTTCCAGTTATAGCACATGCAAACCTGGCGCAATTGCGGCAAGAACCGGCACCAAAATGAGAGTCATTGGTATCGACCCAGGCACTGGTATCTTGGGATTTGGGGTAGTGGAGGTGAAGGGAACCAAGGTCAAAATGGTGACAGGTGGTGTCATCACGACACCGGCGCACACTCCCCTGCCCGATCGCCTGCTTGAAATCTATGACGGCCTCACGGAGATCATTGCCGAGACTAAGCCGTCCGTAATGGCGATAGAGCGGCTATTCTTTAATCAAAATGTCACAACTGCTATGAGTGTTGCTCAAGCACGTGGTGTAGCTATGCTTACGGCGCGACAGGCGAACCTCCGGATAGAGGAGTACACGCCACAGCAAATCAAGCAGACACTCACAGGATACGGCAAGGCTGACAAAAAGCAAATCCAAGAGATGGTACGCTTGCAGCTGGGACTGACAGAGGTGCCGAAGCCTGACGACTGCGCCGACGCGCTCGCGGCCGCAATCATGTGTGCCTATGCACTTGGCGACCATTCGGTGGTATAATATATATATGTCTCGACATAAGCAGCCGGCGCGCATGGGCAGATACGCAAATCTAGCACGCACGGCACCTAAAAAGAGAAAACCAACCAAAAAAGCCGGTCGGTTTGCCTGGTTTTGGAACCTTTCGCGTAAGAAAAAAATACTGATCATTGCGGCACCAATCCTTGCCTTTTTAATCTTGACGCCACTTATTACCTATTTGTTGTTGGCAAATGATATCAAAGACCCTGAGCGTCTGATGAATCGTAACAATACTGGTCTTGCACTGACCGATGTTAACGGCAAAGCATTCTATAGCGTAGGCCGAGCGGAGCGACGTGAGCTCGTGAAGCTCGACAGTATATCTACGGATATGAAAAATGCCCTCATCGCTAGTGAAGACAAAGATTTCTACAAACATGGGGGATTTAACGTTCTCAGTATCTTTCGCGCACTCTTTACGCGGGTTGGCGGTGGCTCTACCTTGACGCAACAGCTTGTCAAAAATACCCTACTCTCTGACGACCATAGTTATCTTCGTAAGTACCAAGAACTGTTTATGGCTGTGGCGGTAGAGCAGAATTATTCCAAAGATCAGATTCTCGAAATGTACCTTAACTCTGTATACTTCGGCGAAAATGCCTTTGGAATTGAAGAGGCGGCGCGTGTGTACTATGGCAAAGCACCAAAAGATCTGACGCTCCCCGAGAGTGCAATGCTCGTGGGCTTGCTGCCGGCACCAAATGCGTACTCACCTATTACGGGTAATGTCGAGTACGCCAAGCAACGTCAAACGACTGTGCTGACGCGTATGGTGGCAAATGGCTATATTTCTGAGGAGCAGAAAGAAGCTGCACTTGCAACGCAGCTTACCTATGCTTCTGACGGTAGCACGCAAGGTTCAATTGCGCCGCATTTTGTGGAGATGGTCATAAACGAATTGAGTGAAAAATATGGTTATGAAACGGTCATGCGTTCTGGGTTTCAGATCAAAACAACGTTAGATCTAACCGCACAGCAAGCATTGGTTGATAGCGTTGCCGCAGGCATGCCGCATATTAATGCTATGGGCGGGTCGAACGCGAGTGGTATCGTCATCGATCCAACGACGGGCGAAATTCGTGCACTTGTAGGAAGTGCCGACTATGATAACGAACAGTGGGGCAAAGTAAATATGGTGACAACGGCTCGCCAGCCAGGATCATCATTCAAATCTATTTACTATGCCGCAGCACTCGCAGATGGTGTAGCAACGCCTGCGACTATACTGCACGATGTCAAAACGGATTTTGGTGGCGGCTACATTCCGCTCGATGCCGACAAAAAGTTCAGAGGCGATGTGACGCTGCGTAGCGCGATCAGTCAGTCGCTTAACATTCCGAGTGTAGAATTGATGCGCGAATACGGAATCGAAAAGTCAATCGCTGCAGCAAAGAACCTCGGTATTACAACGATTGATAAGGAAAAGAACTACGGACTATCTCTGGCGCTCGGTTCCGCAGAGGTGCCGCTCATGGAGATGAGTCACGCGTATGCAGCGTTTGCCAACCAAGGTCAACAGTATGACTTACTAAAAGTACTTGAGATTAGCGACAAGTTTGGCAAAAAGACCTTTACCGCGAGCCATAAAGGCAAGCAAGCGATCAACAAAGAAGGCGCATTTCTGATCTCGAGCATCCTCAGTGATAACACTGCACGTGCACCGATATTTGGCGGATCGTTGACAGTGAGCGGTCGTACGCTGGCAGTAAAGACAGGTACGACAAATGATAGCCGTGACGCATGGACCATTGGCTACAATCCGCAGTACGTCGTGGGTGTGTGGGTCGGCAATAACGACAATACAGCCATGAAAAGTGGTGGTAGCGATATGGCAGGACCGATATGGCGCAATACGATGAGTAAGATTCTGACAGGCAAAGCCAACACTCAGTTCCCTATTCCTGGAACAATCGTCCAGCGAAACGTCTGTAAAGGTAATGGTGGTCTAGCGGAGAAAGCCGGTCCTAACACCTACAGTGAGTATTTCATGGCTGGTGCGCTACCGACGAATAGCTGTACTGCAGAGCCTATCATGATTGACGTGTGTGAATTAGCGACAGGAAAGGTAGTCTCGATTGATGAAACAACCTTTGATGAATCCAAGCATTCAAAAGATACGGCGAACTGTAAGCCGCCGACTATGCAAGTATGCGAGAAATCGACAGGCAAGGTAATTACGATCAACAAATCAGACTTTGACAGCACGAAGCATTCAACTGACACTGAAAACTGTGAAGCAACAGGCGGTGGTACGGGGTCGGGCTCTGGTACTGGCTCAGGATCTGGCTCTACTCTTCCGCTACGTCCGTAGTGGTACAATAGATATATGATTGCACACATTGTCGGAACAGTGGCCGAAAAATTTGGAGGGGCAGTAATCGTCGATGTGTCGGGCGTTGGCTATGAAATCAACGTCGCGAGTGGGGATTATGATGCTGTGGTGCTAGACCAGCAGGTAAAATTCTATACGTACCATCATATTCGCGAGCAGAGCCAAGAGTTATTTGGCTTTTCAAGCCTGGCGGGTAAGAAACTGTTTGAAATGTTGATTACCGTACAAGGTGTGGGACCAAAGGCTGCGCTCGCTATTTTGAGCTTAGATGAGGCAGAGAATGTACGCAATGCCATAGCAAATGCCGATAGCGTGTACCTGGCAAAGGCGAGCGGCGTGGGCAAGAAAACTGCCGAGCGAGTAGTCGTAGACCTTAGCGATAAAGTCGGTATGCCGATCGTTTATCGCAAGCAAGGAGTAGTACAGACCGAGCTGAACACGAGCGACGAAGCCCTCGAAGCCCTCATCGCCCTCGGCTACAGTTTGGCTGATGCCACCAAAGCGCTTGAAGGTATCGACACTTCCCTGCCGACAAGTCAGCGCGTGCGCGAGGCACTGAAAGGCTAGTCTATGGCGATCGAACGAATCGTTGACACGAGTATTCATGATGACGACAATGACGAGCAGATTATTGAGATTACACTACGGCCTCAATCGTTCGATGAGTATATCGGCCAGGAACGACTCAAAAAGAACTTGAAGCTTGCGATCGAAGCGGCTAAGAAGCGCGGCGAGCCAATCGATCATGTATTACTGTATGGTCCGCCAGGCCTCGGTAAAACGACGATGGCGAGTGTGATTGCCAACGAAATGGGCGTAGGACTCCGTGTCACTAGTGGCCCAGCGATTGAGCGGGCAGGGGATCTCGCGAGTATTCTGACGAACCTGCAGGATGGTGATATCCTCTTCATCGACGAAATTCACCGCCTCAGCCGCGCGGTCGAAGAGGTGCTCTATAGTGCTATGGAAGATTTCAAGCTCGATATCGTCATTGGTAAAGGACCAGCAGCGCGCAGTATTCGTTTGGATCTGCCAAAGTTCACGGTGATCGGTGCGACGACTCGGACTGGTAGTTTGGCGGCACCGCTGCGTGATCGATTCGGACACATCTACCGACTGGAATTTTATACTCCCGAAGAAATCGGGCAGATCATCAAACGGTCATCGCGGATCCTCGAGTCGCAGATGGATGATGAGTCGGCGGGACTGCTTGCGACGCGTGCGCGTCTGACACCACGTATCGCCAACCGCTTGTTTAAACGGGTACGTGACTTCGCGGATGTAAATGGTGACGGCATCATTGACTCTCGTATGACTCATGGTGCACTTGAGATGCTAGAGATTGATGAGCTAGGGCTTGACCCGGCAGACCGAAATCTACTCAGTACGGTAATCGAACACTACGGCAATCGACCAGTAGGCTTGAATACAATTGCAGCACTAACTGGTGACGAGATGACGACGATCGAGGATTTCTATGAGCCATATCTGATTCAAATCGGATTTGTCGAACGCACACCGCGCGGTCGTCAGGTGACACACAGGGCATATCGTCATCTAGGCAAGCCGCACCCTGAAAAATAGCGTATACTAGAGGTATGGTGGTACCATTGTTCAAGAAGATTGAGCATCGTATACATCGCATTGTCGACGGAATAATTCAAGATGGTATAACAGAAAGGGCGATGACCATGGCAGACGATACACAGCCAACAACCCAACGGCCAGTTGCTTACGATGCAAATGGCAAACCTCTTTATGCTGCACCCCTAGAGCAGTCTTCGCATCAGGTTGTACATGTTGCGCGCGCAGCGGAGCCAGTTGCAGTGCAGGTATCTGACGAAGTACGTCGCCGTCATGAAGAGTCTAAACAACACTATCCGTGGCTCAACCTTAGTGATCATGAGTACGTAATCAATAGTGTTCCTAGGCACAGTATAGGCATGTGGGCACCCGTGGCGCTCACGACTATCATCTCGGCGCTCGTGCTCTCAGCGATGCTGAATTACGATGCAGTAGCAGAGTCCGCTGGTTTCTCTGAGACATCTCAGGGCTGGGCAATGTTTATTGGCGTGCTATTGATCGTCGCATTCCTACTTGGCGGGTATTTAGCGATATGGGTGTATCTGAACAATCGGTTCTTTTTGACGAACGAGAGTGTTATTCAGGAAATCCAAACAAGTATTTTTTCTAAACGTGAACAGACAGTAAGTCTCATGAATATCGAGGATGCGAGCTTCACGCAGCGCGGTCCTCTGCAGATAATCTTAAATTATGGTTCAATTCGCCTGAGCACTGAGGGTGACGAAACGACCTATCGGTTTGATTATGTTGCAAATCCTCGGGTACATATAGCTACGCTCAATAACGCTGTCGAAGCATTCAAAAACGGTCGCCCTGTCGAAGCGAACGACGATTAACTTCGTTCTCGGCTCTTCTTTATGAAGTCTGCTTCGCGTTCCATGCTACTGCGTAGCGTGTATCCGCTGCATTTGCCGTCTGTTGTACAGCCGGTTGGTTCGTAGCGATAGTTACTATCGGCTTCTCCAAGCTTGATACCAGTTGGATCGGTGAATAATCCCGCATCCATAGCGCGAAGTGTTTTGCTATCGATCGTTTGTGGATAGTAATTGTTTTTTGGGAAGAATACTTCCTCCAAGTTGTAGTACATAGCATTTATAGCGACTTTGCGAGCAGAGTCACGCTGCGTCGCATCGGCAGTTGATTTCTCATTGAAATAAAGCCATCCGCCGACGCATAGTACGACGATAACGACAAAGAGTTCGATAACAGTAAACCCGCGTTTCATATACCTACCATTATAGCACCTGCGGCTGGTATAATGAGAGTATATAAACCAAGGGGGAACTATGGCAAAAAAATCTGATGTCAAACAAGTGGCCGATACTTCTGTTGCCAACGATGGAAAACTAAAGGCGCTCGGGCTTGCTATGGACCAAATCACCAAGCAATTTGGCGATGGGTCTATCATGAAGCTTGGCGAAGCAAAGAAAGTTGACGTAGAGTTGCTACCGAGTGGTGCGCTTAGCCTCGATATCGCGCTAGGCGGTGGTTATCCAAAGGGCCGAATCATTGAGATTTATGGACCTGAAAGTTCTGGCAAGACGACACTCACACTGCATGCAATTGCTGAAATCCAAAAGCAAGGCGGCACCGCAGCATTTATCGATGC
Organism: Saccharimonas sp. (SeqCode); assembly: GCA_049660945.1. Taxonomy (GTDB): domain Bacteria; phylum Patescibacteriota; class Saccharimonadia; order Saccharimonadales; family Saccharimonadaceae; genus Saccharimonas. The sequence goes on from JBASZO010000024.1 coordinate 38,278, forward strand.
CGAGCATGCGCTGGATCCTGCGTATGCCAAAAAGATTGGTATTGATACCGATAATCTACTCGTGAGTCAGCCGGATAACGGTGAGCAAGCGCTTGAGATTGTCGAGACGCTTGTCCGTTCGAATGCGGTGGATTTGATCGTTATTGACTCAGTTGCTGCACTCGTGCCGCAGGCCGAGATCGATGGTGACATGGGCGATAGTCACATGGGCTTGCAAGCTCGCTTGATGAGCCAGGCACTTCGCAAGCTGACGGGCATTATCAATAAATCAAAGGCGACGGTCATCTTCATTAACCAGATTCGTATGAAGATCGGCGTGATGTTTGGCAACCCAGAGACGACAACCGGCGGTAATGCACTGAAGTTCTATGCCAGCGTACGTATGGATATTCGTCGCACGGGACAGATCAAAGATGGCGAAGCGATCATCGGTAACCGTACAAAGGTAAAGGTGGTCAAGAACAAGATTGCTGCACCATTCCGTACTGCCGAATTTGACATCATGTACAACGAAGGTATCTCAAAGACTGGTGACGTGCTCGACCTTGCGGTGCAGCACGAAGTGGTCGGCAAGGCTGGTGCATGGTTTGACTATGCCGATGCCAAGATTGGCCAAGGCCGTGAAGCGACAAAGAAATACCTAAAGGAAAACCCTGAAGTATTGACCGAAATTGACGGCAAAGTCCGCGAAAAGGTAGCTGCCGAGGACGTTTAATGGCAAAAGAACAGGCTTTTCTGCCAAGTGGGATTGCAGCTGAGGGCATTTCCTTTGAACGAATAGACTTCGGTACTCGCAAAGACTATCTCATGGGGACGGTGCATGTGTGGATATGGCGCCGTCGAGGTGAGAACGGTATCGAAATCTTGCTACAGCAGCGCTCTCTTTCCAAGAAGTCTCATCCTGGTATGCTCGATATTTCTGTAGCTGGCCATATTGATGAAGGCGAGACCGACCTACAAACGGTCTGTCGCGAGGCGAAGGAAGAAGTCGGACTAAATGTTGATGTAAGTAGACTAGAGTTTGCGTTTCGTCTTCGTAAGACTAACGTTAGCAACGTTATCGCGACGGTATACTTATACGAGGTAGACGACAGCTTCGCTCCAAGGTTTGACGATGGCGAAGTCGAAGACAGTAGGTGGGTAAGTATCGGCCAATTCACCGATATGACCAACTCTCCAGGGGCGTATAACCTCGCCCATCATGGCACCGGGTACTTCCAAATATTAGTAGAGCGTTTGAATTTGCTGTGAAAATCACCGGCATCTCAGCACAGGCACGTAATCCCGATCGGGTGAATGTGTCGGTCGACGGCAAGTACCGGTTTAGTCTCGACATATTTCAGCTGGCCGAGCTTGGTGTACGGGTAGGGAAAGACTATGACGAATCGGCGCTTGCCGAGCTGGAGAATGAAAGTGCATACGGCAAGTTGTATACGAAATCTCTCGAGTACTGCATGCTGCGACCCCATAGCTCACGAGAAATGCGTGACTATTTGTGGCGCAAGACACGTGCCACAAAGTACAGAAGCCGTGACGGCGAGATGAAAGAACGGGCCGGGGTGAGCCAAACGATCGCTACAAGAGTATATGACCGACTTGTCGAGAAAGACTATATAAACGACGAGAAGTTTGCACGCTGGTGGGTAGAGAATCGCAACCTTCGTAAAGGAACAAGTCGACGCAAGCTGCAAGCGGAACTTGCCGCTAAAGGGGTTGTCTCGAGTATCGTGGTGGCCGTGCTCGAGGATTCGACGCGCTCAGACGAAAAAGAGCTACAGAAGATAGTAGGTAAGAAGCGCGCCAAATATCCTGACGAACAGAAGTTTATACAATACCTTGCTCGACAGGGATTTAGCTATGATGCTATTAAGTCGGCGTTATCTAGTGACGATCGGTCTTTATAGACTCTGGTGCGGGTGTCTTGGCTTTGCGAAACGGATTGACATAACTACCAACCACTTCGTGTAGCTCGGGCTCGGGTGCTTTTGCTTCGCTATGGACGACAATGCCATCGTTATTGATCTCGATGATTTGAGAGCGGTGAATGAGCAGTTCGGTATCGTTGAGGCTGCGAAATAATGGGCGCTTGACCGTGAGTTGCTGAATGACAAACCCACCTGTATCAACGGTAAAGTCGATAACTTTGCCGAGCTTTTCTCTGCGCTCGTTTGTAACCGCCGTCCCCACTAGATGGAAGCGCTGATCATAGACTTCGCGGATCTTTACGATGTCTTCCGGTTCCACAAACTCATCACTTGAGTCAACAATAACGCCGATGTCACTAATCTCACGAATGTCTGCCACGGTTAAGAGTGTACTATCATGGTCGAGTAAGTGACCATGAAGCTTGTAGGCGACAATAGTGAGGAGTGCAGGATCGATAACTGGTGACTCAGTCCGTGCGAGTTCACTGCCTGTTTGAATACCCATAACCGGTATATTATTGAGCGTTGAGCCAAGGAGTATCATAGGCTATTCGAACGGGTTCGTCCTTCCTGCGGGGAGTTGTAGTGGTGCACTCTCTTGGCTAGGGTCGCGAAGCGTTTCAATCTTCTGAATTGTTGTCTTGTCAAATGAATTAGCAGACGAGGTTTGTTGATCGGTAGCGCTCGATTCTGTGATGACGCCATAGAGCATGAATGTCGCAACAGACAAGCCACCAACAACGAGTAGTGCAAAGAGGATAATATGGAATCGATGAAGAAACCGAGAGAGTGGGACTGTTAGCTGTGATACGGAAAGAGATGACGTGTTCATTATCGGGTGTATACCTCTATTGTTAGTGCATCACTGGTGACTCCGCTACCGCCACCTTCCTGTGTTGACTTCGACAGGCTTATCTGGCTTACTTGCATCCGGAACAGACTCTGTTCTATGAGATTAAGAAAGGTTAGGATATTAGTGTACTGGGTGGGATTACGCAAAGTTACTGTTGCGGTGACTGACTTTATGCCGCTTGGAGTGGCGCCAGCGGTCGCATCTGCTCCAGGAGCTGCTGCGCTTGGTGTTGTCGCAGAAGTGGCTGCACCACTCGTTGGCGTTGTTGTTGGGCTGCTGAAAGTAATTCCAGAGACAGATAAACCCGCCTCAGATGCGTACTGGTTGATGTCGGTAATAATTTGGTCTTGGTAAAGATAGAGCTTGCTCTCCGCAACGAGCTTAGCAGCTCGATCTATCGCGTCGGTATTGTCCTCGAGGGTCTTCTTGGTTGCAACTAAATCTTGAAGACTGCTATTACTCGCTGACGCTTTTGTCGCTGTATCTTGAGCCTCTTTGGCAAAAGACGACACTTGGTTGAAGCCAAGCATAAATACGCCAGTACCTATTCCAGCTAGGAGTAATAGCGCTACGCTTAGAATGAGACGGAGCTTCATCGCGGTAATTTCTTTTATCATTGGAGTACCGCCTTTGAATAAGTGACATCAAATGTCGCAGTATATCGGTATGCATCGGTTGCTTGCTCGGCTTCTGTAAGTGAAGAAAAGCTGACGGCAGTAAACATAGGCTTATCGTTGATCTTTACGTTCTGGAGAGCAGTCTTTACTTCAATTGTCTTTTGGTATGTCGTGGCTTTTACGCTTATCGTTGTCGGTGTGCCAAAGGATTGTGGATTGAGGCTTAGGGAGTCTACGGCAGATCCTTGGGGGAGGTTATTTGCAAGCGTGAGAATTAGGGTGGTGTAAGGAATTCGTTTATCCAGAATGTACTTAGCGGTCGAGAGGTTTGAGCGGAAAGTCTCAGCTTGTCGCCGAATTGGTTCATACTCTGCAGTTTTCGCAACATTCTCGGCAATGGTTGTTTCATTGCGGGCTTTGTCGGTGCTCATGACAACATAGACAACACCAATCTCAAGTACAAGTATGCCGATAAATGCACCAAGTAGTGCAACGTAGCGAAGAAGGAGGGTATTTGTACGCGCTGCAGCTAGCTCTTTGCGCTCCTGAGGTGGCATGAGGTTTATCATGATTTCCACACTCCTCCAGGCTCTACGCTTGCCAGGCCAGTGACGGTAATGTAGCGGGGGCGGAATTGCTTATTTGGTTCGGGAAGTTTGCCAAAGTTGAGTTTTTGCCACGGACTTGCGACGCGTGCAGGCATGACAAGCTCATTTGTAAAGAAGTCTCCTATACCCGGGACATTAGCGCCACCGCCGACGATGAGTACTTGCTCGATCTTGCGGTCGTCGACAAGGCGCTCGTTGTAGTAGCGAATCACCTTGCGGATTTCGGCAGCAATACGGTCGAGGCTTGGTTTGAGCGCGCCAGAGATTTTTGCTTGTTTTGGGCCGGGAGTAAGACCATTTAATACCTTGTACTGATGAGCATTTTCTAGGGCAATGTTCATCTTTTTGGCAATATCGAGCGTCAACGTATTACCACCAATACTAACACCACCAGTAACGCGAATCGCACCTTTGTCGAGAACGGCAATGTCTGTGCTGGCGGCTCCAATATCTACAATGAGTGTCACGAGGTGACCTTCTTCTGCGGCTTCTAGCACTCGTGCAACCGCATTGATACTTGGTTCTGCGGCAATTGGGGTAAGTCCTGCGTTTTTGACGGCAGATAGGCAATTATCGACGAGCACTCGTGGTACCGCAGACATGATTATCGTCGCATTTTCTTTGTTTTTTTCTATGATTTCGTAGTCAATGTACAGTGATGCTACGGGAATTGGGATGTATTGATCGACCTCAATTTCGACTGCATCGCCAATATGCCCAAGTTGTGCGTTTGGTAGGGTAAATGTTCTAGAAAATGTGCGCCCAGTGGGGAGTCCGACTACCACGTGATCAGAGTTAAGTGTTCCAACGATATTTTGCTGGAGTAATGTCGTAATGCTCTCAGAGAGGTACGTGTCTTCGGCATTATCGAGTGACGCTTGTACTTTTGCAGGATCAAGGTCAAGCGACCCGTACCCAAGTACGAGCCAATGCTTTGGGTCGATAGCCATGACCTTCACGCCGGTTTGGCTAATATCAAGTCCAATGATGGGTTTTTCTTTATAAAACAGTTTTGACATAGATGCCCACTAGAGAGTTCCACTTTTTAGTATACCATGAGCGGTATGAATACCAACCCTTTAGGAGCTTATCCCTTTACACTTTGCGCAAGGTTGGCGATTGGACCCATCACACTGGCGGCTATGAGACCAACCATGCCGCCCATGAAGACGATCATGACTGGCTCGATGATAGAGCTGACGCCATCGATTGCAACATCCACTTCCTCCTCGTAAAAATCAGCAACCTTGACCAGGACCGTATCGGTTTGACCTGTTTCTTCACCAACTGAGAGCATCTGCGCGACAATCGGAGGAAAGAGTGGGTTTTGTTCGATGATGCTCGAAAGTGTCTTGCCGTTTTTTACTTCTTCGGCGGCATCTAGGAGCGCCTTTTCGTAGACGACGTTACCAATGGCGTGCGAGGTTACGCTAAGTGATTCTAGCACGGCAACACCAGCGCCCATAAGTGCCGAGAAGGTGCGTGCGAAACGCGCTACCGCTACTTTCTGAATGATTGGTTGTGTCATAGGTATTTTTAATACGAGAGTGTGGAAGACTTTTTTACCGGCAGGGGTTTTGAGCCAGCGAAGCAGTAAGATGGTGCCGCCGACAATGAAGGGAACGAGGAATACTCCTTTGCTTAGGAGAAACTCGCTGATACCAAGCATGATTTGAGTGAGTGCAGGTAGCTGCGCATCGGGACCGCCAAGGTCTTTGATGATCTTGCCGATCTGTGGAATGACGAAAATCATCAGGCCGAAGAACGCGCCAATGGTAATAACAACGAGTACCATCGGGTACGTCATGGCGCTTTTGATTTTTTTGCGCATAGCAGCGTTTTTTTCCTGCTGGAGGGCGAGACGTTTCAGGATGTCATCGAGGATACCGGCCGCTTCGCCCGCTCGAACCATGTTGACGTAGACATCGCCAAATGTGTTTGGATGCTTGGCAAGCGCATCAGCAAGCGGAGTACCGCCTTCGATATCTGCAATAATGGTAGTGAGAACTTTTTGTAGGCCTTTGCTATCGGTATGCTCTTTCTGTGAGCTAAGGGCACGGAGCAGAGGAACGCCGGCGCTCACCATTGCACTTAGTTGACGGGTAAACATCACCAGGTCGTCACTTTTGACTTTGTTGCTTCCTAAAATGTCAAATGACCCAAGCTTGCCGCCTTTACCGTTGCTCTCATTAATACTAATGGGAGACAAATGCTGCTTGCGTAGTGCAGCAATAGCACTTGGGCGGTCATCGGCATCGATTGTCCCATTGACTGAGTTGTGATCACTGTTTGTTGCGACGTAGGTAAATGTAGGCATAGTAGTGGTTATTCCCTCGTTACCCTTAGTACTTCTTCTAATGTGGTGTTGCCGCGAAGTGTTTTGACAAGTCCGTCACTTTGCATAGTTGTCATACCTTCTTCTATAGCTTGATCTTGAATTTGGTTGCTTGTAGCTCCACTCATGATAAGCTTCTGGATAGTATTGCTAATGCCGAGCACCTCGTAAATGCCCATACGACCTTTATAGCCGGTGTGACTACATTCATCGCAGCCTTCAGGGTTGGCCTTCCAAAGCGAAACAACCGTTTTTGTGTCGGTGCCAAGCGGAGTATCACCGCCAACCTTTTGCTCTTTCGCTTGTACTTCGAGTGAGTGGATATAGTCGAATTTTTGATCTTTGCGCAGGTTGAATAGTTTTGTAATTTCGGTGATCTCGTCTTCGTCCGGAGTGTATTGCACCCGACATGTCATACAGAGGCGACGAACAAGGCGCTGACCGACAACAGCCTTGACTGTGCTGGCGATAAGGAAGGGCTCGATACCCATATCGAGCAGACGTGGTAAACACGTCGCAGCGTTGTTGGTGTGTAGCGTACTAAATACCAAGTGTCCTGTGAGCGCTGCTTGCACGCCAAGATTGGCTGTCTCGCCGTCACGAATCTCTCCTACCATGATGATGTTCGGGTCTTGGCGTAAGAGCGCACGCAGGCCATTTGCAAAGGTCATACCCGCCTGTGCATTAGTTTGGGTTTGGTTGACGCCAGGTATTTTGTACTCAACTGGGTCTTCGATGGTTGATATGTTTACGTCAGGTTTATTAAGCATTGATAACGCCGAGAAGAGCGAGGTAGACTTACCGCTTCCTGTTGGGCCTGTTACGAGCACCATGCCGTTCGGCTGTACGATAGCATCGTTGATCGTGGCCAAAGAAGCACCCCAGTATCCGAGTTGTTCGAGCGTGATTGCTTGGTTGGATTCATCGAGAATACGCATGACAACTTTTTCGCCATCAGCGATAGGGAGCGTCGAAACACGGAGGGCATATTGTTTACCAGCTACTTTTACTTTGAATCGTCCGTCTTGAGGCACTCGTCGTTCGTCAATCTTGAGATTTGAAAGGATTTTGATTCGGCTGACAAGTGCACCGAGCACATTGCGCGGCAACTGATTTACTTCCTTGAGAATACCGTCAACCCGGTAGCGTACTTGTACGTAGTTTTCGCGTGGCTCTATGTGAATATCTGATGCCTGGGAGCGGATGGCGTACTCGAGGAGTAAGTTGACTGTTTGGGCAATTGGAGAGTTTTCGGATACGTCAGCTTCTGATACTTGTTGAGTTGTTCCGTCGTCCTCGCGCTGAATATTGATGACCTCGTTGAGCTCCTCATTGACATCGCCACGATAATTTTCGAGACATGCCAGAATATTTTGGTGAGGAGCTATGTATACCTTTAGGTTTGTGCCTACTTCTTTTTCGATGAAGTTGGTTGCCTGGATGTCATCCGGGTCGTCCATTGCCAGATGGACTAATCCGTCCTCGTCTAGCTGAAAGATGACGGCACTGTACTGGCGTGCGATGCGCTTGGGTATGCGGTTGAGTGTTTCGGTAGGGATATCTTTTGGCTCAATGATAATAAAAGGGATGTCTGCATATTTCGCAAAGGCACGCGTCAGTTCCTCCTCGCTCACTAAGTGAGCATCGATGACAAGATCTTGGAGGGTGCGTGATGAACGCGTCGCCTCCTCGCGTAGGGGCGCTAACTGTTCCTCCGTTGCTAAACTGTCGTTTAGAAGGATTTTTACTAGCGTTTCGTTGTTTATACGCATAATGCTTACGCCTTACTATACCTGAATAGCTAAAAAAGTGCTAGAGAGTTATGGTATAATTAACTCTATGAAAACAGAGGTAGCAAGTGTCGAGGCTATGATTGAGTTTGGTCGCCGGATTGGAGCGCTTTGCTCGGGTGGCGAGGTGATTGAACTTGTGGGTGACATTGGTGCTGGCAAGACGACCTTTACGAAAGGCCTCGCAATGGGAGTAGGGGTCGAGGAAGAAGTGCAAAGCCCTACTTTCACTATTAGTCGAGTCTACGATCTTCCGAGTGACTTGCGTCTCGCGCACTATGATTTTTATCGCCTTTCAGACCCTGGTATGATGGCAGCTGAACTCGCAGAGACAGTGCATGACGCACAAACAATTACCGTTGTAGAATGGGCAGATGTTGTGGCGGATATCCTTCCTGCGCACACGCTTCACATCGCTATCCAATCACCCACTGAGTCAACACGGACCATACAGATAACGGCAACCGAGGGTCGCGGCGCTGAGCTACTAAAGGAGATGCAATGATATTGTTGTGGAATAGCGCAGCTATGCAGGTAGAGCTGACACTTATTGACGGCGATGCGCGATATGACTATGAATGGCAAGCAGGACGTGAGCTGGCACGTGATATGTTGATGTATCTTCGTGATCGTTTAGCTGAGCACGATATGACATTTGCTGATGTGACAGGTATCGGAGTGTTCCGCGGACCGGGTAGTTTCACTGGACTACGAATAGGTATGACAGTGCTCGATACGCTAGCGGCGACAAACGCTATTCCTATCGTTGGATCGGTGAGTGAAGATTGGCGAAGTGACTGTCTACAACGACTCGTGGCGGGACAGAGTGATACGATCGTCTTGCCAGAATACGGTCGCGAGGCCCACACGACGACACCGCGTAAATAAGCTTGCGGGTACAGGCAATGGCGGGGTACAATGAAATAGTTACTATCGTAGTAACACTTTGAATAGCTTTAACCATTGATTACATCTATTTCCGATTTCATTCCAGGTCTCGATAGATAAAAAGAGCATATCCAGTTTCCCTAGGAACCTGGTTCGGGTAGAAGAAAGGACAATTGACATGATAGAAGGAGTGATTGCCGCACTCGTAGGCCTGTTTGCTGGTGCCGCAGGAAAGTTTGCGTATGATAAGCAACGCGCCACGAATAGCAAGCATAACGCCGAGAAGATCGTTGCTCGTGCCGAGACGAAGGCGAGCGACATATTGCTAAAAGCCAAAGACGAAGCGCTGAAAATAGAAAACGAGCGCAGGCGTGAGCTAAAAAAAGTCGAAGATCGATTGGCAGATCGCGAACGAACTCTCGACAAAAAGCTCGACGAACTCGACACGCGTAGTGAGAAACTACGAAAAGCTGAAGACGAAGTCGAAGACCTCAAGGGAGAGATTCGTGATATTCGGACTAAGCAGCAAGAGAAACTCGAGAAGATCGCTGGTCTAAAAAAGAAAGACGCCGCCGAGAAATTGATGCAAATGACCGAGCGCGACATAAAGGATGACCTGACCGGGCTCGTTGCTAAGCTGCAAAAGGAAGCGATTGATGACGCGGAAGAGCGAGCGCAGCTAGTGATCGTGAGCGCAATGGAGCGGATGGCGAGCGAAGTAACTGCTGAACGTACCGTGACTGCGGTCAAGTTGACCGATGACGAGATGAAGGGTCGTATTATTGGCAAAGAAGGACGCAACATCCAAGCGATGCAGCGTGCGACTGGTGTTGACTTCCTGGTAGACGATACTCCCGGAATGGTAGTGCTGTCGAGTTTTGACCCAATTCGTCGACAAGTGGCGCGTATTGGGCTAGAAATGCTGATGAAAGATGGCCGCATCCACCCAGGTCGTATCGAGGAGGTGTTTGCCAAAGCAGAGAAGCAAATTGAAAAAGAAGTCGTACGCGCTGGTGAAGATGCCGCTCGAGAAGTTGGTGTCACAGGTATACCAAAAGAAATGCTTCGTTTGCTCGGTGAGCTAAAGTATCGTACTAGTTATGGGCAAAATGTGTTGATGCATAGCACCGAAATGGCGCATATGGCCGGTCTGATTGCCGAAGAGATTGGCGCGAACACGAGAGTGGCAAAAATTGCCACATTGCTACACGATGTTGGAAAGGCGGTCACGCATAAAGTTGAAGGTAAACATCATCACATCGGTGCGGAGCTAGCGCAAAAAGCAGGCATGAGTGATGACATTGTCCACGCTATCGCAGCGCATCACGATGACATTGACGCAACGACGCCAGAAGCGTTGATTGTGCGTGTGTGTGACGCAATTAGCGCGGCCCGGCCCGGTGCACGTAATATCTCTGCCGAGAACTTCTCAGAACGCATGCGCGATCTCGAAAACATCGCGACTGGATTCAAGGGAATCGACAAGGCGTATGCTATCAGTGCAGGTCGTGAAGTACGGGTAATTGTTCGGCCAGAGTCGATCGATGACCTAAGTGCGATCAAGTTAGCGCGAGATATTGCAATCAAGATCGAGAGTACTATGCAGTACCCGGGTACTATAAAAGTGAATGTTATTCGTGAGACGAGGGCGGTTGAATTCGCAAAATAGCGCTTCGAGATTCTAGTAAAAATAGATCCTCTTTTCAGAGGATCTATTTGTTAGGTTTTAACCTCTCCGCGGGGTGTTGCAAGTAGTACGACTCTTCCGTCTGAAGCACCACCAAGTGTACAAGTATACAGGGTGAGAACAGCGGTATCACTCGGGCCTTCTATCTCTGTTTGAGTGGGCTTTGCATCGAATATCTTCGTGATTTCGTAGAGATAGCGTTTGCCGTTGTAGTCGATGAGAACTTGGTCGTTAATTGCGAGCTGATCGATGCGATAAAAAGGCGATTTTTCGACCGTTCCTTGAGGAGTTGGCTGAATACTCAGGCGATGCGCAGCGAGGACGAAATTACCGCCAGTTGCAGGGTTGCCTCGCTCAGGATATCGCCACTGCGCACCACGGTCGAGTGACGCTTCACCAGGCGCATAGTGAATGTTTACGCCAATTTTTGGGATGACGATACGGTTCTCTGCTGACTTTGGGGCGGGTAGGGTGGTCGCATCGATAGGTGGTTTTGCGCCTAAGAGCGGGGCGAGTGTCGGGGCAAAAACAAGTGACAGTAAGTAGAGGCCTGTACCCAAGGCTCCTATGGCGATGATAACGACAACGACACTTACTAGTGAACGTTTTCTTCTTTGTTGTAGGCGTAGCATACTACCAAAGCTTCTCGTTACTTATGCGCATGAATCGTGCAAGCAGATGTTGTACCAGAAAATAACTTATCGAACACGCCGCACAAAAGAACGCCATTGCCCATACGACTTCAGGTGTAATTTTCTCAAGTGGCTGACCAAAGAGCAACGCGACAAGTGGTAGCGTGACAAGGAGGAGCTTTATAACTAGTACTATGCGGTACGATAACTGAACGCGCTTTTTCTTTGTGAGCTTTTTGTGGTGAGTAATTGCAGGTAGTACGGCAGCTGTAGTGTTGCGAGTAAGTGTTGCACCTTTCTTGCCTACGTTTTTTGGCAAACGCGCAACGGCAACAACCGTCACCCCTAGAATTGCAATCGTTGCTGCGATCGCGATGATAACAAGAAAAGGCGACGCTGGCGCTGGTGTCGTGTCATGTGTGAACGTTGGCTCGCTTGATGGAAGAAATAGAAAATCCGGGCGAGATGACAAGAGGGGATATGCCAAAATCAAAAATGTCCAAAGCCATTGAAATAAGACGGATATATACCCGAACGAACCAAACGTGTTAGCGATGACGAGGCGTTTCTGTGTGCGTTCCATTGCTCTTATGGTAGCAGATATACAGTTGCGGCCAAAATGTTGCGGACTTCCCGTATAATGAGTAGTAGTATGAACAAAAAAATACTTTTGATCACAGTGCCTCTACTTGCCCTTGTCGTAGGAGTGATTACCTATGTAGCGCTGACGCGGAGTGCTAGTCGTCCTCCTGTTGAGCAGCCAAGTGAGTCATCTGCAACCGTTGAGGCCCCTACGCAAACACCAGCTAACACAAGAGAAGGCATGTATGTCGACTACGATGCATCGAAAGTTTCCCAAACTGACGGGACCATACTCTTGTTCTTTCATGCATCCTGGTGTCCAAAATGTCGTGCACTAGAAAAAAGTATTTATGATGACGGACTGCCAAAAGATGTCACAGTATATAAAGTTGATTACGACACAAACCAAGCACTTCGACAACGCTACGGGGTAACGGTTCAGACGACTTTTGTACGGATAGATCGAGACGGCAACAAGCTAGCAAGTTTTGTGGCCTACGACGAACCAACCTTTAGCGCCGTAGCGCAAAAGCTGATTCCGTAGATGGAACTGATTCTCGTATCTTTCGCGGCCGGAGCACTCACTATACTTGCCCCATGTCTTTTGCCGCTTATTCCTGTGATTATCGGCGGGAGTAGTCTAGGTGTCGATGGTACGGTACGACGATCAGTGATTCATCCACTCATCATCACCCTTAGTCTTATGACGTCGATCATTGTATTTACATTGTTACTAAAGGCGTCTACGGCGCTTCTAGGTGTCCCTACTGTAGTATGGAATAGTATCGCTGGTGGAGTGGTTGTACTGTTCGGAGTTAACACGCTATTTCCTCAACTGTGGGAGTCGGTGATGGCATGGACGGGGTTGCAGGCAAAAACCAGTCAGTTGCTTGGCAAGACAAATGCGCCAAATAAATATTTGCGTGATATCTTGTTGGGCGCAGCACTTGGACCTGTATTCAACAGTTGTAGCCCAACCTACCTTCTGATTGTTGCCGTAGTGCTTCCGGCATCATTTGGGGTTGGACTGCTCAATCTTTTTGCCTACGTGTTGGGGCTCGGTATCGTGCTATTCCTTGTCGGTGTGTTTGGACGTAGTCTAGTTAGTCGTATCAAGTGGATGAGTCGCCCGGGGGGTGTATTTCAGCGAATTGTTGGGGTGACATTCGTTATTCTCGGTATTTGTATCATGATTGGAGCCGACAAGCAGATCCAATCATTTGTACTCGAAAAAGGCTGGTATGATCCTATTATGCATCTTGAGGAGGCGGTGCGACCGTAGTGGATGTTGCGCACCTAAAGGTACCCGATTCCGTGCTTGAGGGTGCACGATTTGTTATGGCGCAGGCGCATGATGTTAGTATTCATGACGACGCCCTCGGTGAGCTTGCCGGAACTATCGAGGCGCGTTTACAGCAAGGAGTAGACGATCTCGAAACGGCATTTGGAACGACAGGTGTGCTAGATCGCGATGTGAACATTGTCTTTTTTGAGACCGTGGTGAACTTTTGCTTTTGGGGAGACCTTGATGGACAGAAATGGACGGTGGAGCGCGATGGTCAGAAGCTAGGAGGCTGGTATTCGTTGGCTGCTTGTTTTGACCGGGCTATCGCACGAGGAGTGCCGGTAGACGATGCAGCATTTATGACATCTCTGACGGAGGTCCAGGCTAGGGAACTCTTCGCGGGGGTTGACGATGTAGAGATACCACTCCTGCAACAACGGGTGCGCAACCTCAATGAAGCTGGGCGACATCTCGTGCAGAAGTATGATGGTCGGGTAATGAAGCTGCTCGCGGCGGTGGATTTCTCTGCGCCACGACTCGCTGAATATGTCGCAACTGAACTGATGAGTTTTCGTGACGGTGCGACATACGATGGTCGGTGGGTATGGGTACTTAAGCGGGCGCAAATACTTGGTGGTGACTTGTCGCAGCTCAGCGCTCGATATCCTGAATTTCGTATAAAAGATTGTGATAAACTGACGGCGTTTGCTGATTATCGTTTGCCGCAGATTCTACGGCACTACGGGGTGATTACCTATTCGCAAAGTTTAGGACAACGAGTCGACGCGGGTGAGTACATAGAGGCAGCGAGCGCTCCAGAAATCGAGATTCGAGCTGCGACGATCCAGGTCTGTGAGATGCTAAAAACGCAATTACCAAATCGCTCAAGTGCCGATATCGATGTTGGGCTGTGGCTACTAAGTCAGGATATGCGCAATGATCCCGGGCTGTCGCCGCATCATCGTACGCTCGGGCAGTTCTATTAGTCTTGCGGGAACTCTGGTTCTGGGAAGTCGTCAGGCAGAAAGATTTCGGAATATTCCTTGAGAGAAGGGGCGTCTCCCCACTGCTCAGTACCACAACCGAGTGCGGCTCGTCCCATGTTGGTATGTGCCTCAAAGGCGTATTGGCGCTGCCATCGCTCTTGCGGGGTTAAACTCCCAGAGGGGTCTAGGTTTATAATGACTTTTGGTTTTTTGAGATGGTTGTCGCTTCGGTAGTGGGGTCGCTCAGTCATGATAGTCAATTATACGAGCAACTACTTGAAAAACAAATAGCGTAATTGTATCTACTTTTCATTGACACTAGGCGTAGGTAGTACTATACTTCAGGTATAATACTATAGGACTAAGGAGAAGATGAGCAGAGATGAAATAGTAAGAATGGTTGCGGATTGGGATGATGTCTATAAGAAAGGTCAGCTGACGCTTTGGATACTGCTTGCTATCTACGATGGCAAAAAATATGCAGCACAGATCACGGAATTTATGGATGTTGCAACGGGTGGTGCATTCGAAGTCAAAGAACAGAGCCTTTATCGAGCGCTTCGACGTTTTAGTGGCATGAAACTAGTTCGTATTACCGAGGAACAGTCGCCGAATAGTGGCCCAAAGAGAAAATATTATGAACTGACGCAGGCGGGAGAGGCGGTGTTAGGCACATTTATACACATCCACATTGCTCCACTATATCGTCCAAAGATTATGAAATTAATACAGCAAGTAGAAGAGGAGGGAATCACACAATGACTCAAAATAAGACAGTAAAGACACACGAAGCAGGATTTCCGCTATGGACAAAGATTACGGCATTCCTTTTAGTGATCAATGTAGTGATTGCACTGGTTGGCAGCTATATTGTCTATCCAACACAAGCGCATCGTGATGTATCGCGTCAGCTGACCGATATGAGTCAGCGTTTTGTGACCGATGATGGACAGCCAGTATACGAGACGGCCGCTTATAAGCAACTAGAGTCTACGTCTGAGGCAAGCTATATGGCGGCTGCAAATGTAGCGATAGGAGTAGTAGACTTTGTCATTACTATCATCCTGACAGGTGCCGTCTATAGATATCTTCGTAAGAACCGTTTGAGTAAGAATCATAAGGAAGTAGGAGTGACAGTTCTCACTAGTACGGTAGCAGTCGTACTGGGTTGGGCATTGACATTACCGCTTGTTGCACAGATCTCTGGTGCAGGTATGCCTTCGACTGGCATGATAGTATTCCAGCTTGTAGCAATTACGCTTATCTCTATGCTCATATTCTTTATCATCGCTCGTATCTTTGAGTGGCAGTACAACCGTAAACATAGCTTAGTCGTGGAGTAGTATGCGTCTGTAACCATAGAAAAAAGAGCACGGCATGTGCTCTTTTTTCTATGGTCGGGGTGAAAGGACTCAAACCTTCGACCTCACGGTCCCAAACCGCGCGCGCTATCAACTGCGCCACACCCCGAAATGTGTGAAAAGGTGATTTCTCGATTATTATACCCTAGTCAGCTCGATAAATCTAGAGGGTTGTTGTACTATGATGGTATATGATAACAAAAATTCTTAACAAACTATCGAATAGAAAAGACGACACAAAAGTTTTTTGGCTTGTGCTCGTTGGTGCCATGGCAACTGCCGGGATAATCAGTCTCGCTGTAGGTTTGCGCCAGAGTGTATGGTTTGACGAAGCCTACTCTATACTACTTGCCAAGCAGTCACTTGGTGAACTACTACGGCTCACCTCTATCGATACACATCCACCGCTTTACTACATACTACTTAAAGCATGGGCTGGAGTTTTTGGTTGGAGCGAGTTGTCATTGAGACTATCCAGTATCCTAAGCATGGTACTTGCTATTGGTGTCGGTGGACTACTGCTGCGTAAACTGTTTGGTGCCAGACTTGCTATTGGTGGCGTACTTGCCCTCATGATTGCACCACTTCTGCTACGCTACGGGTTTGAGGTTCGTATGTATGCGGATGCTTCGCTTATAGGTGTGGCTGCAACCTATGCGCTCTACAGTGCATGGCAATCAGCGCAGAAAAGGCGTTGGACATGGCTAGTGGTATACGGCGTACTCGTTGCGATAGGTACCTATACGCTGTATTACCTCACTTTCTTGTGGATGGCTCACGTCGTCTGGCTCGTATACGTCCATGTTCGTCGCAAACAACAGAAGCAGTTATGGCCATTCGTTGTCGCATATGCAGGCGCGGCGTTGCTATTCGCGCCCTGGCTACCAACTTTTGTAAAGCAAATGACAAACGGTGCATTAGCGCCAATTGGTCAGCCTTTGAATCTCGATCAGTTACTGGGGGTTGCAACGTTTAATGCACTGTATCAACCACTGTATGCCGTTCCCGTCGTCCTGACGTTCGTTGTCGTGGCTGTAGTTGCTGCACTGATATGGCTCATTCCTCGTGCACGGCAGGTGTTGAGCGGTAAGCGTGCTGAGGTTGCACTCTTGGTCGCCTACATCGGTGTACCTATTGTGCTTCTAATGCTAGTATCGCTCGGCAAATCTATGTATACAGAGCGCTATTTGTCGCATGTTGCGATAGGTTTGGTGATGTTGCTCGGTGTAGTAACTATGGCGGCACTGCTGCACTCGTCTGCTCGTGCGCGTACTCGCCTACTAGCTGCGACTGCCGTGTACGGAGCACTCCTTATTGGCACTATCCAGCTTGCACTAGTAGGCAACTTTAACTTTCAGCGTATGCAGACGCCAACCGTCAATCAAGTAGCGATGAGCCTCGAAGAGTGCGCGCCTGGACAAAAGCTGCTTGCAAGTGATCCATATGTTATGACCGAACTTAGTTATTATTTGTCGCACTGCCAAGTCTACTTTGTGAGCGAGTGGGATACACTACGTGGAGGCTATGCGCCATTCTCTGGAAGTCAATATCAGGTCAAAAGTACTGATGACCTCACGGATGAAAAGATTACCTATGTATACTACGGTACGCCAGACCAGCCGTTGCCTGCGCGGTATATCGAGGTGTCGCATCGAGCCTACGGATCGATGAATGTTACCGAGTATCAGCTCTCTAGTTCGGAATAATTTTCATCAGGAATTTGTAGCGGACGGCCACAATAACAACGCCGAGGCATGCGAGTGAAAGTACGAGGTTAAGTGGCCAAAAGGCTGTTGCTTGAGGCACGAATAGGTGGGCAATATAGATGACAAACGCTTGGATTGTATAGACATAGAGCGAATGTGTGCCGAGTGGCAACAGCAGCCAACCGAGTTGTTGCACAATCCAATCCTCGAAACGGCGAAATAGCCAAAATCCCGCAGTGAACCATACAAGGAACAGAAGGATACGTGGGATTGGTAGTCGCTCTTTGCTCAGGTATGGTTCGAGCGTCTCTTTGATTGACAAGATAGATTGTTGGCTAAACACTAGGTCGCCATGAACGATGAATAGGTAGTTTGCGAGCGCTGTAATGGCGGTTATGCCCAATGAACTAACTACGATAGTGCGTTTCAGTAGCAGCGGCAGTGAGCGCCACCATGCGCGGATAGGTTCTAAGTAGTAGCCAAGTATCATACCGCCAAAGAAGATTAGTTGCCAGCTAAATATTTGGGATAATTCGTCGGTTTCAAGTGTGCTGCTATCAAATAGCATCCAGACGTACACACTGCCAACTAGGGCAACGTACCATAGCTTTTTACGCAACAGCCATATCACAAGGGGACTGGCTATCAAAAATACTGCATATAGTCGCAGGTAGTCTGCCCAGCCATAGATATAGTTCAGTGTGAATGCACCATGTATGATTTCCCAAAAGTTCTGATCTATTGGGCGAATACCTGGCTTGATGCCGGGATTATCTATGAATAGCCAGCCCATGAAGGTAAAAATAAAGAACAGTAGTACCGCAGTGATGTATAGCTGAACTCCACGCTTAAGGAGTAGGGTCGCTGCAACACGAAACGGCTTGTCAAGGAGTTTGCGGCCTCGCACAATACCGAGGACGATACCTGATATCAGAAAGAACCCCTCAGCGGCAGATACATAGAGCTGTCCTCTACCGGTTAGGATATCGAGTCCGTTTGGGAAGTACTGCAAATGGTCGAGTAGAATCGCAATCAAAAACCACCCGCGCATCAAATCGAGCGCGAGAATTCGTGAAGAGATAGCTTTTACTGCTTTTGGCACTGTTTATCTATTATACGCTACTGAAACTGAACAAACACTGACGTATAATGGATTATATGACTATGCAACCTACACCCTACCCTGCACCATCATTCTCGCTAAAAGACAGCGAGGGCGCTACACATACTCTCGAACAGTACCGTGGCAAATGGATCGTGCTGTATTTTTATCCAAAAGACGATACCCCTGGTTGCACAGTAGAGGCATGTAGCTTACGTGACGCACGTGACGATGTAGCCGCCCTTGGTGCCGAGGTAATAGGAGTGAGTGCAGATGACAGTGAGAGTCACGATACGTTTACTAAGAAACACGAGCTGAACTTTACGTTACTGTCCGACCCAGCTATGAAGACGATTGAAGCATATGGCGCCTGGGGCCCAAAGATGTTTGGCAAGCTCGGTATTCAGCGCAAGACGTTCATCATTGATCCTCAAGGGCAAGTAGTCAAAGTGTATGGTCGTGTGACGCCGCTTGGGCATGGTGCGCAAGTTGTCGCTGACTTGCAGCTGCTTCAAAAGTAGCCTAGGTATTTGCGGGTTTATCGAGGACGACGTTGAGCGATGTCGCGAGCTTCTGCGGCGAAGCGGTCTTCGATCACGGTTGGCTGGAAGTCGCCAAATTTTCGTACAACTGCTCGTTCGATGAGCCAATCAGCGATAGCGGGATTCTTTGGCAGGATTGATCCGTGAAGGTAAGTACCAATGACATTGCGGTAGCGAGCGCCTTCGGTTTCATCCCGGCCGTTGTTGCCGGCGCCGCGGATCACTTTACCAAGAGGAATGGCTTTTTGTCCTAGTGTTGTTTGACCGCTGTGGTTCTCGTACCCCACAATCAGACCAAACTGGTCGTTTGTAGTGACGATATTGCCGATTAGGCGCTCGTCGCCACCGATGGTCTCTACATCGAGTAGCCCGATGCCACGGATGATCTCGCCCTGACGCGTCTTGAAGAAGTGGCCGAATTGTTGATAAAGGCCGCAGACCATTAGCATCGGCACGTCGGCTTCGGCAAGTTCTTTTAGTCGGTCGCCGATCTTTAGTAGGTCGGTACCGATAACCGACTGGCCACTATCTTGGCCACCACCACCTACGATTAGGTCAACGTCTTTTGGGAAAGTATCGCCAGGATTGTATGCAAGTAGGTTGACATTATAGCCGTGCCACTCGAGGCGTTTTTTGAGCACCAGTGTGTTGCCCCAGTCGCCGTAAATGTTCATGTCACGCGGATACAGTTGCAGTAGATTTATGGTACCGAGACTCATCGAATCACCTCCACAGTTGTCAGTTTTGCGAGCTCTTTGCGGATGTTGAGCATGGCCGTATACGTACAATAAATACGTAGAGGTTCACCGGCGTGCGAATCGACAAACTGTCGTAGGGCGGTAGCGATGTCTGGCTCAACCACACTCATCTCAACTTCATCATACTGGAGCCTCAGCGCCATGTCGTAGGCGCGTATACCTGAGACCATGTCTACATGCGTATCGCGTAGACTGTCAAACTCGACATCCCACAGCCAACTCATATCACGACCATCGGCGTACTGATCGTTGATAGCGATCATGGTGGCACTACCCTCAGGTGGGAAGCTCTTTAGCCCCAGACGAAAGCCGCTAGGGTTTTTGACGAGCACGATTTCACACGGAGCGCCGCTTACAGTGACTGTCTCGCCGCGGCCAAATGCTGGCGTGACATTGCTAAGCGAAGCAAGCATGCGCTTGTTGTCGAGCGCTGCACCTAGTATCATACGGACGATTGCTACGGCGCCCGCCGCGTTTTGAATGTTGTAGATTCCTTTCAGCTGCAAACTCACAGGATGATTGTGTTTATCGTAGTGAAATACTGCATGCTGACCATCGATAGATGCGAGCATCGTGTCATCTGTGCGTAGCTCGGTTGATTGTTTTTTGGCGCTCGCATCGCGCAAGGAATCGTCCGAAGGGAAGAGTTTGCGTAGCGACGGTGCAACACTATAGCTATGGACTGGTGCATCGACCGAATCGAGTAATGCGGATGTGTTGAGTCGTGGATCATCGCGGTTGATGACGATACCTTTAGTAGTGCCACGCGCTATGGTATGGAGGAGCTTGGCGGTCGAGTCTATCTCGCCGAAACGGTCTAGCTGATCACGCATCACATTGAGCAATAGACAGTAGCTTGGCGCGACGGCTCGTACGAAATGTACTGCGTATGCCTCATCGAGTTCGAGTACGGCTATGTCGGCATCGAGTTTGCCATGAATATCTATGTCACCGAGTAAAGCTGCCGCCACACCGCGCGTAAAATTACTACCGGTGCGATTGGTGAATACGCGCAATCCTTGGCCTTCGAGTAGCTCGACGACCATTTTTGTTGTGGTTGTCTTGCCATTCGTGCCGCTGACGAGCACTACACCATGTGGCAAGTCCGCTAGCGTACGAGATATAAAGTCAGGATCGATCTTTTCAGCGAATAGTCCAGGTAGTGCAGAGCCCCCGCCGCGCAATTGTGCAATCTTGCGGACACTCTTGCCGACAATTGTAGTAAATGTTTGTCGCATCAC
>JBASZO010000025.1:0-14696 GCA_049660945.1 Saccharimonas sp. (SeqCode)
TCAAAGCAGTCGTACCACTTGCAAACATGTTTGGCTACACTGGCGACATCCGCTCGATGTCACAGGGTCGTGCCGCTTCTACTATGGAGCTCGCGCACTACGAAGAAGTACCACCAAACGTCGCGCAAGAGATCATCGAGAAACGCTCGAAGTAGTAAATCTACACACAACAGGATTTACAGAAAAGGTGGGGTCAAGTTTTCTTTATGAATGAAGTATATCTACTACCAGAAGATCGCATATCTGCTGAGCAACGCATTTTAGAACTTGAACAGCTAATCCACGAGCTTGGTGAGGATTTTCGCGATGCGTTCACTCAGAGCAGTGAAACATGGCACGATAACTCTCCATTTGAGGCGGTACGCGACAAGCAAGCAATGTATTCTGCCGAGCTGCAGCAGCTACGAGTGCTGATTAGAATGAGTACTTTGACTCCTCCCAAAAAGAAGCGAGGATGTATAGGAATTGGCGACACCGTATTGCTTGCAAATGACACCCGCTATAAGATAGCAGGTGACTGGACAAGTGCAGCAGGTCAAAAAATAGATGGCATATGGCAGGTTAGCCGTAGTACACCTGTAGCAGTAAACCTCATTGGAAAGAGAGTAGGGGATAGTGTGGTGATTGGAAAAAACACTACACTAGTGAAGAAGATTGGCTCTAACTGATTCTAAAGACTATAACTGCTTACGAACGGCAGCATACTTGTTGATTATAGACTCACTAGTCTCGATACTCGTATCAAAACACAAGCATACTATACCCGCTCTACCTATAACTTCAGTCATATTCAACCAATGTTGTTGATATTGTTCTAGAAAAAATAGAGAGTTAAATCCCCAGAATTTCTCAAGCTCATCCCCTTGTTGTTGACGCTGGCGGATCCTTGATTCAATCAGAGCAAAGGGTGCGTATGTCAGTGCAACTATATTTGGCGGCGAAAGACCCAAGTTTTTTTCTTCTTCAAGCCAAAGATTTAGTATCCTTTCGTAATCTACATTCCCTTCGCCAATACAAAGGCGCATTGCATCATGTGACAAGCGAGTCACAAGAGACGCGTCCGTACCAATGTACGACACATCCTTAGAATTTTTAATTTTACTCATGACATCGCTGGTAAGCTCTAAGTAAATCTGTTCGCGTTCATCGATATACGAACTGTCAATAGGTGTACTAAGGTTTGCCTGCTTAAACGTGCGAGATCGATTCGTAGAAGTTGACTCTACTGCACTATCACCATACATTTCGTGCACAGCTTGAACAAAAGTCGATTTACCCGATGCATCACATCCAACAGACAGTGTTCTCATTATATGACACCTCCTTGTAGGCCAGTTA
Source organism: Saccharimonas sp. (SeqCode) (assembly GCA_049660945.1). Taxonomy (GTDB): domain Bacteria; phylum Patescibacteriota; class Saccharimonadia; order Saccharimonadales; family Saccharimonadaceae; genus Saccharimonas. The sequence continues at coordinate 1,339 of JBASZO010000025.1, forward strand.
CCGTTGTCTTCTTCGTTGACGTCAGCTCTTAGCTAGATGAGTAATATCCTCATCGAACTTTAGCTCTTTTATATTCTTTATATCAATACCTATGTCAGCGTAAAGATGTTCTGTATTTCGTGCATCTAGCTCATTCTCTGAGTAGCCTAGTTTTTGTGCAGTTATAACTACATCTTGCTTACTCGGTCCCTCGATCTCAATGTATGGCTCAAGACCAGGCCATTGATCAATGGCAATTTCTGTACGGCCTAAGGTATACAGGATTCTTGTGTTTTCCTGATATCCACGCGGACGAATGCCTATTTTTTCGAGTATAGTTAGGCAGGTATCAATATCTGAAACCTCAACCTCCCACTCGTCGGTTCCATCAATGTTATTATTATGTATTTCTTTCACCGTAAGCGTTGTCTTCAGGCCATCACTGCGCAAACGAACCCATCGATTAGTCGAAACCGGGATAGTGTCCAGTACATACCGCCGAAAGAGGCAGCTACTTTCTTTTTTCGCTCCGATTTTCGTCAGTTTTTCTACTATATTATCCACAGAAATATTCAGTAGTTTAGCCTCGTACTCAGTGGCGTCCTTTAACACGCATCCTCCTTGGGTCTGTCTGCATAGTATTCTACCAGCTGATTATACTCGCTTTCTCTAAAGTCAAGAATCTCCTCGGGTACCGAACTATTGAGAAAGTCATCAATGTTTGTCGTCAGATCCATGCGTTGGATACATACGCCTATTTTGTATTGCCCTTGTGTATCGACATACATCCGCAAGCCGTAATACCCTTCATTGCAATCATTCTCATTGTTGAGACTACAGTCTCCACAGGTTTCTGGTAAGGTCGTTCGCCTAATTTGCTTAAAATATATTTCCGATCCATCAGGAAGGCGGTACTTTACCCTCGAGTTTGAAGTACCGGCCTCGACAGTAAGCTCAATCGGCTCTGCTTGAAGTTCGGCGAGAAATTTATAGATAGCTAGATACGATGTATCGCCTGCATCTAAATCGTTCAATATGCGTATAGAGACGGAATCTCCATATGTATCAATAATACGCGCGACTCGCTCGGCATGACTATAGTCTGACATAACAATGTTTGCACCTACTTCTACCCCGAACTTAATTGCGGTATCTATTGATCGGTGAAGAGCTCGAAGCTTAGCCTGAGCTAATTTCTCATTTTTATATTTACTATGCTGCACGGCGGCAAGCTCTTCTGGAGTTGTTCCGAAGATGCTAAAGTTAATTTTATCAAGACCCTCAGCCGCACATCGCTCAATCTGCTGAGCTCCGTTCTCCCCGTTTGATGTAATTTTTACCGAATAGCCTAGGCTCTTTGCTATACGAATTAACTCTGGAAGATCACGATGTAAAGTAGGTTCTCCACCGGTCATGTGGAGTTCAGTCGCGTTCGTAGCGACCATCATAGACCTCAGGGCATGCTCAAACTCTGAATTGGGCATCATCTGCCCTGGTAAAAAGTCTACTCCATTTGTCCGCTCAAACACCGAGACGCGGCCACCTCCATAATCGGGGAATGGAATAAATGTCCTCTTATCATGCGCACTCGCGACAGGTGTGCCTTCATTGTGACAAAAGTTACATGTCATACCGCACTTGTCTAATATTTTTGGCCTTAGGCTACTATCTATACCGATTTTCACAGGTACGGTGCGTTCACGCTCTATTATCTCGATAATAGCTGGATCATCGATCGTACTAATATCTATACGCTCTGCAAGGCTGGGTACTATCGACGTGGGTTCATACGTTTCGACAGTTGAGAACCCCTCGTGGTTCGGTAGGGTATTTTTCATAATACTATATTATCATAATATTTAATATAAGTCAATATCTACCTAGGTACGCTCGTTAAATGAATCGTTCAGATAGACACTCTTATTAGTCTCTATGTATGATTCGATATCAATCGTAGAGAGGAAAGTAGGCAGTATCTTGACTTCACGTTGATCAACAAACGCGATCTCGGCGATCTCCTCAGTGCCATGGCTAGTGGTAGCGAGATCGATCATGTCAAATGCCGTAGTGTCCTCAACATGAAAGAATAGCTCTAGCTCTTCGTCAAAGCCACTACGCCGGCTCTCAAACTGTTGAATGAAGAGTAGCTTGCCGACGTTCACCTCGACTCCTGTCTCCTCAAGCATCTCACGTGCGACACCATCAACTAGCGACTCATGCGGATCAAGTCCACCTCCAGGTATGCACCAAAACTGCGCTTCACCATCTCCTTCCCGATGCTTCACGGCCAAAACTTTACCATCACGCCATACAATAGCACGTACATTTACGCGTCTTTTATCCATATATTTTCCTCGTTATAGTTACTTATCGTAGAGTGCTAGCGGTCTCGAGGCTCGTCCGGACGTACGCACATAGAGGAACCGTATAGGTTCGTAGTATGTATCAGTTTAGCATACATTTCTAAAACAACAACAGGTATTGTATTCATTACTAAAAAATGGTATAATGATAATGTTAAAATTATGAATTCACAAGAAATATCAGGTGGGAATTCGGAACAGTTTGACGGTATTCAAAATCTCGCTCGTCGCGGTGATGAGGTGATTGAATATATCTTCATCTAGAGATGTATCCTAGGCGATTCCGCCTATACGTATCAACTTTTTTATATGAAATACCCCGCTTGCGGTAAGCGGGGACTGACTCTTATAGAGAAGTATTGAGCGCCGTGCGAGGCACGTGGACGCGCAATGATGCGAGACTTCGTAGGCGCTTCTTTAGTCGCTTGCCTGCATCATTGAACCAATTATCGTCTTTCAATGCCTGCTTCAGCAACACGCACGACACCGTTGCGAGCAAAATTGCCCCAACTGCATACGGCAACTGCCCCATGAGGGCATTAGCAACGGCAAACACCGACAATGCCGCTATCTGAATGCCATGCGTGAGAACCAATGCCGATGAAAGCATATACTTTCGGTAACTTCCACGTACAGCGATAGATACTTGAATTCTTAGAAGCAACCCCGCAAAGACCGTGAACTGCGCAACGGCAGCGGAGATGATTGCAAGAGCGAGCATCGGACACCTTTCTCGAAAAGTACAACGTAAAATATATAGTAACATATTATTATATTCTAGTAAATGCCTAGGACTATGCGATATAGCTATAATGCGCTATACTGTATACATCACTCTGTAGCGCCTGTAAGTGGTGGATAGAAGCGTTCGAACACGAAAGTCTCTACCCGTTACTTACTGCAAACAAAGAGGTGAGTGATCTAATTCAGAAGGAGGCTCAATACCATGAGTATCATCAACCCTAGCGGCAAGGAAATTTTCAGTGTCGAAACAGAACTATGCGGCAAGCCGCTTAAGCTCGAAGTAAACCGTGTCGGATTTCGCACCACCGCAAGTGTCCTCGTGACCTACGGCGATACTGTCGTGCTCGGCACTACCCAAATAGGCTCACGTCCTATCCAGCTAGACTATTTCCCACTGAGTGTGGACTACGAAGAAAAGATGTATGCAGCGGGTAAGATCTCTGGCTCACGTTTCATCAAGCGGGAAGGCCGCCCGAGCGACGAAGCTATCTTGATTGGCCGTATCATCGACCGTCCAATTCGTCCACTTTTCCCGAAAGGATACCGTGCTGAGGTGCAAGTAGTAGCAAGCGTTCTCTCGATGGACCCAGCATTTCGTCCGGATATGATCGGCATGATTGCTGCCAGTAGCGCACTGTCTATCAGTGGTGCACCGTTCGATGGACCCGTAGCCGGGCTGCGTGTTGGTCGCGTAAACGGAGAGTTCAAAGCGTTCTTAACTCCAGAAGAGCGCGAAGCAAGTGACCTCGACCTTGTGGTTGCCGGTATCGAAAGTGGTGTCGTGATGGTCGAAGCAGGCGCAAACGAAGTCGACGAAGAAGTCGTGATCGAAGCGATTGCCTGGGCGCATAAAGCCATGCAGCCGGCTATCGTTTTGCAGAAAGAGCTCGCTGAAAAGGTTGCCAAAGAAGCAATCGAGTACGAACTAGTATTGCCAAACGAAGAGATTCAAGCGACTGTCGACGCGTGGGCGCACGAAAAGCTTGGCGAAAAACTCCACAAACCATACCCAGAACGCAACGAAATGATCAACGAACTCCGCTGGAAGTTCCATGAAGAAATGGCCGAAAAGATTGGTGACGAGTATGATGGCCTCCGTGATGAATACGACGAAGCGTTTACGATGGCACTCCACAAAGACGTACGCCGGGGTATCGTTGAGTCTCAAACTCGTCCTGATGGCCGCAAGCTCGATGAGATTCGCCCGCTCAGCAGTGAAGTTGGCGTATTGCCACGAACGCACGGGTCGAGTCTCTTTACTCGCGGTGTGACGCAAGGTATGAATATCGTCACTCTGGCACCACTTAGCTATGCGCAGATGGTTGACACTATGGAAGTCAATGACGGCGAGCGTCGCTACATGCACCACTACAACGCTCCTGGCTATACAGTTGGTGAAGTTCGCCGACTTGGCAGTCCTGGCCGTCGCGAAATTGGGCATGGCTACTTGGCTGAACGCGCGGTTATACCAGTGCTTCCTAGCGAAGAAGAATTCCCGTATGCTATCCGCTCTGTCACCGAGATCATGAGCCAGAACGGTTCCACTAGTATGGCGGCAACCTGTAGCTCAGTACTTGCGCTGATGGATGCCGGTGTGCCACTGAAGCGTCCTGTGTCGGGTATCGCAATGGGACTTATGATGGACGGCGACACTCCATATGTGCTCAGCGACATTGCCGATGCCGAGGACTTCGCTGGTGATATGGACTTCAAGGTAACTGGTACCGAAAAGGGTATCACAGCTGTACAGATGGACATGAAGCTTCATGGTCTCCCTGTGGAAGTGCTTGCCGAGGCTATCCGAACTTCGAAGCCAGGCCGCAAGTTTATCCTCGACCACATGCTGACGACGCTTGCCGAGCCACGCGAAGCACTTAGCCCATACGCGCCTCGTATCGAAAAGATCAAGATCAATCCAGAAAAAATCGGTGCGGTGATTGGCAAGGGTGGCGAAGTAATCAACAAGATTACCTCAGAGACCGGCGCAATGATCGACATCAAGGACGATGGTCTGATAACCGTTGCAAGCCCAGATGGCGAGAGTATCGAAAAGGCGCTTGAATGGATTCGTAGCCTGACCGAAGAGCCAGAAGTGGGCAAGATTTATGATGGTACCGTCGTCACTATCAAAGACTTCGGCGCATTTGTGAATATCATGCCAGGCACCGACGGCATGATACATATCTCGCAACTATCCGATCAGCGTGTCGACCAGGTGACCGACGTACTCAAGGAAGGTCAGAAGGTAAAGGTGCTCCTGACAGGCATCGACGAACGTGGTCGCCTCAGCCTCACCATGAAGGGTGTCGAGCAGAGCTAATCCAATTGGCGGGTACGAATTCTATGGCAAATAACACGCACTCAACGCTTCCAGCAGCTATCGTAGCCCACTGGAAGCGTATCCTGCTGGTAATTCTTGGACTTGGAACTGTCACGGCAGCTATCTACTATTTAGGCTTTGTGCAGCTCTACAAGAGTGACTACGCACATACGCTACAGGGGGTGAATCGTATGACGACCTCCTACAACGACCTCTTAACGGCTCGCGATGCGGCAATTAGCTCGCTCGGCAAAGAAGATAGGGTATTCGGCTCAGCGGTCGAGAAGTATCGTAAGCAGTACGAAAGCTATTTAGAGGCGGATGCATCGGTCAAGGACAATCGAGCTTTGCGTGATTCGTCGGTACGAACAGCCTACGATGCGCTAGAGAAGCGCAACGCTACATTTGCAACATTTATCTCTGGACAGCTAGCATTATTGCCACTCACCCAAGGAGTTACGATAGGATGCACCGAATCCACACCGAGCAAGTTAAATACTTCGGATCTCAGCAAGGTCGTCGAAGTGTACGATGCCGCATTCGGTGCCTGTGCCAATGCCATGAAATCTCTCGCAAAATCCGATGACACGGTCGCCGCCAAGCGTGCTAGCGACAATGTTGCCTACTTTGATGCCATGCGAGCTCATGCCGAAGCGATGCAAACTGCCTATATAGCAGGTAGCCGCTCGACGTTCGAGAGCGAGTATAACGCCTTGCTCGAATCACTCGCACAGTACAAGACACACATTCAAGTGCGCGACCTGCTCGATATCAAAAAAGATGTCGTTCCATCGAGCGAGCTAAATGCACTTGCGACTGTATTGAGTCAGCGTCAGAAATAACTTTTCTGACGCCATTCCCAAGGAAGCAAAAACCCTCGGCAGTCAACCCGCTGAGGGTTTTTGCCGAGGGATGAGCCTCAGTACGGATCAGCTCATCTCAAGGATGAGCAGGAGGCCTGGATTGTCAGCCCCCAATTGGCGCAAGAACGCCATAGTGGCTCGATCCAGCGGATACACGATCTCTTCCTCGATCGCTGGCATTCGAGCGATTTCGCCAGCAGTCGTCCAGATAAGGGGGAGTCCATAGGCATTCTGCGTTTTCTTCGCGCTAGAAGCCTCTGGGTCCTGGTCGGCGATCCAGCAGCTATCCGGGATATGGCCGTGGCAGTAATCGGTATTCCCCAGGTTGAGCTCCTCGAGGAAGTCTTCCGCCGCGTCTACGAGACGTAGCACCCGAACTACGGGCAACTCGCCTGGGACGAGCTCACACCTGCTGGTGACGTGAATCTCGAGCGTGACGCTCATGTTCAACTCCCTGTCTGTTGAGGTACTCTTATCTTTAATAATATCATAGTATAAGCAATTTGTCAATATTTCCGCCTTTGAAAGCGCTCCTACCGTCATTCCGCACTCGTTGCGGAATCCAGTCAAATCACCTACAGTAATTAGTATGAATAAAGCAGCGCAACTGGCAGGCCTCAAAGAAGCAATCCTCGCTGCCGGTATCTGCCCAGAACTACGTGCACAAGCCACACAGCTAGTGCTGGGTGACGGCAATCCCGACGCTGATATTGTATTCATCGGCGAAGCACCAGGCAAAAACGAAGACGAGCAGGGCCTACCGTTCGTTGGGGCTGCGGGGAAGTTCCTCGATGAGATGCTAGCCTCTGTCGGTATGGAGCGGAACGATGTGTACATTACCAACATCGTGAAGTACCGTCCACCAAACAACCGCGACCCCTCGCCAGAGGAGAAAAAGGCTTTTTGGCCCTATCTTGTCAAACAGCTACAAATCATTGAGCCAAAGATCATCATCACCCTCGGTCGTCACAGTATGGAAAACTTTCTGCCCGGCATGTTCATCGGCAAGATTCACGGCGAGCCAAAACGCGTGCAGTTTGGGGACGACAAAGTAATGATTGTGCCACTCTACCACCCGGCAGCCGCGCTTTACAATGGCAGCCTGCGCTCGGTACTGCTAGATGATTTTGGTAGGATTCCCGAGATTATCAAACAACTGAAGTAGCGTAGCCTAGTTGCATTTGTGGAACTGTTGTGCTATAATGGAACCACTTGCAAGAGGGGTAGCCTGTCTTATACGTATACGATTTCGCACCTCTCGCCTCAATTATTTTAGAAATTATTTTATACATACAACAAGGAGAATAAGTAATTTATGGGACAACGACGTCTCGCTAAGCCGCAGGCTGACGACGCAAACAAGCGACCGCAGCAGGCAAAACCAAAATCAAATAACACCGTGCTAAATGCCACTACTACCCGTAAGGGTGAGGTGTTTCGTGCACAGCGTCGTACCTCTGAAGGTGTAAATATGCAGGCGAGCCAGCATATCATCAACGTGCCAGTGAACAAGTCACGTTTCAATGGATATGATGGCAAGCAATTTAGCCTTGCACAGCAACCAAAGCGCCCTCGCGCTGCCCGCCCAACACTCAAGATCATTCCTATCGGCGGTGTGGGCGAAATGGGTATCGGCAAAAATATGACTGCCATCGAGTACGACAACGATATCATCATCATCGACATGGGCTTTTTGTTCCCAGGTGCTGACTATCCTGGCATTAACTACATTACGCCGGATACGACATGGGTAGAAGAAAACAAGCATCGTATACGTGCGCACGTGTTTACTCACGGTCACCTTGACCACGTCGGAGCATTTCGACACATTGCACCAAAGATTCCTGCACCAGTGTATGCGAGCCGATTCACACTTGGTATGCTTCAGCGCACCATGGAAGAAACAGACGGTAGTTTCGTACCCGACTATCACGAGCTCAACCCTGAAGCACACGAAATCGTACAAGTGTGCGACGCGTTCAGTATCGAGCTCATCCGCGTGAATCACTCTATTCCAGACGCTACGGCAGTCGTCATCCGTACACCGGTCGGAAATATCCTAGCATCGGGTGACTGGCGTATCGAAGAAAATCCAGTGGATGGCAAGAAGTTCGACTTCCCGCGCATCAGCGAAATTCAGCAAAAAGAGGGCTTCCTCGTATTCCTCAACGAATCAACCAACTGTGAGTCAGATGGTACACACACCCATGGTGAGTTCGAAATCCAGCACAGTATGGGTGAAGTCATGGAGAAATACCCAAACAGCCGTGTCATCATTTCGAGCTTCTCGAGTCAGCTGCACCGTATGCAACTGATCCTCGAGGAAGCGCAAAAACATGGTCGCAAAGTAGCATTTGCCGGCTATAGCATGATCCAAAACCTTGAGGTAGCACTTCGTACCGGTGCGATCAAAATCCCTAAGGACACCGTCATGAAGATGGAAGATGTCATCAAGTTGCCTGACAACAAGGTGACTATCGTCTGTACTGGTAGCCAGGGTGAATTCTCAGCGGTCTTGAACCGTATGGCGACTGGTGCGCATAAGTTTATCAAGATCAAGAGCTCCGATGTTGTCGTATTTAGCTCTAACCCAATTCCTGGTAACGAGAAATATGTTGTTCGTACAGTGGATGGTCTCATGCGTGAAGGCGGTGAGATCATCCAGAACGGCAAAACACACCTCACTGGTGTTGGTCCGCTCCACCTCTCTGGTCACGGATATTACGAAGACCATATCAAAGTGATTCAGGCAGTGAATCCTACGTATTACATTCCATACCATGGCGAATTCCATATGCTTGTACACAATGCCGAGTTAGCTGAGAAAGAATGCAATATACCTCGCGAGCGTATATTCGTCTGTGATGCCGGTGATGTAGTAGAGTTTGACCACGAAGGTGCCCACAAGATTGGCCGCATCCAAGTTGGTGGTGTTATGTATGACGACAGCGGCGCGATAGTCTCCGAGGTTGTCCTCAAGGACCGCATCCATATGTCTCAGGAAGGTATGTTTGTCGTAGTACTCACTATCCAACGAGGCACAGGTAGACTCCTTACTAGCCCAGATATCATCTCGCGTGGATTTATCTACTTACGTGATAGCGAAGAGTTGATGGGAATGATTCGTGCGTACTTGAAGCAGAAAGCCGCACGTGCATTTGCCGGCAAGTATGACCTCGATGTCATAAAGAAGGAGATCAAGGACGAAGTCACACACATTCTATACGATCAGACTCGCCGTACTCCTATCGTCATTCCAGTCATCAACGAGATTGGTGCGAGTGGGCCGCAAAAGTCAGGTGGCAAACAGCGCCCTCAGCAACAAGGCAACGGCAATGGCCAACAACGACCAATTATGCCTTCTGCCTCAAAACGTCGCTTCCCGCCAAAGCAAGTACCCGACAGTGAAGCAACAGTACCGCGTCGCGACGATACGCCAAGCTACTAACAGTACGGTATAGCAAAACTCCCCAGAAAGTTATGCTGGGGAGTTTTTCGGTTACTCACATTCTCAATCCTCTCACCTCTACGGTTGATATTTCGTCTGAGAAACTATTGATAGTACTGTATTTGTAGTATAATTTATGTAAAGATTATAAACGCCGACAGGGAGTTCGGCAGTTAGGCGAGAAGTGTATGGCATTGCGACTTCGAACAAAACCATTGGGACGTATCGGTAAAATTGCAGGAATTATATTTGCTATAGCAGTAGTCATTGCACAGCCCTTTTCACCCCTAAATATTCCCGTAGCCTTTGCTGCAGATGAACTGCCCGCAACGCCAACAAACCTTGATTTTGCTTCGCCAACTCAGGCATGCGGAGGAGTCACTAACGTCAATTACACCCAACCAATCTGGGGAGCGGTAGCCGATGTTGCAAGCTATGACTACCAGGCGCTCTACAACGGAGATGTCGTATATAGCACGAGCTTCACTACAAACCAACACCCAGGCGGTACATTTGGTAGTGGCAACAACGGCGTATGGGGATTCCAGGTACGTAGTGTTGGTGTGAATGGCATGAAATCCGATTGGTCGCCCGTATGTTCAATAACACTCGATACCACCGCTCCAGCACTCCCAGCACTCGAAAGCCCTGCTAACAATGCAACTATCAACTACAACAGTTTCTGGTTTGAATGGTCAGATGCTACCGGTGCTACAAGCTATGAGGCGCAATTTTCACAAAGTGACTCGATCGACCCTACAACAGGATCGCTCAATAATGGTGTATGGGCAGGAGATGCCAGTCACAATCAGCCCACCGAATCACGTGCACGGTCGGCCGGCGCAACAGGCACATGGTACTGGCAGGTTCGTGCCGTAGACGATGCAGGCAACAAAAGCGCCTGGACGACTCCTTGGAAACTGACGATCGACCTCAATGCGCCTAACGAACCCGAGGAGCCTACTGATCCGACAGAGCCAACAGATCCTACTGACCCTACGGATCCCGAAACACCGACAGAGCCGACTGGTCCTACGACACCAAACGACCCAACGACTCCATCGACCTCTGGCGAAACAACTGGCGATGGCGAGCAACCAACTACCGACACTAGTGACACAAACACTCCTCAGCTCTTTACTCGACCGCTTCTCGCAAACAACGCAATTTTAGACGACCAAACAACAAACGACACTACGACAGAAGGGCAAGAAGTAGCCGGCGCTGAAACGGTTGGCGACAATCAGGATGTCAAAGGCTCTACGGATGTAAAACAACAAAGTAACGCTGGCCTGGCCTGGTATTGGTGGATTGCTATTCTGGGTGGACTCTTGGCACTTTGGCTTATTATCGCAGCTATTAGCCGCCGCGCTCGCAACCAAGACTAACAAAATCTATCAATCGACGAGCATTCTCCCTGAGCAGGGAAGAATGCTCGCTTTTTTTACGCATAAGCAGTATACTGTAGGGTGTAAATGGTCAAAAAACAAACAACAAAACGTACGTCAGGATTGCATACGCATGTTCGAAAGCATGTGAAACTTGCGCTTGTACCTCACAAGGCGAATCACTTTCGTCCTCATGCCATCCGGCGCGGCGGTATTGCGCTGATAGTCGCTATTGTGGTTGTTTTGCAACTTGGCTATAACTTCTTGGCAAATGGCAATGTTCTCGGCACCGAAGCACAGGTGACAACGAGCGAGTTATTGAACGCAACGAACAAAGAACGAGAGCGGCAAGGGCAAGCTGCTCTGCGCGTAAACCCTGAACTCAACAAAGCGGCACAGTTAAAGGCAAAGAATATGTTTGCCGCCCAATACTGGGCGCACAACGCACCTGACGGGACGACTCCTTGGCACTGGTTCGGACTTGCAGGCTATAGTTACTCCGAGGCAGGAGAAAACCTCGCAAAGAACTTCACTACATCAGACGCGATTGTTGCAGCATGGATGGCATCACCAACGCACCGCGCAAATATACTCAAGTCCGCATATCAAGATATCGGATTTGCAGTGATGGACGGCGAGCTGCAAGGCAAGCCAACAAGTATTGTCGTGGCACTCTACGGCAAGCCGGAGACTGCCAGTGTACAAGGAGCGACCATCTCTACGCAAGCGCCAATCGGGTCAAGTTGGAATCCTCTAACGCAGTTCGCCGTTGGCCAGTTATCACTAAGTCCAGCTGCCGTAGCAAGCCTGATCGTACTCCTACTCGCGGCTCTATTGGCAGTAATCGCGCACCTATACCGTCGCCAGTTACCGTCACACCTGCGACGCAGTTGGTATCGTCACCATGGGGTCTACAAAGCGATTGGCTTTACAGCATTCGCCATTGTTACCGTATTTCTATACAGCGGTTCAGGGCAAATCTAACCCATCGCTTCTATCTACCGACGAAACTACTATATATACTTAATTGCATGCCTGGAGAGTATTTACAACTAGCGTCTTTTACTCTATAATCAAATCCATACGCGCGACGCGTTTTGATACTGTGTAGGTGAGGGATTACCTGGTAAGTGTCGTAGCTCGCGTCGTGCCAAGCATCAATTAAATCAATTTTCAAAGTAGGAGAACTTACTTACATGGCAGATTTCGACCGTACGAAACCTCACGTAAACGTCGGTACTATGGGTCACGTTGACCATGGTAAAACCACGCTTACAGCTGCGATCACTCACGTACTCGCAAAGCGTCTTCCAAGCGACACTAACAAGCCTCGCAATTACGAAGACATCGACAACGCACCTGAAGAGAAGGCTCGTGGTATCACCATTGCTTCATCTCACCAGGAATACGAATCAGAAACACGTCACTACGCTCACGTTGACATGCCAGGACACGCCGATTATGTAAAGAACATGATCACCGGTGCTGCACAGATCGACGGTGCTATCCTCGTAGTGGCTGCAAACGACGGTCCATTGCCACAGACTCGCGAGCACGTTCTACTTGCTCACCAGGTTGGCGTGCCAAAGATCGTTGTGTTCCTCAACAAGATGGACCTCGCTGATCCTGAGCTCGTAGAGCTCGTAGAAATGGACGTTCGTGAGCTTCTAACCAAGAATGGTTATGATGGTGACAACGCTCCTATCATCAAGGGTTCTGCAACAAAAGCCCTTGAAGGCGACACTGCTTCTGAAGACGCTATCATGGAATTGATCGCAGCCGTAGACAGCTACATCGACGAACCAACACGTGACCTCGACAAGCCATTTCTTATGCCTATCGAAGACGTCTTCTCGATCAAGGGTCGTGGTACCGTTGCCACTGGACGTATCGAAACTGGTATCATCAAGATCAACGATCCAGTTGAAATTGTTGGCCTCAAGGATACACAGACTTCTGTTGTTACTGGTATCGAAGCATTCAAGAAAAACCTCGACCAAGGTCAAGCTGGCGACAACGCTGGTCTTCTCCTTCGTGGTATCGAGCGCGAGCAAATCGAGCGCGGTCAGGTTGTGGTCAAGCCAGGTAGCTTGACTCCACATACCGAGTTCGACGCTGAGGTGTACATCCTCAAGAAGGAAGAAGGCGGACGCCACACTCCATTCTCAAAGGGTTACAAGCCACAGTTCTACTTCCGCACGACTGACGTCACCGGTGAAGTTGAGCTTCCAGCTGACAAAGAGATGGTTATGC
>JBASZO010000026.1:0-1570 GCA_049660945.1 Saccharimonas sp. (SeqCode)
CTAGGTAGTTTTTGGTATGAAACTAGTTCCTATCAAATAAATCCTCAGTAACTTACTGAGGATTTATTTATGTTTCGATTTTTGATCGAACTACTGAACCATGATTTGCTTTGCTTGTTTCTGCTGAATCTTCGAGAACGAAATAGTCAGAACGCCATCCTTTAGGACTGCCCCAACTTCATCCTCTTTGACTGCGACTGGCAATGCAAGGGTACGACTGAACTCGCCCCAGTAACACTCTTGGATGTGCCAGTTTGTCGCATCACTATCGCTACCGCTCGAGAGCGTGCCGCTGATAGTTAAGATACCGTCAGATATACTAACATCTAAATCTTCCTTGTTGACGCCCGCAGTACGTGCTTTTACGACAAGCTGATCTTCGGTTTCGTAAACATCCACTGCCAACTGGCCAGGAAAATCGTCTTCTGATTCGCCCCAAGATGTTTCGTCATCGCTGATAGGAGCCGCAGAAACTGCGGAACCGTTGTCTTCTGCAATACTGTCGTCACTCAGAAATGCTGCTGCGAGTTCGTCCTCGATCAACAAATCGTCATTTTGCTTACGTGCCATGATCTCCTCCACTTTCCCATTGGCTGGTTTGACAAATAGTCTGGGTACATTATAGCTAAGGCATGAGGTATAATCAACTCTATCGCCACTAAATACGTAAAAAATACAATGCGAAAGACACTATCAAACCTCCTTGCTCCCCACTACTGCTGCTCTTGCGGTGAGATTGGCGCTATTTTATGCCCATATTGTAAATATAGCATCGTTAGTGAACCACATGACAATTGCCTTGTGTGTAGTCATCCTGTCGGTCCAAAAAGCCAACTGTGTGATGTATGTTGTCCTCCGTATGTGCGTGCATGGTGCGTTGGTCGGCGTGATGATGGGCTTCGTGCGGTCATCGATGCATTGAAGTTTGAGCGCACACGAGCTGCGCACTTGCCGCTTGCTGAGCTGTTAGATGAAGCCCTTCCTGTTATTCCGAGCGATGTCATTGTGGTTCCTGTACCGACACTTACGTACCATAAGCGGGTGCGAGGGTATGGTCATATTGAGCTCGTGGCAAAAGCATTCGCAAAAAAGCGAGGACTTCCCTACTCCGAGGCGCTTATACGGCATTCTCGTCATGTCCAACGGGGCGCATCGCGTACGCAGCGTATTGCGCAGGCAAAAGAGACGTACGCGTCTACTACACTACAGAAAGGACAAACGTACCTCCTCGTAGATGATGTTTATACAACCGGTGCGACACTTGAATATGCCTCACGAGCGCTCATTGCTGGTGGTGCAGGACAAGTTTGGGTTGCAGCGCTTTCTCGGCAACCTCTGGAAAAATAACAATGTATCTGGTATGATTTCTAAGTACTTACCTGGAGAGGTGACCGAGTGGTTTAAGGTAACGGTCTTGAAAACCGTCGTGGGGCAACTCACCGCGAGTTCGAATCTCGCCCTCTCCGCCATAGAAAATAGGAGTCCATATAGACTCCTATTTTCTATGGCGAAATAGGCGCGAGATTAGAGCTCGCGGGCACTGGCTTTGCTAGTAATAGCGCTATCATGC
>JBASZO010000027.1:0-145613 GCA_049660945.1 Saccharimonas sp. (SeqCode)
AAAGAAGAGCAGTAAACAGTGAAAGCCTGCTACCGTTCGACTTGCATGTGTTAGGCACGCCGCCAGCGTTCATCCTGAGCCAGGATCAAACTCTCCATAAAAAATATGGTTATTTAACTACATCACAAAGTGATAGTACTTGTTTCCATAAAGTGTCTGTATTTCAACAGACGTCTACTCAAAAATAGACTGACGATGATTATTGCACAACCAAATTGTTAAACTGCATCAAAATCAAATCGCTTTAATAGATCTTGTTACCCATCTCGCAATCAGACTGAAATCGATTGTATCGTAATTTTGACGCCACGTCAACACTTTTCCGCTGTTAATTTGTAGCAATATACACAACTAGACCAATAGCAAGGCCCAATACTGCACCGACGACGACTTCAACAGGGGTATGACCCTTTGCTGCACGAGGAAGGATCGTTCGGCTTTTTGTCTCCTTTATGAGCTGCTGCACCGCCACGCCCTGCTCTCCAACCGAGCGGCGGACCATCACCGCATCGTACATAACAACTGCAGCAAATGTGATCGATAGCCCAAATAATGCACTTTCGACCCCCTCTCGAAGGCCGATAAGTGTTGTAACGGCGATAACAGTGGCACTGTGAGCGCTTGGCATATTACCAGATAGGTAAAGCTGGCGAAATCCTCGCAAGGTGCGATGACGAATAGCGGTAATGACGTACTTTGAGCCCTGCGCTACCACCCAGCTTAGTACAATTGCAATGATATACGGCGATGCCCACATGCCTGATCCTCCTATGATTCGTTATTCGTTTCCGGTTTCGTCTTCGTCTTCTTTTGTTTCTTGCATTATCCCGATTGAAGATACTGCGTCTCCTGCGCCCAATCGCATCACACGAACACCTTGTGTTGTCCGTCCGAGGGTCGGAATATCCTTCAAGGCAACTCGTATTGTTTGACCATTCTGACTAATCAGTAGCGCCTCATTAGCATCCGCTTCAAGCGTCTGCACTGTGATGATTGGGCCTGTCTTGGCTGTTACGACGGCAGCGCGGATACCCACACCTCCTCGTTTATGGCTTGGGAAATTCGCTACTTTCGTAACCTTTCCGTACCCATTCTGGCTAATCACGAGAAGAGTTTGGTCGTCGGCGCAAACAATATCCATACCCACGACAGAGTCATTTGGGCGCAAGCGAACACCTCGGACACCTCGTGCTGCCCTACCCATCGGTCGACATTCCTCTTCGTTAAAGCGGACCGCCTGACCAGCTGATGTAGATATAATTACATCATTCTTACCTGTTGTCTGTTTTATCCATCGTAGCTCGTCGCCATCATCAAGATTGATTGTAATCAACCCATTTGTGCGGATATTTGCGTAGTCCTTTAGTGGCGTCTTTTTGACCGTACCCTTCGTTGTAGCCATAAAGAGATAGCCGTCGTCAGTAGCATCTTTCGCATGGTTAATAATCGAGGTGATCTTTTCTTCAGGCTGAAGCTGGAGTAGATTTACCGCTGCAACACCCTTTGCCGCCAAGCTCGCCGCAGGCACTTCATACGCCTTCAAACGAAATACACGTCCCTTGTTCGTAAAGAACAGTAGCCAGTCATGCGTACTCGCAGGTACAAGCTGTGCAATCACATCCTCTTCCTTTGTAGTCATGCCTCGCTTACCCTTACCACCACGATGCTGACGACGATACTCACTGACCAGTGTGCGTTTTATATAGTTTTCTGTTGTAAGCAGAACAACTGTATCTTCTTCTGGAATGAGCTCTTCATCGCTAAATTTACCAAGCTCATGGTTGATAATTTTACTACGTCGCTCATCACCATACTTCTCTTTCATCTCAAGTAGTTCAGACTTGATGATCTTCAAGATCTCTTTTTCATCAGCCAAAATAAATTCTAGCTTAGCAATGAGCTTGATGAGTTCATTAAGCTCATTTTCAATAGCTTGGCGTTCTAGACCGGTCAAACGACGTAGCTGCATGGCAAGAATAGCTTTGGACTGTATCTCGGTTAGCGAGAACTTTTCTATCAATGCTTTCTCGGCTTCATCTTGCGTTTTGCTAGCACGAATTGTCTTGATCACCTCATCGATATGATCGAGTGCGATCTTGTATCCCTCAAGTATATGGGCACGTTCTTTGGCTTTGCGAAGCTCGTACTCAGTACGACGACGAACTACACTCTGTCGGTGTTTTATGAACTCATGCAACATCTCTTTAAGGCCAAGGATACGCGGTTGCACCCCGTCTATCAGTGCCAGCATATTGAAGTTAAACGTCGTCTGTAGTGGAGTTAACTTAAAGAGCTGGTTCAAAAGCTTCTTAGGATATGCGTCTTTCTTGAGTTCCACAACTACTCGCACCTTGCCTCGGGCTGTTTCGTCACGAAGGTCGCTAATACCATTTAACTTCTTGTCTTTGACGAGTTCAGCAATCTTTTCTACCAGTGAGGCTTTATTAACACCGTAAGGAATCTCGCTGACAACGATTTGGTGTCGTCCTTTTTTAGTTTCGACGATATCTGCAACAGCGCGCATTGTTACACTACCTCGTCCAGTCTGATAGGCCTGCTTCATTGGTGCACCGCCGTATACAGTAGCTCCTGTTGGAAAGTCCGGACCCTTAACATGCCGTAGTAGGTCATCAATAGTCGCATCATTGTTATCGATAAGTTCGATAGTCGCATCGACAAGCTCTCCCAGGTTATGGGATGGTATGTTGGTCGCCATACCAACTGCGATACCAATCTGGCCGTTAAGCAGTAGGTTAGGAACCTTTGCGGGCAAGACGACTGGCTCTTGGCGTGAACCATCATAGTTGTCGCGAAAATCAATCGTTTCTTTTTCTATATCAACAAGCATCTCGTCGGCTAACTTAGCCATGCGTGCTTCGGTATAGCGCATTGCCGCAGCTTCATCGCCGTCCATTGAGCCAAAGTTACCCTGGCCTTGAATAAGTGGGTAACGAAGCGACCAAGGCTGCGCTAAGCGCACCATCGAGTTATAGATTGCAGAGTCACCATGCGGGTGGTACTTACCCATAACATCACCGACTATCAGCGCGCTCTTAACAAACTTAGCCGTTGAACGATTATTGTTGACGTTCATCGAATACAAAATTCGGCGGTGAACAGGCTTCAAGCCATCGCGTACGTCTGGGAGTGCACGATCAATAATGACACTCATTGAGTATCGGAAAAAACTGTCTTCCATTACTTTTTCGAGCGTACGATGCTCAATACCAGGAGTATCTGGCATAACTTCACCTTCGATAGGCTCTTCTGGCATTGGTATGTTTGTTGCAGTATCTTCGTCCATCATCTATCCCCTAAATATCAAGTTCTTCAAGTTTTGCATGCTTTGCCTCTGACTGGATGAAGTTTTTTCGAAGACTTACATCGTCGCCCATCAGCTTCGTAAAGACGGCATCGGCACGCTCAGCATCTTGAACATTAACTTTTATAAGTACGCGGTTCTCTGGATTCATCGTCGTCTCCCACAGCTGATCGGCGTCCATCTCGCCAAGTCCCTTGAAGCGTGATACGGTTACGCCAGCTTGTTTGAAACGATCATCTTCAGGATCAATAACGACACCACGAGCTTGTTTATCGATAATCATTGCAGTAATCGATTCTTCGAGTGAAGACTCGTCATAGACATACTGCTTCTTTTGGCCTTTATTGATGCTAAATAGCGGCGGTTTTGCAAGATACACATATCCACCTTCAACCACTTCTCGCATATACCTATAGAAGAACGTAAGCAGTAGTGTCGCGATATGACTACCGTCAACATCGGCATCTGTCATGATGATAATTTTGTGATAACGAAGTCCATTAACATCAAACGTATCACCAATTCCTACACCGAATGCCTGAATCATGGCTACGATTTCCTTATTGGCGAACATCTTATCGAGACGAGCGCGCTCAGTATTAAGCACTTTTCCACGAAGTGGCAAAATTGCTTGTGTTTTGCTATCACGACCTTCTTTAGCTGATCCGGCGGCAGAATTACCCTCAACTATATAGATTTCGCTATTGTCCGGGCTTTTGCTAGAGCAATCCCAGAGCTTACCGGGTAATCCCATGCCATCAAGCGCTCCTTTACGGAGTACATTATCACGGGCCGCGCGAGCTGCCTTGCGTGCACGAGCTGCCAACAATGCCTTGCCGACGATTTTCTTTGCAACCTCAGGATTCTCTTCGAGATAATAGGCAAAATACTCATTCATTACTTGCTCGACGTATCGACGTACTTCTGGATTACCGAGCTTATTCTTCGTCTGACCCTCGAATTGTGGATCAGGTAGCTTCACGAGTATGACTGCTGTGAGCCCCTCGCGGATATCGTCACCAGACAAATTATCTTCTTTTTCTTTTAGAAGCGAATTTTTACGGGCATAATCGTTAATTACACGGGTAAGTGCCGCCCTAAAGCCAATGAGATGAGTTCCTCCGTCAGGAGTTAAGACGTTATTAGCAAAAGGTCGCACCGTCTCTATATAGCTATCATTGTACTGGACGGCAACCTCAACCATTGAGTCTTCTACTTGTCGCTCAACATAGAAAATCTCGTCACTCAGTACCTCTTTGCCGATATTGAGATTCTTCACATAACTTTTGATACCACCCTCAAAGTAAAATGCATGTCGTTCTTTTGTGCGCTCATCATAGACATTCGTATAAATACCCTTTGTCAAATAAGCTTGATGACGTAGATAATTCACCACCCACTTATAGTCAAACTCTACCGTCTCTTTGAAGATAGTCGGGTCTGGGTAGAATGTGACGGTCGTACCAGTTGGACGATCTGTTTTACCAATCTTTTTGATAGGACTCACCGTTGCACCCCGCTCAAACTCGATACGATGTAACTCACCTTTTTGCACTACTTCTGCAATCAGCTTCGTCGAGAGTGCATTTACAACGCTCGAGCCTACACCATGAAGTCCCGATGAGACTTTATAGCCCCCACCGCCAAACTTACCACCAGCATGTAAAACGGTAAGTACTGTTTCTAGAGTAGAAAGCCCTGTTTTTGCATGCTTATCAACAGGAATACCGCGACCATCATCGGTAATAGTAATGCCGCCGTCATCAAGAATTCTAATATCAACACGCGTTGCATACCCGGCTATCGCTTCGTCAATCGAGTTATCGGCGATCTCTTTGATTAGGTGATGAACGCCGTCATATCCGGTGCTACCGATATACATACCTGGACGTTTACGAACAGGCTCGAGCCCCTCAAGCACCTGAATCTGCGAACCATCATAAGATCCGTCATCTTTTTGTTTAGCCATTATCCCCTCGTTTCGGTCAATACTGATGTCTTACAATGCCTACATTATAGCATGAAAAAAATTGTTCGTTCAAGCTATTGTCCTGAACATATTTGTTATGCTAAAATTCATCTGAGAGGTAAAATCATATAAAACAAAAATCCTAGGGTCCAATCAAATGTTTAGGAAACTCGTATCAAATCTAGCATTTAGTCCAGCACTCGTTGGGCAGCTTGGCTTTTATGCCAAACGTCTCCGTAAAGAAGAGACGACTCGTCGTATTGGCCTTATATTTACAGCCCTTGCACTTGTTGTGCAATCATTCGCCGTGTTCTCCCCACCAGAGCCAGCAAATGCAGCAAGTTCCCAAGATCTCGTTCGGGGTGGAGTTTCAAACATCGGTCAATACTTATCTCACTACGATAGCAACACGAACAATATTCGCGACATGTACACTGCAATGGGTATTACACGCGAAGAAATTCAGGCAGCAGGCAATAATCGTGGAACAATTAATTCAAAAGATATTCCACAGTCATTTGGTATGAATCCCCACTTTAGCGCAGCACAGGGTGAGCGACGCTACGACTTCCCTCTCGCAAGAGGTGGTACCGGTACAGTCTACTATCAACCTCTTGCACTCTGGGATTCAAAACCATGGACAATCCAAAATGGTTCGTCATATGAAGTATTCATAGGCCAGTCAGCAAAGGCAGGGTGGTTTGCCATCATGCTAAATTGCGGTAACTTAAACCTAAAATCTCCACCGCCAACACCCCCATGCCCCGCCGGTATGACCGGAACCTATCCAAATTGTAGCGTTCCGCCAAAAATGTGTCCGTATCCAGGCAAGACACATCTCTTAGAAGGTGATCCAAACTGTAAACCTACACCTAAATGTCCTGTTCCTGGGAAAACACAGCTCGACGCTACAGACCCGAACTGTAAACCAGATCCTGTAGCCTCTTGTACCTCGCTCAAAATTAACAAGATTTTTGACGAATACCAGCTAAGTGCAGCCGCCAGCACACAATATGGTGCTACGGTGAAAAGCTACGTCTATATCATCAAAAGAGATGGCAAGACGATCGATACGATTACAAAATCAAGCAGTGGAAAACTGACAAATACTGCCAGTACAAAACAAACGAAGCAAGGTAAATACACCATAGAGCTTACCGTCAAGACTTCCGTTGGAGATAGAACTGGTACGAACTGCGTGAAATCCTTTACGATTCCTGCACCAAAAATGTGCCCAGTTAATCCAAAGCTACTTGAAAGCAGTCCTGACTGTCAGCCTTGTCCAGGAGACACGACACTATGGATCAAAGACGAAAAATGTGCACCACAAGTAATCTACACGAAAACAGCTAATAATACGACGCAGGACAATGGCGACGCAACCAAGACAACCGCTCGCGCTGGAGATCGTATCATATACACGCTTAACTTAGAGAATGCCGGCAAGGCACCGATAGAAGTTATACCTCAAGAAATTCTTTCAGATGTCGTTGAGTACGCAGAAATCATCGACCCAGGCAATGGCTCATACAATGCCGAAACAAAAACACTTACGTGGCCAAAAGTAACACTTGAGCCTAAGTCAAAGCAAACACGCATCTTTAGCGTGAAAGTACTCGACACTATACCTGCCATCGGTCAAGGAATGAGTAATAAGACTTCGTACGACTGCAAGATGGACAATACGTTCGGTAACACCATATCAATCAATGTCGACTGCCCTATTCAGAAAGAGACAATTGAGCAAGTGGTAAATGAGCTACCAAAAACAGGTCCACGAGAAAACATGATCTTTGCGGGTGTTGTTCTCGCTGTAGTAGCCTACTTCTACTTCCGCGCACGCCAAACAAAGAAAGAAATTCGACTCATACGTCGCGACATAAATGCAGGCACAATATAACAACTGAGTCCTAATAAATACAGGTGGATACACGATGAGCAGCCAAGAAAAAGACCCTCTCTCAAACAGAGAAAAATATGACAATGCAGCACTTGATAAATTACGCGAAGCACATGAGACTACACTACGCGAGAAATTAGAGAAGTCTGCCGAAAAGCATCATGAGACTCAAGCTGAGGATGCTCGCAAAGAGGCATTAGAACAAGCTTCAAGTACAGAAAAAAAGTATGACAAACAAGAGAAAGGGTTAGTGTCAGCTCACGAGAGGCGTCCCGTGAGCAAACGCGAGCGTGAGGCAAGCTATGATCGCACAATGGATGAAGTGCGCACTCAACTCTCTGCACCAAGCCGAGCTTTTAGCAACTTCATCCACAACCCTGCTGTAGAGAAAGTAAGTGATGCTCTCGGGGGTACCGTGGCTCGTCCAAATGCAATTCTGTCAGGAGCGATGTTCGCCTTCCTATTCACTCTTGTAGTGTATATTGTCGCACGACTCTATGGGTACCCACTCTCGGGCACGGAGACGATTGCGTCATTTGGACTCGGTTGGGTTCTTGGACTTGTATTCGATTACATCCGTTTACTCGTATTTGGTAAAAATCGCTAGCGTCCACGGAAACATATAATGAATATACCCGCCTAGATGGCGGGTATATTCATTATATGTAGCTCTTCTCTAGGGGACGCCTAGCGGTTATCGGAATTTTACCGAAACTTCGCCGGCGGCAGTATCGCCACTACGTAAGTTCAGGTGATCAGATGTAGGGGATTCTGTTACGAGAGGAACAGCACCTCTACTTTGAGTCGGCTGCTGCAGCGCTTCCACAGGTACTACAGACGACTCCGCGGTGACGTTCGGCGAGTTAACTGGTGGATTATTCTGTGTAAACGACTGAAGAGGCTGCTCTAGCGGAGCAGAAGGCACTAGAGGAGCTGTCGATGATACCCCCACAGGACGGAACGGCTGGGGTCCCACGCCGCCAGGAGATGTAGGTAATGAGTTAGCGGGTTGCGGCGTACTGAGCGGGGATGGCGATAAAGATACCTGCGGCGACTGAGCGGCAAACTGTGGCCCTGATGGAGGAGCTTGTGGTCGCGGCTTTGCCCCTACTTGGGATGGTGCTGTGCCGCCACCCATCTGCTTGCGCTTTGCCAGCCACTCGTCTAAGAACGATGATCCAGGTCCTGCCCCAGAGCCTGCACCAGGTTTATAGCCACTCACAGCCCCAGACGGCTGTTTCTGGTCCTCTTTCTTAACACTGAGGCGTGTAAATATCTCTCTCTCAACCTGCGCACGCACACGTCCGTATTTAGCAGATGATAGACGCTTAAGCGCATCACTGAGCTGCGCATTTGGCTGACCCATAGGAGGAATCCAGCTCATACTAAATGGTGCCGATGGAACACCCTCTATCTGTGCCACAACAACCGATTCGTGGTTTGGTAGTTTAGTCAAATCTTCGGCGTCAAATACAGGCGAATAACGCTTAACCATAATCTCGGCATCGGTAATACCGATACGTCCCGTAATAGTAGTGCCGACGTTACCAATAATCGCTTCTCGCAACTCTTCTTTGAGCTGCGTCATGAACTGATTACCAAGCACCAGGCTTAGCCTATATTTACGAGCTTCGGACAAAATCGTTTCAAAGCTATCTGTCGCAAAGTTTTGAAACTCATCTACATATAATGTAAAATCTTTTCGCTGGTCCTCTAGTATACTGGCTCGAGCCATCGCCGCTGCCTGAAACTTCATGACAAAAATGATACCAATTAAACGCGAGTTTAAATCACCCATCTTTCCCTTAGAAAGATTAACTAGCAGAATCTTATTATTGTTCATTATCTCCGGAAAGCTAAATCCGCTCTTTGTTTGGCCGATAATGTTTCTCATGGCATCATTCGATATAAATGGTCCGAACTTTGAGACCACCCATGATATGACCTCACCAGCTTCACTAGAGCGCTGCGAGGCGGGAAACTCTTTTGTCCAAAAATCAAGTACCTGCTGATCGGTAACGTACTTCAGCTTGCTCTTCATAAACTCTTCATCAATCAAAAGCTTTGGAATATCTATGAATGTTCCGCCTGCAGGATCGCTCATGAGCAATAGCGCACAGTTACGAAAAATATGCTCGAGTCGCGGCCCAACGATTCCTGTGTGTCCAGGGTCATACAACCCATAGAGCATGCTAATAGCTTCTTGAACGAGAAAGTCTTTCTGATCAGGATGATCAAACTCAAACATATTAAGGCCTATCGGCGTATCCATATCGCTTGGATTAAAGTAGATGACATCTTCGACACGCTCTTTCGGAACGCGCGCCAAAAGAGCCTCCACGGAATCTCCGTGAGGATCTACAAAAGCAAACCCGCGACCATCAAGCATGTCTTGGTATGCAAGGTTCTCTTGAAGTACCGACTTACCTACACCTGTCTGACCAATGATATGAATATGTCTTCGCCTATCCTTGTTCGTAAGGCGTATTGGCTTTTTGACACCGCGAAACTCATTGTATCCAAGCAGTAGTCCTTGATCCATAACCTGTGTCGGCCCGTCGACCTGTTTACTCATCTGACGCTGTACCTGTGATGTAGGTATGCTGTTTTGATCTGGTAAATGAAACAACGTTGCCAATTCAACACTATTGAGGATGTTAGTATTTACTTGTTGTGGGAAAAACCTAAATATATATGCCGACGAAAGCTCTTCAACATTTTTCGATAGATTGAATTTAAATCCATTGTAGCTTGGCGAATCGAAAAGAGAGAATGCAGCTACAATGTTCTTTAGTAAGGCCTGCGAACGTGCGGCGGTGTTTGACGATACAACAACTCTCACTAAGACTTCATACCCTGGATATCGAGTCTTTTCTTGAATTGCTTCTATCGTCGACTGCTCTACAGCATTGAGCTGCTGCTTTTCGTCGGGCTTCTTGTCAGCTGACTCCGGGGCCTTCCAAAGGGCTTCCATAAGATCCTTTGGTGTAAAGAAAGCACCAAAGCCAACTTTTTTAACTCCTTTGTCCTTTGTAATCTTATCAGCTAGTCCAATGGACGACTTTGTCCAGCCTTCATTAGCGGGACGAAGTAGTATCTGTAGTCCTACGCCATCTTCACGCCCTGCTGCTGATATAGCATTTAGCAACGCGCGAGACGCATCACGCTTTGATTCGACATACGTTGCAATAGGATACGAGAAGCTCTTCTTGAGCGTAAATTCACCACCAATTGTCCCACTAGCCTTGCCGACCTTACTGAACACATTGTGTTCAGTAGTCTCTTCTAGTCGCGCCGACGGATAAGCCGCAGCAACCGCCTGCTTAACTACATCAATAAGCACCGTAGGAACTACGGCATAATAGTATACTAACCCTTCACGAGCTACAATTTCGAATGATAAGTGCCGCTGTCCGTATATTTTACTTTTGAAGCCTTTAGTCGCAGTACTAGAGATGATGTTATACATCACCTGCGCCTGAGACAAAACCTCTTCTGTAAGGTCACGCTTATCTCTATTCTCGCCAGCAATATCATCGCTCGCCGGAGGTAGATGAATTAATATTGGTACCATTTTAAGGCCGCGTTCATAGTTTTTTGCTTCACGCAAAGTTCGACGGTACATCAAAAACGCAACGGTGCTGCCTGATGCTATCAATACAGTAACGATAAATAACGATACGAATACACCTGCGCCACCCATGCTAGTTAGTCACCTGCATCACCTATCTCACGCCCATAGCGACGGCGAATATACTCAATCTGCAACTTACTAACCTCTTGTTCTCGACGATATGGATCGTCTTTTGTGGCTGCAATTATCTGCTTTGCCTTGTCCACCCACTCTTTCTCTATTAAGTCATCGTCATTCGCAATAATAGGTGCTGAAGCGTCAGCTGATCCATCTTGTGCAATAGGCTCTACCGTGACAGGGGTAGGTAAAACAGGCATTGCCGCCTGGACCGCGGCCTGTGCTGCTCCGAGAGTTTGACCAACAGGCTGAGCTTCTTGCGATACCCCGGTCTTAGCCTCGTGACCCACGCCAACAGAAGCCTCAACTCCGGGGACTTGAGCTTGCGGGATTTCCCCTCTTCCCGGTACAGCTTCTTGTCGTGGTTCCATATCTGTTAAATTATAGCATAACTAATTCTAAATCGCTATCAAGTTTATCGTCGTTTTGCGATATAGAAGCAAGCGATAAATTCAAAAACAATAACCAATGCAACCTCATAGAACCCTATACGCCCGATTGATTGCATACATACGAGCATAACGGGAGCAAGCGCTAGTACGGATGCATAGAAGTATGCTCGGCGCGATGATAGCACTCCACGACGAAGTTTGAGCCCCACCAGTATCCAATGTGTTCCGATAATAAAAAAAGTTAGCACACCAAGTGCTAACACATAGAGTAATAGAAATACAAATAATATCCCTATTGGGTGAATTGATGCAGGAGAAGTGACCTGCAATAAGGCGAGCAGAAGTACTGCCGCGAGAAGACTTGATATTGCTAATACTTTCTCAAGCATGTATTTATCATATCATCTCATAGAGAAACTGGGAGCCAAAGCAGCGAGCGTAAAATAAGCGAAACACCTGTATAAACAACTATTAGGGTCGCCCGCATCGCTGCAGTGGCATAACTTGACCGCTCGCGAAACGCGAGCATAGGTGGTCCTTACGATTAGTTTCCGCTTCACGCTTGGTAGTGTCGCGATTACCCAAGAAATACTTAGAGTAACAAGGATTAACCAAGCGTGAGGTACTACTATTCGTGCGCTACGACGCCTTTAGAAAATACATATACTACTATAAGTATCTTTTATCGGCGGAGCATAGGCAGCGCCACTGTATGGTACTAGTATAAGGTGCGTAATCTATTGCTAGATCATGTTGATCTTGTACCAGTGCCGATGCCTATTTGCCGTCCAATCGCTTTTGGTGAATTGCGCTGGACCGTCAAGTACGTTTTTTGAATTGTTAAGGTTTTGGTTGTGTGGTGGCTTTTCTGAAATCGTTTTTGTTTTTCTCAAAGCGTACCTTCAATTTAGCATGAGCAAGTTAAAATGTCAATGGTTTTATAACTCAATATTATTGTTATATTAACAACATACAAATACAACATTTCGATGTGTCTCTGTAAAATATATTTTGTTGTGTATATATCAACGTTGTATTATAATTCAATTCTTTATACTTAATTACTATTTTATACACTAGTTCCCCTCTGGTATACTAGTATCTATGCAAACAACCCATGAGCCTCCAGCCTACGAATGCCCATTTTGCTCCTGGCTAGGTGGCGTAGAATCCGAGGAAAAGCAGAACTCGGATATCGTTTATCAGGACACTATACTAACTATATTTGTTGCGCCAAAATGGTGGATAAACAATCCCGGAAGCGTCATCGTGATACCAAACTGCCATACAGAAAACCTTTACACTATTTCGGACGAAATAGTATCGGCCGTAGCAATTGCCTGCAAGCGTGTTGCAATTGCCATGCGCTCTAGCTATAACTGCACAGGCATATCCACTCGCCAACACAATGAACCCGATGGCAATCAGAGCGTCTGGCATTTTCACGCACATGTCTTCCCGCGATATGCAAATGACCGACTATACCAAAATCACGATAATAAGCGCTTTGCCAGTCCCGCCGAGCGAGCTCGGTACGCCGCTAAGTTGCGGCAAAGTCTCAAAAGCCCATAGACCCTCCGCTTGGCCATCCTCAACGAATCCCACTCAATTACGATAGTATGGTGAAAGGTGAAAAAATACGTGGTATTTTTTACCGAAAAAAGCTATGGAAA
Organism: Saccharimonas sp. (SeqCode); assembly: GCA_049660945.1. GTDB lineage: Bacteria > Patescibacteriota > Saccharimonadia > Saccharimonadales > Saccharimonadaceae > Saccharimonas. The sequence goes on from JBASZO010000027.1 coordinate 13,008, forward strand.
GTTATTGACATTAGCGGTTTAGAGCATTATTATAGGGGTAGTCCTTGAGCAAATAAATTGTACAAGGACCAAAAACAAAAAAGATCTTGAAAAACTCCACAATCGAAAACGACCACTACTCGCAGGTGGTTGTTTTCTTTTAACGCGCCTCGTTGGTACTTGTTAAAAACGCAAAAAACCGACCAATTGGTCGGTTGCTTACGTTGGTGGAGCTGCCGGGCACTGCCCCCGGGTCCGCAAGGTAACTGACTGTCCGTCTACATACATAGTCTCATTCAATTTACGTACTACTGCTCAAAATGAGACAAACAGACAATAGTACGTCTGGTGATATAGCTTCACTACCCCGCGTCACTCAACAGCACGAAATAGCTATCCTACTAACATATAACACGCCAGCACTTCCAATAGGAGTCAAAGGCTAGCATGGCTACCAAATAATTAGGCAGCAAGCGCAAAAGCAGTTTGTTTAGGCATCAATGATGCAACAAATGCTTTTGCTTTATCTGCAAAGCTTGCAATTAAAAGCTCTGATTACGTCAGAAGTCGATATGCAAAACAGTCTGTTAAGGTCCTCACGTCGAAAGCTATGTCAGCCCCATTAAACGCTAGTAGTTATTATACCATACATTTACATCTGTATGCCACCTGTGCTTTACTTGAGAATAGTATGGGAAATGTCTGTAAAGTATTGTCAGTGGCACCAGTTGGCTTCGATGGCCACCTTATAGAGGTTGAAAGCGACATGACTAAAGGACTCCCAGGACTTTCCATAGTTGGCCTAGGCAATAAAGCCATTGATGAAGCAAAAGAGCGAGTCAAGAGTGCCATCACTAACTCCCTTCTCGAATACCCTCAAAAAAGAATTACTATCAACCTAGCGCCCGCGGAATTGCCCAAAGACGGTACGCACTACGATCTCCCCATTGCGCTTGCGCTACTGGTATCCAGTGGTCAGTTGCGACAAGAACAGGTTGCAGGTGCAGTGTTTGCGGGCGAACTCGCCTTGGATGGCCGTATTCGTCCCATATCTGGAGCAATTAGCATCGTAGAAACTGCAAAGAAGCAAGGTATTCATACCATCTACCTTCCTACTGCAGCGACGACGCAGGCCCTGCTCGTCGAAGGAGTGACTATCTACAGCGTTGATTCACTAAAGGCCCTCTATCTACATCTTAAACAAGAAGTCAGAATTACTCCGGCCGACCCATCGCAAACCATCGATACTTCCATCGTACAATCGAAATATTTCTTAGATGACATCTACGGCCAAGAGCAGGCAAAGCGTGCACTCATTATCGCTGCGGCAGGACATCACAACATTCTCTTCTCCGGCACGCCAGGCGCCGGCAAGACAATGCTAGCAAAAACACTCAATGACTTACTTCCCCCTCTCACACCCGAAGAACGCTTAGAAGTAACAAAGATTCATAGCCTCAATGGCTCACTCATCGACACTGTCGCCTCAAGTCGACCATTCCGCTCACCGCATCACACATCAAGCCAAATTGCGTTAGTAGGTGGCGGCACAAAGCCAAAACCAGGTGAAATTAGCCTTGCTCATCTAGGAGTACTTTTTCTAGATGAAATTCCAGAATACCCCCGAAGTGTTCTCGAGGCCCTTCGGCAGCCTCTCGAAGATAGAGTCATATCTGTCTCTCGAGTAAATAGTCAAGCGACCTACCCTGCTGACTTCATGCTGGTTGCTACCATGAACCCATGTCCTTGTGGGTATTACGGTGATCCAGAGCACGAGTGCACTTGTAGTACAACACAAATCATCAACTATCAAAAGCGTCTCTCTGGACCACTTCTTGATCGAATCGATATGGTTATCCCAGTCTCTCGCATTCCGCACGATCAGCTACTCGATACTAAAGTGTTGAATAAGGAACAACATGAAATAGCGAAAAAGACGATTCTACGAGTTAAAACCACTCAGTCTAATAGATATAAAAGCAGTAAAAAAAGCAACAGTTCTTTAACGAGTGGCGAAATTAAAACACTCATCAAACTCGATAACAAAACAAAAGCGTTTCTTGACACTGCGGCGACAAAGCTAAAACTAAGCGCGCGAAGCTATTTCAAGATTATTCGCGTAGCACGTACAATTGCCGATATCGAGCAGAACGATACGGTAGAAATAGTCCATATAGCTGAAGCTTTGCAATACCGACAAAGCTCTTGATATATCTGTTGTCATCTGGTAAAATTGTTTTTGAGTTATTGCTAGATTTAATCGCACTCAAAAAAAGGAGAGCAGCATCAACACATCAATTCGTATCAACGGAGCAATCAGAGCGCGTGAACTCCGTGTCATCGGCCCAACCGGCGATCAGCTAGGTATTTTGTCTCGAACAGAAGCCCTAAAGATAGCAGAAGAAGCGGGTGTCGACCTGGTAGAGATTTCGCCTAATGCGGATCCACCAGTAGCAAAGATTGTGGACTGGGGTAAATTCCAGTACCAGAAGATGAAGGAGCAGCAAAAAAATCGACGAAGTAACAAGTCGGGTGAGCTGAAACAGATGCGATTCGGGCTAAAAATTGGCTCGAACGACCTCGAAATCAAATTGCGCAAGATTAGAGGCTTCCTTTCAGAAGGAAATAAGGTTAAAATTCTTATCTTCTTCAGAGGGCGTGAAATGGCGCACAAAGAGCTTGGATATGAGCTCATTGACCGCGTTATCGCCTCTCTTGAGGATGAAGCAATTCTCGAACAGAAACCAGTGATGGCAGGTCGCAACCTGAGCATCGTAATAAGGAGCAAGTAATGCCAAAGCTAAAGACCCATAAGGGCACTGCTAAGCGAATTAAGCTAACCAGTACCGGCAAACTTACCCGTCGTCGTGCGTTCGGGAACCACATGCTCTCAAAGAAGAGCAAATCGCGTAAGCGAAATATCAACACTACCGCAGTTGTAAAAGGCGGCATGGCAAAAAATATTAAGCGAGCACTAGGAGTTTAATTATGCGCGTAAAACGAGGTGTAACCGCCCACGCAAGGCACAAGAAAATCCTAAAAGCCGCTAAAGGCATGCAGCACAACCGTACTCGTAGCTTCCGTCTCGCGAAGCAGGCGGTCGTCCGTGCACTCCAGTATGCCTATCGTGACCGCCGAAACAAGAAGCGTGATCTTCGTGGTCTCTGGATCACTCGCATCAATGCGGCAGCTCGCGAAAATGGCACTACCTATGGTAAGCTAATCGCAAACCTACGTGCCGCAAATGTAGAGCTTGATCGTAAAATTCTTGCAGACCTTGCAGTCAATGATCCACAAGCGTTCACTGCTGTAGTCAAGAACGTTACAAAATAAATCTCAGTTCACATAAAAACACCCTGATCCTAAAGATGCAGGGTGTTTTTATGTGGTAGCTTACCTGTAAGCCGGGTTCTGTCGAGGGTAGTCATCTATCTAGTCCTATAATTGCTCATAGGATCGAGCGGATAATGACCGATACGAGCGGATCACTCATGTGTATCGATCCCTTGCAGCCGACAGGGTTTACCTCTCAACTATGTCACCATAGTCAACTGTGAGCTCTTACCTCACTCCTTTCACCCTTACCCCGCACCTTTTTGCTCAACATTTTAAGCAAAAAGGTGCGGGGCGGTATCGTTTCTGTGGCACTTTCCCTAGAGTTACCTCCGGTCGCCGTTAGCGACTGTCGTATCCTGTGCTGCCCGGACTTTCCTCCCAGCATTACTGCAGGGCGACTACCTAGTAGGCTACCACTCACCATTATACCCTACTGATTAATTAAAATACGTACATTAAAACCCCTTTACTCTGTGTCGAACGCTCGATATTCCCCTGCTTGTTGCAAAGGTGGGTTTTCTCACAACACCTCCTCGGAGATGATAAATATTGAAATCCCAAATCTATGATATTAGGAAAATCATACGCGTTCGAGAGTTAAGGGGCTACCTATAGTATACCATGTTCAAGAATGAGCAATATGTCCTAAAACATTCCAAAAATACGAGAAAACGTCTGTATTATACCCGATATGACTGTAGTCATATATGCAGAAATCAGACCTCCCCCGAGAAACACGATCAAGAATACTAGTATCAGCCCGAACGACTCTATCAGCTCCATGCCTCGTCGGACAAACTCTGGGGCAAGGCTATAGACGATGCGAGACCCATCGAGAGGCGGGATTGGTAAGATATTAAATGCAAAGAAGCCAAGGTTGATCCAGACCGCTAGAACTAGCACATTTCCTAATGCAGTTCCTGCATCGACAGTAAAGGTACTCATTACCCCGTAGCATACAAACGCGATTAACAAATTTGTTAAAGGTCCTGCGATGGCCATAAGAGCCACACCCCATTCACCGTACTTTATATTTCCAGGATTAAAGGGAACTGGCTTTGCCCCACCGAATATAGGGGTTTGCACACCAGATAGCGCACTCATAATAATTATCATCATAGGTATAGCGATAGTGAGAATAGGGTCAATGTGCTTGATTGGATTAATCGTTAAACGACCTAGTAGTCGTGGTGTATCGTCTCCAAGCTTATACGCAACAAGACCATGCATAAATTCATGCAACGTCATTGATAGTAGAATTACCCCAAGGGCAGTTACGATGTATCCTATGTTCACTTCCATTACACTCTATTATACTACGAGGATACTTAAGCGTAGCTCTTGACTAAGAGGACGCAAGCAGGTATAATTGAAAAGATTGTTAATAGAAGTAAGCGAGAAATAAGACATCATGGCAGCACGTTGTGAACTCACCGGAAAAGGCAAGCAGTTTGGGCATAATGTTAGTTTCTCTTTGCGACGCACTAAGCGCGTCTTCAAACCGAATCTCCAAAAGAAGACGTTTGTAGTCGATGGTCGCAAAGTGACTATGACCCTCTCTACACAGGCAATCCGCACACTCAAGAAGAAAGGCCTTCTTGGTCAGCCAGTGACTAAGTAGTGGCACAATAGCTTCTTACAGTAAAACCCCTCTGCGTGCAGAGGGGTTTTACTGTAAGGTGTAAATTTATTTCTATCTAGCTTCGCACCAAACTATACACTGTTAAGGCTGATGGCAGTGCTGCACTTTTTATCTTTAGCTTTTGTACATCTTCTACGGGAGCACCGAGTTCCTTTACGAACGTCTCTAGTGTATCCTGCGGCACTTCATAGCGAAGCGCTGCGTCCGCATAATGTACAGGTATGACCATCTTTGGCTCAATCGCACGTATCAATGATGCTGCGTTCGTTGCATCAAGCGTACCACCACCGCCAACAGGAATAACTAGTATATCAACAACACCTAAAGACTCTAGCTGCTCCTCTGAGAAGTTTGGTCCAGTATTGCCTACAACAGCAATTGAAACATCTCCCTGCTCAAGCCTGTACGCAGTCGAGGCCTTTTCTTCCTTCTCATCATCGATAAGCCTGGATACAGCAACTCCTCTAATCGTGAAATCTCCGACTTCGTATTCACCTGGACCATCAATGATAATTCGCACCTCTGGATCATCCACGCGGAATCGGCTTTCAGTCAACAGCTCGACAACATCGTTTAGCTTCGGATCTTTCAGGCCAAGAACCGACAAGCATGGATCAACTGCTATGGTTGTTTTTTTGCTCGAAAATACGACTGCATTTCCACCCTTGTACTCAATATCAAACATACCTCTCCTTTTCTTCGGTAAACAATCTACCTTATTATACTATCGCTATCAATTATAACCATGTGCTTGTTAGTAAGAACGTCGTAGATGAACTTATCTTTCACGCTTACACGGTAGTAGAACTCATCGTAGGTCATCACTGTATAGTTCACCTCTCTACCCATAACCGACTCCAAGTGCTCAACGATAGCTTTTAGCGTACGGTCTGGAATGACTCCTGCAAGGAGCAAATCAACCTTTGCAGCTGATCCTTCAACCAGAATGCCTGCAGCAATTGCTATGCGTAAGCCGGAAACCCCTTTAAGCATCGATTGCCAGTCACTCGATTGCCCTGTCGCTTCACCTTTTAGTTTCGACGAACTCTTGCGTCCAACCTGCTTTGTGCCGGCAAATATCTCACGAAACGCACCATAAAATTCATACCGTTGATTTACTTCGTAGTACAGTTTGTGGTCAGTACTTTTACTTGTGATAACTCCTACGTTCAACATATTAGCAAGTTCACGACGCACGGAATTAATTTGCTCATCAATAAGCCGTGTTATTTCTCGAACATAAAATGCTTTACCCGGATTATTAATGAATAAGTGTAGTAATTTCACTCGAGTTTTTGAGCCAAACAATGCATCAATCATGATTCTTACTCTACCTCAGTTATCGTTACTACTTAGCAGTTCTATGATATCACGATTTACTCAGGTCGCTCAACTTCTGAGCAAGATACTTGCGCGCGTCTGTTAAAGAGTACCACTGTACATGTGGACTTCTCTTAAACCACGTCATTTGCCTCTTAGCTAGCTGTCGATCCGAAATAATGAACCGCTCAACTACCGCTTCAAGAGCAAGATTACCCATCACATATTCTCGTATCAATGGATAAACATTTCCGGTCATCGCCTCATTGTCCCAGCCATACTTTTTAGCAGCTTTTACCGCTTCTTTAACGATTCCCTGGGCAAATATCGTATGCGCTCTATCGATAATTCGCTTGTTCAAAAAGTCTTTTTCCGTTGCTATACCTACAACGATAGTATTAGCCTCAAGTTCATACTTTCTCTGAAGACGTACTCCCTCTCGAAGTATTGCGCTTATAACATGTCGCTTATTTTTGTAGTTTTCTGGCAATGTTATATTGTTTTTATGACAATAATCATGTAAATCACCTAGACTAAGTTCTTCTAGAGCGTCCCTCCGCTCGTTACTACTGTCTGTCTGAGGAAATACAAAATCATATACTACCGCGTCGATATATAACCCCGTTCCTCCTACGAGGAACGGTACAGCACCCCGAGCACGAATCTCTTTTATTTTTACTTTTGCATATTGTTGAAAATCGGCAACCGTAAATCTCTCGCCAGGATCAACAAGGTCAATACCCCAATGCGGTACACCACGCTGCTCTTTGGGACTTGGCTTTGCGGTGCCAATAGAGAGGTGACGATATACCGCTCGCGAATCAGCGGAGATTATCTCGCCACCAAACTCATGCGCTAGCTCTACCGCTAGACCTGTCTTGCCGCTAGCCGTCGGCCCAACGATCACAATAAGCGGAGGTTCTGATTGAATTCCTGAGGTCGCCATCGTCGTTCTCCAAAATCTTTAATATGCCAGCTCTCATCACACGCAATTCCGTCCTGTTCAAGCAACTGTCGCTGTACATTCTGCCCGCCAGGATACCCGACTGCGAGCCCTCCCTGGGCGTTTACTAAACGATGCCAGGGTAATTCCTCATGACCAGTGTGCGCAATACCACCTACAATCCTCGCGGCACGAGGGTTACCCGCCATCGCCGCCAAGTCACCATAGGTGGTTACCTTATCAGCTGGCAACTGTGTCATCAGCGAATACACACTATCACGTAGTGACTTATCGACTAGCCAGGATTCGGTCTCGCTCACGAAACAACTCACTTATCTTTACGCACCGAACCATGCCTTGCTCAAGCACTTGATGCCGATTCCATGGGAAGTCGCCCCATACAATCACTTCTTTGACGCCATGCTGCAGTACGCTGCTACCATGCACAATATGGTCATCGACAAGTATATCTGCACCAATCGCCGCACAAACCTCACCTTTAGTACGAGATACAAGTCCGCTACCTTCTTCGAGATAGAAGTTCGTAAACTCTAAGCTAGTAAAAATATTTGGCAAGTAACGATCTGCCATTACCCTCGTTCCCTCTTCTAGGTAGGCTTGGCGGCCCGTGACCATGTGGAGTTCATCACCGAGCGCAACAAGTTTTTTCAACGCACGCACCATTTTCCGAGATGGCTCTATATCTGCAGTAACCCCCTCACGTAAAAGCACCGCTATCCTATTGATAGCCTCTTGATGCGTGGCAGTCTCCCATATGGTGGGATCATTGTCGGTATACATTGCACTAATATCGAGCTGTGTGCCGTAGCGGTCATTGTACGCTGCGATAAGCGGATGTGCCGTCGGCACAATCACGTCATCGCAGTCAATTGCCCAAACTAATCGTTCTTGCGCCATCACTACATATTGCGCAGATAGTCTGCAAGACTATCAAACGCTACTTTCTCCTCACCCTTTTGTGTGCGTACGCTCACTTCTCGTGCTTCCGCATCTTTTGGCCCAACAATCAGCTGGACAGGAATCTTTAGTGCAGTTGCAGCACGAATCTTTTTACCGAGGCTTTCGTTGCGGCTATCTACCGTATAGCGAAGCTCGTTATACTTAATCGGTTTCATTAACACTGTACCCGACAACACAGCAGAAATCTCAGCAACATACTCGCTTACGCTATCATTAATAGTAAGTATACGCACTTGCTCTGGAGCCGCCCAAAGTGGAAACCATCCAGCAGTATGCTCGATAAACACACTCATAAACCGCTCAATACTTCCAAGAAGCGCACAGTGAACCATGATTGGTCGCTGCTTGACACCTTCTTCGTTGATATATTCAAGCCCAAATCGCTCAGGCATTGCATAGTCTAGCTGCACGGTTGCGAGCTGCCATTTACGCCCGATTGCATCGGTTGCCATAAAGTCCATTTTTGGACCATATATTGCCGCCTCACCAACACCAATCTCATACTCAAGCTTAAACTGATCGGCGAGCTTATGAATTGCACCTTCAGCCGAATCCCACATTTCTTTTGTGCCTAGATAGTTGTCTGCATCGTCTCGGAATGATAGTCGCAGCGAGAGCTTCATTCCTACTAGATCGTAGAGATGCTGCGCGCTCTCGATCAGTTCTGAGAAAATCTGCTCTACTTGATCGTTCGTACAGAACACGTGTGAGTCGTCTTGCGTAATAGCTCGAACCCTGCTCAGTCCCCCAAGCTCACCACTCTTCTCGTCACGATATACCGCAGTGGTTTCCATAAGTTTCAGAGGAAGATCACGATAACTTCTCGGCTGTCCAGCATATATCTGGGTGTGATGTGGGCAGTTCACCGGCTTCAGTGCCAGCTCGTCACCAGACTCAGTAGAGGTAAATCGTAAAAGTTCAGGAAATTTCTCAAAATGACCAGAGACTTTATAGGTATCTAGTTTCGCTATGGTCGGAATCCATACCCGTTGATATCCCCTATCTGTACGATAGCTCTGCGCCAATTCATTTAGTTTTTCTCGAAGAACCGTACCGCGAGGAGTAAATAGAGGGAGGCCAGCTCCTATGAGCGTTGATGAGGTAAAGAGATCAAGATCTTTCCCAAGTTTACGGTGATCACGAGCCTTTGCCTCTTCGAGCATCTTGAGGTGAGCGTCTAGTTCTTCCTGAGTTGCGAACGCTACTCCATAGAGGCGCTGCATTTGTGGATTCTTCTCACTGCCGCGCCAGTAGGCACCGGCAACTCTCATCAGTTTAAAAGCACCGACCTTGCCCGTACTCTCGGCATGCGGACCACGGCAAAGATCTGTAAAGTCGCCATCGGTATAGAACGACACCTTTTCAACTGCGGCGTCGCCCTCGGTCGCGAGTCCAAGCTCTGCACTATCGAGATCCTTTGCTACGGTGGTACCGGCGCGCTTAAGGTCGTTTAGGAGCTCTTCTTTGTACGGCTGCTTAGCTGCTTGTGCCCATACAATTGCATCACCAACCTGCTTCTCACTACGCTCAAACGTGAAATCTCTATTAATAATTCCGCGCATTTCCTTTTCGATACGTTTAAAATCTGCTTCTGAGATTTTCGTATCACCTAGGTCGATATCATAGTAAAAACCGTTTTCTACTACCGGACCAACGCCAAACTTTGCCTCTGGCCATAGATGCTGTACTGCTTGAGCGGTAATGTGTGCCAGGCTGTGACGCATGGCGTAAAGTTGCTCTTCGTTCATATAGAACCTCCTTTGTAATATAAAAGCACGCCGCTAATATACTTCACGTGCGTGCCTCGGTCCCGAAGTGCGGGAGGTTCCACCTTGGCTATTACTCTTGCCGCATTCAGATTAACGTATGTCTGCGACCGCTCCTACGAGACTCAAGAGGTGGTTAGGCTCTATCACTGTCTAACAACAGCATACTTCATCACCGTAATCATTGCAATACCACCTCTGTTCTGTTATGATAAATGATGCCTTTGCTACAAGGGCGATTAGCTCATTTGGCTAGAGCGCCACATTGACGTTGTGGAGGTGATAGGTTCGAATCCTATATCGCCCACCAAGATAAATACACTCCATCCACAGGGGTGTTTTTATTTTTCCGCTTTTATCATGTAGTTTTCCACATCACTATACCGGTATTGTACGCCAGATTTATTCATATGGTGATATACCGCACCTTATACCCTAGTATTGACATTTTTTATTGCTTATGCTAAAATGAATTCATGAGTGATCATACAGCCCACAAACACCAAAAACCAACAGCTCTCGGCAACTTCAACCTAGCCTTCGAGTATGACCGTACTTGGGGCGAAGCAAAAAAGCTCGTAAAAGAGCGTACAAAGTAGATCAAGTCTAGAGAGTTAGAGAACTAACGCAGCGCTCTCAAAATCGTCGTGCAATATTCGATGAAGGCTGTTGCCCTACTGTAGGGCAACAGCCTTCATTACGCACTCATTATAATACTAAAGTAAAGAGAGACCGGTGCGTACTAGGGCTTCTTTTTATTGCGGGCACGCTCCTGAGAAGCAAGCGTTGCTTTGTCGGTGACGTCAAATTTATCAAGATATTTTCCAAGCAGTAGATGAGTCTGTGCAGTAAAAGCTGCCGCAGACCCATAACAGATCGTCGTGAGTGGCAAGAGAAGCCATTGTAACACCATTCCCACCGTACGACGGCGCTTATAGCGTGCCGGCCGAGGCGGCAAAAGCTTCAGCATTAGAAAGATCGATATGATAATACCCACCATTGCAACCTGCTGAATACGACTAACGACGATTGGCAACTGATGTGCGGCAATCTCTCTTGATGCTTCCGCATTAATGAGAAGAGGCACCCAGCCACCCAATGTGATCATGATGGCGATTACTGCCAGCGTCACATGACTATCTACGAGTCGTACAAAGCGCGCGAATCCTTCCCAGAAAGGTACTGTACGCCTGCGCGAGAACAGACGAACAGCGACATACGGAATATCCGATACGCCATACCCCCAACGCCGTAACTGCTTAAACTGCGCTATAAAGGTCTTTTTTAGAGTATCGCCCATCACGGCGTCTTGGTAGATAGGGACATGGATTGGCACAACAGCGTAATTGCCATGGAAGAAAAAATAACTCCTCCAGTACTGATGCCCATCTTCGACAATACTTCTTGTGCTCCAAAAATCCATCTCAACAAGTGCATCCATTGGCTGGCTGTGGGCAGCAAAGTTGCGAAGTGTTCGTGGGCGCATACTACTAATCATCGTCCAAAAGCTATTGCCTGTTGCTATCAATCTCATTGGCGCCGGCGTATCCCAAATATTACCAAAGTATAGCGCTATAGGTTGAAACGACAATTGCTTACGATCCGGCCGCACAATATACTCATACGTTACATAATCAAAGTAAGTAGGGTGCGGGCGGTTATCGCTATCCAATGTTGTTATGACAACATCGTTGTAAGATACATCATTTCTATCACACCACTCCTGTAGGCCACGAGCGGCATACGTAATGTTACCACCTTTGCCCACGACTTCACCCTCAATATCCTTGGGATGTTTGACGATTTGGAATGTGAAGAAGGTATCGCGGTATTCCTGCTGTAGACGCTTCGCAGTCTGTTCAATCTCCCTACCGCCACGCTCTTCGTATGCAAGGTATACAATAATCTGCTTATTACTGTACGTTGTGTTTTTTACAGATTCAATTGTTGGTTGAATAACATCATATCCCTCATTGTACGCCGCGATAATGACCGCATTCATGATTTGTGAAGGTTTCGGAAAATGCTGATTTGAAGATACATCCGACAAGAAGTGTAAATTATCTTGGTGTGCAGCGTATCCAAATCCAGACGATTTCTCACCTTTTACACGCTCATAAGCCGTCTTTGGATCTTCTAGGTCAGCTAAACGGTTCGCCCAATTCACTCTTTGCGCTGACTTGAGCCAATGATGTCCTCGAAGCGTATGGAAATTGATTGAAAGTGACTTCACAAACATTGTTATAACAACGAACAGTAGATATACAGATGCCCATAGTGGATTAACGATCGATAGAATGATCAGTAAGAGAAGTGCACCGTAGCTTAATACTCCAGGTAAAATCTCAAAAAAACGATAGAATTTAGTGCGCTTACCTAGAGGCAACTCGAGGTCGCTCATGTTGCTCGACCTAATGATATGACGGCCAACGAATACACAAGAGCTAGTACAAGAATACTGATACCCATCCAGCCTATAAATACTGCGGATTGACGACGACCAATCTGATGAAGTTTTACGAGCAGTGATAGATGTACAAATGAAACAACAACACCAAATACCACTAGAAGCAAGAGGTACTGCCAGGGACTCTTATAGAAATGTGCTTCGCCGAAGGCAGTATAGCGAGTGTATACCGTAACATCGCTCGCATGGATTGAAAGTCCTACTGCAAGCACATAGATAACCATCGAGGCGACCAAACCGATTGCCAACAACAAGATCGGTCTGTCAGACAGTACGGCTTTCAATGATTCTTTAATTAGATCTTTATTTAACATACATACTCTTCTCTATGGAGCCGCCTGCCGGAATCGAACCGGCGACCTACACGTTACGAATGTGTCGCTCTACCGACTGAGCTAAGGCGGCATAGGCTCTTAACAGATACACGCATCATGTATTATACCATCCTTGCGCTGCAATTTGAATTGCTTAGTCTGTTGATTAATCCCTGGTGAAGTGTTAAAATGCGTAGAGTTGTGCGCTCGTAGTGAAGTTGGCCCATCACGCCTCCCTGTCACGGAGGAGATCGCCGGTTCGAATCCGGTCGGGCGCGCCAAAGTAAAATACCCATCGATTAGATGGGTATTTTACTTTGGCTATCTATGAATATAGATTCTCATACCGAGCCTCGATAAAGGACCAGTCAACGACCTGCCACCAGTTTTTGATATACTCATCGCGACGATTTCGATAGTCCAAGTAGTACGCATGTTCCCATATATCTAACCCCATGAGCGGCTCTCCCTTGCCTAGATCCATGGGTGCATCTTGGTTTGGAAGCGCAAGTAGCTCTAGATCTGCAGTTAACCAGACCCAGCCACTGCCAAACAAACCCAAAGCCTTTTCATTAAACGCTTCCTGAAAATCGTCTACACTTCCCCATTTTGCGATAATTGCATCGTACAATCGTCCGGCCGTAAGTGGGCTAGCATCGGGCTTCATACACAACCAGAATAAGCTGTGGTTGTAATGACCTCCTCCATGATTCCGTATAGCAGCCCTTACCTCCTCTGGTAATGCGTTGATGTCACTTAGTAATTCTACAAGTGATGTTTCTCTTAGCTGTGGAGCCCGCTCAAGAGCGGCATTCAACTTATCGACGTACGTCTTGTGATGCTTATCATGATGAAGTTCCATGATTTCCTTACTAATAACGGGTTCGAGTGCATCGTAGGCATACGGTAGGTCTGGGACTGAATACATAACTCATTTCTCCTTTACTTACTGTTTAGTAGCTGTTTGCGAGACCGTAATATATTCCTGAATCTTACCGCTCGCCTTTAGTTGGGCAAAATCTTTTTCAAACTTCGTGAGCGGAATATGGAGAAATAGAAAATTTACCTGAGACTCTGATTTGTCGACGATTTTCACAAAATAGTAGCCATCGTCAGTAGTGCTCTTTAAGGCAGCTGAGGTCTGCCCCTTCTCCATACTAGCAATCTCGGCGACGCGCAAACCATTAAACTTACTCGTTACACTGACCATTCCTGACTGTCCCGCTACTATCTGGCCACCTTTAGTGCCTTTCATTTGTTCAGCGACTTTCATGAAATCACCACCCGTCTGAGCTACAAGCTCTGCCGCCTGCTTCGCTTGCGCACTTGCATCGTCATCAACAGCGAACGCTACCTTGTTTTTTATCATACCGTTCTCTACCTTAAGCCGATAGTCAGTAACAGATTCGCCGTACAACATACGAATTGAGGCATCGTACGTTTCTTGAGATACCCTTCCGTTCGCTGTATTGCGCTCCTGGTCGATAAACGCATCGACATCACTCGTTTTTACGGTGATGGAATATTTTTTGCTCAAGCTCTTTGCATACGCCACCATCTCTGCCATATCAAGTGCTTGACGCTTTACGTAATCCAACTGCACTTTCCCATCATTACTATCTAGACGAATCTCGCCGTACTTTTGCAGGTAATACTCTGATGAGCGATACTGTACGAGGTAATCTTGGTATAGAACTGGTGTTCCGTATACAGAAGCTACGGGAACAGGAATAATTCGAGTTATCCTGTACATAAACTCGCTCGAGTTTTGCATAGGGTACAACTGCCACCACCCAATAATCACCAACAGAACAAGTGTTACTACAGTAATAATTACTGCATTAAATACCAGTTTATGGCGCGCATACTGTACTGGGTATTTAAACTTTCTACCACCAGCAAGGATACGCTCGCGATGCTCTGCAACTGTCTCATTCGTGATTCGCGATGGAGCTTCTTCCTGCTTCCTTCGAACCTTATTTAGGATTTTTTTCATATAGATTCCTCTACTTTTTGATCTTTTGTTGCTACGTGCACAACATCTTGTAACTTGTTGTAGATCTCACTTGGATGTTCAACCTTATGGATAATTAAGTCTCCCACAAATGTTTGAATAACAATGGTGCCAAACTTGAGAATTTCTCCTGTAAACCCTGGTATATTGTAGCTGATATTTTGTATCTTTGATAGGCGCAGCTCAACCACATCTTTTCCAAAAAAACCCGTCTGTGTTGTCTGTCGTATCCGTTCGGTGGTGACAACATAGACCGTAAAGTACCACTGCATAAAGCGGTAACTAAAGAGCATGATTCCAAGTAACAGTCCCGCGATTGGCAATAGAAATAGCCAGAGATTATCTGACCAGATTAACGGTGGAACGGAAGTGATCAGTAGTGGGATTAGGAGTTCATAAAACCCCCGACGCATAGCAATAATGTGACGACGAAATACAAAAAGGACTTGTTCACCCTCATGCTGGCCTTCGAACTCTTGTAGTCCTTGCTCGTCTTTGCGCACCATAGTCCTATCAGTATAGCAGATTCTCGTGCTACAATACAGGGGTACGCCCTGGTAGCTCAACTGGATAGAGTAGATCCGTCCTAAGGATATGGTTGTAGGTTCGACTCCTACCTGGGGCACCAAAAAACGACTCATTTTTTTGTAATGAGTCGTTTTCTTATTATAACTAGGTCTACCGAGTGAACTTCTCGTTTAGGACATCGTAGTCATAGAGTTCGCTGTCGCTAAACCAATGGTCTATTTCACTCTCCGCCTCTTTCGGATCTCCAGATGCATGAATAAGGTTTGGTATACCCTTCAGCTGATTATCGGCATATTCGAAACTCATATGACTGTAGTCTCCTCGAATCGTGCCTGGCAAAGCAGTTTTTGGCTCTGTGCCACCGACAAGCTTACGAACTAGCGCCACCGCCTCGACACCCTCGAACACCATCGCAATCACTGGTCCTGCTTGCATCATCTCTAGCGTAACATTAAAAGCCTTCTCGCCACGTCGAGTCACCATCTGTCCAATATCTTCATAGTGATGGTAGTAGTGATCCTTGTCGGGAAAGATCATTTTTGTACCAACAATCTTTAGTCCTACACGCTCGAATCTTGTTAAGATTTCGCCAACGAGTCCACGCTGAACGGTATCGGGTTTAAATAAAACAAGTGTTTTTTGGACAGATGAACTCATAAAAGTAGGTATCCTTTTCTCTAATCAGTATCAGTTGCTATATTATTTCTAATTGTACCACTTTACCCCTGAAGACCCTAGCGCCCACTTCTGTTTACGCGTATGCTATATACATGAGCACCATACAGGATATGTCCGAGCTACTGCAAGATTTTTTAGAGTATCTTGAGATTGAGAGAGGAAGATCACGGCGAACAATACAGAACTATGGCTACTACCTTGAGCGATTCATCGAATTTGCCGGTCATATCACTGTTGATACAATAACACCAGAGCTTGTTCGTAGGTTTCGATTATGGCTCGCACGGTACGAGACTGACCGCGGTCAGTTGTCCATCCTAACCCAGAGCTACCACTTAATTGCCCTGCGAGGGTTTCTCGACTACTTAAGCAAACGCGATATCATCAGCATGGCTCCAAATAAAATTGAACTGCCAAAGACACATCGAAAACAAGTTACTTTTCTTCACTTCGAAGAAATTGAGCGCCTATTGAGTTCGATACCCGACGACGAGAAACTCGACCACTTGCGGGATCGCGCTATCATGGAATTGCTTTTTTCAAGTGGGCTTCGTGTCTCTGAACTCGTGTCGCTAGACCGAGACCATATAAATACCAAGCGTCGTGAGTTCACGGTACGAGGTAAAGGGCAAAAGGATCGTCCCATCTTCATTAGTGAACGAGCCGCAAGGTACATCGAAGCATACATCTTAGCACGAACAGACTCGCTTCCCGCACTGTTCCTGAGCTATAGTCGTAATACTCTAGCAAATACAAGCGGAAACTATCGTCGCCTTACCTCAAGGAGCGTGCAAAGAATCGTTAGTAAATATGCAAAGCTAGCGGGCATTACCAAGCATATCAGCCCTCACACGATGCGCCATAGCTTTGCTACTGATCTATTAATGAACGGCGCAGACATTCGCAGCGTTCAGAGTATGCTGGGACACAGTAGTATCAGCACAACGCAGATTTATACGCACGTCACAGATGCACACCTAAGAGATGTCTACGAGCAATTTCATTCTGAATCAGACGCCTAAGAACTAGGGGTAGAGTGTACAGTTAGACGGCCCCACGTATTCACTGCTAGTAACACCGAAAGCTTTACAGAAGCTCCCTGTAACATCTGCTGTAGCGCGAGGATATAACTGCGCATCATTTACATTAAGGCGCTCGACCCGTGCACTTACTCTGCGGAAGACATCCGAAGCCCTCCCTGTAGAATCAACAATCGGCTGAACTCCGTTAAAACTTACACCTACAGGAGATACTGAAAAGTCGGCACCAGCATAGACGGAAGTAACCCGAAGATACGCCATTACTCGACCAGCTGGAGCCGTAGGTGTAATCTGGCGCGGTAAATCAAGCACCATACTACACATATATGTGCCTACTGTACTACATTGTGACCGCAAGATATTAGCAGGCGATGCCGCTCGGGTATCTGTCGCAAAACTACCAGCCGAGAGACCGGTTGTACCTGCTGGATATAGGTACACCGTTCTACCTCCATCTGGACTATCAAAATCTGCTGGCGTCGATGTCCCCTCTTGGTACATTATCAACTGAACACGAAGCACTGGAGGTCTAACAGCTGGAGCGGCTACCCAGTTAGAGAGAGTAGGAAAACGAGGCGTTGCCGGAACTGCAGGAAACGCCACTACCTGCGATGCTCCTGGATTTCGAAACCAAGACACACGAAGCTGTGTGAAGCTACCCGTTGTCTCTAGTGGAATTATACGAGAGCTATCTGCCTCAAGACTCCCCTGGAAGTCGGGTGTATCAGGAGAAATTTTTACGCACGTATACGCTTGATCAAAACCTCCGTCCACACCGCCGGTTGTCTGTAATTTTACTTCATTGTTGATAGTAGAAACAATGCCCGCTCGTGCAGTCGTATCACACTCCTGGGCTGCGATCGCTGCACACGATGGACTACTACTATTTAAGCGGCATTCCTCAAGCACACGCTTGCCGTCTTCTACACCGGCAACTGCTGAGTCGTATGCACCTCGGGAGAGTTCGTTTTCTAGACTTCGTGTCTGCTCTTGTATGACCATACGCATGAAACCGAGAGATATTGTTACGAGAAGCAGGACACTAAACACAACAACAATAATTGCCGTTGCTCCTTCCTCGTTCCGTCGTCTTTGCACTATCATAGTCATCGTACACCCCCTTCTACCCGCAGCATCATATCGAAATCAATAACCGAGCAATAGTCAAAATTCGCAGTAGCTGATGCATCCGGCTTACAACGTACATACCCCGACCCGCCTTCGCGCTCAGTAGTTCCTATGTCATTCGTGCCTATTGTGTATCGTACTCGGTACATACCTCGTGTGCTCTCTATAATAACCGGATCGATGGTCATCTCGTACAGTGCAAACTCACGCCCTTCGCCTCCCAGAAGCTCAGCTCTGCCCTCGGGAGCCACCGAAATAGTCGTCGGATAGCGATTTGTCACAGGATTACGCACGCACAGATCTGAATTGACATCAGTAACCCGCATAAAACGAACGGGCTCACTCGCGCTTATGCGAATGTGTCGCTGGTAATTTGTTGCGTCGACATCTTTATCATTGAGCATGCCCGCCGTATTCCATACATACGAAACACTACCCAAGCATATACGTCCCGACGTCTTGCCTGTAGCTCCCTCAGTAAACACCGCACTGATACGTGACCGATCTGCTGCCAAAAAGTCACGACGCATGATATCTTGTATTTCTCTACCAGACTGGTTGACGGTTTTATTTGTCATTCCTTTTACGTACATTTTTCCGGCAGCTAGTGTCAGCGTAAGAATTGCGATAAGGAGAATCGATAGAAACGCGAGTGCTATCGTCAACTCTATAAGTGTAAATCCGTATCGTTTATCGCGCATACAGCCTCACTATCGTACCCAGTGTTAGCGGTACGTCCAGCCCAACACTATCCCAGCAAGCATGTATATAGAAATCATACGCCCGTACTGTGGGGTTACTATCATTCTCCGCTTCCGCTACCTGAATCCATATTCCTTCAGCCTGCTGACTGGCTGCCCCGTAGTTGACCTTCGCATATGTCTGCGGTTTGCGATAGGTTGCTGCACTAATAGGCGTTTTCGCAATCACCGTCTTATCTGGCTCTGCAACATTGACAGTTGGATTAATATAAAACGCATTACTCGGAGATACTGGGCATGCGGTATTGGTACTAATTGGATCAGGAGTTGTCGTTGGGCTCGCAATCATCGAGCCCCAAAGTGCTGGGTTGGTTGCATGAATATAGCGTAACAACTCAGCCTGAGAATCGATCTGCTGGCGTACAAGGGTCGCCTCTAGGCTCCGCTGAGTAGCAGACACGCCCCTATTCAGTATGGAGAGAGTCATGATTGCGGCGAGCGAAAAAATAGCAAACGCTATTACCAGTTCAATGAGTGTATCGCCTCGTTCAAATCGTTTCATCTAGCAATCCCCTGCGCTTAGTTGTCGTACATTTGAACTAGTCGATGCCCCTGAATCTATAACAAACCCATTTTTTGCGATACCTGCATTGAAAATACCACTTGGATCTATACAGAAACGAGCATCGCTCACCTGACCAGGCTCCGCGAGTAAACTAGCCATTGTCGCGGTATTAGAGGTGAGATCAACATAGGTGCGTATCACTCCACTAACAGGTGAGCGAGCAATCAGCATAGTGAACCGAGCGGGGTCACCTCCCTCCAGAAGGCGAGCACCCCAGTCAAGAGTGTATGTCGACTGTTCGGTTGCATGCAGGTGTGAGCGTCGTAATGTCGCAGCCTCAGAAAGTGTACTTATATCAGGGTCTGCATTTGCATCGTGACGAGCGATTACTAGTTGAGAAGTGATGCTATCGCCATTATCTGAGCTCTTGATGAAATAACCCGTCAAGAAACAATCGCTCGTTCCGCGACCCTTCCCGCCCGTTTCATAGACTTCGTTAATAACACTTTCGTCGCAATTCTTTGCGGCATCACGGTCATTGGAGATATTTGCCGTTTTGCTATAAAGTCCTTGAAAGAAGTCTATGGTTTGATTTGTTGCATCACGGTAGCGTTCTGCCCTAAGTGAATTACCAATTCCTGCAAGAACCATTGCGATAACTAGACCAGTTATCGCAAAAACAAGCACTAATTCTATAATAGTAAAGCCTTGTTGGTACTTACGCATATCTATGCGTCATTATACCATAAGCGATATCAAATATTGGCTAGTTAACAGCGAGAACCACTCGATTAGCTGTGTGCCCCAAAGCATCGCCACGAAAGCACCGAGTATCATAAATGGCCCAAACGGTACACGCAATCGACGGTGTAGCTGTTTTTTTATATACAGAGGCAGAAGCATAAGGCATCCAAATATGTTTGCCAGGAACAGCGCGACAAATGCCAGCTTCCAGTCTACTAGCAAAAGTGCCAGCCCAACACCTAGTATGCTGTCGCCAAAGCCAGCCCAACGAAATGTTGCAAATACCGCGTACAAGCCAGCAAGCAAGGCTACTGAGAGCGTGGTTGACCAGATATCAAATCCATACGCCACTCCGCTAAGAATCATAAAGATAGCCGCGACAACGATTAAGGCTACATTTATCATAAATGGTAGTAAGGACCATTTCGTATCGTAAATAAATAGGATAAGCATCAGTACACATGCAATCAACCACATTGAGAATACTGCCACATCAAACACTGTTGAAAGTGTATGAGGCCATGCGAGATACGACACAATGAAGACAATTCCTAGCCCTATCTCAGCAAAAAGCTCCGTACTACCAATAGGCTGGCGGCAGTAGCGACATTTCCCTTGAAGTGCCATCCAGCTCACCACAGGCAGTAAGTCATACCACGCGAGTGTATGATGACAGTGAAGACACTCAGACCGATCCTGTGTAGCGGGTCGAATCAATCCCTTCAGCTTAGTGAGTTCACTACTCGTATAGTAGTCTTCTTTCACTACCGCCTCTCCAGCTGCCTTTTTTTGCTGATACTCGTCCTTGTCTTCCATAAGTTGACGAGCGCGCAAACGCCAAACTTGTGCACACCCGAAACTTCCCAGTAACGTCCCAAGAACACCTAGTACAACAATAAGCGGAATAGTCATATCACCTATCATAACAATCAGCCTTACAAAAACAAAATCTCTCACTATCTAGAAGATAGTGAGAGATTAATTATTACGCTCTTCTTAGCTTGTTTGGCAGAAGTATGCGTCGCCATTTTCCATTTGAACGACTGCCGCTGCTTGTCGAGAAGATTTAGGAGCTGCAAACTCATCACCCGCATCATTACAACCAGTGTTCGGCGCAAGCGCAATAACGTCAGTCTTTGCTACACTTCTACCGCTCGTTTGTGCAGTAACGAACTCGATGGTAGTGTTTGGAAGAACAATCTTTCCGCTTGTAAACTGACCGTCAACATACTTTGCAAATTCGTCTGCATCAGCTGAGGTAGGGTTAGCACCTCGGTGGTTACTCTGCCATGTAGTCACTGCACCCACTACCTTTTGCAGCTCGGTTTTGCGTGCAGCGTCTCGCTGATTACGCTGTAGTGCTGGCAAAGCGATGAATACCATTAGGAATATGAGAGCCGCGATAGCCAATACTAACACCACCTCGATGATTGTAAAGCCTTTTTGCTTTAGTTCTTGTTTGCTCATTGTTGAAATTCCACCTTCCTCGTTAGAGCTTAGAGCATTATTGCTTATGTATCATAATACTGCATACGCTTAGCGCATGTCTATAGCTTTTTTAGTTAATCCCACCCACTAAGCTATAGATTGGGAATAGGATCGCGCCAACCATACCGCCCGCAAAGACGGCAAGTACCACCATAAGTATAGGTTCAATAGCAGTAGAGATAGCGCGGATTTCTTCGTCTAGTTCATCTTCGTACACTTGTGCTGTCTTGCCCATCATCTCGTCAATCTTACCCGACTGCTCACCAATCTTGATCATTTGAGGAACCATAGGAAGTATATAGTCCTCTGACTTTAGCGACATAGACAGTGCCTTACCACCTTTTACTTTGTCTGCGGCACGGTCGATACTTGCACTAATGATCGTGTTATTGACACTTTCACTGCTAATTCGCAACATATCTAGCATGGCAACACCGGTTGCAAGCAGCGTCTGACCGGTACGAGTAAATCGAGCCATATAGAGCTTCCTAAACATACCGCTAAATATTGGTACGTTTAGCTTCAGCGTATCTTTCATCTTAATCCCCGATTCAGTACGCAAATACTGCCGCGTGAAGTAAATGGCGATACCTATTACTAGTAGTACTGCCCACCAAAAGTTAACAAGAATCTCGGCTGTAGACACCATAATCTGTGTTAATAATGGAAGCGTCTTCTTCATGTCTTCGTAGAGCTTTGATACCTGAGGCACTACCGTCAAAAGCATGAATATCATCACTCCTACAATAACTCCCAGAACAATACCAGGATACACCATAGCACCCCTAATCTTGCTGATCATTGCTGCGTCTTTTTCTTTTTGGATCGCAACGCGCTTCAAAGCGTCGTCAAGCGTACCAGATGCCTCACCTGCCGATACGAGTGCAAGAACGACATGATCAAATACGTCAGGGTGTTTTCCAAATGCGTCAGACAGTGTATGTCCGCCCTCTACGCTTGCAATAATTTCCTCGACTACCCGCTGCATCTTTTTGTTCTCGGTCTGCTCAAGCACTGTTCGCAAACTCTGCGATAGTGGCAAGCCTGCACCGATAAGTGTCGCAAGCTGACGCAAGAATACAATTCTGTCTTTTGTCGTGATACGATTGGTTACTTTACCGATGATTGAACCATTTTCGTCAATCTCAGCAATATTCAGAGGCATTAAGCCCTGCTCAATCAAGACCTTTGCTGCAGCCGACTCACTATCAGCTTGCACCATCGAGTGGATTGTCTCGTTGGTAGCCTTGTCTCGTGCCTCGTAGTTAAACTTCTTCACTCGACAACTATCCTCTCATCAACCTTTCAAACTCAGTCAGGTCTACGGCAAACTCGCGAGCGCTATCATAGGTAACAGTACCGCTCTGAACGAGACTTACTAGTGTACGGTCCATTGTTTGCATACCTTGATCCGCACCCGTTTGGATAATCGCATCCAACTGGTGGCTCTTGCCTTCACGGATAACATTTCGCACAGCAGGATTAGCAATCAAGACTTCTGCCGCAACCACACGACCACCACCGATGGCTGGAACAAGTCGCTGCGAACAGATAGCCATAAGGATGTTTGCTAGCTGTGCACGTATTTGTGGCTGCTGGTGCGGAGGAAAGACGTCGATCATGCGGTCAATTGACTGTGCCGCCGAGTTTGTATGGAGCGTCGCGAAGACTAAGTGTCCAGTTTCGGCAATAGTAATTGCCGCACTGATCGTCTCTAGGTCTCGCATCTCACCAATGAGGACGACATCGGGGTCCTGACGAAGGCTAGAACGAAGTGCTGCCGAAAAGCTATAGGTATCGTAGTGAACCTCTCGCTGCACAATCACTGAACGCTTCGATTTATGCGTGAACTCAATCGGATCCTCAATCGTAATGATGTGATGAGACTTCTCGGTATTGATCTTGTCTACAAGTGCTGCAAGTGTCGTGGACTTACCGCTTCCCGTAGGACCCGTTACTAGCACTAATCCACGCGGATAGTCAGCAAACGACATAACCACTTGCGGCATACCAAGCTCTACGACAGATTTTATTTCATTTGGAATAAGGCGAAGTGCAGCGGCGAGGTTTCCGCGCTCATGAAACGCATTTACACGAAAACGACCAAGCGTTCCAAAGGCAAAGCTAAAGTCGAACTCTTTGTCTTTCAGAAGGATCTGCTGCTGATCTTGATCAAGAATCGCGAATACAAGAGATTCCACTTTCTGCTCGTCAAGAGGATCAAACCCTGCAACAGGAGTCAATGCACCATCAATACGAAGCATTGGCGGTAAACCAACTTGAATATGAAGGTCGCTGGCACGCTTCTTTACGACCTCTTCTAGTAGTACTTCAATTCTGAGCTGTTGTGGTTCCATATTACCCTTCCCTTTTCCTATGCCGTATCCGACGTCACGCGGTTAACTTCTTCTAGTGTTGTAATACCCGTCAGAGCTTTTAGATAGCCGTCTTGACGCATCGTTATCATTCCCTGCTCAACCGCCTTGTGCTGAATATCGAGGCTCGTTGCGCGACTGACAATCAGCGCACGGATCTCTTCGGTGACATCCATTACTTCGTATAAACCTGCACGTCCACTATAGCCTCGTGGCGATGATGGTGTATCATGGCCCTTAACTAGAGTATAAGCGGTTTGGTTAGCTAGTGGCAAGTCTTTATGGCCAAGATCTGCCGAAACCTGCGCAACTTCTTCTTTCGTTTTAGGCAAGAGGTGCCCCACGGTATCTATAATGCTCTTCGTTTCTAGCGGACTCGACCAGTAGGCATCACGCTTCGGTCCAACTTTTCGCACGAGCCGCTGACCAATAATGGTATTGACGGTACTTGCGATAAGGAATGGTTCAATATTCATATCGAGCAGACGCGGCAAAACACCTGCAGCAGAGTTAGTGTGCAGCGTACTAAACACCAAGTGTCCTGTTAGCGAAGCTTGTACTGCAAGACTCGCCGTTTCAGCATCACGGATCTCTCCCACCATCACTACATTTGGGTCTTGGCGCAAGATCGAACGCAGTCCGCTCGCGAATGTTAACCCAACTTCACTGTTTACTTGAATCTGATTGACACCGTCCATCTTATACTCCACAGGATCCTCTAGAGTAACAATATTAATCGATTCGTCTTTAATCTCTTTGATGAGGGCATATAGGCTAGTTGACTTACCGGATCCAGTTGGTCCAGAAGTAAGCAGCATACCGTTTGGTTTTTTGACCCCCTTACGAATGGTCCGCAGTGCACGACCAGCATAGCCCATTTGTTCCAGATCAAATGTACTACCCGACTTATCAAGCAGACGAATCACTACTTGCTCACCCCATACAACTGGGCTGATTGCGATACGCAAGTCAACTTCTTTGTTACTTACCTTTACCGCAAACTGACCATCCTGTGGCACTCGATGTTCGTCAATCTTTAGGTTCGATAAAATCTTGATACGGCTAACTAAAGCCGGCTCGATACTTTTTGGCAACTGCATTACTTCGCGAAGAACACCGTCTATACGACAGCGAATCTTTAGCGCTTTTTCGAGTGGCTCGATGTGAATATCGCTCGCTCGTGCCTTTACTGCGTACTCAAGAATAGTGCTTAACGCACGGCTAATCGGAGAATCTTGAACAATCGTCTTGATATCACTACTCTCGGCTTTTTGCTCTTCCTGAGAAGCTTGTGCCGCAACATCAACGCTCGAAAGGTCCGTCTTGTATTGATCAAGAACATGCCGTACTCCCGCCTCTGAGGCCATAAAGACCTTTAGAGGACGCTGGATGCGGTTCGCAAGATAATCAACAGCTTGAACGTTGTTTGCATCAATCATCGCTACAGCGAGGCGATTCTGTACTTCCGCTAATGGTACAGCCATAAATCGTTCTGCTATGTCGGCGGGAAGAAGTGCTAGGATGGTTTGATCAACTAGTGTGTTTGTTAGGTTGACATAGGGTACACCAGAGACTTGCGCAATTGCGTGAGTCAATAGTTCGTTATCAATGACTCCTTGGTCAGTAAGAAGCGTCAGTAGTGGCCTACCACCACTGCTGGCCTCCTGAGTGGCGCTTGCGATAACATCAGCACTGACGAGACCCTCCTCTTGAAGAAGGATAATCAGTTTATGCTGGATGTCATCGGTCATCAATGCCATAGCCAGCTCCTATTCGCCAGAACTCGATCCGCCAATAACTGTCTGTACGGTTGGATTGATTGCATCACGGTTAAAGACCGTTGCATCGGGTTCTTCAACTGTTGATTTTATCTTCTCAATCGTAGGGACTTTCTGCCCCTTCTCGGGTGGCTTTAGAAATGTCAGTTGGTTCGCAATCATAAAGGACACCATCACCGACAAGCTAGCGATGAGTATGATCATAGCTATATCACTCTTTTTCATTTCACAACCTTATCATTTAGTTTTACTTCAACTGCCGGCTCAAAGTAGGCAACCGCTTGGAGCGACATCTCGTACTTCGTTCCACTGTCGCTATCGGATCGCTCAATTTCAAGTGCCTTGATGTCGATCACTCGAATTGAGCGCTCAAGCCGCACCAACATGTCTTTTAGTGCGTTAGCACTTGTTGAGCTAACGACAATCTGTAATGGAATCGTATTCGATGATGCAGCAGAGCTGGCGCTAACTGAATCAACAGCATCCACGGTAATTCGATCGATAGTCAAGCCATCAACGCCCGTCAACAGATTTTGCTGCAAAGATGAGCCAATCGCAAGTGTATTGCGGTCAGCGGGAAGTGCGTCGAGAATTACCTGTAGTGCTTTTTCGTCAGGGGTTGCTTTTGTACTGTTTAATGCCTCATTTGTCTCAAGTACAGCGATGTTCTTTGCAAGATCATCGACAGCCTTGTTGTTGTCTGAAAGTGTTGTCAAAGTATCCGTCATTTTAGTAATGACATTTGTCCGAAAAGCAATTTGCTGCCCTAGGAAGAGAGCGACAACCATACATACACCAACAACCGCCGACATACCTGCTACCCATATAAACATTTGTCGATTTGAGTCAGCGATAGCTTTGCGCTTGGTGCTTACCGATACTTGCGCTGGCATTGTTAGTTCCCTCCCCCTGTTGATACGGCAGACTGCGTGAATAGCGTGTCCGGTACACGAGTCTTCGAGTCGGTCACGTCTATCTTGTCAGTTGGCGTCACTATACGAACCTCACGAAGTGTATTTGAAAATAATTCATCTGCATACTTCATAACCATCTTGAACCGTAAAACAGTAGCACCCGTCGAGTCAATTCCGTAGCTAATATCACTTAATTCCACGTCGCTAGAAAGTGCAACGGTCGTAAGCTGGTCGCTTCCTAGTGGCTTCCCCTCTACCTTGGTATTGAGGATTGTCTTACGGAATGTTTCAGTCGCCGAGAAGCCCCCTGTTGCACTACCTTCAATTGTCAGTGTGTTTTCGGTAGGGTTAAGCGAGACTTTTGAGTACTTCACATCATTTGGTGCAGCGGGATTAACCGCCCCTAGTACATCGAGCAGTCTAGAGTCAAGCGTTTTGCTATTGTGTATTTCAGATATCTTTGTTAGCTGATGCTGCAACGTCAGTCGATCATTGATACCTTCAACACTAGATAGCTTACTGAATTCATTTTTGATGTTATTTGCTGTCACGCCTTCGACCGCAGCCTGAGCACCAATGACGAGCGACATAACAACGACGACAGAGACTGCGGCAACACCTGCAATGATAGAGACGGATATTGCAACATTGCGAAGCTTCTGTGCGCGAAGCATCTCCATCTTTACATCTGGAATCAGGTTAATTTCGATCATAACTCTGCCCCTCTCTTTGCAAGACCTATGACAGTCGCAAACTCTGACGCTACTGGACCAAGTCGCTTCTGGTCATCCTGGGACATCGACACTCCCTGCCAAGGATTAGCCACCACGACAGACTTCCCTACTTTGCTTGCTAAGTAGCTATCGAACTGCGGTATAGAGCCAGCAAAGCCAGCAAGCATAACGCCACTCACTGTCGTATTTGGATAGCGAGTCTCGAAAAACTTAATCGACTTGCTAATCTCAGCCGCAAAGGTCTCGAGTGTCATATCGAGAGCTCGAAGCACCTGTCCTTCTAGCCGGTCTGGTGCAAGACCAAACTTTAAGATAAACTGACGTGCTTGGTCGTCCTGAACATTTAGGTTAGAGACGGTCGCCTTGACAAGTGAGGCAATACCCGTAGGGATAGTTCGCACCAAGCGTGGAGCATCGCCATACACAATAGCAATATCCGTAGAGGACTCACCCATGTCGAGCTGCACTACAGCACCTTGTGTTCCTGGTATCGTCAGTGAGCGAACCATTGCAATAGGGTCTGGCTCTGCCGCGACAACGTTCAATCCTAATGCCTCTACCATCTCGAGTCGCTGTTCGCTATACGTTTTTGCAACGCTAGAAAGGATAACCTCCTGTTGGTTTTGGGCTCGTAGTGACGTTCCAAGTAACGCCCAGTCGACCTTCGCATCGTCGACTGCCATAGGAATATATTGGTCGATTTGATACTTCATGGTTGCCCGCAATTCTGCCTCGCTCGCCATAGGTACATCAATAATAGTCGTAAATGTTTTACTCGAAGGAAGTCCAATGACGACGTTCTTTGACTTTATACCACTTTGGCCTACCGCCGTCATGATAACTTCTGCTATCTTGCGGCGAGCTTCCTCGGAATCACTTCCTGTCAGCTTGCTATCTACTGGTGCATAGCCGTAGTGCTCAAGACTCCAGCCATTTGACTGTTTTTTTAGCTGTACCACTCGAATAGCATTGGTACCTATGTCCAGTGCGAAGAAGTCGCCCAACCCTTTTAAAATATTCATACTGCCTCTTAGTATACATAAGCACTATAGGTTTAGGCAAGAGGTTTTCATAAGGTGCAATGACGTTAGTAGCGCGGAGGCAGATCGGTCGTGTAGGTGGTCTGCCATGTTGCATTGTTGCGAGAGACGGTATGTGCCCATATATAGGCATCGCCCCGCAGATTCAACTCTTCGGCCGCACGGTTACGCGTTGGGTCGGTATACGTTCGCTTGAGCTCTAGGGTGCGCGCCATGACTGGACCGTTGATTCGCAACTGTGTGTTACATACATTGTCGCGTAGCGATGTCATCGCAACACCGTCACAAGTATCGAGCTTTCCTTTACTCACCACCCATGCATCAATCTGCGCAACGGATGATACTATGGTTATATCTCCGGTCGCAACAAGCACTAACTGATGAATATCTGCTGCGCTCCCAATCCCCGAAGTAGGTTGACGAATATCGCAATCAATTCGAAGCGACCCTGTGATGTGTATGATTCTCGAAGCAGTCACTGTTCCGCAAATGCCAGGCGCCACGGCAGTGGCATTAACTGAACCAGTTATATTCGTGCGCGTGACACCTGCAGTTGTCGTAGTGAGGACATTCTCTACCCTTGGAATAGTGCCCAAAACATCAGCATTAGAGAAGCAGCCCTTTTGTATATAGGCGCAGCCCGAGAGACCCGTATTTGCAAATGTAAGTTCACTCCAGCTTTGCGAGTTACTCGGATCTGGAGTTACGCCTACGCGCGCTCCTGATTGTGAGGCAAATCCATTAATAGCGTTTGGAGCAAGGAGCCCATACTCGACCCATGAGCCACCACGAGTCGTTACATACCCCTGTACCCCTGATGGTCTGTTGGGTGTACTCGACATAAACTGCGACCCAACACGCAAATCATTGCCAAGCACGTAGGCGAATGGCGTATATACAACCGTTGCACAGGCAGGCGCCGAACTCTTCCAGGTTGGATCAGCGGTAGACCCCTTTTCTACCGAAAGTACATAGCAGACTCTCGTGCCAGGAGCGAGGTTTTGGTCGATACCATCAAGCCACCCACTCGTTAGGGTAGTGACGCTGTTTGCCGGAAATGTGCGATTACCATTCCATACTTGAACTTGTCCACTTGATGGGTCTACTGTATAGCGAGTAATCCTCCACTCTTCGTTCGAAAACGAAGCAGTCGTCCCAGAGTTGTGAACATTCGACGACACTCCTATATTTGCCATGCCGGGAGTAATGTATGAGGATGAAAGCGATATATGCGGATCGAGGTTAAAATCCGTACCTTCGCAAGTGGCTCTTGCATACGCGGAGTCATAAGGGATTTGGAACTGAATACCGTTCGACTTCGCAACTTGCAGCCACGACCACTGATATTCGTTACTTGGAAAGAACGTATAAGACCTAGTGCGCTCACTTCCCGCACCATTATCGCCAAGGTCACCCACTCCACTCACAGGTGGGCCCACCGGCTGCCACGCACCACTAGAACCACGCGGACGCCACTCAAGCACAAAACGGAATCCACTGGTTAGTTGCCCAAACTGACTTGCATCTGCATCGAACCAGCTAAGATCCTTGACCTCGCCACCTGAGTTTATATCGCACGGAGTCGCGAACTTAATATGAAAATCCGAAAATCCTCCACCAGAACGCTGCTGAATCGCGAACCTGTCCCCTGAGTCGTTTGCGTAACTTGCGATTGCGCCTGGATTCTGGGCGTGTACTTTAAACGCATTCACACTTCCCGGCTGTGCTATAGTGGCTTTTATCTTTACTCTATAAAAGTCATGCAAACCAGAGTTCACGCCTGGACGATCAGCGTCCGAAGCGGTAATGGCTATTGACGTCTCCTGGCTATTGCATGGTCCATTAATATCACCTGCTTCGTCCCCAACGTCCCGTACTTGGTTATGGAAATCTTTGTAGTCGACACTTGAAAAAAATTCGAACCATGTATTAGTACCTATTAGCCCTGGATTTGATGAATCTATAGTGGTCATGCTTGGATTAAACTTATTGGCACAGTGATCCGCTCCTCGGATACCTATCCGAACCTGGTTACCTTGCGAAACAGGTGAGTACACATACATATAGGAAATCTTTGCTTCAAGGCTATTGCCTGGTCCTACTTCCGAAACAACCACATGGACGGCATCGCCAGCGGAATAGTCACCGCTACCGCCATCTGGACCCCAATCAGAGACTGCCGCCACAATCTGCAGAGGGTTGAATGTGCCGATCAACACAACAAATATAACCATTAGAAGCGTTAAGCGTCGCATTGCGCGCACTGAGTAAAGCCGACGTATCGAGGTAATGCTCATGCTTAGATCAGTATACCCCACCCCGCGACCATCGCGCAACAGGTCTATAGATGGTAGAATACCTACATGAGTTTATCTATCGGAATCGTCGGCCTGCCAAACGTTGGTAAGTCGACACTATTTAACGCCCTCACCCACAATGACATCTTGGCAGCGAACTATCCCTTCGCAACGATCGAACCAAATACTGGCATCGTGCCAGTACCAGACAATCGTCTGACAAAGCTGGCCGAGCTCTACAATGCCGAAAAGATCATCCCCGCGACCGTGACGTTCGTCGACATCGCTGGGCTCGTGGCTGGCGCCAGCAAGGGCGAAGGCCTGGGCAATAAGTTCCTGGCAAACATTCGTCAGTGCGACGCGATCGTACATATCGTACGTGCGTTCGAGAGTGGTGACATTGTGCATGTCGAAAACAATGTCGACCCTGCGCGAGATATCGACACAATCAACACGGAGCTCATGTTGGCAGACATCCAAACCATCGACACGCGTCTCGCTCGCCTCGCCAAAGAAGCAAAGGCTGACCCTAAAGCTCGCGCCATAGCCGACGCGCTCACGCAGCTCAAGGACGATCTCGGCAAGGGAGTAATGGTACATGTGAACAAAAAAGTTATTCATGAATACATCTCAGATTTACACCTACTGACAGCCAAGCCGGTGATCTACGTATTTAATGTCAACGAAGAGACACTCGTCAATGAATCAAAGCGACGCGAGCTACAAGCACTCGCTCAAGAATCACACGCACTTTTCATCTGCGCAAAACTCGAAGACGAACTCAAAGGTCTTGACCCAAGTGATGCCCAGGAGCTACTCGAAAGCTACGACATCACCGAGCCGGGTCTCGCCCAGATGATCACCGCCGCCTACGATACACTTGGACTCCAGAGCTACCTCACTGCGGGACCAAAAGAAGTTCGTGCGTGGACGATACCAAAAGGCGCGACTGCTCCACAGGCAGCCGGCGTCATCCACACCGACTTCGAGCGAGGATTCATCGCAGCCCAAGTCGTTGACTACTACGACCTCATCTCGGCTGGCTCCGAAGCAGCTGCGCGTAGCACTGGCAAGGTCCGTACCGAGGGCAAAGAATACATCATGCAACCAAACGATGTTGTCGAGTTCCGATTCAACGTCAGCAAATAAAATACCCCTCGAGGATATACCTCAAGGGGTGTAAAGAGTCTCACGAAGAGGACCTTTACTATGTCACCATGTCCGATAACTAGTCACTTGGGATGAGACTCAATCAGCTGTGCAAGCACAATGTAATTGAAATCACGATCGAGTGCACACATGATCAGCACGAGACGATCAGGCACAGTGTTCCATACGGCATACTCTTGAGAGATCTCCTGCTTCCGCGGGCTTACTACACCCGAGATCTTGTACACGAGAACGGAATTCAGGGTCTCCACGGTAATCTTGTAGCCATTGAGACTTTCCTCGCCGTACTGCATGAGTCGTTGAGAAAGCGCATTGAATACCCTGTCGTCTTCTGCCCATGCATGACCGAGGATATAGGTCGAGTTGTCGGTCGGGTAACCCGGTGCCGTTCCTAGCCGATCACTCACCCAGTGGGCAGTGATCTTGCAATTCGGATCAGGAGAGTTAGTACACGACGGCGGCACAAGCTCACTGCTAAACGGCATATCGACGACAATAGCGTCGATATCTACTCCAGGCTCGTGAATCCGTAGAGCAGTCGGTGCAGCTGGCGCTACAGGCTCTAGCAACGGTGGCTCTGATGCCTCTAGAGGAGTTGGAGTTGATGCCTCGGTTGTTACTACAGTGCTTGATTCGGTGACTGTAGTTGGCGGTACCGTCGACGTCTGCGTACTCGACGATGAGGTCGAGGGCAATGACGTCGCTAGCGCGCTACTCGAAGAAGAGACGACAGACGGAAGCGTCGTTCGACGCTCGTTCTCATTCTCTACCTTGTTCCACTGGAGCAGTGTCACTACAAGAGCAATCACCGCAACGATAACTACAAGGATTGCTCCTAGCTTCTGCTTGGACATGTCTCAAACCCCTCCTATCGGAACGTAGTTGAAAAGGACGCCGCATGTCGATACATGCTGTTTAAATATATTGTAACATAAATTTATAAATAAGTAAATTAAAAACCGCAGGGTTAGGTACTCCGAGGAGACCCAACCGCTGCGGTTGAAAAACGTGTACTACTACTGCATGACCCGACGACGGAAGACCACAACACAGGCACCCGCCAGGAGCGAGAGGATCAGCGCAACGATAACAGGGAAATGCATCGTCGACTGAACACCAGTGTCTCCTTCACCGGTCCCGACGTAATCGGGCACGGCGTTGGTAGGTCCGGCGGTCGGTGTCGGCGGAGTTGGCGGCACATACGAGTCTGCCGGCAGGCAGAACTCGACAAACATACTGCCATCGGCAAAGCGGTAGTCACCGCTCGTCACCGAAGCCCTCAAGTTACCATTGCTCAAGACAGTCCATGTCACCACCGAAGTGCTGACAGGAACATTCCACTGAACGTTATTCGGACCCGGAGGGTCGATCACGCCAGGCTGTGCCGGCACAGACACCACGATCGGAGGACATCCGCTCGGGGTGGAGCCGGCAACATCCGGACAACGATCCAGGTAATCCGGCAGGCCATCGCCGTCAGAGTCGACGGGAGTGACCTGAATCGGGCAACCATTGATACCGACCGGCGTACCAGCAGGCGTATCTGCGCACTTGTCGAGGGCGTCAACGACGCCGTCGCCATCCTGGTCGTAGGTATTCGGATCATAGGAGTCCGTCGGCGCATCGAAATGCACTGTCTTCGACCCGTCATCGAAGATGTAGCCAGGCTTTGCATTGGCATCGTACGATCCGTCAGGATTCAACACCCAATCAACGGAGTCCGTATCCTCCTGCGGCTCATACGAGACGTTATTCGGACCCGGAGGGTCGATCACGCCAGGCTGAGTCGGCTTCGGAACAATCACGTCGGCCGGAACATCCGGCTCGCAATCGTTGACGATGCCATCGGACTCAGCATCGATGGGATGTGTGCCTGGCGGGCACACGATACAACCGTTTTCATCAACCGTGAAGCCAGGCTGGGTACCCGGACACTGATCGATGTCATCGGTCTTCCCATCGCCATCAGAATCCTTCTGGCTATCGGCGCACCCGTTGGCATCCACCGGTGCATTGGCAGGAGTGCCTAGGCACTGATCAACATTGTCCGAGACGCCGTCATTATCAGAGTCAACCGGAGGAACAATAACCGGGCACCCGTTGTTCGAGGCAGGGCCCGAAACATTCGGACACTGGTCCTCAGCGTCAGGCACACCATCATTGTCGCTGTCCAGCGGCGCATTGTCCGGCAAAATAACTAGATAACGACTATAGCCTACGGTATTCGATGTGATATCTAGAACTTCAGCATCCACATACCAGAGCGAGTTCTCCGACGTATCGGTCGCCGCTACCGGCACGGAAATGGTGTAGCTCTGACCCGTTGCGAGAGGAGGACCGTAGTTCTCCTGGCTAGAGGGCGTTGCCGCACCCGAGCCACCGGGGTCATTCACCGAAAACACATTCAGACGCCATGTTGGATCAAGGTTGCCAGAGAGCACCACAGTCACCTGTGTGCCTGGACCATAACCCTGCTGGCTCATTCCGACAGAAACACTGAAAACCTGCTCGGCTTCCGTAGTCGCCGAAGTCTCAGAGGTATCCTGCATCGTCGTATTATTCTGATTCTGCTCCTCACCCTCAAGAACCTGAACAACATTGTCGCCACGCTCATTCAGAAGGTTATCGGATGAATCATCGTTGGGCTCGTCCTGTACGTCATCCGGCACATCGAACAGAGTCGTCTGTGCGGGTTCGTCTGCAGGCGGGTCTGGCTTCTTTGGCGGAGGAGACTGAGTAGTCTCTGGTGCCTGTGAAGTACTCGACTGATCATCTACGACTGCTTCATCCTCGGAGGCCGAAGTTGACGTCGTGGTCGTAGAAGCAACTACAGTAGTATCCGTTTCGTCA
This sequence comes from Saccharimonas sp. (SeqCode), assembly GCA_049660945.1. Taxonomy (GTDB): domain Bacteria; phylum Patescibacteriota; class Saccharimonadia; order Saccharimonadales; family Saccharimonadaceae; genus Saccharimonas. Next base: position 47,800 of record JBASZO010000027.1, read on the forward strand.
GGTGATGCCGCCGAAGCAGACGTCACAAACGTGATAGAGGCTACGACGAGGATTGCCAGCACGATGGCCGCAAGCCTCCCTATGACACTCTTTCGCAAGAACTGAACCGTCATTGACATCGGAATTTCCCTTCTGAGTTTGGAGGTTGACCTGTCAAATCGTTGTGTTAGGTATCGTAATACACAGATTGTAAAAACAGCACCTCTAGCAGGCACTGCATGTTACATGCTGTGCACCACGAGGTACCCACCACACGCGCCTCAACAGAGTCGAATGTACATAGAACACAATATCATAAAAAATCAATATTGTAAAGTGTTAAGCAGATAAAACCGCTCTTTGTTCCCATGAGCACCATGGACATCACTGTCTGCCTTTGCTCGTACTAGAAACATACTCCTTGCCCAAACTTCAAAGTCACGTAATATCGTACGGCGCACGCTATCGTTCTTTACGATTCCACCTGCAGTAATTTGGTTACGCGCTGCCTCGAACTGGGGCTTTACCATAGCTACAATTTGCGTCTGTTTGCCAGCAATCGTCGCGATGTGTGGCAAAATTTGCCGTAAACTCACGAAGGAGACATCCATCACTACGATATCCGGCGTCTTGTCGGGAGTAAAATCACGAATATCCGTCTTTTCAAATAATTCTATACGTTCATGGCCACGAAGGCTTGGATGGAGCTGCTCGGTCCCGACATCAACCGCATATACGAGTTCAGCGCCATGTTGCAGAGCATAGTCAGTAAAACCGCCAGTACTACTGCCGACATCAAGCACTATTTTACCAGTGAAGTCCAGATGAAAGTCATCCGCGACGCTCGCAAGTTTTAGACCCGCACGGCTTACATATCGTTCCGTAGCAGTCAAAGCAATTGTACTTGTATCCTCTACAAAAGTACCAGGCTTTGACACTACCTTGCCGTTCACCGTGACCTTTCCTAGCCGAATCCAACTCTCCGCCTGAGAGCGCGTCGTAATCACCCCACTAGACACCGCTAAGTGATCAAGTCGCTGCTTCACGGCGAATTATTTCTTTCGTTCGCGATATTCGCCAGTTGTCGTATCTACCGAGATGATATCGCCCACCTTGATAAATGCTGGTACTTTGACAGTAATTCCCGTCTCAACCGTCGCGTCCTTGAGAACATTGCTGGTTGTATCACCCTTTACGACATCTTCGGCATAGGTTACTTCAAGATAAATGTTTTTTGGCAATTCTACATTGATCACCCTCGTGTCAAAGAACTGCAATGTCAGCTCGTCTCCCTCTTTCAAGTAGCCCGATGCGCTGTCGACGATATCAGCCGTCAACTCAAACTGCTCAAACGTCTCTGGGTCCATGAAAAAGAATGTTTCGCCGTCATTATAGAGATACTGCACAGTTTTGTTGCGCACCTCAGCCGGTTCGATCTTATCCTGACCCTTAAACGTCTTTGGAATAACACTCCCATCAATCAAGTTCTTGAGCTTCACATTTACAATTGATCCCCCACGCCCCATAACTTTCTGACCATACTCGATAACACGATACGGCTTACCGTCAATCTGGCAGACTGTTCCTTTTTTGAGATCAGTTGGTTGGTACATTGGGTTTTCCTTTCATGAGGGCACTTGTTGTAATTAGAGATACTACTCAACGCACGAATTATCGCGCGCTGAAAAATGCCCTAACCGTGCGTAACAAACGGCATAAGCGCGAGGTGTCGCGCACGCTTGATCGCTACAGCGAGTTGACGCTGTTGCTTTGCACTGAGACCAGTCTTTGCGACAGGCTCAATTTGGCCATAAATATTGATGTAGCGAGCCAAAACCTTGACGTCTTTGTAGTCAAAGTATACTGGCGCGTCCTTCTTGAATCGTTTCATATACTCTCTTTCAATTAGAATGGTATTTCACTGAGATCAATAGGCTTGTCATCGATATCCTCAATGACAACGTCTTTTGATTTGCTACTTGATGAGTTGCTTGTGCGTGGTGCACTCTGCTGCGAGTCGTCACCGCCGCGTCCGCCACCGACAAAATTGAAGTCTTCTACGACTACTTCGACTGCCTGACGCTTGTTGCCTTCCTTGTCTTCGTAGCTACGCTGATCAAGGCGACCGCTCACGAGAAGTGGTGCACCTTTTTGCACGTACTGTGCAATGATTTCACCAGGCTTACCCCATGCAACACAGTTGATGAAGCTTGTCTGATCTTGCTGCTGACCGTTTTGGTCGCGCCAGCTGCGTGTAACCGCCAAACTAAAGCTTGCTACCGACTGACCGCTCTGCGTGGTACGAACCTCTACATCGCGTGTCAGATTACCCATCAAGATAACTTTGTTAAACCCTTTTGCCATCCCTACTCTCCTTGCCTACCCTCTAGTTTGATTCTTCGTCTTCGGTTTCGCCGCGTTCTGCTGCACGCTTCTTTGCTTCTTCTAGGAGTGCACGACCTTTTTCGTCAGTGCGCACCAGTAGGTAGCGAACAACTTCGTCAGTGATATTGAGCGTATTGCTAATTTTTAGCGGTGCCTCTGCTGGTAGCTCTACATCGAAATACACGTAGACAGCAAAGTTCTGCCCATCAATACGGTACGCGAGACGCTTCTTGCCCCAGTTGTCTTCAGATACGATCTTACCACCGTTATCTGTGACTAATTTGCGCACCTTTTCGAGTGGCGCTTCCAGGTCTACTTCTAGATCTGGGTGGATCAGAACAGTTAGTTCATATCCCTTCATATAAGATACCTCCTTTGGAATCCTTATGGATGATTACACTATTTCATGCAATCTTAGGTTGATAACAGGATATATTATACCCGATATCTGTAAAAAATGCTATACCTCAGGCGAAGAATCAAGTTCATCCATACTACGGATGAGAACATCTCGAGGACGAGCACCATCAGCTGGACCAATAATCCCCTGCTCTTCCATCTCTTCGATGATACGAGCTGCACGCGCATAGCCGATACGGAGCTTGCGCTGCAATAGACTAGTACTTGCTTTTCGCGTCTCGATAACGACACGTACGGCGTCGCGGAACATGTCGTCGCCGCCCTCGCTATCGAAGTCCATCACCACCCCACCTTTACCATTCAATTGAACTGGCTGGCTGATGATTTCATCGTTGTATTGTGGCGGAGATTGCATGCGTAGATGATCGGTAATCTTGAGGACTTCATCGTCCATTACCCACGCACCCTGGACACGCACTGGCTTTGGTATAGCTGCCGTTTTCATGAGCATGTCGCCCTGACCCAATAGCTTTTCGGCACCGATCTGATCGAGGATGGTACGTGAGTCTACCTGACTCGCTACCGTAAAGGCAATACGAGCCGGTACATTCGCTTTGATGAGGCCAGTGATGACATCGACACTCGGACGCTGCGTCGCAAGTACAAGGTGAATACCGACGGCACGCGCTTTCTGGGCAATACGCACGATTAGCGCCTCGACATCGCGCGCCGCGAGCATCATGAGGTCAGCAAGCTCATCGATCACGATGACAATATACGGCATTGTGCCACCGTCTATCTTTTGCATATTGCCGTCTTCATCTGGCATACTGACAGATTTATTCTTTACCTTGGCATTATAGCTCTTGATATCACGAACCTTTTCTTCGGCAAGCAGTGTATAGCGACGCTCCATTTCATTAACCGCCCATTTCAGTGCGCTGATTGTTTTTTCTGGTTCTACAATGACAGGGGTAAGAAGGTGTGGAATATCGGCATATGGCGCCATTTCAACCTGCTTTGGATCAACGAGAATCAGCTTCATATCGCTCGGCGCATTACGGTAGAGCAAGCTACACAGTAGCGTATTAATCATGACCGATTTACCAGACCCCGTCTGACCGGCGACAAGTAGATGCGGCATCTTGTTTAGCTCCCCTACTACCGCTGATCCAGCAATGTCTTTACCAATAGCAAAGCCTAGTGGTTCATCGGTGTTACGCCACTGTGACGAATCAAGAATGCCTCGAATGCGTACATCTGCAGCCTTGCGGTTCGGCACCTCTATGCCCACGGCTTTTTGACCGGGAATAGGCGCCTCGAGACGTAGCGATGAGGCAGCAAGATTGAGCGCGATATTAGTTTCGAGCGCCGTGATGCGATTAAGCTTGATGCCGGCTGGCGGCTTGAGGGTGTACTGCGTCACCTTTGGCCCAATATTGGCACCTTCCATCTCGACATCGATCCCAAATTCACGCAATGTATCCTGAATGATATGGGCATTCTGTGTGATATCACCAGCATCTGCTGGAGATTGTTTCTTCTCGAGTAGCTCCAGACTTGGAAACTTCCAGTTTGGATCACTCACCGCCAACATGGCAGCCTTTTCTTCGGACTCTTTGTCCGGCTGAACACTATTTTTTAGACTAGAAAGACGTGATGCTTTACGCTGCGCTTCGTCGGCAATGGGCACCCCAGCATTAAGCTTGAAGTCAGCCATAGATTTGTTGTCTTCGGCAGCTTTACGCATCACCTTTACATTTGCTGCATCTTCACTCGTCTCGGGACGACCAAAGATACGCTTGAAAAGATCGCCAAGATCACGAAACGACAGGCGAAGCATGAATAACCCTGTTACGATGATCAGCAAAATATACACGACCGCACCAACTGGCACATTTACAAGTGAGAGTACAAGGCTATTGAGGCTATCGCCCGCGATGCCACCAGTAGATACCGCTCCCTGTTCACGAAAGATTCCCGTGAGCCCGCTCCACCATGCAACCATTAAGAACGCAGCAATCTTCATGACAGCTGGCAATCTATTGTTCTCTGCCTTAAATACTTGTACGGCCATATAAATACCAACAAATGGTACAACGTAGAGTGCGTTACCGATGATACGTGTTGCGACTTCGCGTAACCATATAAATACTGGGCCGCCCGCACCAAACCACGAGATAATGAGAAGTACTGAGAAAACAATCAGTACTACCGCCCCTACCTGAGACCAAAATCCAGATGGAAGCGCGTGCTGTGGCGCGTCGTTTTTCTTACCCTTGCGCGATCGCGCTGTTTTTTTCTTTGCCATAACTGTTATGTATTGTACTCTGTTTGGTATCTGATGGATATACCTTGATTGTAGCATAAATTACCACAAAAAGCAATAGCGGTATGAGATAAGCCGTTTATGCTTGCATACATAGTAGAAATACTTCAAAATAAGTTGCGATCTTCCCCTTACAGAGAGGAGGGCAATTATGCCCTGGGAGGTTAAGACTATCACGCGGCTGATTCATACAGGACGGCCCGACGATAGTATCGGTAAAATCCGTCTCGAAGATGGTACGGAGCTAGTCATTACCGATGATTATCCGAACTATCCGCAGTGGAGTGCTGCCCTGCATCCCAGCTTCATTCCGGACAATATTCAGGAGATACGCCAACGCGTTTTGGAGCAAGTATCCGAGAAAGTAGACGATCCAAGTGGCATCACGCTGGACGGCGTCGTAGCACGGCTCAGCAGCGAGTCACTAGTGGTTGGTGAGTATGTGACTGTCATCGTGCAATTCGGCAGATGGAATCCGTTCATCGAGTTTGAATACAACTCACCCGTCGCCGAAATCATAGGCTCGACAGCCTAAAACCAAACCCCAGACAAACTGCCTGGGGCATTTTATTTTCCCACACAGCACGTCTACAGGTTTCCTATAATCGCCTTGAGTCTCATATGAAGTCGTGCTACTCGCGCATCGGGTGTAATGTCTTCTCGTAGCTGTGAACGCGAGAGTACACTTGCATCCGTGAGCCCTCGAACATGCAGCGAGCAATCAAGATCCGTACATACCAGGTGTGAGACACTGCGACGATCCCCAGCCTGAAATGTAATGGTTGCGCTCTCTGTTCCGCGGCGCCATGTAGCACAGATATCACAAATAATCGCTTCTACTCGTCCACTCGATTTTGCTGTTCGAGGGTGGAGCGTAAATGGCACTACCTCCTCGCCGTAAAGCAATACACCTTCGCGTCCCGACTTATCCGTAACTATCAAAAAATCACGTAACTCCCAGTTAGTCACCTCCTCGGGAACAAACCGTAGTGTTTTACGGAGTCGCAACTTCGCAGGGGAGCTCTTCACTAACAGTGCGAATGCATCGCGATTAATCGGTAGCATCGTACCCCTCTTTCTTGAGCCATGTAGCGAACTCAGTGTAGGCATCATGCGGTAATCGCTCATCCGCCTCACTGCGTTCTTCGGGTGTCATACGAGCAATTACTTTGTCGTACCCATCGGTCATAAATAACTTGAACAGAATACTCCAGGATTCAGGGTCATCAAAGTCATCAACCTCCTCGACGATCCTACCTGTGTAGGGTGAGCTCTCGAATGAATGCTCAACTCCTTGCGCGTCAACGAAAACAAGGCAGTTGAGAAAATATGCCCGTCGATTATCGATCCCCTTCATAACTTTTAGATAACCTTCGACGCCAATGGTATCGTTCATATACTTAGCGTACGGTCCGGGAAATCCACTGAGTGCTTCGATATGAAACGAACCATCGTCTACAACCACCGGCTGACCTAACTGCTCGTATGCTTGGCGTGCCTTGACCCGAGAGACTTCGACTGCGGTATCCGCCTGTGGCTCGATCAGGGTGAGATCGACTTGTCGAACCGCTATCGCAACCGCATTACGCTCAAAGACTCGCTTGAGCGATGCCACTTTGCCTACATTGCTTGTCGCAAATAATATCTCTTTCATGTCTCTAGTATAGCAACTAAATCACCACCCCTTTTCAAGAGGTGGTGATTTCTCGCAGTAGAAACGGCTACTAACTAGAAGATTGAAGCTTCTGCAGAGTAACTGTTGCCGTTGTTGGTGTTGGTTGTAGTGTTTGTCGTTGGCGCATAAACAGCAGTGTTGCCGTTATTCCAGTTAGCTGAGTATCGGTTGTTCCAAAAATACTACACTATTCAGGCGATGTCACGACGCCGAAATGCAAGAAGTGCAACGATAAGTGCAAGGAGTGTGAGACTCGCTAATACAACCATATCCACCCAGTCGACACCCTCTTTGACGGCATCGATTGCAGGGAAATAGTAGAGCAGAGAGAACTGTTCATAGGCCTGTAGCCAATCTACTGCCTGCCCAAACGTTGTAAGTATAAAGCTCCCCATGACTACAACTACACCGGCTGCCATGGCAACCGCACGACGACCCGATGCTATACCCGCTGCAAAAGGAATGGTGCCAAATGTAATCATAAGTAGCCAACTCATGCCAAGCAGTGGTAGTGCAGCCTCAATTGGCAGTGTTGCGCCTTCGACAAATGGTATACATGCATACAAGCCAGCTGCAATAGCCAGCACCATTGCAAGCGTGATTACCACTACCGCAAGCCACTTATGCAGTACAATCTTCGAACGGCTGATAGGGAGCGCTATGAGGGTGCGTAACTCTCCTGTCTCTTCTTCGCTACTACTCAAACCTAATCCAAGGATAATTGCCATAATTCCACCAATCAGCGGTAATCGTATGTCAAAGAGCTGGGATGCTATATACGTGTCGAAAGAAGACAGCAAGCCTAAATCACCTATCAGCCCCTTGAACGCTGGCGGCATATTTTTCACAAGCTCATCGAGCCCGCTCACTTTCATTGCAGGAAAAAACGATACAAGCAATGCGGTTAGTGCCATAAACGCAATCGCCCAGCCTAATACAAACCAGCGACGATCATAGAGTGTCTTGGAGAAAACCGACCACATCATAAGGCCTCTCCTTCAGGCTCATAGAGAGATTTAAACACACCATCGAGATTATACTCAGTAATTTCAATATCAGACAGCTGCTTTAGGCCAGCGACCCAAACCTGTAGCTCACTTGGCTCACCGTGAAATACAAAAGACAACACCGTCTTGCCGCCATCTTCAGATTTCTCAACGTCGGTTGCGTTTGCCGGCGGCTTGGTTGTCTTATAGCCCGTCGTAATCCTGACATGTTTGCCACTACCGGCGAGCATTTCTTGCGCCTTCATATCACGTACAACACGTCCGTCACGCATCAAAATAATCCTAGTACAGACATCGGCTACTTCGCTCAAGTAGTGACTCGACATAAATACCGTTACGCCATTCGCACTCACTTCACGAACTAAATCCAAAAAGACCTCCTGCATCACTGGGTCAAGGCCGCTCGTTGGCTCGTCTAGGACGATAAGCTCGGGGTTGGTCATAAATGCAGCAATGAGCGCAATCTTTTGCTTGTTACCTCTACTGAGATCGCCAATTTTCTTGTCGAGCTGCGGTTTGAAGCGCTCGCATAGATTCTTAAAGCGCGTATCATGAGTGCCCCCTGCTTGGTTGAGCGCAAAATGAAGAAACTGCTCGCCAGTCAAGCGTGGAGGTAGTTCCATATCACCCGCCGCATACCCGACACGAGCGTGTAGTATATGTGCTGCAGCCGGACGAACTACTGAACCAAAAAGGATTGCCTCGCCCTCAGTAGGAGAAATAAATCCCATCAATGTACTAATGCTGGTTGTCTTGCCGGCACCATTTGCGCCAACGAAACCTACTACTTCACCCTTTTTTACTGCAAAAGAAATATCACGAAGCGCATAATTTTTATCAAATTGCTTCGATACATTTCGAAGTTCAAGCACTACCGTCATGGTATCAGTATACACCAATCGAAATACCCGCTCTACGAGTAGAACGGGTATTTTGACAATCATCCGCAATTACTTGCGAAGACCGAGTTTGTCTAATACAGCCTTGTAAGCCTCAAAGTCGTTCGTCTCGAGGTATTTGAGGAGTCGCTTGCGACGTCCTACCATCTGAATCAAGCCACGGCGCGCCATATGGTCGTGCTTGTTGGCTTTTAGATGTTCAGTCACCTCTTTGATACGAGCCGTCAAAACCGACACCTGAGCTTGTGGGCTCCCAACGTCGTTTTTGTTAACCTGAGTCAAAGCTATAGCTTTCGCTTTGTCATCTTTTGATATCATAAGTGGTAATTATAGCAGCTACAGAGGTAAAATGCAACAATCATCCTCATCCAGCTTTTGATGTACTACGGATGTATTGTAGTTTTATAGTTTTTATGTTATAATGAAATTATAAACGGCTCGACGACAAGAGTCGCGCCCTTTTTTCAGGAGGCTCTAAATGTGCACCGACACCCCGACTACCACTCCCGCCAAACTCGCCGCTGATCTGCGTGAGAAAGCGAAGGGTGTCACGTTCAACGACCCCTACGGTGTGGTGAATCGACATTTCGAGAACACCATTGACAGCACAGCCACCGTGTTGGAATGCATGGTGAACGACGAAACGCCCGGCAACGAACTGCTGCTGAGAGAACTCGTCTATCACCTTACGCATGCCGGTCTGTACAGTGGTGATCCCTATGCAGCAGCGTACGACCCGGTCGATGATTGGTTCCGACAGTGGAGCTATGGCTCACACCCCGGCCCCCTCGCCTAGCACGAATCGGGCCTCCTGGCCCGCCCAATATACTCTACAACCTTAGAGTTTGTTGTGCGGGAATAATTCTTCTAATCAGTCACACCGAAATCGGTGAGCCGCTTTGCATCTGCGATATCCCAATCGGCGATCTTCGTACGCCGAAGCTCGCGGCAGTAGGCACCCGTGCCGAGTGCCGTACCGATGTCGACGGCGAGGCTGCGAATATATGTGCCACTAGAGACGTGCGTACGAATGCGTAGTGATGGATATGCATAGTCAAGCAGCTCAAAGCTAAACACTGTCACCTGACGCTCCGGGATCTCTACTTCTTTACCCTCACGCGCTAGTTTATACGCTCGTTGGCCATTTATCTTGATAGCGCTGAAAACCGGTGGACGCTGCGTGATTTCACCAGTGAACCGTTTTAATACCTCTTCAATCTGCAGCAACGTAGGCCGAGGAGCCTCTTGCTGCTCAGAAACATCTGCAGCCCGAGTTGCAGACGATGAATGGTCAGATTGCGACGCGACGCGACGCCGTTTCTGTGCAGCAAGGGGTGAGTCCGGCCGGCAATAGCTAGTTATCTCCCCCTCCGGATCGCCCGTCGTACTCACCTGCCCCAGTACAAACTCTGCCTCATAAACCTTGTCGAGCTTAGTGAATTCCATCGCTTTACGCGTCATCTTACCAGTTACCAGTATCAACAAGCCTGTCGCAAACGGGTCTAGTGTGCCGCAATGCCCGACCTTGACCTTCTTGCCCGCCTGACGACTCAGCACACGACGAACCCGCGCCACAACGCCAAAGCTGGTCATGCCACTAGGTTTATCGATCAATATGATTTCATCTTGCATCGCATACAAGTATACTAGAGTTTATGAAGAAACTGCTATTTGGTATATTTGCCCACCCTGACGATGAGGCGTTTGGTCCTTGTGGAACGCTCCTCCAAGAAGTTAGCGATGATACCGAGCTCCACCTCTACACACTCACATTAGGAGAAGCAGGGCAAAATCCTGATAACGTACCCAACCTTGGTGAAATACGTGAAGCAGAGTGGCGTGCAGCCGGGGCAAAGATCGGCGCAACAAGTCTACAGACACTCAGTTACCCCGACGGGCACTTAGACAATATCGCCATGCAAGCAGTGAGCGCCAAGCTCTTGTCGGATATTCGTGACCTCATCGCCCGCCATAGCGACTCTATACAGGTAGAGTTCATCACCCTTGACCCAAATGGCCTAACTGGACACATCGATCACATCGTTGCTGCTCGAAGTGCAAGCTACGTATTTCATCATCTAAAACGCCAAGGTCTTCCCCTCTCGCGCATTCGCTATTATTGCAGTAGTGATGCGCAAGTACCAGAGCCCTCTATCGACTGGATTTACGCCGACAAGGGACGTTCAACCAACGAGATCAGCGAAACTGTTGACTGTCGTGCCCGTCGCGACGAAATTCTCGCGATCATGCAGGAACATCGTTCACAGCGCGCTGACTACGATTTTGTCGTCGCGAAACGAGGCGACGACATAGGACTAGATCACTTCCTCGTAGCCGTATAGCGTATTTATTGGCCAGGAATCCGGAACTGTTGCGGATCTGGCGCCGCTGTAGGCTGCGGCATGGTTGTAGGTGTCGGAGGTAGCATGTCACCTAGTGTATCTGGGACAGAGGCATCCTGTTGTGGCGCAGTGTCCGGTAACGGTGGGAGCGTTGAGAAGTCTGGCATTGGTGGCAATGGAGGAAGCGGCATATCACCCGTACCTGCTGGCTCTACGGGAGTAGGCGGAGCAAACGATGGTTCAGTAGCAAGTGCTGCGTCTATCGCAGCGCGTGCATCGCTATGTGCACTTCGTGTCTGTGCTTCGATATCTGCGAGGGTTGGTGCATGTAATATCACTGGTTTCGGTGGTTGAATAACCTCCGCGTGTGCAGTTGGCGCCGTTTCGCTACCTTCGGCAAAAATGTCTTTCACCTCTGGTTCTTGGACTTTAGTATCGCTGACGGCATTTATGGGCGACTGAAATGATGGAGCACCCGTCGCGTATCCACCCGACCCGTGACTCAAAATGGTACGGTTACGGTCTGCCTCGATGGCGTTTCGTTTGTCTTCCTCAGCTTGTTCAGTGGTGGCATTGAGCGTTCCGCCAAGTGCAGGAGTGGAGGCTTCGACATCTTGCGACGAATGGATGCCCGAGACGCCATGCGCCGGAGCGACTGTAGGTAACGATACCTCTGGGGCGGCGACAACTGCTGCATCAACTGCTTCGCTCGCTTGAGCAATATCCTTTTGTAGGTCCGCTACTGACGGTACATTTGCTACTGGTGCCACCGCAGCTAACTGATCGGCCAATTGTTCCTCGGCAGCGTCTGCCGCAGCCGATTGTTCTTCAACTACCGACTCTTGTGTGCGGCGCTCTAGCTCGTCTTCGACTCGTTCCAATGCCTCGCTCGATCGTTGCGCACCAAGCTGTTCGGTGACTTCTTCTACCGTGCCCTTTGGCTCATGAGAAATCATTAGAGCACCTTTGTTATCAGTACGAGACTCGGGTTCCTTTGTGTCATCGTCCTTTTTTGTTGGTGTATTGTCTTCAGGAATATTTGTCAATTTGCCATCATTTGCGTCTTCGACTTTTGTACTTGCTGAGGAAGATATCTCATGATCATCCTCGAGCTTCGTCGCAATTAGTTGCTGGTTTGCGCCCGCAGCCATCAGTTGAGCGGCAATTGTCATTGTCTTTGAGGTTGTACGGTCATTGCTGAAGCGATCGGTAGCAGCAACAATGCCCGTCAGAAATGCTGTCGAGATTTGCTCATCGAGCAATTTCTTGTCGCTTCGCAGGCCGTCGGCAACACCGACAAGCATTTCACTAAAGCTACTCGCCTGGCCATCAACCCACTCGATACCGCCCAAATTACTTGGTTCACCGAGCGACAATGATACAACAGTGGCATCGTGCAGAATTCTACCGTGGCTCTCTAGTGCTCGATCGAGGTCTTCCTCGCGCTTCACCCCTATCGCAAGGACAAGTTCGACGTTGTAGTCGCCTTGAGAAAAGTCCAGGTCTTTCTCACTGATTGTCGTTCGGTACGGTGTGATAAATATTTTCACCATGTCATCGACTACCTTATAGCGTAAGTGGTCGGCTTTTTCTTTGTCGAGTGCGATGATGAAATCTCGCAGGCTATCTACCGTGTTTTCGAACGTTTTTTCGGGGTTGAGGAACTCTATCGCAGGAGGAATATCGCCACTAAATACAGCTGTGGCGTGTTTGTCGAGTTTGTTGACGACAAGCGTCATTGCAAGGGCTGCACTTAGTTCATCGACAGTCGGGCTACTATTCACCGTAACGAGTACGTTGCTACTATCCTTGATCTTGTCGATGATTTTTTGTGCCGTGTTGGTGTCCGACATTTGTTTTTCCTACTGTTGGTTTTCTAATTTATAGAGTACTCGCTCACTATACCATAAGTATTTTGTACCCGTCAACATTTTGATAACACTTTACAAACAGAGGTTTATCAGCTATAATCACTTCTTGATTGTTATAACAGCTCTAACAGATAAGGAAATCTATGCCAATCATCAAATCAGCCATCAAACGAATGAAGCAGACGATCAAGCGCCGCGAGCGCAACGTCGGCATCAAACGCGATATCAAGGGTGCAACCAAAGCATTCCAGGCAAAGCCAAGCGCAAAGACACTCAGCGCCGCTCAGAGCGAACTCGACACTGCAGTCAAAAAAGGCCTCCTCAAGAAAGCAACTGCTAGCCGCCGCAAGGCAGGACTTGCAAAAGAAGCAAAAGCAGCCGGTGTAAAGCTTGAAACAACCAAAAAAGCTACTGCAAAGCCTGCTGCAAAGAAGCCAGCAGCAAAAGCTGCTCCAAAGGCAGCTGCGGCGAAGAAACCTGCTGCAAAAAAAGCCGCAAAATAAACTATCTTGTCTCCCAAAAATACCCCAGTGTAGCTGGGGTATTTTGGTTACGTACGGTGAATAATCCCAAAGAGAAAGCGATCAAGCGCATCCCACGCAGTCAGGCCTGTGGACTTTGTCGCAATATCGAGCTCAGCTGCAAGCACTGTTAGCCGCCGTAATTGCGCGCGACTTAGTTTCGTGGCGACTATTTGTAGTTTTTGCTTGACGAACGGGTGAATATCGCCAGCATACTCTCCTTTTGTCAGACCTAGCATGACGAGCTGCGACCACTGAGATAGCACAAGCGCAAGGAGCTGATACCCCTCTTGCGTCAAACGGAGATCGTCGAGACGCTGTCGTAATAATGTACCGTTGCCTTGCACGGCAATATCGAGCAAATCGAATACTGCATCGCTCGTGGATACAGGAAGCACCGTCGCAATCGTATCATCAGTCACACTCTTGCCACCCCTCAGCGCAGTGACTGCATGCGCCAACATCTGTTGATCAACTACTCGCTGACCACTTTTTGACCCCAATACTAGTGCACGCGAAACCATGTCGCGTACCTGCGTGCTCGATACAGCAACACCCTGCTCCTTTGCAAGCGCAGTGAGCCAACGCTCAGCAAGTCCACGTTGTTTTTCAGTCCATGATATTGCTTCGATGAGCTTAGCATGCTTCAAAATGTCTTTGTATGCGCGCATGCGTTTATCGGGCTTTTCGTCACGGAGGACGAGCGTGGTTGTATCGTCAACAAATGTCATCCACTCAGCGGCTTGCGCCCATAAGTCGGGTCGAGTCGAGAGCGTATCAATGACGATAAGTCGGGTCGAAGCAAACAGGGACGCGCCCTTCATAATGTCGGCAAGTTTCGCCATATCGAGCTCCTCGCCACTGAAGCGCTCTATCGACACCCCTACGTCATGTTCAAGCCGCCGAATCTCTTCGGCGGCTTGGTAAGCATTGTCTCCGGTGAGTAGAATAATCATCTACTCATTAGTATACATGTCTTATGCAGCTCGAGCGCCATCAGTTCCCGCTACAGTGCGTGCTTCTCTGGCGCGACTAATGTCTTTCATAACTTCTTCATAGTTCTCGGCTAATGAAGTTGCCAGCTCTGCTGCTGCATCGAGCGATTCTGCTTTACTCCGAGCGATATACCTATCTGTCTCGCTACCAACTTCTGTCGGCATCTTTCCCGCTGCTTTCATAAGAGCGTTGGCATACTGTGTTAGTATGTCAGAGTCGATAGTAGTTGAAGAAAAAGACTCCTTCTGTGAGTTAGACGCATTATCCGGTATATAGTTGAGCTGGCTCGCAAGCATCTCTGCAGCAAGGGCAAAACGATGCCACTCGTCAGCATGCTGTCTGTGACCTTCTCTCTCCTGAATCTCAACAGGAAGGAGCTCTCGCAGCTTGTCGTCAGTTAAGCCTAGAACCCTAGCCTCATGCCTTGGACGACCATCAACTGCGTCAGCTACACCACTATGATATGAAACTGAGCTACGAAGTTCCTGCTCAAGACCCTTTAGGTAGAGTACCATCTCAGCTCTACTGGCAGGCGCATCTAGCGGCTGCTCGTGTTCAATGCTTGCTTGAGATGGAAGACGTTCGTTCATTGTGGTGGTCCTTGGTTTGTTGTTTGTTTTTATAAGACTATAAATCTATATTATCACAGATGAACGATTTTGTCAATACTACTCATGTTTAGCCCTTGCCCTCAACCCAGTCGCTACCATCATGACCCTTGGCTTTTCGCGATTGCCATACCCCACCGTCCCATACTTTCACGGGGTGTGCATTCCACTGTGTGCCGTCATAGACCTTTACTTTGCCACTACGTCCACTAGCGGGAACAAGTCCGTAGTTATCGAGCGAAACAGGTGTCGCAAGCGTCATACCGCTCATAAGCGTATTTGCAGGAGCACCGAGATCTCCCAGGAGATTAATCATAAACTGCTGCGCTGCGGGCTGCACATAGTTACCACCACGATCATGAATCACATCCAACCCCCACGACCACTGGCAGGTACCAAACCCAACAACCACGGCACCAGAGGCGTAGCGCTGCGATACTATACCCCAGTTTAAGTCACCATTGCCGGCGTATTCTTGACCATTATCGTCAGCATATTTGCCATTGATATTGAATGTATGCGCTGCCAGTATTACCTGTGACGTGGCGGGCTGAGTTGGCAACATAGCATCTGCCTCGAATCCTATGGCACCTTGGATCGTCACATTACCCGAAGTAAGCGGTGAATTACGCCATACCGGATGACTCGCATAACCCGCTGTCTGCAAGAGTACTGCTGGATAGTCATTGACGCCGTTCATACGGAAATCCGTACCAGTAATGGTATTTTCCGGCTGACGACCCGGGAAGCGAGTGTCTTTCCAGGTACCCGTCCAGCTCACTGGGTCGAGCGGCGTACCCGCCACGTGCACACCAGGCCCTTGCATCGTATCCTTGTAGCACCACATCGTGAGGTGATCGGGACTGAAACGCGTTCGCCAAAAAACCTCGTTGCCTGACATAAAGAGTGCATGGCCACCGTTGTCTCGGTATGCCTCAACCGTATCGCGCATACCCTGCGACCAGTATTCATCGTGCCCAGATGAGATAAAGATAGCGGCATTATCGAGCACTGTCGGGTCACGGTCGAGATCACAACTTGCTACGTATTTGACATCATAGCCGTTGCGCTCGAGGAATCGTATCAACGGCGCTTCACAAGCTAGCCAGTACGTCTGTGGCACACCCTCGCGTGTCACAATAGGTCGGTGGTACGTCACTGCGTGTGTACGGCTACCGATACTCCCTAGTGGCCCACCTGAACCGTAAACCGACTTGCCAGTTAAGGGTGAGAGTGGTGTACCGTAGTAATTATATGCAAGTGCCCAAGTACTATCGGATGTCTTGTAAACGACATCAGCTGATCGTGCATCATCACGCACAACAAATGGAATATAACTGGCATTATTTTCAGCCAAATTACGGTACACTCCGACAAAGAGTCCTGACAGTGCATCTGCCGGAATAGTCCAGCTAGCTGTCACTGACCAGTTACTACAGGTGACTCCTCCGTTTGAGTTTGGAATCGTATCAGGGTCTGGCTGCGTGGTTGGGGTATTTGCGAGCGATGCAACCTTGCGCCATCCGCGGCCATCATAGTATCCAATGCGATAGATATCGAGCACGACACCATCACCGTGGCACGAAAACTGTACTGTATCCCCTGGCTGCGATGAGAACTGGCGTGCAAACCCGAGATTGGTCGTGTCTCCCGCGCCCGTAATACTCCACTCGGCACCCAGCGCTCCTAGCTTCTCGTTTTCTTCGGCAACAGTAGCACCAAACGTCGGGTCGATGACACTATCCTGCCCTGCAGAGATTGTATCGATACCATACCAACTCGAAGATGGTGTTGAAGGATTACTATTGCCTGCACCATAGAAAGAGTTATTAGCGAGACCTGTGTACATAGGGCCGACATCTACTCGCGAACCAGGCCAGCTATTTGGTTGTGCGGTGTAGTCGACTGTCGGGCCAGGTATATATACTACGATTTTGTAATCTATACCTGGAGATGCGATATACGCGAGGTCAAAATAAAGTTCATTCCACCCAACACTTAGTGCGAAACCTGTCTTTGAAGCTACCAATGTGCCGTTCTCATACAGGTGTACTTGAGCTCCAGCCTTCACGTTTGGAGAATAAAAACGGGCTCCGGCGATATCCGCCACACTCGACATGGCACAGATCTGGCCAAAGCTCATCCCTCCTGCGGCGGAATCGTGGAAGTCGGCGCCCAGTATCCAGCCCAAGCCCGTGGGGAAGAGATAGTTGTCAGATGCAGTGGTCGTAATCTCTATCTCTACACTTGGCGACGAAATATTACCTGCCTCATCGCGCGCCGCTACACAATAGTACCATGTGCCCACAGGGGCAATCTCACTATATGAGGAGTCTGCGGGTCCACCGACCTGGTCCTCAGGTGCAGGAGTAAAGCCACTCGTATCATTGCGGTAGACGATGTAATTTTGCATCTCGACATCATCAGTTGAGTCATCCCAATTAAGTGTCACCTGTTGGTAAACCGCGTTTCCGGTTAGATTTGTCGGTACTGACGGCGGTGTTATGTCACCCGGCTCGATTGGAGTATTCATATACTCCTGAATCTCTTGCTGCGTCAGTGCGACATCGAAGAAGCGAAGATCGTCAAGCACTTGCTGCTGGTAATCTTCACCGTAAATGTACAGGTTGCCATCAGATGCATCTACCGCTCCCGTTGCTGGAACTTCATCTAGTAACACACCGTCTATGTATGCACGGACGTATTGACGATCATACGTTAGAGCATAGTGCGCCCATGTTCCTATGGAAATCTCAGGGGCTAAGATATCTGCGTCTGTTCCACTGCTATGTTTAACTCGAAAGTATGCGTGATTCGTATTATCATTGAGGAACACCCCAAAAGTCGTACTACTTCCGATACCGCTAAGCTGTAGGGAAACCGTATTACTCCAATCAGAGTTACCTTCAGCTCCCCGCCTACCCCAAAACATTACTGTTCGGTGGTTTGTCTCAGCCCATGTACCTACATTTGAAATGAGGTACGGTGCTCCTCCACCAACCTGATGCAGTCCATTTGCTGTATACCCAACATTAAAGTTACTTGCC
This sequence comes from Saccharimonas sp. (SeqCode), assembly GCA_049660945.1. Lineage (GTDB taxonomy): Bacteria > Patescibacteriota > Saccharimonadia > Saccharimonadales > Saccharimonadaceae > Saccharimonas. The sequence goes on from JBASZO010000027.1 coordinate 65,819, forward strand.
GATAGCACAGTAAGATCATGGCCATTACCGGACACATCGAGCGCCGTCGTACCTGCAGTTTCATTAAATCCGTATGCAGCAATTGGCGCAGGTAGATCACCCGTGTCCACCATGATGTCAGTGCCATACCACGCCGAAGAGCTACCCGTAGCTCCACCTCCCTGCCGAAACCGCCCTCGACCTGTTGCTGGAGTGAGAACGGTTAAGTTTGATTCTGCAAGCGCCAGGTCAACATTATCGACCGAGCGAACAAAGGATGAATTCGGACTTGGGGCATGCACGTAATAGGCTTGGCGAGGTGAGCTAAATGCGTAGCCAATAAAAACAAAGTCACCAGTGTTGATAGTGAATGGTGAATCCCACAAGACCTCAGTCCAGCCGCCAGCCGACTGAGTCTGTACAGTAACTTGCTTGAGTGGCGTCGTCGCGAGATCGACTGGGGTTGTCGTACTGACCCATGCGCTGATAGTCACAAACTGTGAGTTAATAGCAGCGTCATTTGGCAAATATACCCGCCCACCCCTACAGCGCCAGCCAGCCGTTTCGGAACCATACGTATAAAAATAGTTTCCAAGCGTGATACTCGGGTTTCCGTCGGCATACACTGTCAGCGTGTATGCAGGAGTGCCTGAGCCAAATACCGTGTAGTTTGCCATCTAACTACGACTCCTACTACACACTTGTGTCGATCCAGACATCACCTACATTTGGACTGGAGGGCTGTGTCGCAGATACGGTTATTTTTGGTCCCGGAAGTGCTGCTTCTGATAGCATTACTCGGCTATCGGTTCCGAGGCTTAACAGGTTACCTGCATCGGTCGAAACCGCCTGGGGTCCTACTGGGCCGGTTGCACCGGTAGTGCCTTGCGCGCCGGTTGCGCCTAGTCCTCCGCTAGCACCGGTTGCACCGATGACGCCAACAGGACCCTGAGGTCCGGTCGCGCCCGTCGGCCCTGCTACGGCATTAATTTTAGTCTGGACAGCTGACTCGAGAGCAGATTCAGAAATAACGCCCGGTTTTATCGTGCCGTCATTTGCATGCGTCTGACTAAGGAACTCGTTGAGAATATCCCCCCAGTTGCCTGCATCGCCCCCAGGCTGCGGTAACCGCACCATAATTTACGTTGCGCCCTCCTTATAGTTAGGAACTATTATACTGAACGTCGAGCTTCTGATCAACGACTATCTTCTCGAGCTAATTCAAACAATTTAGGTTGAGCCAAAAAACTTCTCAACACTCCCTAGTCGCAAAGGCTTCGGTGAACCGCCCAGTCGAAGCTTCCTTCCTGGGGGAATTACGGGGTTATTCATATAGTACTGGACTTGACTCTGTGTTAACGCCTGACTAAAGATTCGAAAGTCATCTACGTTCATGCCCGCCTCGTTACCGCCAAGGTCTGCGGGTGTGTTGGTGCCGATCGTCCATGTAGAGTCCTCCCACGCCATAAATCCACCCGACGGCGGGATATTCCCGCCACCAACAACCACTCCGTCTTGGTAGATTACCCAGTCACCGTTATTGGCCATAGTGACTGCGTAATGGTGCCAGTTCGTATCAAGGGTGATTGGTAGATTTGCAAATTCTCGGTTACCGGCAGAACCAGGGGTCGTGACAACATAGAACAGATCGGAAGATGTTAGGTAGAGGCCAATGCGCGTCGATTGGGTGGCTCGTGGTTTCACGAATATTGCATCGTCACCGACACCGACATTACCGGATCGCCGAGCACTCACCATCACTGTATAGGCAAGGAAAGGCTCGAGGCGTGCACGAGGGAAGTCGACGCTCTGCTTGATACCGAAACCACCAGATGTTCCTGACTCAGTAAAGGTGATGTCTGTTCCACTCAGTATAGCCGCATCCGACGCAGTACCGTTAATCCCATTGCCCGAGTCGTCATAGACTGTCGTCCCGTTCACATGGTCGAAGCTCCAGGCGCCCATAGGCGTCGGTATGCCTTGCGTTACAACGGGCGTGTTCATGTAGGTTTGAATTTCGGCCTGACTCATTGTCCCCGAGAATATTCGCACTCCTGATATCGTGAAAGAGTCGTTAGTATTACTTAGTCCGTCTACATAGCCGAACGTCCACGGGAAGTCGTCCCATGTTGGCGATGTCGACTGATTGAATGAACGGCTACCGCCGTCGACCTGTACGCCATCGATATAAAACGCCCAAGCAGTGTCACCATCAACAACGGCGGCGTGATGCCAGTTGCCATCGTTCATATTGCTGCCGTATTCACCAAAGTGCGCGTCATCCTTCCAGCGGGCGACGAAAAAGACAGATCCGTTAGGGTAGACGGTTATGCCACTGCGAGTGCTTGTTGACTCATCTCGCTTCTTTACGACAAGGCCAAGGCTACTGCCGCCAAATGACCGGAACCACCCCATCGTCACAATACCGCCGCCTGCTGCCGTCGGCTCGAGGCCTGTTCGCGGCACGGCAACCGCTTGGAGTGAATTCGTAAACCGGAGCGCCCGGCTGCCGCCCTGCGGACCATCTTCAAACGCCAACGAACCTGTGACGGCTCCGGTATGACCATTGTTTGACGAGTCGGCTATAGAAGATGTGTAATCGTTTTCTAAAAATCCGTACGATGCCAAGAGTACGGGTGGCTTAGCACCCGCAGGCGTATTCATCCACGCGGCTATTTGCTCCTCTGTAAGTGCTTCGTCAAATACTCGCAGAGTATCGACAGTTCCATCCAAGTTATACCCTGCTCCATTGCCAACAGAACCGACTTCAAATCCTGGGTTGGCGAAGTTATACGCCCTACCGTTACCACTTGCTACCTCGACGCCGTTGACATACACCTTACTTGGTCCGTCCCCGAAATAGTCGGTACCCGCAGACCGTGTAGCTGCTACATGCATCCAGACACCTAGGCCAGTCGTTGTCGTGTAACCCGTGGAGCCGTTAGGCCAATATGCAGTGCCAGAATAGCATTCGATTCGTAGACCTCCCGCATAACTAGTGAACTCCAGGTAAAAGTTATTGCCGTCTGCAAGCACCGCCCTGTACGGATCTGTATAGCCATCGAGCTTTACCCACCCCATCACCGTCCAGTCTTGAAAAAGCGTATTTGGACCTACCGGTCCTTCGGCACGATCAGTGGTCGTACCACCTCGCATACCATTGCCGCTATGACCGCCTGCAGTAAACGGAGAGCCGACGACCGACAGATCATACCCATTACCCGTTATATCGGCAGTTGTAGTGCTGCCGTTGTTTTCACTAAAACTATACTCTGAAACTAGTGCCATCGCCACCTAACTTATGTCAATCCAAAGCATACCATTGCCTGGATCGCTCGTTGTGCCAACAGCATACAACCCTAGATGGATCCATTCCGCCGCAGTAAAGCTCGCGCCGCCTGATCCGGTGGTCTTGCGGTACCAACGAGCGTACTGATGGGTCACTATGTCACCCTGAGTATAGGTAGTGCTCGGAGCGAAGTCTCCTCGATCAATGAGTACAGTAAGCGGACTCGTAAAGTTACCAAATCCATCGAGATATCTTGTCGCATCTTGCGGCATCGTCGACACACCAAGTGTGCCGTCGTTACCAGAGGTCGTAACGACACCATTTGCCGTCAGGTTGGCGAGCTTATCTATATTCGGACTCTGCAAGGTCTTGTTTGTAAGTGTCGCAGTAGCGCTATTTTTTGTGGCATCAGAAGTGTTATCGACATTTGCCAAACCAACATCGCTCTTTACGAGCGATACCGCCCCCGTCTTGCCTGCGACACTTAGTACGGGAGCAGTTGCATTAAGCTTTGCCTGCACACCTGCTGACAACTTCACCTCGGTGATTGTCGCATCTGCAATAGCAGTAACTGGTATAGAGCTGTCTTTTAGCGTACCATCGACCTTATGCACCTGCATCAAAAAATCATTGAGGATATCACCCCATGTCCCTGAGTCTGCGCCTGGTTGTGGTAGTCGTGGCATATGTCGTTCTTATTTCAGATTAGAAATCTGGGCTTATTATACTTCGCTGGGTATACCATGAGCAATATGAATGTTAAGCCGATATCTGACAAACTGGACAAAAATGCGTACCTCGGCCAGCGACACGGGACTTATTAATCACTGCGCCGCAACGTGGGCAATCTAGGCCTTCGCGACGAAATACCCTTGCAAAATCGATATAACTTCCCTTCTTGCCCTCAGCGTTTACATAGTTTCGATCCGTACTGCCACCCTTTTCAATGGCAATATTCATAACTAGGCGGATCTCTTTGAGTAACTGTCGCAAATCATGGTCACTGACGTCTCGAACACGAGTAGCCGGATGTAGTTTTGCACCCCATAGACTTTCATCGGCATAAATATTCCCAACCCCTGCAATAACCGTTTGATCCAGGATTGCCGCTTTGATCGTCGTATTATTACGCCGTCGCACCCGTGTCACAAACTCACCGGCACCAAAAGTCAGCTCGAGCGGCTCAGGACCTACTTTTTTCATGAAATCAATGTTTGGCACCTCGGGTGTTGGATAGAGCTTCATCCACCCAAACTTTCGCTGGTCGTTGAAGTAGAGGCAAGAGCTATCATCAAAGGTATACACGATACGTGTGCTACGGTCAGGAAGCTCACCTATCAAACTGTCGTTCGGATGCCCCGCACCAAACACTTGCTTACCGCGGTAAACGATCTGGCCGGTCATTTTCAAGTGTGTCACGAGTGTGTAATTCGTCGATAGGTCAATAAGCAGTACCTTAGCTCGACGTCGTACTGCAATGATGCTTGATCCTACTAAATACCGTTCCACTTCTTGTGGATCATTTGGGAAACTTTTTGGCGACTCAAGGCATTTGACGGCAGTAACTATACGACCAATGATGAGTCGCTCAAGCCCACGTCGAACTGTTTCAACTTCGGGAAGCTCTGGCATACTAGTTTCGTGCCAGCAATCGTTCGAGTTCAGCTATCGCTTGGTCATTTGACGCAAACCAAATTGCTTGCATACCTGCTCGCCGCGCACCTTCGCAGTTTTCAGCACGATCGTCAATCATCACACACTCTTCAGGCAAGAGCCCTAGCCGCTCAGCCGCAAGCGAAAATATGTTTGGGTCGGGCTTCGCAAGATGCACGTCGCTCGATAGCACAACCTGGTCAAACCACTGCTTCTGTTCTTCGATCGTGATTAGCTGCTCCATTGTTCCACTAGAGACATTGCTCAGCAATCCTACTCGATACTTCGAAGTAAGTGTTTGCAGATACTCTGCGAGAGGTACATTGCGCACATGGCGAGTGCGGAATAGCTCAAATAACTCATCACGAGGCCTACCGATAAGCTCAGCCAACTGCTGTAGGTATTCTTCCCCCGTGATATACCCATAGTCAGCCTGCTTCGTCAGATCGTCAAAATCTCGCTGCCGCTCTATGGGGCAAAACGCTCGCGACACCTCTGCACTACTACCATAAAGGACGCCAAAACAGTCAAAGATAATCCCTCGTATCATAGGCCTATTGTATCACTAGCAAGTAGAGGCTAGTAAATACTCGTAAAGATTGGTTTGAAATCTGGAATTTGATTTGTAAACAAAGCATGAATTTGCAGTGGGTTTGCCGCCAATGTACCGGGAGAATTCTTACATGTTGAGCCCCATAGCGTGTTATCGACAGTGTCATTAACAAGTGTTTCAAAGGTATATACAAGTCCGTCTGTCGCACAAACACCACGTATATCGACATTATCTGCTTTACGTATATTCCCCGCATCTGCCTTGTTCAAGGCAAAGACAAACTGCTCGTAGGCTGCCGTGTTATTTGCGTATCGCTTTGTTTCAAGTGGTTCACCAAGGTATCCAGAGTACACCGTATATACTCGCTCTTTTGGTCCTACGATGATTTGATACGAGCGGAAGTTCTCATTTGCCACGATAGGTCCACGGACCGTCCATTGCACCGAACGAGCGGCAGTCGTATCGAGTATCGCAGTTGTCACGGCATCTTTATTGTCTTGTTCACCCGATTGTGACCCACCGCCAAACACCATACGGCCTACCGTCACCAATGCAGCAATAACTAGTGCCACAATGACAATAACGATGATAAGTGGCAATATGCGGGGTCCTGATCCTCTGTACATACCTCTATCATTTCATCTAAGCCACAAAAAGTAAAGGTATTTACGCGGCAAGTAGATCCTGATGATACAACTGACGGTTCTCCCACTTCGTACGCTCTATACGCATACCCTGTATCATAACAATCATAGACTCAAGTGCCTCGATATCCTCGAACTGCACCGAACCCTCTTGACCTTCACGAAGTCGCGCATCCCTGAGGTTATATCGCCAATCAAGCCGGCCTTCAAGCACAGTTCGTGCGTAGGGTGACCTCGTGCGTATCGCCCGCTGCATGGGAGGCGGGAGATTGTCATAGCTCGGTGGCGCGAGCGCTAGCTGCAAATCATTTGCCGATCCTACTGAAACGCTGAGTACTCGGTGTTCCCTTTCGTCACCACGGAGCAAGTGACGCTCTGCGACCAACCATGCATCGGGATCATCTACCGATTTCCAATTGTCTTTGCCAACGAAAAGCATCATACCATTTGCCGCATCCACTCCCGCAAGGACCGGTACAGAGTAGACGTATTCTTCGCCCTGTCGCTCACGAGTTGGCCACGGATGATCTCCCGCAAGGCGGTGCTCACGGCTAGGGCTCCCAAGCCACACGCATTTTGCATAATCATATCTATCAAATCCCCCCGGCGTATCACACATCGCTTCTGCGAGTGTGTATAGTGCCGGCACCTCACTACTATTCAACCCAAACTCATATGATCTAGATGTCATACTAGTTTCCCTCTTTTTTCGTGTTAAGTACCGTTTCAACTACTTTGGAAACGGGTCTCTACTTGTAATACTCTTTTGTCACAAAAAGCACAAGCGCTTCTGTATTATTAGAGAGAACGGATAATCCCAAAGCGCCCATCGTTTAGACCGTGCTCGCGAATGATCCGATTGAGTTTGAGCCGCATTGGCTCGGGATTCACAAACCGCCAATCAGCTAAATCACCAAACAGATCTGGCAAGATACACAGCACTATCACTTGCGTACGTGTTGTTCCTCTGCCATTAAACTCGATGATATAGCTCTGCCGATCACCTTCATATAGCTGCTTTTCCGATAGTCTGCCTTCGTGAACCAATTGTTCCATACGATGACGAAATGAGCTTGGTGTTTTGACATCTATATTGATATACCGGCCATCCTCAGGGTCGCGAATCTGCAAGTCAATACCTAATGCATCCGATGCTCGATCGGTGATATGTGCCTCGAACCCGTTATCAACAGCCGCCAAGTAAACAGCCACTTCCCTAGTTAAGCCGCGGATAATTGCCCGCCACTGCTCGTCGCTGAAACACGGCGCGCCCACACGCTTACATACGCGGTCAGCGGCTTGCTTCACCCTATCAGCAAACTGCTGTCGTAAGGCATCGTCCATCAGTAAAATTGTGTCAACCATCGTATCGTTGAAGTCAATCAGTTCGAATAAGCGCTTCTCTTTGTTACGGTACCCATGGGGGTATTGATCCATCTGAATCTGAGCGAGTACCGCTCGAGGAGCTTGGGCAAGCAAAGCTGCGACACCATCGAGAGGATGTTTGGTTGCATGAAACCGCTCGACAAGTGGACCGATACGTTTATCAAGGTTGTTTACCTCTGGCCTTCGCTGTAGCAGTGATACGACACGCTGTTCGGCAACATCAAAGAAATCTTGGTTATTACAAACATATTCTACCGCTACAGGCGTCTGTATAAGCTTCTTGTCGTGGCGCTTATCACGCCAACTACGCTGCCTATACTGCTCGTGGTGGCGCCTTCTGGGGCGAAATGACCGCCAGCGGTGATGATGTCGTTGAAACATATTGTATCGCTTTGTGTGTTTTAGACTTAATGCTGCTTATGATTATAGCAACCTCAGCACACTACTGCTAGTGGCCTGTACTGCCAAATCGCCCCTCACCACGCTCCGTCTCGTCGAGCTCCACTACTTCATCCCACTCAGCCGTCTCATAGCGATTGATCACCATCTGCGCCACACGCATACCAGGCTCGATCGTGAATGACTGGTTCGAAGTGTTCAGTAGTATTGCATGTACCTCGCCACGATAGTCCGCATCTACCGTCCCTACGCCGTTCGCTGGCACAATACCAAACTTTGCCGCCATACCACTGCGTCCACGCACCTGTGCCTCGTAACCAACTGGCAATGCCAATGCAAACCCAAGCGGTACCGCGAAGCGTTCATGTGGCTGCAGTACGATCGGCTCTTCGATGCACGCTGCCAGATCCATCCCCGCTGCGCTCGCCGTCTGGTATTCCGGAAGTAGTACATTTTCTCGTACTTTTTTGATCGCTATCTTCACGCTAGCTCCTTTACTAAGTCTTTCACCAATACCTCTATCTTGTCACGAGCGTGCCGAATGTGGTCCTGACCGTCTTTCGGCTGGTAGTAAGGGTCACTAATATCCCAGAGACGTGTCTTTTTATCTTGCGTCACAAAGTCCGGCATCAAGGGCGTAGGAAATGTCACGACAACATCCACTGCAGCTACCATCTCTTGCGTCACTAACTGACTATAGTGTTCGAGCTCAATGTCTTTCTCGTGCATCGCCGCTACTACGTCGGGAAATGCAAACCCCATTGGATACGGGTCACACCCTGCGCTCACTGCATCGGTCGTGTTGGTCAATGAATTGTAAAATGCCTCGGCCATAGGACTACGCATCTTATTTCCTTCGCATACAAAAAGTACTTTCATTTACTCACTCCGTTCTTCCCTAAATCTTTCTGGTTCTTTCCGGTAATACTCTACCCATTCATCGTCTGGCGCCAAACTGAGCGTCGAGATATATTGCCCTTTGCGGAACCCACCACGCCGCGCTAGATCAGCCTGCCGTAAACGTTCCACCTCTTCACGAGCACCAAGTGTTTCGAGTAGATCATCTAATACTTGCGTGACTTCGGATAGCTCCTGTAAGAACTTCGGGCTTTTAGGGTCGAGCTCACGAGATTCTTCCGTGAGTTTATTTACTAGCGCCACTACTAGTTTGTCACCTGTCAATGTCGTGACCGATGGTTTTTGCGCGCGTCCACGCATCATCTCAGGTAAATTGTCGCGTATCAGCTTGTTGAGGTAAAATACGATTCGTTTCGCGCTCATAACTTTTTGTAGCTGTCGTTAGGAAATATATTGCGCACTCCGCCACGAGGATTCTCTATGTCGCCAGCCCAGCGTGGCATAAGATGCAAGTGGAGATGATGGACACTCTGCCCTGCTTCTGGCCCGTCATTGATGCCGAAATTAATTGCATCAGGCATACCTGGCCGCGCTCGGGCATTTGCAAGTGCCACCTCGAGCAATGGGCCATTCTTGTCGTCCTGCCGAGGAAGTAGTGTGCGATATAGCGCCTCTAGGTCGGTATCACGAATCCGCTGCATTACCTCACGCGCAAATCGCATCATCGTATCGAGCTCATCATCCGTCAACTGCTCGAGGTATTGCACATGGCGCTTCGGCGTCACCTCTACATGCCCGGGCGTTACAGGATACAAATCCCAACGCGCCCGCCACAACTCAGTCTCGGCAAAAGTGTTTTCACCGTTTTTATGTTCGTTACAAAATACGCAAAGTTCCATTACACTTCGCCCCAGTTATCGCCTATATGCACGTCTACCTGCAACTTCACGCCGAGGTTTGGGTAGATGTTCTCCATCACTTCCACTAACATTTCACTCACCTGCTCGGCATTTTCTTTGGGGCACTCAATGAGGATGCTGTCGTGGATCTGCAGGAGTTGTTCGCCGAGCGGCGCTGCTGCTGGGGATTGTTTCGCTGAAGACAGTTGCCTTTCCGGCAAGGACAAATCGTTCTTTTCGATTTGTCCGGTGGCTGAAGCGGAACGATTCTCAGCAGGAGCGCCCGAAAGTCTCTTATCAACTTCAATCATCGCGAGTTTCATCAGATCTGCTTCAGTACCCTGAATTGGCATATTTGCAGCGGCACGCTCTGCCGCCTGCCGAACAACAAAATTACTCGATTTTACATCTGGTGTCCAGCGACGGCGACCAAACAGTGTCTCGACAAATCCATCATCATGCGCCTTCTTGATCGTGGCATCAATGTACTGCTTCACCTTTGGCCGCACACGGAAATATTCATCGATAAAATGTTGCGCATCCGCAAAACTCATGTCTGCGGCAGCGGCCAGTCCATGCTGGCTCATACCGTACAGCACGCCAAAGTTTACGACTTTCGCCCGGCGACGCTGCTCTTTCGTCACGTCGTCGAGCGGCACATGATACACTTCGCTCGCCGTCTTGGCATGAATGTCCGTGTTCGAGTTAAAATCATTGATCATCTTTTCATCACCCGCCAAGATTGCTGCGAGACGTAGCTCGAACTGCGAATAGTCCGCGCTCACAAAGACATTCCCCTCACTCGGGATGAAAGCATCACGAATCTTGCGCCCCAACTCAGTACGAATTGGGATATTTTGAAGGTTTGGGTCGGTACTACTCAATCGTCCTGTCGCCGCTACATCTTGTTTAAACGTAGTGTGCAACCGTCCTTGTTCATCTACCTGCTGCGGTAGTGTTTGTACATAGGTGTTTTGCAGCTTCGTCAATTCGCGGAACTGCTCAATCAGTTCAATAATTGGGTGCTTGCCACGTAGCTTATCGAGCTCTTTTTGGCCAGTACTATAGCCGGTTTTACCCTTTTTGACCCCCGATGTCGGCAACTGTAGCTTTATAAATAAAACATCCGCTAGCTGCGACGGGCTCGCGATATTGAACTCCTCGCCTGCCATCACAAACATCGTTTCCTGGATTTTGGCTATGTCAGTCGTCAACTGGAGATCCATGTCAGCCAGTATCTGAGAATTCAGTTTTATACCACGGTACTCCATACGCGCCAAAACTGGTATCAGCGGAAAATCCATTGTTCCCGCCACGCGCGCAAGCTCTGGCAAACTTTCGAGCGCTTGTCGCTGCTCATCATACAGCGCCCAGATCGCGCTAATTGCGACTGTCGGATCGTCAATTACTTCCATGCCCACGAGACTCGCAAGCTCTCGAGATTTTCGCAGTGGATTCAGCAAGAACGAACCTTGGGCGGTATCATGTCGAATCTCCGGGAGCTGCTCGGCACCTGCTGCTAGCATTCCCTTGAGTAACTCTTTTGTATCGTGGCCAATAAGAGAAACGTGAGCGAACACTTTTATTGCGTCCTTGAATGTAAGCTTGGCAGCTTTACCGCGTTCATGACTAAGCCAAATATGGTCATCATCAGGGTACGCTACCAGTGCATCCGCCATCATCAGCACAGCCATTGCATCTCGGGCAGACAGCTGTTGCACTGATTCTACCTCTGCTAATGTCGACTCACCGCCGGCCTGCGCCTCGTGATTTTGCATAGTTGTCGGCAGATTGCGTAACAAACTGCGAAACTCAAGCTTGGTGAGTAAAGTCTTGAGCTTTGCTGTATCGAGATCATTCACATCCATCGCTGGCAAATCAAGCGCCACAGGGGCGTCAAACCATAGCTCTGCAACTTTTTTACTCATATCGGCTAGTTCTCTACCAGCCTCAAGCTTGCGACGTGTCGCATCTTTGATTTGCCAAAGGTTCTCGTAAATACCATCGAGGGTATCAAACTGCTGCAATAGCTGCACGGCAGTCTTCTCACCAATTCCTGGTACACCAGGAATGTTATCGCTGCTATCGCCTTTCAAGCTCTTCAGGTCCAGGAACTGATCGACGCGTAGCCCATACTTCTCCGTGAAACTCTCGGGCTTAAATAGGTCGATATTTGTCAGACCTTTTTTGAGCGCATAAACATGCACCAGGGGCTCAACTGCCTGCAGTGCATCGAGATCGCTCGTGATCAAGCAGACTTCTATATTCTGCTCGGCTGCCTTGTGCGCCAGCGTCGCCATGATATCATCCGCCTCATAGTCGTCTAGCTCATAAAGTGGCCAACTAAATGCTTCGAGTAGCTCATGTAGTATTGGAATCTGTGCATAAAAATCCGCCGGCGCCGGTTTGCGACCAGCCTTGTACTCCGGATAAATCTCTAGGCGTTTACGGATGTTCGTCTTTGGCTTGTCCCATGCTACACAGACGTAGTCTGGCTTCAGTTTCTTGAATAGCTCGAGGCTCAGTGCTGCGAACCCATACACACCACCGGTCGGCGTACCGTCCGCTGTAGAGAGATTCGGCATAGCATAGTATCCCCGATAAAACACACTCTTACCATCGATAATCGCCAGCCGTTTTGTCATAGTACTAGTATACCACCACCTTATGTACCCTGTACCTCAAGAGTGCTATCATACATACATGGACTTTTCACCCGTTACGTTTTTAGAGAACCAGCCTTTTTACGATGAATTATCGAAACAGTACATACAACATGATCGTGGGCTATTCATACTAGCACCTTCGGGTGCCGGCAAAAGCTACTACTGTAAAAACCAGTCATCTCAGCATTGGATTGATGGTGACATACTATGGAACACAAGCGGAGCACACCCAGATACGCAGTGGTGGCTTGGCGGCGAGGAAGTAATTCATAGAGTTGACCAACGCAGTGATGTTGTGACAATGGAGGCAAAGCGGCAAGGGTTTTGGATTATGGGAGCAAGTAATTACTGGCTCAAGCCCGATGCAATCGTTATTCCTGAATGGGATATTCATGTTGCATATATCAAAGAGCGTGAAGAAAATCATTACGATGGTGGAGCGAAATCAGACGCGCTTGAGCAGGTAAAAAGTCATATCGAGTTCATAAAAAAGTGGCACACCGATTACGATGTACCATTTTTTACTTCCATTGAAGCGGCCGTTAGTGCTTTGGCTGGTTCAGAGCCATTACCGAAGAGCTAACGGCACCACCGCCTAGATGTAGCGGTAGGCTCGTATCGAGAAAAGCGAGAGATCTCTCTTTTCCGTCTTCGGGTGAAATAGCAATAACTACACCACCACCGTAGTCAACCGGTTGGTAAGCATCACTTAGTGTTCCGTCTTCATTCCTAAGGGTACCTCTTGCTTCTTTCACAACTGGACTTATCGTATCGTAATGAGATGCGACCCAAACAAGCAAACGCTTACCGGGGTTGTTTGCATGCCAAATCTTCGCATATCGCTCTATCATGGCAAGTGATTTCTTTGTACGCGCTATTAATTCTTCTTGCCCCTCAGCCCCTGTTAACTCCCTAGCCCTCTTCTCTGTATCCATTTCATGCATCGCCCACGCTTTTGGCGACAGCCCTATCTTCGCTTCTTCGTCCGCGTACCCATATTGTGTTTGAAGGTGGGCGAGGTATTGAGTATCACGGGGGTTAAATATTTGAGGCTCCCTAAGACCTACAATTGGTCGAATATCTTGGTCGGTGTCTTCGTAGCGAGCCGTCTTAAACGCTGGGTTGATGTTGATTATCCTCTCCGCTGAGTCAACACCCGCACGGCTCATTGCGTCAACTGCGGCATCTTGAGCAATTTGAGCCGTTTCCATGCTTCTATGACCCTTGCCGGCGTACTGGGTATCGCTTGAAGCAAATAGTATATATACGTCTTCTTGTTCTAGAATCTCATCAAAAAATAACTTGTCGTATGCGTACATTTCTTCTGCGCTTTGATCTGTAATTGAACCAGCATTATCTGCATCCTTGTTACGGTTGTACTTACCGTGCCGTTGGAACACAATTGCAGTACCCCCGAATTCAATAACGGGCACTCTGATATCGCTTATTTCAATTTTGTGTGGCTTTTCGTACATATGTAGTTTTTGTATGATTTACTATCTTTATATTAGCATAAACGCTATAAAAAGTCAATCTATCCGCGGTGGTCGTGGAATGCTCGAGCGCTCTGATTGTCAGCGACCTGACAAAGCGATGCGAGTGGCTGCTCGGCTCGCCCACCGGGTATATAGTCGACATCACGTTCGCCCTCGACGTACATCAGCGCATTGGCCATCGTTGGTGTCAGTCGAAATCCATAGTGGTCGATAACATCGGCACGGAAGCGCTTGCGATCCGCTTTTGGCATCGGCATCACCGTCACGATAGCACCCTGCTCGTCTATACCATACACAAACGGTTTCTCGATATCGTGAAGGAACATCACTACCAACGCATCGCTCAGGGTAAAACGCTCGTCTTCAGGCAATTCACTCATGCGCCCAGTACGCTCAAATAATTCCATGTTGTGCGCGATGATCATCATCGTCTGGCGCAGATGCTCGTGGTAGCCACCCTCCCAGGCGTGGTGCGCGCTACGTGATCCTGGCGCACGAGCTAGTCGCTCACGATGGTCTTTATCGGCCAAGAACCGCTCGACCGCTAAAGCGTTTTCACCCTCTACGTACTCCAACCATTCCTCTAACCGCCGTGTGTAGATATCTGTCTGCCGTGACTCCTGATCGCGTCGCTCGGTCATCTCTCCTCTTTTCTCTCACCCCTTACGTACTCTTATGGTATCATGGGTTCATGACAGAACACCACGACCACGACGTAAAAATCATTGCATTTGTCGGCCTGGCCGGAAGCGGGAAAAGCTCGGCAGTTGAGTACCTCACCGCAAAAGGTTACCCAAAAATATATTTTGGTGGAATTCTCTACAAAGCTATGCGCGAGGCAGGCTTAACACCTGGAGATTGGGACGCAGAGAAACATTTTCGCGTAGAGATACGTGAGCGTGAAGGCAAAGATTTCGTTGTCAAACGCGTCGTTCAAGAAGCAAACGACCTCATAGCAGCAGGTCAAAAGCGCATTGTACTCGACGGACTCTACTCTTGGACCGAATACAAGATATTAAAATCAGCCTTTCCGGGCGAAATGACCGTGATTGCGGTCGTAACACCAAAACACGTTCGCAAACAACGTATGGCCAAGCGCCCAGAACGACCAATGACCCCACAGGAAGTAGATGCCCGTGACTGGGAAGAGATCGAGACTATCGAAAAAGGTGGACCTATCGCTATTGCCGACTACTTCGTACACAACGAAGAGAATCTAGATGCATTTCACGATCACCTAGATAGCGCACTGACGCATATTGATTTTTACGAAGCATAGCATCTCACAATCAACAAAACCCCTAGGTATACCTAGGGGTTTTGTGTGAGCAATCGTCAAAATTACTGTAGGTATTCGTACAGCTTCTTGGCATCTTTGTGCTTGCGAAGTTTCGCGAGCGCTTTTGCTTCGATCTGACGAATGCGCTCGCGAGTGACGGCAAATTCCTGTCCAACTTCTTCCAGCGTGTGGCTCTTGCCGTTATCTAGACCAAATCGCATTTTGATGATTTTCTGCTCACGCTCAGAGAGTGTAGACAGTACTGACTGCACTTGCTCTTTAAGCAACTGGTTCGCAGCTGATTCTTCCGGTGTTGCGCTGTCTTCATCTTCGATGAAATCACCCAGTACAGAGTCTTCATCTTCACCGTCGCGACCAACACCAGCATCAAGCGAACTAATGTCTTGCTTGATCTTCATGACGTACTCGACTTTTTCCGGCTCCATCTCGAGTTCTTTAGCAAGCTCTTCAATAGTTGGCTCACGGTTGAGCTCCTGCGTCATACGACGCTGAGTACGAAGTAACTTGTTGATCGTCTCGACCATGTGCACAGGGATACGAATCGTACGCGCCTGGTCGGCAATCGCACGGGTAATCGCTTGGCGAATCCACCACGTAGCGTATGTACTAAACTTAAATCCTTTGTCGGGGTCGAACTTCTCGACAGCACGCAGGAGTCCAGTGTGACCTTCTTGGATCAAATCGAGGAAATCAAGACCGCGACCACTGTAGCGCTTGGCAATACTCACAACAAGACGCATGTTTGCCTCGGCCATCTTGTCTTTAGCACGCTTCTCACCCGCCTTTACACGCTGCGCTAGTTCTAGCTCTTCTTCGGCGCTAAGCAACGGGATTTTACCAATCTCGCGTAAGTGAAGTCGTACAGAGTCATCAGAGATATCGTCAAAGTACTGACCAGAGTTTAGTATATCCTCTGGCGTATCTTCGTCCTCGTCCATCAATTCATCGAGCGCTGGTTCGTCGATATCTGGTACGACAAGCTCCTCTCGCTCTACTTCATCATTAGCTTCTGGCTGTAGTTGGTCATCGTTTGCCACGCGCAATCTCCTTGATTAGATTGTTTAGTTCTATGCGTAATCGTTCAGCGGTTACCTCATCTTCATTCTCTTCGGCCTGACGAAGCTCCGCAACGAGTATATCTCTAGTTTGTTTCTTGTGTTCGTGTTCTATCTGCCGTAACAAGCGCGCAAGTTCATAATATCGTTCGTTGGTATCCCACGAAACGTAGCGCGCGTCGGCTTGCAATAGAACTATTTTTACATAGGTATCGATTTTTTGCAACTCTTGTGGTACATCCTCCACGGTATTACCGGTATGTGTCACGATATATTGCGCAAGCGCTTGCCGTTCAGCTCCATGCCAGTAGCTAGCGTCGATTTGCCCCACGAGTTCTTGAGCATTAGCATCACACAAGGCAATTGCCAGTGCGTTATCTTGTATTGCATATGTCTCTTCACTAGCAGCTACTACCTGAGCTGCCTTCACTTGCTTCAATGCAGGCTGTTCGGATACTGTACTAGCTCTTTTTGTTTGCACCGACCCGAGCGTCGACCCTGTCATTTCTGCAATCTGCCGTTCATAGTGCTCACGCTCCACTGGATCAGGCAATTGCCTCACTACGGCTAGTGCGACACTCGTGAACTCTCGCTTGCCTTTTGCAGTTGTCATATCTACTCTAGATCGATACTGTTCCAATACCCACTCGACTGCAGGCTGTGTGTTAGCCACCGCCTGTTGCCACGCCTCTACGCTTGTCTGTATTAGCTCATCAGGATCCTTTGCACCTTCGGGCATTCGGATAATCGCAAGGTCGACACCTACATTTGCCGCAACACCGATCGCTCGCTCGGTCGCTGCAATTCCCGCCTTGTCGCCATCGTAAGCCAAACGCACATCAGTCGTTAGCCGTTTAAGTCCGCGTAGATGTTGCTCGGTCATAGCCGTACCCGCTGTCGCTACCACTTGCTTTACACCCGCACGGTGACTACTGACAACATCGAGATTCCCCTCTACAACAACCGCGTACCCTTCCCGACGAATCGCCTCTTTTGCTTGACTAAGTCCAAAGATGTGACGGCTCTTGTCGTATAGAAGCGTCTGCGGAGTATTCAAATATTTTGGTGCATTCGGTACATCGTCAATCAAGCGGCCAGTGAAGCCGATCACCTGACCACTTGCATCCATCAGTGGTATCATCATGCGTCCACGGTACAAATCGCCGCCAAAGCGGTTCGTTAACCCGGCATCCGCCAACTCTGCCCGGGTAAAACCTTTTCTACTAAGGGCATTGACGAGTGCCGATCCATCATCAGGTGAATACCCTATCTGAAACTCAGCGAGGGTCGAGCCGTCAAGTCGCCGCTTCCCTACGACGTACTCTCGCGCATGCTGGTTACGCATCAATGTCTGCTGGTAGTATCCAGCCGCTAAACGGTTCGCTTCGAGTAGCTTCTTTTTACGTGCGGCTAGTTTTTTTGCGCCCTCCGACTCGTAGTCGCTCAATTCCACACCCGCCTTGCGAGCCAAGTGTTCAAGCGCTTGACGAAAGTCCATACCCTCCGCCTCCATAACAAATGCGAAAACGTCGCCACCCTTATTTGAGCTGAAATCGTGCCATATGTTTTTGTCCGGACTCACATAAAAACTAGGTGTTTTCTCTCCGCTAAACGGGCTCAATCCTTTATAGCTTCGTCCGGCACGCTTGAGCTGGACGTACTCTCCAATCACGTCCTCGATGTTGAGCCGAGCTCGCACCTCTTCTTTAGCGTCCTGCAAGGGCACATTCTCCGCTTGTCTGCATACATACTAGTATACACCAGAGGTCGTCTCTTGTTTATTGGTCTAGTGATTCCCTTTCCGTCTCGTCTCGCTTGTGGTTTAATAGAATCATATGAATCCACAGGATCCTTGGGGAAATCCAACCCCACCGCAGAGCCCACCCGCACCGTCGGGGGGTAATTTGCCACCCGTGAATCCTCAGCTATACCCTAACCAGCCCACTCAACCTCAACAAGACTTCAACCAGCCTGTTCAACCGCAGCAATATCCACAGCCTATCCAATCCCAAGTAGATTATCGATCCACAGGTGACCAGCAAAGCCCAGTGCCCGCATACCAAAACCCCGACCGTGCAAATGATTATACGGTCGATTACCTCAATAGCATCGCGGCACCTGCCCAGCAAAAGGCCGTCAATAAGTTTGCAATCTTTGGACTCATTGGCGGAGTATTGATTGCCGCAATCATCGGAGTCATACTCATCTCGGCACCAAAAGGCAAAACTGCAAGCGATCTCATCCCCTCTCTTGCTGCTCGCATAGACACGCTCAGTAAGGTCACGAAGGCTCAGCAAAAACACCTCTCCGAGAACAAGCTCGCCGAAACAAACGCCGCTCTAAACTCTTCGCTCGGTACAATGAGTACGGACATACAAAAGATCATCGAAGACCAAAAGATGAAGAAGTCCCAGACAAAGGCAACTATCAACGCCGAGGAAGCATATGCCGAAAAACTCACAAAAACGCTCGACGATGCCTATCAGCGAGGCACACTAGACCGTACCTACCTATCACAGATGACCTATGAGCTAACAATTCTCGAAAAGCAGATCAATAGCGTCAAAAAAGCGTCAAAAAATAAGGACATAAAGGCATTTTGCGACAGCTCACTCGCAAATACCCAACTAGTGCTGAAATCATATGAATCTTCGTCGAGCACCGACGAAACGACTACTCAGTAACGAGTCGATAACTCAGTCGCACCAAGTCTTGTAGCTCATCAATCGGTACTTGACCAGTGCAGATGATCGTATTCCAGTGCTTTTTGTTTAGGTGATAGCCTGGCAATACCGTCTCGTATTTTTCGCGTAACACTTCCGCTAATTGCGGATCACACTTCAGACTTACACGCACAGGATTGGCGTCTTCTTGAATGATTGCAAACATTTTTGCATCGTCTTCCGCGCTCACTTTGTACACCGCCACTCCCTCGCCAAACGGATAGTCCAGTCGGGCATTTGGCATACTTAGTATGTATTCTTCAATTTCCTTATGGGTCATGATTTTACTTTCTTCAGATAATACTGTAGTTCTTCTATGCTTCCCCGGATATCATCGATAGCTCGGTGCGCCTCTGGTTTTGCAAATTTCTTTCGATACTTACCCTCAAACACTACCTTCCATGCACTCACGTCGAGCATACGGTAGTGTAGCCGAGCATCCAGCCTATGCCATTCGTTCGCGATGAATCGCCGGTCTTGGTGAATCGAATTGCCGGCGAGCAGCACTTTGCCTTCCGTGCCGATGTGTTCATCGATAAACGCCAGTAGCTCATTCTCTACCATCCGGCCATTTTTACCGTCGGCATTTTGCGCCATCAGCGCCTCGCGTACATCACTAAACTCATCCCAAAATTCACCTACCATACGTTTCTTCATGAGTGATGGTCCGACTTTCTTGACTGCTTCGTACGTCGCAATTTCTTTCATATCCCAGTCAGTCACAATCGCTCCCACTTCTAGTATTCGATCCTCTACAGGATCAAGTCCAGTCATCTCTAGGTCCACCCAGAGAATTCGTTTTGGTTTAAAGGCCAGTTTCGTCATACGCTTAATTATACCAGTCCTACCGGAGGAAGTTCCACGCTATCTTTGCTAGCTTGCCTAGTTTCGGAGCAATACCCCGTCGCCTCTTTTGTTCATACAGCGCTTCGTAGTGTTGCCGCTCGGCATCAGACCGAAAGTACTCTTCCCATAACTGCTTCATTTCAGACTCGAGTCCTGGTACATCTGCGAGAGCTCCCGCAAAATCAAACGCTGGGTCTACGATGAATATCTCACCCTCTTCGGTGACGTATCGTGCCCATTCGTGTCCACTATCTTTCTGTGGGTTCGAGTTCGCTTCACTATATCCTAGACCTCTTGATGGTGTTGCCTTCACAGCAACTGCTTCGTTTAATAGCCACGCAGCCGCAAGCCCCATATGACGACAGATACCTACTTTATTCTGCATGAACTTACCGAGGTTGATCTCGCTTGACCCTGCATCGAGTATCGACTCATCGACAAGTGCTTCCACGGCATTTAGGCGATATTTCATTGCTTGCCGTACCGATTCTTTGACCGCACCTACCATGTCAGCATTGCTAAACGCACCCTTCTTTGCATATGTCTCCCGCCATTTCTCTACAAACGACTGGCGTAGCCAAGCGTACTCCCTCGCAAACTCGGGGTCAGAGCTATCGACAGTGATCACTTCTCGCCCAGCTGCATACGCACGCAAGTCGACACTCCCATCAAGAACTGGTTTGTCGCGGCTAAGCACCTCTAATACTCTTCGCTTGCCCTTATACTGCCTTTCTGGGAGCAACAGCCCATGGCGTTTAGCACGCTGCGACCCTAGTGTTGTATAGTCGCGAACAATTCCCGACTCGGAAGGGACGTCGTCTGGCATAGCCATCTCACTTGTTACTGGCATATCCGCTGGTAGATACGTGCCGTTGCGCGAAATGTCCTGTAGTAGCACAGTACCGCTCTGTACCGCGATCTTTAGATGCTTGCGCGACATACGTTCAGCAGCAACTTCGACTGAAAGCTTACCCCAGATAGCACTTGCCGGCGTCAGCATACCGTCCTGCGCCGGCTCACGACCAAGTGTAAATTCACGATCGATAACAGTAAGCCCTGGGTGCTGCTCGGTCATCGGTAGTACCCGCTGGAGTTCACCTGGCGCTTGCGGACCGAGGCCTATAACACGAAAGAACTTACGACCATCATTGCGTAGATACTGTACAACGACCGCATGCAGACTCTCACTATCATTTGCTGGTACAGCAAGCTCTGTGACTACCCTCAGCCGAAACCCATTCTCGTACTGCGGCAGCCCTACCTGCTCCGGTGGGTATAAGTCTTGTTCACCGTTACACGCGTATGTCTTTCGTAGCTTCATTTGGTCCATGGACAGCCCATTTGCCGTCACCTCACCCTGTGAGGGGCGGATTCGTTCAGGATTTGGTATATCGTGTCGTGGCATAAAGGTACGTGTTGGTTTTTTGATAGTAACTAGTGTAAATATTAGCATAAATAGTATAAAAAGTCAAGTACCTCCCTCAAGACAACAAAAAAGACTCCTTTCGGAGTCGATCAATCTTGGGTATACCACCCGGCGAGAGCTGCTGCCCCCACCGGGTGGTTGTCCGTTACCGCATGCCGCGCGCACGAATCGCGTCGTACGCCTTGCGGGCCCTCGCAAGGCTCGCATGCAGCTCATCGCCGAAGAGCCGCACGAGACGCTTCGCCGCCTGATCGCGCAGTTCCTCTGCCAACTTGACCTGGTATTCCGACGGCTCCTCCTCGTTCAACCAGCTGTAGCCGATCTCATAGAGAGCGTCGTACCAGAGCTCACCCTCTGCCCCTGCGGTATACCCCTTATCGGAGATCCACAGGTCATCCAACTCCTGATCGGTGACCAGGTTGGTATTAACGAGATGGGCAGCCGGCCGGAACCAGTTGCTATCGTCAATGCAGTGGGTATTGATCCCTCGCTGTACGAGGTAGTCGACGAGCTCACCCCAGGTACGCTCGGTACCGAACGAGTTCCTGAAAGTCATCGTCTCGTAGACGCTGACCGGCAAGTTCGCCGGACGAGCCGCCGGAGCGGCCATCGGGTTCGGGACGACGGTGGCGTTGGACATGGTAGTTCCTCCCTCCACTCATGAGTTCGCGGGCGGTTGCTCGCGAGTCGACTCATGACTGGGTAGCTGCACTCAATGACGTAGCACGAGCGCAAGTATCCAGCCATGAACGGCGTCATGAGGACGAAAGGAATTTCTTTAACGGACAAGGCTACAGTAATAACGATAGCCTAATTTATATATTAGCATAAGCGTGTAAGAAAGTCAATAACTACCAGAGGTAGTGTCGTCTAATTGATTACCTGGAGCAACGCCTTCAGCTCACCAGCAGGATATCGCTTGGTGTCGCTACCTATGCGATACGTGATTAGCACTTCCCGACCATCCAGCAAGTATAGCCCATCTACTGGTAACGCCCCTATATCTGATTCATGAAAGTGGTTCAGCACTGGACGGCCATGTGTATAGTGTAATTGGTACTGGGTGTCTCCTAGTACCATCGTATCCGGAGACCGCTCCATCAGTTCGTACTCATACTCTTCGCTTAGCCACTTACGCACAGACACATCACCGTGAACAACTTTTGTACGGAGGTTGTTGTCGAGCGTGTAGATATCTTCGGTATCGTTCGTGATCGCGCTATCAACAAAATTGCGTAGCCACTCGTCGGTCAAAAGCCCCTCTGGGAAGTATGTTGCGTATTCTTCGTCTGGCACGAGTCGCGCTCGAGACTCGAGATAGGACTTTATCTGTACCAACTCCTGGATAGTCTGGGTTGGCTTCTTGAATGCAGCATCGGCAAGCAATGCTCGTGTTTCAGCGCTATGCTCGAGTGGCGACGCAGCAACACCCTCGCTAACCAATAGCGAACCGAAAAACGACGCCTCAGTACGAATGAGTCGTCCGCCAACAATCTTTGGCTCACTCACTGCTTTGCGTTCAGTGAGTCGCGCGACAAACCTTCCTAGGGCAGCAGGCGTGGTTGGCATAACATTTTCTATCACGCTACATTCTACGAGATCTCCTTTCACACGCTTTTCGAATCTCCGAGGCATGCCGATTACTAAATCGTCAGCACCCTTGTAGCGTCCCCGTGACTCGGACAATTCACGAGGGCTATCGCCAAACATGTCGTGCAAACTAACGTAAGACGGCTTGCGCCTACCACCTACGCGTGTGTGTGCAAAATCGAACAATCCAGCTGTCAGATATGTGCGCAATTCGTCCGCCATCGTGTCGTTTGGAGGCGTTGTGTCGATTTCGAAAAATGGTAGATGAAGTGTCGTCATAATCTTGTCGAACGTACGATGCGCCCGGTAGGCATTCTTTATATCATAATTGCGCAATTGCAGCTTATGTTCATCGACGCTATCACCGTAATAAAACTGACGCGTCGCATAAAACATATCGAGCTCAGCCATATAGTCGTCTCGTGACGCGTCACGTATATCGTCACGCCACTTTGTGGCAAGACCTTTTTGATGCATAGGTAAGCCGCCGACATCCATAGCGGAAATGATGCCTACTAGATGTTGTATAATTTCTGCGCTGGCATTTTCTCGCAACGCTTCAGCAAGCACACGGCTAAACTCTGGCCGCACAGGAAATGTGTTCATGAGCTTGCCAAGCTCAGTAATGTTGTTTTTGTCATCAACCGCCTGCAATCGATACAGTACATCATAGGCTTCCAGTATCGATCGAGGTGCTACCTTATGCACGAGGAACTTATTTAATTCATAAAAGTCGGTGTCAAGCGACGCAGAAAGCAAGACACTCCGAGCGATATTTGTATGATAGACCTGCGCTGGCGACTGTTTCTCACGCTCATCAAATGGGACATACGAAAAATTCGGGTCGCTTGGCTTCACATACACCGCTATGCCGCCGCCGACGTCGCGCCCAGCCCGGCCACCTTGCTGTACGAGTTCATCCTGCGTACATGGTTGCTTGAACAATCCAGCCACACCATCCTCATTTAAATCTGGCCGACGAGTTGTACCGTCGGTGATCACCAATGTTAGACCTGGAATCGTAATACCGGATTGACCAGCGGAGGTAGAGACAATGACCTGGCGTTCGTTAGCCGCTAAACGCGCGTGTGTTGCACTGCGAATTTCTGCATGCGGCAGCTTGGCATGTAGCCTGTCTAGGCGTACATTTCCCGGTTCTTGGTTGCGGATTTCCGTTATAGTATCCTTGATCTCCCTCTTGCCGGCAGTAAAAATCAGCGTCTTTTTGTGGCCATGGCCGTACTTCGTATACGCCTCGGCGGCCGTAAGCTCCGGCTCTTCAACAACCCGCAGCTCGTGTGGTCGCCCCTCTACCGATACAAGCGGTATCTCGGCACCGTTAGCCTCTGTATACGCTTCACGAATTGATGGAGAGTCGAGCGTTGCACTAACCAAGCACAAACGCCACTTCGACTGCACTTGCAGCCGCTGCACCGCTACCGCTACCGCCAGCTCGGTTTCGAAATCCTTCTCGTGAATTTCGTCACCAATAATAAGTACTGGTTCGTCGGCATACTGTTCAAGCTCGTGCACCACTCTCATAAAGGTACCTGAAGTCATCACTTCGATCTGTTTTCCGTACCCCGTAGAGCGCTCCGAATGCCGCACCCCTACCAGTGACTCGCCCATACCATCACCCAGCTGGCCGCTGAGCTCTTCGGTAATTCGCGCACTCAGATTATCGGCCAAAAGTACCCGCGGCTCAAGATAGATAATTTTTTTGTACCCCATTTCGAGGCCATACTGGCCAATCTGTGTACTTTTACCGCTTCCCGTTGCGCCAGCCAGCATAGAAATCTGACTGTCCCGAATCATATCAAAGATTTGCGGCTTGTCTGCGTAGATAGACAAGTCTTTGTTGCCGAGGTCACTATACATACGTCGTTCAGGAGATATCAGACCCGCTTTTGCAGCGCGGGCTCTCGCGATTACTGTATCTCGCTCCTGGTAGCGGTCTCTCTCGAGCATGCCTGGAAACACGCCTACCTGAGGTGTACGTAACTTCTGACCCAACGCTTCGCTCCTTTACCTGTTGTAATGAGCAGATAATATCATAAAAATGCTACTAAGTCTAGCTTTCTACCTCTGTTAAGCATGTCCTTCTTGACTCTAGAGACAGTAGTATCTATCAGGCATGAGGCTACTTCTTTTTGTCGAGCTTGTCGAGCTTTGCGTAGTGGACGATGAAATAAATAACGAGTGCGGTCGCCAGGAGCGTAATTGCTGAGCTCACAAATGCACCCCATGCAAAGTCGGCTTTGCGACCCCAGAGCTCAAAGTGCCATATCGATGTAGCTAAGCCTTGGTTTGATCCAACGAGGAACTGAACAATTGGATTAATGAATCCTTCGACAAGCTTCTTGACCGTATCGCCAGCAGCGGCACCGATTGCTAAACCTACTGCGAGGCCAATTACCCCTTGCTCGCGGATGAAATTCACAAATCCCGATCCATGATGTGCAATGCCTTTAATCCGTGCGGCTTTCTCGATTTGCTTGTCCTCGTCAGCACGAATTGCTGCTTCTTTTTGCGGGGAGACTTTGGTCTTTTTGGTCATATTTACTCCTAACTATACACACTTCAACCTATAGTATACTACGTTCGAGCGTCATTGACTTTTTATATTTCTTATGGTAATATTTAAGTATAGTATGTTAACACACACAGCACATGAAAAAAGACGTTCTCACCGCTCTGTCGTCCTCGCTAGTGCAGAGCGATTGTCGGTACTGGAAATTCAAGCTGCGACGCCACTTGCCGAAAGGCCAACATGGGGTAAACTCGAAGCAGCAATCGCTACTAGTGATAGTTCTTGTTTCGCGGAGGCTATAACGGCATTTGAGTCACAGTTAGGCGCCAGTACATCCCTAGACTTTTCATCTCGAGCAGAGGCAGAAGCAGCTGCTGCACTTGCCCAAATGGAATTATTTCAGTGTCGAATTGAGCGAACGGAAATCACCGATGTCCAGCTGAAGCGAGTGGCAAATATACTTCATGATATCCGCGGAATCGTTCAGTGTTCACCTTTCAGCGAAGCAGAATCGTATGCATTTGAGCTTGAGCTTTTACAAGCACTTCTCGAGAACGGACATGTTGCGTTCTTATCTTCTCCTCGTGAAGAAAATAGCCAAGACCCATCAGTGAACAGCGACCTTTATCTATTTAATCAATCAAACGGGCAAAAAGTACCCATCTCGGCCAAACTAGGGGCGAAGAAATCGGCAACCTATACAAATGGCGTTCGGTCAGTTAGTCGTAAAGATTGGCAAAGAAAAGGCATGTCGCTTATCGACTACCTTCGTCACCGAATTCCTGAGTTAGCCTAAAGTTACATCTTATCTGGCGCATGGATGCCCAGGATAGTCAAACCAGCTTTAAGCGTATCGGCATATAGTGCGACAAGCCCTACGCGATGCATCTCACGATCATCACCCACTACCTGATACTGCTCATAGTAGCGGTTAAACTCTTGGGCAAGCTCGAATAAGTAATTACAGATGTGATGTGGCTCGAGAAGTGTCGTTGCACGTTGTACAACTTCGTGATACTCGCCAAGCTTCCTCACTAGTGCACGGTCTTCGTCTTGCACTTCACTCGGGAACTGCACCGTCGCCGAGGCCTTCTCGAGAATTCGCCTAGCACGAGCATGCGCATACTGTAAGTACGGGCCAGAGTTACCGGACAAACTGACTGTTTCGTCGATGTTGAAAGCGATATCACCACCGAGTTTATACTTCGCAAAGACATACTTGATAGCACCCAGCGTGACGGTCTCGACAAGCGATTCATCCTCTACCAATGCCCTTACCTTTTCGCGCACAATGTCGATCACATCAATCGCTCGAGTAACATTACCGAGCCGCGAGCTCATTTTTTTGCCATCGGCAAACTTAACTGTACCGTTAGTTAGGTGAGTCATCGTACCAGCAAGTTCAGGACGGAATGTTTCGGCAGCAGCAAACACAACCCGCATATATTCCTTTTGGTCATTGCCTGTAATTAGGTAGCGGTGATCAAAATTGTAATCAGCCTTTTCTTGCCATATGACACCAATATCTTTGGTTTCATATGTCGGGAGGCCTTTGCTCGTAATGAAGACACGTGTATGCAGATGCTTTGACTCGTCACCCTCAAAAACAACTGCGCCTTCAGATTCCTTTAGGTTCCCTTTTGCTAATTGTTCCCGCACAACCTCTAGTCCAGTCGGAGCAGTTGTGCTCTCTGGGTAATAGCGCATGGTTTCGACATCGATCGTCTTGTAGAACGCATCAAAATAGTCAAAACTCCACTGCCTGGTTTCCCAGTAAATTTTGGCAAGTGGCGAATCATGATCGTTATCGTTGTGAAAGCCGTAGATCGTCTTGTTCAATTCATCGATTGTTGTCTTGTTGGTCTCGTTTGCTTCGTAAGCGGCAGCGCCCTTCACGTAACAAGTGCTAATCCAACGAGCTCGAGAGAATGCGTCAGCATCGATATCGGCAAGTTTCTCGGGGTGTTCCCCACCCAGTTCGTCGCGCATACCCCAGAGGCATTTCGCGACATGCAAGCCTACATCACCACCAAAGCTCGTTCGATGCACCTGCGCCCCACTGACAAGAAGCAGTCGCACCATGATATCACCAAAAATCGTCTGGTACAGGTGTCCGGTATGGAGCTCTTTAAATGCGTTCGGACAACTATACTCGACGACTATGTTGCGACCAGCATTGAGGGCTTGTGGTTCTTGGCGAACAAGGCTAAGTAGCGCCGAACTACCGAGGGTGATGTTGATAAAGCCAGGACCAGCGACTGTAACAGCAGCATACTCATTGCTTTCCGTCAGTTTGGCAGTGATGGCATCGGCAATTTCGCGCGGGTTTTTGCCAACTTGACGCGCCAGCTGTAGCGCCACATTGGTCGCGTAGTCACCAAATTGTGGCTCGGGACGAGTCAAAACGGGCGTAACATCGACACCATAAAGCTCAGAGATAACATCCGCAATTGCTTGTTCCATTTGCCTCTAGTATACCAGAGGCTACAAGAGAGAGCGAGAAACTATTCGACTGCTTCGTCTTCGTCGTCGAAAATCTGCGCTTGGTTGTACACCGATACGGGCGTCGCACCTCGAGTGTGCTCGAGCACATAGCGTAATACACTGGTATCGTCGTGGTTGAGTGTGTCGTCGATTTGTGTTGGTTTTTCTTCTGCCATGAATTTACATTAGCATAAGCAGGTAAAAAAGTCAATGTCTACCTCTGTTACTATATGAAAAGAGACCCTCTGGCGCGGGGTCTCGTCAAACCTCTACAGGCTTGGTTATAACGCTACTCGTTGCTGAACTGGTGCATGAGGTGCTCCGTAGCCATCCGCTACACGCGCAGCGTCATCGGTGATAGAAGTGATCAGACGCCTTCGCTGCACATCGCCAGGCAATTCTTCGCCAGCAAGCACCCTCAGCACATCATAGATACCTCGCATGTATGCAACTGGGTCGAGCTTCGACGGCTCATCAGCAGCTACGACAAATGGCTCGACTATCTTCCGCAACTGGTCGACACTGGCTCGAGGATAGTCAAAATCATCCGAGAATGTGTAGCGACCATGAATTTGTTCATTTCCACCTGTAAAAGCAGCTGTTGCAGGCTCATTAGGTTCGCCTGACGTGTTGTAAAAACCCGCTCTACGTTCGTAGCAAACCCATTCTTCTTTGGAGACAACACGCCACGGACCTTCGCCAAGCTTGATCAGATATGTTTTTTCTCTCATGGATCCCCTCCGGAAGCAGCTGATTTCATCAGGACTACATAATATTAGCACTTTATTTTAAGTCTGTCAAAATTCACACTCGGTACACTCGCCTATTTATCTTACAGTCACACTATTGACTTTTTATACCGTTTGTGCTAATAATAAACATAGATACGAAATCAAACATAAACAGTGTACATTACAAAATTATGGTCAGCCTCGAAAAACGAAAACCCGTTAATCTCACAAAAGAAAAAGCTCCGCAAACTCGTGAAACGGTAGCTGAAATTCATGATGAACGTACTGTCGAAGAACGCGTACAGGCTGTCACCGACACACTACAGGATAATGTCATCGTTGGCACTAAAGAGCTAGATGCAACGATGCTTGAGGCATGGGATCAGCGATCGGCTTCTGAGAGTGCGGATGCACTACGAAGATCAGTTGCGAATGATCGCGATGATCTCTATACCTTACCCGATACACCAAACAGGCTACCAAGTACACAAGCACCTATTCCTAGTGACCTACGCGCATATATACAGGCCGGCGAGCGTTTCATAGCAGGTAACCAATACCAGCAAGCTGAAAATATAACCGCATATGAAGCCGCTCAGACAGTGCTTCAAAAGGATGATAAAAAACGAAAAATTAAGAATATCCTTTCACTCGGTATCGGCGCCAAACAGCGGAATCAACGCCACAAAGCCCGCGCACAGCAGATCGAAGGCCGTCATGCAGCTGTAGCTCAGCAACTCGCTCAACACGAACAGTCTATCCGTACTAACCAGGTAGAAGAGGTTGCGCGGCATCGTACAGCACTCGAAACAAAGGTACGCTCGACTGACCTGATGGCAAACGCCCGTGAGTCTGCAGCGAACTTGAGCGACAAGACGTTCGAGGAAGACTTCGACGAAGTTGAGCAACGCCTACTTGATACGATTAAGCTCTCCCAGGAAAGTGGAGTACTGAAGCAAACAGAGGTCGTCGCGCAATTGCAGACGAGTCCAGAGTACACCAGTGCGTCACCTGATGAACAGCAACTGCTACTCAAGCACTGTGAAGGCCTCGTTCAAGAAGCCACTCGAGCAGAAGTAGAGCTTGCACGAGCTACTGATGGCATGAAGCTAAAAAAACTCGTCAGGAACCGCATATCACTCAAGAGTCCAGCAGGCAGTAAGCTTGATATGAGCAAGTTTAACGCAGCCGCTAACTGGCATAGTGCTGGCGGCTGGGAGGAAGGCTGGCAGCCCGAACGTACCGATGCGCTTGCGGCCGAAATGGTCAAGTTCGGACTCGACCAAGGCCTCACTGTGGCTACCCTTCCCCCAGAGATGATTATGCAAATGGCTTTGGCTGAAATGCAAAAAACGCGCGAAACTCGTCAGCAGGCATAAACGTACGAACGTGTGACTTGCTAGTACAGCTGCACCTGACGGATACTCTACGGAGCTGTGTGCTATAATCATGTCATGAAACGAAGCATAAGCGGTTTTACTATAGTTGAACTCCTCATAGTTATCACTGTAATTGCTATCTTGGCAATAATTAGTGTTGTCGCCTACAACGGCGTTCAGCTGCGTGCCAAAGCTACCGCCGTGGCACACTCACTCGAAGACATTGATAACCGCTTTCAGACATGGGCATCGTATACAGAACTCAAACGATGGCCGCCGGATTACACTTCTGACGGTGGCTCCAACCTGCAAGACTTAACCACTACTAGCGATCCGCTATGGACGAAGTTCTCTAACTATATGCCCAAAATCCCATCCACCTTTGATGCAGGTACGGATCCATGGTTTTATGACCAAGATGAAGGGTCTGGTGGAGATCCACTAACCACGTACAACTACTGCCTCACAAATAGCACGACGCCAACCTGTACGGCAGACGACAAAACCCCATGCAGCACGACTGAGGCGCAAAAGCTTACTGGCGTGAATATTGTTGTTAAATGGTTTCAGCCAAAAGATGAACAATTTGCCAAGCTAGTAAACGACATCTTTGATGGCGCTAGTGAGGCTAACTGGAAAAACTGTGGAAAAGTGCGATGGTATCAAGACACGGTCAATAACCGCTTCTCCATCCTTTACTCCATATCTTATACGAAGCAGCTAGCCAACTAGCCTCGAGCCCGTTCAGAGACTGCAGCAAGCAGACCTACAAATAGCGGATGTGCTCTCATAGGACGAGAGCGGAATTCCGGATGCGCCTGTGTGGCAACGAAATAGTGATTGCTTGGCGACTCGACAAATTCTACAAGCTTTTCATCCGGGCTAGTGCCACTGATACGCAAGCCGCCCTTTTCGATTTCTTTTGTAAACCTTTGGTTCACTTCGTAACGGTGACGGTGACGCTCTACGATATTTGTTGCTTCGTAAAGGTCTGCGACTTTGCTACCGGTTACAAGTCGTGCAGGGTAATCGCCTAGTCGTAGCGTACCACCTGTCGATTCTTTACCTGCTTGCCCTTCCATAATATACACGACATCGTGCTCGGTAGAGGCGTCAAACTCTGTACTATTCGCATCTGTTAACCCCGCTCGACGCGCTGCAGCAATGACCGCAACTTGTAGCCCGAGGCAAATGCCAAGATATGGTACATCGTGCTCAAGCGCATACGACGCCGCGGCAATCTTTCCCTCGGTTCCACGCGTACCAAATCCACCCGGTACAAGCAACGCATCGACGCTAGAAAAATCGTCATCGGTTGCCGACTCGGCGTTAATCCACTTGAGCTCTAGCGTGAGCCCAAGATGCCACGCGGCACTTTTGAGTGCTTCTAGTACTGAAATATAGGTATCTTCGTTGTCCAAGTATTTCGCTACTATTCCAACGACTACTGTCTGTGTCGACTTCGCCGTTTGACGCGCTACTAGTTCCCGCCAAGCGGTTAGGTCTGGCTGTGTATCGATACCAGTAAATTTGTCGAGGAGCGGGCCGAGTGTGCTTGTTGCCACCATCTCTGGAATCTTGAATACACTATCGATGTTTGGCATCATTAGTACTGCATCGTCTGATACGCCGCCAAACATAGCGATCTTGCCGCGAATGCTAGCTGGCGCTGGATCATCCGTACGAACAATTACCGCATCTGGAACAATACCAAATCCACGGAGGTCATTGAGGGCATTTTGCGCAGGCTTTGATTTAAATTCTTTGCTTGTGCCGATAAATGGTACATACACGACGTGTACGTACAGCGCGTTGTCTCGCCCTACTTTGCGCCCAAACTCACGGATTGCTTCGATAAAACTAAGCCCTTCATAGTCACCCACCGTACCACCAATTTCTACTATGTGGACATCGCTCCCCTTACTCGCCGTAAGAATTGCGTCTTGGATCGCTCCGGTCAAGTGTGGTATTAGCTGTATCGTCTTACCGCCAAACTTACCCGCACGTTCATCGGCAATCAAGTTCGAGAGTAAACGCCCTGAGAGTGTGGCGTTTTTTTGCGTCAGTTCAATATCAAGAAAGCGCTCATAGTGACCGAGATCGAGATCGGTTTCGGCACCATCTTTGGTGACGAAACATTCGCCATGCTCCGCAGGATTAAGCAAACCCGCATCTACATTAAGATACGGGTCGCATTTTTGAATTGAAACAGTGAGTCCTTTTGACTGTAGTACAGCACCTATACTAGCAGCCGTTATGCCCTTTCCTACCCCAGAAAGAACACCCCCTGTCACGAAAATATATTTTGTCTGTTTATCCATAGTGATACGCATCTCCATGGGATTTCAGTATAGCACGGATTCCTAGGCATACGCTATATATAGTGTGCGTTGTTGTTTATTCTACGCAATATATAGTACAGAGTCGATAAAATGCCGCCACCACCCGTGACACATTTCTACTGATATGTACCTATTATTATGCCTGCTCCGTGCCGTAGGAGCAAGAGTGTAGTCCAGTGATTTTGCTGCTCGATTAGCTTTATGACTCTCACCTCTTATAAAACTATTGACCTTTTGTATACAAAATGTCATAGTGAAACGAATATTTTAGCTGGTCAAACGGGATGAGTTACCGAATCGATACACCACCAAACGAAGACGTCCAACTTTATGCCGAGCGTTCGGAGGACATTTCTGACGAGCCGCGTCATCGACATCTTGGGGAGCGCGCAACTCATCTATCTGGCTACGAGGTAGCAGATCTCCTCGGTGAACAGATTGAAAGATTACGAAATACCACCGAGACAGCACTTGCGCTCATCGCTGTGTTTCCTCACTCCCAGGGAATTGAACGCCGTACCGTACGAACGCAGTTTTTCACCGAATTTAGCCTTCCACTCTACCAAGCGTTCAAAGAATACATCGCTCATGGTTCGCCAAAGGGAAACTTTGTAGAGCTTATTGCAGGACAAGACCCAGAGCGACAACGACTCATCTCGTGGCAGCTCAGAGCTGCAATTGCCCTGGATTCGTTCCAGAACTACCTAGAAGAACAAGGCATCGAGTATCGAGAACCAAACGAGGAAGAGATTGGAAGCGGAGCAAACATTGTCGTCGAAGAGTTCCCTGTTCGCTGCGACATGGTTCCTGTTGCCACAACTGCTGATACAAAGAAATACGACATACGACCGAGTGTCGGCATGCGATGCATCACAGTAGGTATACCGTACAAATCAGGCCTCCCCACGCAGGGAATAATCCAGCCGGTCACCTCAGGTGCACATGCCCAGGGTCTCGCAACCATTCGCAAAACTCACGCCATACGCACGCGTATCGCCGCCCAGCAAGCAGTACCATCTGTCACACAGACACCACGTCCGATAACTCATGTAGCGCATCCTTCGACACCAACATCAAGCGAGCAGCGCTTACTGAAGCGAATTGAGCGTGCTAAAGTAGCACTCGAACAAAAAGAAGCGAGAACACGCAATGAAGAGAAGGCGCGATTAGCTCGAGCGCGCGTCCCTACCATGTTCGAACGAGAAGATGTCGTGATGAGCCTACCGGGTCATTTCATAGGTCGACATAGCACTCCCGAAAATACACCGAGTTTTCGCGGTGAAGAACTGGTACGGACGATCTTTGACGAGGCGAAGCTGTGGGGGCCTGCTGATTCACAGGCTGATAATCGAGAATTTATACGTAAGCGAATCATGCAAACAATCTCAGCCGATGAACCTCCCTACATGAACGCACTGCGCCGCCTCGCCGCTACTATCTGCCTGCCGTCATCAAAGAATGCATACGACCTCAGTGGATTTGTTCGATCATTCGACAATACTCTGTCTGTTAGCGAGCTGTATGATTTTGTGCTCACCATACGCGAGCGGTCTCAGGTAAAAAGTAGCGCCTCAGACGCAGCCGACTATGCTCAGGCAACCCTTGCGACGCTATACGGACTAGGGCTTGAGCAGTCGGTAGAAAAGCTAGCACGTATGAGTGGGTACGAAGTCATCACGGCAGCCGAGTTTTCAGACGAACTCGGCATCAATGTCGATGCAATTGGTATCGACCTATTGATCGACGGGGTGCCGTTTGACATCAAATCAAGCCATCGCGATGCGCTTGCTCATACGCAGAAATATGCACGAGCATCAAGTCGTTTTCATGTGGTGAAGTTCGTACCCCCGCTCACCGATGCTGATTTCGATGGCCGACTCGTACTACCCGACCAAAATGCCGGCCGATTACTCGCGACAACCGACTTTTGTCAGATGATCGACAAAGCCGTAGAACAATACCTGCACATAGGAGATTCCGCTGATGATTCAGCGCGCGAGACTACCCCGCCAATCCATGAAAATACTCTACGCAAAGCCGCGTAC
Organism: Saccharimonas sp. (SeqCode); assembly: GCA_049660945.1. GTDB lineage: Bacteria > Patescibacteriota > Saccharimonadia > Saccharimonadales > Saccharimonadaceae > Saccharimonas. The sequence goes on from JBASZO010000027.1 coordinate 100,092, forward strand.
GACGAGCTTGACCGCCTAACACTGGACGCAATTCACTATTGGCGTGAAAGGTGAAAACTTGCCGCTGAGCGATAGGGGGTAGTTGCTCCTCGCCAAAAGTATGCTATAAATAGTAGTATTCTTTGCACCTTCCCTTCTCTAGGAGGTTTTCGATGAATATGACTATTCTCCTGATTTGTCTCAGCGTAACGATTATCGTGATGATCGCCGTTGAAGCATGCAGGAATATGAAAGGAGTGGTATCGATTCTTGGAATGTACCTTCCGGTGCCCGCAGCGCCCGACGAGTCAAATGTATACGATCCCGATGAATACGACTTCGGTCTCGAAAACGATGAACCCGCACCGCCAGCAACTTCACTAGAAATCAGTCATAAGGTCAGACGAAAGTTCTTCGACCTGGGCTCGAAAACAAGGCCTCAGCCCAACGAAGATGATGCGGAGTTTATGAAGCACGTGGAAAGCAGGATGCCCCGTCCATCTTCGGGCAACTAACCACCCCTCGCTAGTGAGGGGATTTTCATATCATTTAGCCAAAAAATGTGAGCCAGATAAGTACGATATTGAGAACACTTACAAACCCTGCAATCGAAAAGATCGCAATCGTCACTGGGCGCCTGGTACGTGCTTCGCCCATGATGCGTTTGCTACTTGCCGCCAACGCTAATGGCGTCAGCGCAAAAGGTATACCAAAGCTGAGGACAACTTGCGATATGATGAGTGCCTGCGTAGGGTCAACGGCAAATGCGAGTAGGATGATAGAGGGGACGATGACCACCGTACGGCGGATTAGTGGATGAATGCGTCGCTTCAACAATCCCGCCATGATTACTTCTCCAGCCTGCGTGCCGACCGCCGTCGAGGCAAAGCCCGATACAAGCAAGCCCAATGCGAATAACCAGGCTACTAATGGGGCAAGCGTATGCCCCAATGCCATAAAGATTCCCTCGAGCGACTCTGCCGAGCTACTTCCGCGCAAGGCCGATGCCGCAAGCAGAAGCATCGCGATGTTCACACTGCCAGCGCACACCATCGCGATCACTACGTCGATCTTGGTAGCACGCAGTGCCACTGCTAATTTCTTTCCTTCTAGCTTGCCGTGGCGGTTGCGAGAGAGTGCTGAGTGGAGGTACACGACATGGGGCATGATCGTTGCGCCAAGCATCGCCACTGCTAGTAGTACGGTGTCTTTGCCCTCCAGCCGCGGCACTACTCCAGCAAGCATGGCGCCAGGGTCTGGTGGGTGCATTGCAAGCCCTACAAGAAACCCGATTGGGATAATGATGAGCATGCCGATAATCAACCGTTCGTAGGTCTTTTGCCCTCGGCGCGAGTAGGTTGCAAGGAGAAGTAGCGAAACAAGGCCAGTAATTACCCCGCCCGCGACTAACGGAACATTAAAGAGTAGCTTCAACGCAATCGCTCCACCAATTACCTCTGCAAGATCACACGAAGCAGCAACGAGCTCTGCCTGAACCCAATAAGCAATGCGCGACTTACGCCCTAACTTAGTCGCCACGACTTCTGGCAAGCTCATGCCCGTCACCACCCCAACTTTTGCACTGAGATACTGCACCAGCATCGCCATTACGTTTGCTACTATCAGCACCCACAGGAGCATATAGCCGTACTGCGCACCAGCACTAAAGTTAGCCGCAAAATTACCGGGGTCGACATACGCAACCGCCGCAACAAATGCCGGACCGAGTAGCGTGAGAACTTTTTGTGTTTTTTGAACCATATCGCTATTATACATACCTTACAACGCTACTTATAGTGTATATTTATCAACAACCTGCACTACCGGTAGTGGGTAATATCGTCTTACTCGACCTCAAACTCTTTCGGGATAGGGTCACCAAAGCGTACTTCTTTGAGGTCAATAACACCTCGAAACCCGTCGGCGAAAGTGTAGTGCTTTTGATACACAGCATCGATATGACCGTAGTCAGCAGCTGACCAGTCAAGCCCTAGCGCGGCTGCGGCGGTACGGACTTCTTCCTCGGATGCGGCCTCGATTTCGATATATGGCGGCAGCCACGGCCATTCATCGATCACTACTTCTGCAGTACCGAGTTTCCAGGTCTCACGTTTGGATTCCTGGAATGTCTTATAGGTCCAACCGGCTTCACGAAATAACTCGACAGTGTCGTCAAAGCTACTGACAATGACTTCGATCTCTGTCGTATTGTCGATGCTCGGCTGGTCCGGGTTAGCACGACGCTTGAACGTGAGCGTTACTTTATCTCCCTCATCACGGATGCGAAGGAAGGAATCTTCAGCAGCATGATGTGGTTCTTCGATCAGTGCTCGCTTCATCAATCGCATCGGTTCCTCACAGACTGCCCCGGCACGAGCTAAAATCTCACGCATCGCGTCGATATCGATATCACAAAACTTTACTTCAATCTCTGTTTTCATTAGATATGCTCCGTGTATTTTAAAACCTTCGCATCGATCCACTGCCCCATTTGACTCTCCCATATCTCCATGTGGAGCGTTTTCTGTAAAATTACTTGCTTTAGCAGTAACTTATCGTCAACTCTCAAACGAGATTCGTTATCGATATCATCAGCGGTGATCCATAGTGTATTTTCAGCATTAGCCTTTAGCTGGCGCTCCATGTAGTAACAAACCGCAGTCACGTGAAGATCAACCGTTTCGTCTGGTTTCTCTATGTGAAGTATAAACTTACCAATAGTAGGCTTTGCATCAAGTCGCTCTAGTAACGTATGAGCTAGGTCGGTTGCACCCCGTAAGTCTCCCTGCTCTGACGACACACCAAACGTATCATAAACTTCTCGACCTTCATGCTGCTTTGCTTGCACCAAGACCGCATCACTTGTGGTGATATACAGTACCGTGGCTGACCGCTGAGTTGCAGGCATTAGAGGTACTATTCAGCCTTAGTGTTGCCCGAGTTGACTTCGTAGCTAGTATTAGTACTCTCAAAGAAGTTGACGAGCTCGAGCGTGTCGTTGGCGGCGGCCATCCACTTGGCAGGGTTCGATACCTTGTAGTGTGGCTCGAATCCAAGTTCCTCGAGGCGACGGTCGGTGAGATACTTGACGTACTGGTTGACGTAGTCGGCGTTAAGTCCCAGGATGCCCTTTGGCAAGAGGTCTTTGTTGTACTGCTCTTCCATCTCGACGGCATCGAGGATCATCTGCTTGATCTCGTTTGCAAACTCTTCGGTCTGCAGATCTTCGTTTTCCTCGAGCACTGTAAGGATCAGGTTGATACCAAACTTGAGGTGGAGGCTCTCGTCGCGGATGATCCAGTCCATGAGACTGCCAAAGTTACGCATCAGATTCCGTTGTCGGAATGACAACGCTACCATGAAGCCGCTGTAGAACCAGATGCCCTCGAGAATGATATTGTAGGCGATGAGATTGCGGACGAAGTCCTTCTTGCCTTCTGTTGTCGTGATATCGAGTGTGTCCTCAGTCATGCGCTTGATGAATTTTGTCTCGAACTCTTCTTTTGCCTTCATGCTGGCGACTTCGACATGGTTCTCGTACGCCTGTACGCGGTCGATCGGGAACGTCTCGAGCACATACTCGAAGCTCATGCAGTGGTTTGCTTCTTCCCACATTTGCTTTGCGAGATAGAGGTGACACTCGGCAGCGTTGACGTATGGGTACACACCAAAGGCGAGTGCTTTATTTACGAGCAATTCATTTGGATTGAAGTAGCTCATGAGGTAGGTCAGTGCATGACGCTCTTCGTCGGTCATTTTCTTCCAGTCGCTGAGGTCCTGGCCGAGCTGAATCTCATTTGGAAACCATGTGTTTGCGACTGCTTGATCGTAGAGATCCATCGCCCATTGATAGTGAATTGGTTTGAGCAGTAGTCCGTCCTGGATACCGGTACCTAAAATCCCAGCCATAATAATCCTCCTTATAGCCTTATGTTCATTTACTTGTTGGTGTCATAGTATACTGCGAATAATCACTAGTCCAAAGCGCTAGGACTATTACTCGCAGCCGTCACAGATAGTGAGGCTTGCAGGGTCGATAGGTGCTGCAGTCATACCGCGTGCTGCAGCTTCTTCGTTTGCAGTGGTCTGTGCTTGCTCGAGCGCATCCGAGATAGCTTGGAGCTTTTGCTCGAGTGTCATGTTGTCGTCGATAATTTGTGATGCATTCATAAGTGTTATCCCCCTATTTTGGTGCGAGATGAGGCTCTACCCAGCCGCTCTCGCTCTTTATATCTAGTATAGTCCTTTTGGTTATTTAGTGCTACAGGTGTTGCAGTTTTGGCAACAACTGCACGTGCAGTCGCATTGTACGTCGCTCATCGTTTACTCCTCCTCTACCCTTTTATACCGCTTGCTTTTTGGCAAAGCCAAAGCCAGATTTACGTGCACCACTCGATTTTGCGAGCTCTTCGGATTTGTTCACCTTTGTCGTGCTTTGTTCGGCCTGGTGACGTGGTTTGACGTGGAGATAGTAGGTTGTCTTGAGGCCGCGCTTCCAGCACTCACTGTAGATGTCGACATAGTCGTCGATGTTGCGTGTCTCGAGGTACATATTGCGGCTAATCGCTTGGTCGACCCATTTCTGAGCACGAGCGGCAACTTCGATGAAGGCATATGGACTCAGCTGGAAGCTCGTCTTGTAGACATCCTTGATATGCTGTGGAATCACATCGATCGTCTGGATATCACCTTGATTTGCGAGTACTTGGTCTTTCACCTCATCCCAGAGACCCTCGCCTTTGAGCGCCTTTACCATGTTGACGTTAACTTCGAGGAACTTGCCGCTCAGCGTGCTACGAGAGAAGATTTGCGCGAACTGTGGATCGAGACCCGGAGTAGTGCCAGCAACGAGGCCGATGTTTGCGGTTGGCGCGATCGCCATGACGGTCGCATTGCGCATACCTTTCTTTACCTTGCCACGAAGCGTATCCCAGTCGAGACGCTTCTTGCGAGTGACGTCGACTTTGACTTTGCGCGAAGCGGCAAGCTCGTCAAGGGTATCTACAGGCAGTAGACCCTTGCTCCAGCCACTTCCTTTGTACTCCGGGTAACTACCGCGGCTCTTTGCTAGGTCGGCTGACTCGTCGATGGCGTAGTAGCTGATGTATTCAGTAAGCTGATCGATCAAATCGTATGCTTCGTCTGACTCGTAGCTATGACTGAGGCGCTCTAGTACTTCCGAAAAGCCCATGAGTCCAAGACCGACTGCACGGTTCGATAGGTTCGAATTCATTGCTTCTGGAATCGGTGTATTGGTGATATCACAAAGGTTATCGAGCTGACGAATCGCACTACGAACCGATTTTTCGAGCTTCTCCCATTCCCATTTGTTGTTTTCGTCGAGGTGACGAGATAGGTTAATGCTAATGAGGTTACAAACGGAAGTGTTCTTTTCGTCCTGTGGCAGGGTGATCTCGGTGCAGAGATTTGAGCAGTGAATCGTACCCGTGTTGTTGTTGAGCGCTCGGACATTGATCGTATCTTTCCAGGTAAGCCATGGGTGACTCGTCGCCTGAAGCGTCGTCAGGATTTGCTTGAACTGCTGACGAGCAGGGATCTTCGCGAACTCACGCATCTCACCCCTCTCAGCTTTCTTGGCGTATTCGTTGTAGGCTTTCGAGAATTCATCGCCGTAAAGTTCAGGGAGATCAGCAACTTCAGCCGGGTCAAACAAGTACCAGTCTTGGTTTTTTTGAACGCGTTTCATGAATTCATCGCTTAGGTACACTGCAGTATTCATGAGTCGAGTACGGAGGTATGGGTCACCAGAGTTCTGACGAAGGTCGAGGAACTGCGGAAAGTTCAGGTGCCAGTTTTCCATGTACATAGCAGCGGCGCCAGCTTTCTTACCTTTGCGACTGACCGCAAAAAGCGCAGAATCAATCATCTTCATGAACGGAATTGGGCCAGTGCTTTCGGTGTTGGTTGTCTTGACCGGGCTACCTGCCGCACGCAACTTCGTCATAGTGATACCAATACCACCGGTACCTTTGGCAATCCACATGGTGTCGCGGACTGATTTTGCGATTGATTCCATGTCATCCTGGACTTCCATAAGGAAGCAGTTTGACAGCTGCGGGAACGAGCCGCCAGCGTTTACTCGAGTTGAGCCGCCAGCTACATACTCTAGGCGAGCCATATGCTCATAAAAATCGATTGCCGCAGCCGTCGGGTCTTCTTCGTTGTAGCTGAGGCCCATAGCGATACGCATATGTGTGAACTGAGGTGTCTCGATTGGCGCACCTGAGTTTTTGCGCAGTGCGTAGCGATTTTTGTTGGTGACAACACCAATGTATTTGAAGAGTTCATCGTGAATAGGGTCGATTGCTGCAGCGATTTTCTTTAGATCGAACCGGCCGTCGCCCATGCGAGTGTCTAATAGGCCGTCTTTTACACCCTGTTTGATAAGTTTTGGGAATTCACGAGCATGAAGCTTTTTTAACTCGGCATCGGTATCGAAGTCGCCAAGAATATTTTTGTAGATATTTTTCAGCAATAGGCGGGCGGCGATTTTGTCAAAGTCTGGATCGTCTTTTACGTTTTGTAGTGCAGTGTGAATGACTGCTTCATCGAGCTGTTCGCTCGTGATACCGTCGAATAATGTCAGCTGTAGCTCAGTTGCCACCTGGACGACTTTCTGGATTTGGTCGGGCAACCCCTCGCTCGCCTTTACCAGTGCTAGATTGATCTTGTTGGCGTCGAACGGCTCTTTCGTGCCATCGCGCTTTACCACGTGTATATTGCTCATATTCCCCCTATGGAACTGTGTTTTATTTTTCGTACCCTCTTCTAGACACATCACCTCCCCAGGCTCATGCATAGGAAAGCCACCAACTAGTGTGGTGAGCTAGTTTTATCACCTCCTTGCATTTGTGTCTATTTTGCTGAACTACTACATATGTAGTGTCTACGTAAAACTATAGACGCTATATGTGCTGATTTCAAGCATTTCGCCTGTGTTTTTTTGACAATGCCAAAATTAACACTTTATAGTGTCTATGGTAATTTTTGCAACGCCATATGTAGCGTGCATAAAATGCTTATCAACGTCATGTTATGAGGCATTTCGCAATATTCTCGCGCTTTGCTATGTAGGATTTTTATGTTACAATAGTTGTTATCTCATACGACCACCGAAAGGACTCCGGAGATGCAAGTTATCAACACTGTCAACGATGCGAATGGCGTACTCGATGAAGACGAAGGTGTGTGGCGAGAGTATATCGTAGATAGCTATGTAAGTGATAGTGGCTACGTGGGTGGTAATAGCGCGAAGGATGCCAGTGACATCGATTTCGACACAACTGAGCAAGATATCGCACGCTTTAACGAACTCATTGCAATTGAAGGGGTTCTCCGCGTCGAGCTAAGCACCACGATTGTTTTCATCTCAAAGAGGCTGAAGAGCTCATGGGAAGTCCTCGATCCAAAGATTCGCCAAGTCATCGCAGCCTGGTAACTCCCCTCCTCATCCGGAGGGGTATTTTATTCAACTGGAATACATCCTAAGGGATATTCGAAGTTTAAAAACACTCATAGAGGGAGTCCTGAAACTGTATTTATTACTGTATTCGTGTCACCGAACCAACCAATACGGACAAGTGCGGCATACTGGTGGATAGAACCGTTCGTTACTATCTCACCCTGCCCGGCCGACTTTTTGACCCGAGATAAGTACACTTTTGTCAGGGAGGTTACCGAGCTAGTACCTACCAGGGCACGACCTTCTACGGCTGCCTGACGGTCTGTGTAATTCCAATCTTCAAACCATTGACCAGGATTGAGTATCGTCAATTGCGCAATACGCGTTGAACTCCAAACCCACGCAGATTGAGAACGCGCAACGGCAAAGTCAGTATCGAGTGGTGTCGTCGTAGGAATAGTGGCAGCATTTCCCGTGTAGGCTGAAGTCATAGCGCGGTTAAATCCATCACTGGCTAAAGGGCCGTTTAATGGAAGCATCGCGTACGCGGCCGACACCTCTCCAGTAGTCTCCCACTGAATATGAGGACTAAAAGTAAGTCCACTACTGTCAAGTGTGTAGGTAGTCGTGACCGCAGCGACACGGCCAGCAGTAGGGTGAGACAAAAATCCTTGGCGCGTCACGACTACCGAACTCGCTACTGGTGTCGCCACCCCATCGACAGGCGTTATCGTTACACCGTCCACCATAACACTTATCGATGTTTGTGTCTCATTACCATGGTAGGTACCCATAAACGATGAGCTGTGGCCGACAGGGCTAAAGGCAGTTGCAACTTCCCACGCAGATGAGGTGGTCGCGAGGGTACCAGATACGAGTGAGTTCGAAGGGTCAAACACGACAACATCGGTAGACTTCCATGTTCTCACTGCATACAGTGAGATCCGTTGATTACCGGCAGTTGATGCGCCCGAACGGTATCCACCGGTGTGGCTTATTTGCACAGTATGAGTACCATTTCCGCTCAGTACTAGTGGGTACGATACCTTTACGGCTCCTCCCGACGGTAAATATGACGAATACACTCTCTGGCTATCCGGGATTGACCCGCCATTACTAACTAACTGTGCAGAGGAGAGCCTGTTGGAAGCAGCAAGCTCAGAGGCTTTTGGTAGATATATTTGAGAGGCATTGCTACCGTCGACCATGACCGACGCAACCCCACCCCCCGTTGAGTGCTGAACTATATCAAGATTTACTACTTCAACACCGGCGGGTATTGTAATGGTTATAGAGTCTCCACTGGTGGAAGTACGTAACCACGTATAACTACCTGAGGTAGAAGTGGCCCAACCGCCACCACTCGTCGTACCTGAGGTATAGGGTATCGTCGCACCGCTAGGGCAAACTTCGTTGACTGATCGTAGCATTGTTACCCCACCCGCCCCGTAGGGTCCATCAGCACCATTACCAGTAATGGTAGCTAAGGTGTGCTGGATAAAACGCCCACCTCCTGCTGGATAAAATAGACTATAGTCCGACCCAGTTCGGAGGATAGATAAACCAACCATGGATGCTGTAAACAGTGATTGTACCCGAGCAATGCGTTGATTCTCGATCGCACGAAACCCGACGGGCACCAGACTACCATTTGCTTTGATCCATTTGTTAGCAGGCCATGAACGATTATCACTCACTACGTTGTGTATTGGATGCGTAGCCCCTGGCATCTAGGCTGCCTTTTGCACAAACGTGTCGCCATTGACCATAGCAGGAGGTATAGGAGCTGTTCCTACAGGATCTACCCATTCCACATACTGAACGGCAGGGCGAGCGGGCCATGAGGTAGTATAAATAATACGAACAACTGCAGTAGACGAAAGTTGTGTCGCGAATGACAACGCTTGTTCAGCGTCACTTATTGCTTGATCTATATCGGTCGATCGCCGAAGCGTACCGTCACTCTGATGCTCCACATTTAGAAAATCGTTGAGGATAGTACCCCACGTACCACTATCTGATCCGGGTTGCGGTAATCTTGCCATCAACAACTCCTAACACTTACTGCTCATGCTATAAGCATACAGGATATCTGGAAGGGTGTCAACCATCACCCCTACACCTAGGTTATACGTTTGCTACTATATTACACTTATCACCGTAGAGTGAGTGTATTCAGTGCTTAAAAATTTATTACCTTATGTTGCTACCAGCAAGGGTTTTGTTTCCGTTGTATACTAATAGATATGAATCCTATTATTACGATTAAAAATTTTCGTATGCGATTTGGCAAAACGGAAGTAATCAAAAACCTCAACTTTGAAGTGAAGCGCGGCGAGACATTCGGGCTACTCGGGAGTAACGGTTCTGGCAAGACGACCACGATTCGTGCGCTACTCGGCATATACATCCCTACAGACGGTGAGTTGCTCGTCAACGGCAAGGCCTATTCAGTCTCAGGTGATGTAAAGCTTGGCTACTTGCCAGAAGAGCGCGGTCTCTACAAGAAAGAGTCGGTTATCGATGTGATGGTGTATTTCGGCCAGCTAAAAGGCATGACCCGTGATGATGCCAAGCGCGCCTCGCTCGAGTACCTCGAGCGCGTCAAACTCGCCGACAAAGCCAAAGTTCGTCTCGATAAACTCTCTGGTGGCCAACAACAGAAGATCCAGTTGGGCATCACTACCATGGACGACCCAGATCTCTTGATTCTCGATGAGCCGACCAAGGGGTTCGACCCTGTTAACCGCAAGCTCTTGATGGACATTATCGAGGAGCACCAGCAAAAAGGCGCAACCGTCGTCATGGTTACGCACCAGATGGAAGAAGTGGAGCGCCTCTGCGACCGCGTAATCCTGCTAAAAGACGGCGAGGCAGAAGCTTATGGTACTGTTGCCGAAGTACGCAAAAAGTTTGGCGGCAAGTCGCTTAACGATATATTTTTATCAGTCTATGGCGATGAGAACGAGGAGGAGAAATAATCATGCACAACTTATCCACCGTTATCCGATTCGAGATCATGCGGACACTCAAGAAGAAGTCATTTTGGCTAATGGCATTTGGCTTCCCGGTCATGATGGGATTAGTCTTTGGCGTCATCTACCTATCAAACAAATCAACAAGCGACGCTGCTGACCAGCTTGGTAAGCAAGAGTTCTCACTCGCTGTCACCGACGAGTCAACGCTCATCAATCCGGCGTTACTCAAGGCAGTCAAGGCAAAGACCGTTACGAGCAAACAGCAAGGTATTGATGATGTAAAAGCTGGTAAACTCGACGGCTACATCTACTACCCTGCCGATATCGCTACTCAGTCAGTAGAAGTGTATGGTAAGGATGTTGGCTTATTTGACAATGGTCGCTACGAAGGAGTAGCCCAAAATCTCTTGTCACAATCTGTTCAGACAGAGGTGTCGCCAGCAGTGCAGAGCGTCATCGCAGGTAAAACGCAGACAAATGTCATAACCTACCGTGACGGTAGTGTTTATGAGCCTCTCAAACAGATGATCCTCCCAGGACTGTTCTTGATACTCTTTTACATGCTGATCGCATTCTTTGGCAACCAAATGCTTACCAGCACTACAGAAGAAAAAGAGAATCGTGTCATCGAGATGATCTTGACGACCATCGAAGCACGCACACTTATCATCGGTAAGATTGTCTCACTGATTGGGCTCGCGTTCTTCCAGGGTGGGCTGATAATTCTCCCGGCGCTCGTGGGGTACCTACTATTTCACGACCAGCTGAATATCCCGATGCTTGACCTCTCGACGATACCTATTGACTGGCTACGTATATTCACTGGCGCAGCAATCTTCGCCACTGGATTTATCCTGTTTACTGGTCTCCTCGTGTTGATTGGTGCGAGCGTCCCTACCGCTAAAGAAGCCGGGCAGTTCTTTGGAATCGTCATGATCCTTCTCTTTGGTCCACTTTATGCCTTCACGCTATTTATCTCGACACCCGATAGTCCATTCGTGCGGTTTTTGAGCCTCTTCCCGTTCACTGCACCCTTCCCTCTCTTGCTACGCAACGCTGTTGGCAATCTCCAAGGTTGGGAAGTTGCCATCGCACTACCAGTTATGGCAATCACCGCTGTCATCATTCTCGCGCTCGCCGTTCGGGTGTTCCGCTTTGGCGCGCTCGAGTACAGCCGTAAATTGTCACTGCGCGAAATATTTCTGCGATAGAAACAGTGCGCTGTACCAATGAACATCGGCTGGTGATTGTCGAAAATCCGCATAATAGTAGTGCTCGCAAGGTAGCACACGAAGTGTTCGGACTACTTGATGATCATGGTGTGCGCTACGAGCGCATCGTAAATCGCTATAGCGACGCTGAGTCAAATATCGATATGCTTAGTTATCAATTACGTAACGGCGACCGTGCAATCGCCGCAGCCGGTGACGGTACGGCATCCCAGCTTTCCAATGCAGTTCTCCTTTCTGGTGTCCGTGCAGAGGTGGGGTTCCTCCCCTATGGCAACTTCAATGACCTCGCGAGCACTCATACTCGTATCGGCAGTACGGTACTGGACCTCTTGGAGGCAGAGTCAACAGCAGTAACACCACTCAAGGTTAGCCTCGACGGACATCACTGGCGCTACGCGCCTGCGTATACCACAATTGGCTGGAGTGCTGCTGCCGCCGACAGCTTCAATCGTCCCGTTTCACGCTTTATTACCCGTAATACGCTGTCACCATTTAGGCTCGGTACTAGTCTGTTGCAAGTTGCCTATCAATACTACCTGCACCGTGGCGACAAACTACCGGATTTCACGATAGATGGAAACCCACCTGCTCATCATGATGTCACGGACATTATAGCCGTAAACACATCGACAATTGCCGGGGCTATTGGCAGCACCAGGGAGTGGTATAGGGGTGACGACTTTGGATACAGCGAACTCAACGTGTCGCACTTTTTTGCTAATGTGAAGTTTGGCCTACAGTCTCTCGCGCGACATATGCCTCTCGTGCCGCGGCAGGATATTGACATTTCGTTCGAGAATACAGTCCCTCTGGTTATCCAGCATGAAGGCGAAGCCAGCCGAGTGACAGCTCGACAGATCAGCATACACAAAGACTCGTCTACTACACTTCAAGTACTACGAACAAAGGAGTAAACATATACTCAAACAGTAACGGCCCTAAAGCTGTATAGCAACTTCTAGAAGCGAGTGATGACCAGGCAGTATCCAGGACCACCGCTACCACCAGCACCTGAACTGTTACCATTCACACTAGCACCGCCAGCACCACAACCCATGAGACTCGCCGAACCGCTACCACCTGCAAAAGCAGTATTGGCCGCGCTTATTCCGCCGCGGCCGCACTCAGTGCATTATTGATCGCAAGGGTATCATCGGTACCGGTCATGGCTGTGCTGTAGTTGCCCGTCGCACCATAAGCTCTTTGCCGTAAACAACTCTCTATTGACTCTGTTGCAGACAATCAAAGTATAGCCGCTCCGCAGGTGCAAAGTTATCGCTGTATCCTTGCGAATCGGTTGTTGAAATACGTGTATACCCATGTAGGTCTTGTTGTTCACGAGTATATGCAAGAACGTAGTTGCCTCTGGGTAGCCCCGCTGAGCGTGTTGTGTACTGGGCATATGGTAGCTCTGTGCCATACGCAGCGTTGATAGATTTCCAGATGTCTTTGCAAGCTCCAGTCTGCCCCACGACTAGGTTTGCGAGGACAAGTCCACCAGGCTTAACATGCTGAGCAAGCGCCGCACCATACTCACGAGTCATCAGGCTAAACGGAATCATCGTATCGCCATAGACATCGACCAAGACAACATCGTACATACCGCCGTCTCGATTTACAAACGTTCGAGCATCTTCAAAATGAAGCGACACGTTACTTGGGTGATTGTAGTGGAAGTATTCTGTAGAGATGGGTTCGAGCTGAGGGTCGATCTCGACTGCATCGATCTGCGCGTTTGGTAGTTTACTCGCCAAATACTGCGGCAAAGTAAACGCGCCGCCGCCGAGTACAAGGATAGATGCTGGGTTGCGTTCGATAGTCAGGCGCGCCATCTCGTTCGTATACCAAAACACCAGCTCGCTGCGACCATCTTTGTATACCGCTGACTGTACTCCGTGCGGGCCTGTCACGAGACCAGTCGCCATGCCTGTTGGCGCCAGCATGTCGATGATTTCGTAATGTGCTGTTGCACTATCGATACGTCGCGCAGTCGCAGCTTGAGTGGATGGTACGAACAGTAGCAGCAATAACAGAACAGTCACGGTAGCGCGAGCAATAAGCCGGGTTCGCAGTGCAAGTAGCCAGCTCATACCAATGAGCAATACTGCCACACATATGATCGTCTCGCGCGCTCCGATAAAGCCAAACAGAAAAAAGCCCGTAAAAAACGTCCCGACGATTCCACCAAGTGCGTTGCAAGCATCAAGTGCCGCGACCGTACGTCCAGTAGAACGCAGCGAGCGAACATTCAGCTTTGCAAGGTAGGGACTTGTCACGCCAATCAAAAAACTTGTTGGAGCAAATAGCATAAGTGCAGCAATCACCCCTTGTATACGGCCATCATCGTAACTCTCGGCGATCCACTGTAGGACATCATGATATATCAGTAAAGTTGCCGCGGTAGTCGTGGCAGCTCCGAGGAGGAGTAGTGCGACATCCGCCACGCGGCCGCGACGATCCGCAAACCATCCACCCACAACAAATCCGAGGGACAGTGCGGCAATAATCACGCCAATCACACTTGTCCAGACATAGATCGAGCTCCCGATCGCAGGCGCCAATATACGAGCCGCAGCCAGCTCGAACGACATTAACGAAAAGCCCGTCCCAAACGAGATTACTTCGAGCCGATACCGCACCAACCACTGCTTCATCTCCTTCCAGTGTATCAAGGGTAGAGTATCCGCTCAATCTCTCGAGTCAACTCAGCAATTCGCGCATACGACTGCCCTTTGGTCATAATCACCATTGCATACGTACCTTTCGGATGATGTACAATCGCTGCATCGTGAACATAATCCCACAGAAATCCTACTTTGTCCTCAACCCTCCCCTTACTGCCAGTAGGTATACCGTAGCGGTAGGGATGAACGCTCAGCGAATGAAGAAGTCGATCACGATACGTACCACTAACCAGTGAACTATCGTTCAGTCCAACCATAAACTTCAGCAGATCATTTGCCGTGGTGTGTGTCGCAACAGGGTTTGTGAACGATGTCCCCGCGCTAAATCCTAAACCATAGACGAACTGATTCATGTTGTCTCGCCCATACTGACGCAGCCACTCCTGAGCACAAGGATTTGTACTTGCGATCGTCATACGGTCAAAGCACGTCGTGACGGTAGTATCGAGAATTGGATCACTCCAACCAATCTTGCCTGCTTCCATCTGTGTAAATACCCACTTGGCAACGTAGAGTTTATAGGTGCTGGCACTCGGTATCGAATCATCAGCACGCACACTCGCACTCCAGCGAGCTCCATCTAGCTGACGCAGGGCAATATGCACATCCATACGCTTTGCAGTATCGTCGAGGTATGCCTGCAGCCCTTCTTGTGATGCTGTGTACTTGTTGTTATATATGACGACTGGTGAGGTATCGTGAAGCGCAAGTACTTGACGCACCGGTGTCTCCCCCGTAGAGACCCACTGCTGCAATGTTGCGATAAAAGGCGGACGCGTCACCGCAGAGCCAGAGATGCCTACTGTGCGAGCGGTTTCTCGTCCATTTGTAATCGTGACATGCGTCGTCCCTGCTGGGGTTCCTACCGAAGCATCAATAGTATCGAGGTATTTTGCGACTGCTGCTTCGTCGAGTGTCAGGGTTGGCTTATCATGCTCATCGCTACCGATACGCAACCACGATGCTCGCTCGTCAACCGAAGGGGTAAACGTCTTGCCGCCCACCTCAACTCGCACCTCGTGTGTCAGTACCGCTTCGGCTCGTTCGCGTACATCGGCAAAGTCACTTGCGGGACGCTCCGGAGGAATAACCTTGGTATCGAGATTGATGATATTTTCGCGACCATAATGCGGTACGAGAGTCCTTAGACGCTCACGGATGTCATCTGCCTTCACAGTCACACCACTTGTGTCATCCACGGCCACAAGTTTGCCTTTTTGGATCTCAAGCCGTGCATTTACTGGCTTTACCGCCAACATTGTCGCTTGCTTGTCGCCAAAGTCACCGAGAATTTCGTGACTGTAACTCAAGCCATAGTCATGGACCTGTACCGGCTGCCACAGCAGCGACAATGGTATATAACGCCATAGTAACGGATAGTCTTGCGTCTGCGCGACGATTCCTTCGGTATCGATATCAGCACCAGCCGTTGCAAGTACAAAAGTAGAGGAGGATTTGCCTGTTTGTAGTCTGGCTGTTGTTGCCTGGAATTTTTCTTGTGTATAAGCTGCTAGTTCGTCGTGAGTGCGCCACCCTACATACTCTCCCGCTATCATCGCAAGTGGCAATGAACGATCCACCGGATACAACAGCTGTAGTACAACAACAGCACAGTACGCCAAAACGCCCGCCCAAATCATCACCCGATGGCGCTTGCGGTCAGGCATCACACGATGATAATGATGCCGCGCTCGTCCCTTGACGGCGTGGTACCGCTCCGCGAATCGCCCTCTCTCGCGCCCAGTCTCCATATAGGACTAGTATAGCATTAGCGGTATCATACGATTAATACTAGCTACGGCCCGTACTCCCTATGAACATAGCGCCGGGAGTGCGGGTCGATTTTCATTATGCAAATTAAAATAGTCGCCTATCCACGATAGCTCGCAAATAGACGACAGATTAGGCAGTCGCAGCCTGCTTGAAATACTGTTGGAGTTCGACTGCAGGAGCGGACCGCTCGACAAATGCAATGCTAGCATTGATTAGTACCAACGCCTTCAGCCAATCGACCCGTTCAAACTCACGCGAGGCTTCGATCGCCTCCAGCTGCATCTCGGCAACTACCCGGCAAGCCGTGGCAGCGAATAGAAACTCTCGGAAGGTAGGCTTGATGATGATGCCGCTCTCAAGCCGCTCCGCTGCCCACAGCGAAAGATATAGTCGAAGTTCGCTCGGACTAAGTGTCTCTAGCCCTACAGTGTGCAATCTTCTCATCGTGATTCCTTCCACTCGACGAAGTACAGCCAGCCCGACACTAATGAAATACCAAGGCCAACGTAAAGCGGTACGAAAAGCGCCGACTCATGCAGTCCCCAAGCAAGCGGGAAGCAAAACCACGCGATTGCAGCCGACTGCATTACCATCGAAACACGCCCTGCTTCGGCAGCCGAAGCGATAGGCTGCTTCGACTTTACGCAAAATACGATAATCTCTCGTACTACTACGAGTACCGTCACAATGAGTAGATGAACTTGCACGATCCCGCCAGCCTGCACATACAGTGCAACCATGACGGATAGTACGAAAAACTTATCAATCATCGGGTCGATTACCTTGCCAAATTCTGTCACCCATCGCTCGCCATTGCGCTTGGCCATCCAGCCATCTAACTTGTCACTAAGCGCCCCGATTACCAGCAGGAAAAAACCTATCCAACCAGCGACGCCAGGCTGTAGAACCAGAAAACAAATTGGCAAAATCAGTAGTACTCGAGCATAACTCACCAAATTCGGTGGCGACGCCCACTGCTGTCGAATGTCGCGCAAAGTAAGAGCCATGACTACCTCCATTTCTAGAAAAGTACGAACAGGCGCACCTGTCCACCGAAGGGTCCTTGAGATTGTATTATACGATATTTTTATGAAAACACTATGCCTGGTGAAGAAGAGGGGATTCGGTCACGTTCCGCGACCCCGAAAGTCAGGCAGATGAACATAGTTCATCTGTGACATTTCCTTGCGGCGCGCCACTGGCGCCCCTCACCCCCGACGGAGCTTCGAATCCCCAACCACATCACTAAATCAAGGCGACCGAGTAAGAATACCCGGTCGCCTTGATTTGGCGGAGAAGGGGGGATTCGAACCCCCGATACGTTGCCGCATACACGATTTCGAGTCGTGCGCCTTCAACCACTCGGCCACCTCTCCATACGAAACTGTATTATAACCGATAAGTGGCTATGTCTATAGAACAATCGTCGCAGCGAACGTGCACCTATCGCTCCGTTTCACTCCGCTCCGCCGCCTCCTCATCCTGCTACGAGCAAGCTCGCACAGAATTTCGTTCGGCTCTGCCACCCACTCGGCCACCTCTCCATAGTTTCTGTTCTCCTATTTTAACAGAGTATACTAGAGGTATGGAAGATTCTGTATTCACGAAAATTATCAAAGGAGAGATCCCCAGCGCCAAGATCTACGAAGACGATGTAGTACTCGCCTTTTTGACCATCCAGCCTTTTAGCGAAGGGCATACACTCGTAGTGCCAAAGAAGCAAGTTGACCAAATATGGGACCTCGACGACGACACCTACGCGCACCTCATGGTAAGTGCGCAGGAGATCGGTCGTCATTTGCGCGAGGTAACCGGCAGTGTTCGTGTTGGCATGGTAGTGAAAGGCTTTGAGGTGCCACACGTGCATGTGCACCTTGTACCAATGCGCGCAGGTGAACACACCGACCTCGACCCCGAAGACCCACCAACAGCAGACTTTGCCTCACTAACCGCCCTCGCCGAGGAACTACGCCTGACATGATACGCATCGTCGCTGTCGGCAAAAAGCACGAGGATTGGGTGACAAGCGGCATAGAACGCTACCAGAAGCGCCTACGCGCGCCGTTTGACGTCAAATGGGATCTTCTGCCACATTCTACACTCGAAGGCCCCCAGGCGCGCCAGAAGGAATCAGAGGCCATACTTTCACGCCTCAATGATGACGAATTTATCGTCTTACTCGACGAGACCGGTAAATCCTATGACTCCCCTACCCTATCCAGCCAACTGGAGTCGGTCTTTGCTCGTGGTGCGTCACTGACACTCATCATCGGTGGAGCCTATGGTGTAAACGACGAGTTGCAACAGCGCGCTCAGATAGTCTGGTCGCTCTCGCCGCTCGTGTTCCCCCACCAACTCGTCCGGCTCGTCCTGATCGAGCAGCTCTATCGGGCGCAAGAAATCGCCCGCGGCGGGTCGTATCACCATAGCTGAGAACCGACGGGCTAGCGTGCCGCCCAGCGATCATCTTCAAGTCGACGCAACGCATCAGACATGGACTTGATAACAGATCTACCGGTACTTACACTTCGATTATGAAAAACTCTAGAATTTTCAACCGCGCCAGTAACACCCTCTAGAAATGGAGTCAGCTTCACTCCTATAGAACGAATGTCCTTAATTTGCAAAGGTTCACCCCCATTACGCCGTGGGATAATCCATGTATCACCGATAACCGGGTGGTCCACTGGAAAGTACTCCTCTAAATTCCGCTCTGCAACAAGCTGGCCATCCCTGTGGGCGTATAGCTTGCCATCTTGCAATATCAAGAGGTTTCCTAGTGCTGTCTCAATCGCCACTACGGATCGTAGGTCACCGCCATATACACCAAATATATCCGGCATAACGCGGTCATCGGATTCGGCGAGACACCATCTACCTGGAGCGGATTCTTTCCGTATGGGAGCAAGCTCAACTATCTGCCCAGGCTGATCCCATATCATAAATTTTGAACCATCTGCATATTCTTTATACCTCGCGGTATCAAAAGATTGTCCTTCACCAGGATTGGCCTGGCTGGGTGCCATAGGAGTTTCAGCATTCACTGCATTCCAAGCTTCCCATTCATCAGACGCTTTCGGATAATTGGATTGTCGATCGAACGGTCTATTTGGATCGAAAGGGGTTTCGCGCATATTCATAACTTATTTATTTTGTGCTATCTCAATGAGTATATTAGCATAAGTGTATTACTTTGTCAATTTTTAATACCTTCACGACAGTATATTGACATTTCATAAAGTTTATGCTAATCTCGATATCAGAACAAATCAACAAAACAAAAAAACACAGTATGAACCTTGCAACCATCGTCCACTACTTTATGACCAGCATCAGCATCGTCACGGCATTTGGCGTGTTTACCCACGACAGTCGTATCGACAAGGCTGCTTCGACCGCTGCCGATACATTGAGCGCCCGCAGAGCACAGGTGACACGCACGACACTCAAACTCACCGATATCGGTAGTCCAGACCCGCATACACACTCACACAGTAGTGCCGGCAAAGCACTGTTATCAGGGTTTGTATACCAGTCACCGAGCATTGCTCCCCGTCGTAAGTCACATCACCGTGAGCTCTTTCATCAGACGGAGCGCCCACACTTTGCTTTTGATAACTCTAGCCTTCCCCTTCTCGCCTAATCGTTGCGCATAGACATACCAAAGCACCCCTGCTACAGGGGTGCTTTGACTACACGAGCTCTCTTAGCTGTCTAGTGAGACGACATCGAGCTCAGCGACGAGGCGATCTTCAACCTGACGCTGCTCTGTGAGTGTATTGCGCGTCTCATCCACAAGCGCTGCAGGTGCTTTCGAGACATAGCTCTCATTCGCCAGGCGCGCCTCGAGACGATCGATCTCCACACGTACAGTGGCGAGGCGCTTCTCAAGGTTACTTTGGTGTTCGTACAGGGTATCGGCATCGAGATCTAGCCATGCGTCGCGTCCACTACTCGCGAGGCGCAGTCCCCTCGCTTGGTCGACATGCTCGATTGATTTAGCACGAGTTAACTTCTGAATCAGATCAGCGTTGTCCGCCACGAGCGCGTCATCCATATATAGGATGCTGTACTTCTCGTTGCCCGGCAAAACACTCATGACATAGCGCGCTTCGGTGACGAGCAGCTTCAGACGTTCGAACTGTGCAGCGCGCATATCATCGTACGCAAGCGCCGCTGGCCACTGTTCGCCCGCGAGGACGGTATCGTGCCAACTGAGCGATTGCCAGATCGTCTCGGTGACAAATGGTGCAAATGGATGGATGAGCTTCAGGACGGTATCGAGCACATACGCACTCATCCCGATATTATTCTCTACCTTGCTGACCTCGACATACCAGTCGGCGACGTCATCCCAGAGGGCGTGATACACCGTCTCGGCAGCTTCGGCAAACCGGTAGTCGTCTAGCTGTGCAGCGATCTTGTCACTCGCCTCTGCGAGACGCTGGACGATCCAGTGATCAGCGAGGCTATGCGGTGTACTATCAAACTTCGTCGCTTCGTTGCCTACCTTTGACTCGATGAGGCGCGCGACATTCCATAGCTTGTTGCAGAAATTGCGTGCAGCCACTACATTACCAGTACTAAATGCCTGACTCTGTGCTGCCGATCGGCTAGAAATAACCCCCATACGCAAGGCGTCCGAGCCGTACTCTGCCACAAACTCCATAGGGTTGATGACATTACCCTTAGACTTGCTCATCTTTTGGTTGTGCTCGTCATTTACGAGCCCATGTAGGTAGACATGTCGGAATGGTACATCACCTGTACGGTAAAGGCCAAGCATAATCATGCGCCCTACCCACTGGTAGAGGATATCGTAACCCGTCTCCATAACTGCAGTTGGATAATATTTTGCCAGTGCTCCACCATCTAAGTAGTCGGTCGTGATGAATGGCCATTGACCACTGCTAAACCATGTATCGAAGGTGTCTTCTTCTCTGTTGTACGTTGTGCCATTTACAACTATCTGTTTTTCATCGACACGCTCATCATATATCCAGTCGTCGGGATTGGTCGTACTCTGGAACGCAGGAATAGGAATACCCCACGGTATCTGACGGCTGATGTTCCAATCGCGCAACTGCTCGAGGTAGTTCGCTAGCACCTGCCCCCTACTCTCTGGCGAGAATGTGATTTGCTTGTCGCGGATCGCCGCAATTGCTGGCTCGGCGAGCGGTTTCATCTTTACAAACCATTGATCTTTGACCATCGGCTCGATTACGCTGTCGCACTTGTAGCAATGCCCCACCGCATGTTCAATTTCTTTTTCACCACGAAGCGCCTCTTCTATCTTGAGTGCCGCGAGTACTTTCTTGCGTGCGTCGATAACACTCAAGCCCATAAACTGCTCGGGAACATTCATCATTGTGCCATCGGCGCCAATTACCTGAATCCGCTCGAGATCATGACGCTCCCCTATTTCGAAATCATTCGGGTCATGTGCGGGTGTCACCTTTACTGCACCGGTGCCGTAGCTCATGTCAACATAGTCATCGGCAACGATAGGAACCTCTTTACCTAGGATAGGTAACTGTACATGTGTCCCTACGAGAGCTTTGTAGCGATCGTCATTAGGATTAACCGCAATCGCCGTATCTCCCAACAGCGTCTCTGGTCGAGTTGTTGCTACGATGATCTCGCCAATCTTATCGACAAGCGGATAGGCGATTTCCCATAGCTTACTCTTCTCGTTGCGGTGAACCACCTCTATGTCAGAGAAACTTGTCTGGTGAACTGTACAGTAATTCACCATACGCTCGCCTCTGTAAATTAAGCCGTCATCCCACATTTTCTTGAATGATTGATACACTGTCTTGATGACTTTTTCGTCAAGCGTAAAGACCATATTGTCCCAGTCTGCGCTTGTTCCTAACGCACGAAGCTGAAGCTCCATATCCCCTCGTCGCTGATCGACAAAATCCCAAACTTGCGAATATAACTGCTCACGTGTATACGAAAATCGCGACTTCCCCTCTGATTCGAGTTGTCGCTCGTACACTACCCATGTCTCGAACCCGGCATGATCAGCACCTGGTATAAATACTGCGTCATCACCTATCATACGGTGGTAACGGATCAAGATATCTTGGATCGCTGTACCGAGTGCGTGGCCAACGTGCAGGTTACCATTGGCATTTGGCGGCGGCATGACGATAGCATAGGGCGTCCCCTGCCCTTTCGGACGAAACACCCCGGACTTCTCCCAGAGTGCATAGATAGTTGGCTCATAATCATTTGGGGTGTACGCTTTGGCTAGATTCATAGTTCTCTCAAGTTTTTAGACGAAATTTCACGTGAAAATTTTGCAAACACTAAATCTGGAATGTTTGCCCCATCCCTAGTGTTTTACCCATTTTTCTCCGTGTTTGTGTTCTCTCTCAGTATAGCACAAGTGGTGTATAATACCCATATGATTACCGGGAGAAACTGTACTGAGCCAGCACTGTGGGATGAAGTTATCCACGACCTCGAGGGTCACCCCTTGCAACTATGGGGCTGGGGCGAACTAAAATCGGCGCACAATTGGAGCGCGCATAGGGTACTGTTCACCGATGAGAGGGAGGTCGTCGTTGGAGCCGCTCAGATCTTGGTGCGGACACTGCCTGGACCATTTCGCCGCCTCTGCTATGTACCACGGGGGCCAGTTTGGCAAAAGGGCAGGGAAGGCGACGTGCTCGAGAGCCTGACAGACTACGTTAAGCAACACTTGCCAGGAACACTCCTGACCGTTGAGCCCGATGACGAATCTGTCACGATGCCACAGGGGTGGAAGCCATCACCAAATACTATCCTGATTCCTCAGACGCTCATTCTCAACCTCGACAAGAGCGAGGAAGTCCTCCAAGAGGCCATGACCAAGAAAACCCGTCAGTATATACGCAAATCCGCTCGTGAGAACCTGACCATCCGTCAGATTCATGACCCTGAGGAAATTCGCAAGTGCCTCGTTATCTACCACGAGACGGCACTACGAGCAGGGTTCAGCCTCCATGACGATGAATATTACTATGATGTTGATCGATTACTCGGCGATTGCTCAGTATTATTTGCCGCGTATGAAGGTGAGGAGCCGGTAGCGTTTCTCTGGATGGCAATCAGTAGCGCTACGGCGTTCGAGCTGTACGGTGGTATGAGTGCTCGCGGCCAAGAACTTCGTGCCAATTATATACTCAAGTGGCACGCCATCACTAAGTGCAAAGGGTGGGGGATTAGCCGCTACGATATGAATGGTCTCCTAAACGACGGTGTCAGCACTTTTAAACGTGGCTTTGCCGACCACGAGAATACACTTGTCGGCACCTATGACTATCCGCTCGGACCACTGTACGGTGTATGGACCAAAGGTTTACCAATGGTCAAAAAACTCATTCGCCTTGTCAAGCGCTAGATATTGCATCTATAGTTTCTATATGTTATAAATATATAAAATCCTTACGGGACGTACTTTTTAATGAATTGAGGTCAGCGCCATTTTCTCTCGACTAGCAGAGACCCTAGCGCTGTTCTCAATTCTCTGACGCAGAGACTCCCCGAGGAAAGACCTCGGACGAGTGAACGAGAGCAGTAGAAGGGTGGACTGCCATGACGGCACCCACACTCGACCAAGGCCAGAAGCTCTTGTCGCTGTTCAAGGGGTGGTCTAGCGAGGAAGTTCAGGTGCTCATTGCATCGGGACTACTCGGGGCCATTCGAGATATTGGTGCTGCGAGACTAGGTGGACTCCGACTCGATCAGTTCCGCGCACTACTCGAGTCTACCCCCGCAACTATCCAGTGGCGGTCACCGTCGAAGTACTGGGAAAAGTTCGAGGAATGGAACCGACGGTTTGACCTCGGAATCCCTAGTGAGCACGTTATCAACATCGGTAAAGGTCTGCAGCATCGAGATCCCTACGCACCAGCGACGGTCTGCTACTACTCGGGATGTGACCTCATAGCCGAGTGGGAAACAGTCATGAGCGTGCTCTGTTACGAACTGAGTAAGATCAAAATGGTGCTGAGTGACGGGGTGTCACCAGCGTTGTTGCGAAGCCGCGAGGGAAGCGCCACATGGACCTCGTCCGCAGCAGTACACCCTACCGGTTTCATCGATTTCAAGAAGTACTGGCATTCCGGAACACAGGAAACACTTGAAGACATCTTATCCAAAGAGCCTTGCTGGGGAGGTCTCGAGATTGTCTGGCTACTCGCGCTCAACCTAAGCGTGTTTACCGAAATGAATAAGGGTAGGTTCCCGAGTATCTTCATCTCGGGACTGGAGCTGCCAGGCGTTGGTGTACCGTATATCGGATGCACCAACCGAGAAGTCTACGTCAGCTACCATCCATTTTCTAGGCCAGTAGGCGACATTCTTGTGGCCAACTCCTGGATGTGAGATAACCCCATCAGTGTCAAGCTGATGGGTATTTTATTTTCTAGAGACTAGACGCAGGAAACGCGCCCTCACGGAACACGATGAGTTCATCCGATTTATCGAACCCGACGATTGTCGACGGAGGTCGAACACCGAGGTTACCGCCATCGACATAGAAATCAACCGTATCCCCAAAATAGGCGATTGCTTCATCTACAGAGGTAGAGGTGGGTTCTCCAGGACGATTAGCGCTAGTGGTCATGAGGGGCCCAGTCTGTTCGAGTAGGGTCTGTAGCTTCGTATCGTCAGGTATTCGCACCGGTAGGGCGGAGCGCTTGTGCTTCAGGTAATCCGATACATTACTTGCATCGAGCACTACCGACAATGGAGCCGGCCAGTAATGCGCTACTTTGTCGAGCTGATCTTGTCGAAATCCGAGCACAGCAAATGACTGGACCGACGGGCCAATCATCGTACCAGGGGCCAGTTCACGGTTTTTGACCGCATAGTGCGCTTTGATCGCGTCGGGATTACTCGCCTGTGCGACCAATCCATAGACTGTATCGGTAGGAATTACACCTATGGCACCATTCTTGATCAGTTGCACCAGTTCAGGATCGTTAATGTCAGTAAAGTGTTGTGTCATATACAACTATACCTCTGTCGCCCACGTACTTTTGGTCATCGACAAACTCGGCATCACTTCTACCGTATAGGGGTCACTTGGCTCGAGTCGCTGCGCGCGGTAATACCCAAGTGTCGCGATCATAGCAGCATTGTCAGTACAGAGTTGAATCGGTGCGTACTCGATAGATATCGGCAAGCGATCCGCCAGTTGACGTCGCAGTTCTTGATTTGCAGCCACGCCGCCAGCAATCACCACAGAAGCTGGCTGGTATTCGTTACAGGCCGCGACCGTCTTATCTACGAGTGTCTCAACTGCCACACGTTGGAAGCTAGCAGCAAAATCACGCTGCTGGGCGCTCGTAAGCAGCCCTGGGAGCTCGTGCGAGGGAAAAGTGAAGTCCTTGCCCACTTCGCGTTGTACGGCCCGTAGAACGGCTGTCTTGAGGCCAGAGAAGCTAAAGTCGTATTTGCCGGCCAATTTTGCCTTTGGAAATTCGTATTTGTTGGGGTCACCATCGAGTGCGGCCTTTGCGATTGCCGGGCCGCCAGGGTAGCCCAGGCCGATAAAGCGCGATACCTTGTCGAACGCCTCGCCGACGGCATCATCTAGCGTATGACCAAGTAATTCATAGTCGCCATGGTCACGAAAGAGAATCAGCTGTGAGTGTAAACCGCTGACGGCGAGCGCCAGCATAGGGAAGGTGGGCTGCTTGCTCGGTAGCGCGAGCGCCGCAACAGCAGGATTACTCGCCAGCGCTTCGGTGATGAAGTTAGCGTACACGTGCCCCTCCACATGATGAACAGGGTAGAGCGGCTTGTCGTGTAGGATAGCGAGCGTTCGTGCCGCGAGCACACCGACTAGCAACGAACCGATGAGCCCAGGAGCATACGACACGGCAATTGCGTCGATATCATCCCAGGTGCAGCCGGCTTGGGTCATAGCTTCGTCGATGACTGGATTGATTGCCTCGATGTGGCTACGCGCGGCGATCTCTGGTACCACTCCACCATAATGGGTATGGATGTCGATCTGCGTCGCTACGGCATTGCTGAGCAACCGCTTGCCATCTTCGACGACGGCAGCAGCAGTCTCGTCACAACTACTCTCGATTCCTAGTATTTTCACTAGGGTAATTATAGCACTTCTCCTACAAAAATACATATTGTATTAAAATACTATTGACTTTATAGCTATATTATTCTAATATCGTAAGGCTGCAGCTTCGCCATGGCTGCACGACTCCATCAAATGCGATGAAAATCGCCCGACCCTAAGGGGGAACACTATGGCGAACGATCTCTGGCCTTGGTCCAGTACCGGCAAGAAGGGTGGAAATCGCGGGCACCTCAATGGCAAGCCCAAGCCACCACCGCGACCCCGCAAGAGCACCAATCCACATAACGATGGCCTCAAGGGCAATCGAGGGAACGGTGGCGGCAAGCGCCGCTGAGATCACGACCCCGAGCTAAGTCGCAAAACTGGCTCTATTTTTATAGAATAGCAATTATGAAGACTTTAGTTCTCGTCAAGCGTCACTCCTGTATTCAGCTCGGACATCTGTACGAGCACTTGTTCATGGCACGATTGAAAGAATTTTTCTACGAGAAAGGTGTCTACAAGTCACTCGACCTAGCCACCTGGGGTGCGACGTACGAGCAGGGCGGCATCATCGAGGTAGTTTGTGAACTATATACCGAGCAAGCCCAGTCACTGATCGGCGAAATTAATCAGCTTCATATTGATCTAAGTGACGAGAGTATCGCACGTCAACTACGAGCGATATCAGCAGAAGAATCATGGAAACTGTTTGTTACCGATAAAAACGAAATACTTGATGACCTTAAGCAGCTAGATTCCGCCACATGGGCTCAGGCCGACACTATCGAGTACATTGACACTAGGAAAATCCGACGCAAGAACCCACCCCTATACCTTACGAACGTAAAAGCACCTCGTGCACGCAAGCTACACATACAGTCTACGCTCGATGACAAATTTGCCGCGTCCCATCCGGAGCTTACTCCGCTGTTTAATGTTCTATCGAGGTGGTTCCTGTTGACAATTGCCGACCAGATCGCGATCAGTCGGGGGTACTTCACAGGGGAACTGACGGGCAAATCTAGCCCAGTTTCCGTTTCCAGTGAACTCAAAGTGGCACAGTACGTCGAAGCTGCGGTAGATTTGTCGAGTGATCGTCATTTAGTTGCTGATATCCTTCAGACTATGACGAAAACAGCAATGATCGAAGAGTATGTCAAAGTACTTTGTAACACTTCATACAAAAGTAATCTTTACCTCGCACCCGATACTGAGCGCATACTTACACAGACTGGCGTGTACATAGGTGGGGCTGGCTGGCAGCATATAGCAACTGCCGCAAGTATTCGTGACATACTATCACACACCCGCCTAATGCTGTCCTATGGACAGCAAAAGGAATATATCAATCCATAGATCCTAGATCCATGAATACCCGCCACAAATCCCCCGAACTCCTCGAAGCACAAGTCGGTAGCTTCTTTTTGGATGTATACGAGGGTAATCGCAAGGGAACCCGCAAAAACCTCGCCAGAAAGACACGCCAGCTTCTCGAGCTAGATATGTCTGATGTTTCGCGTACCGACGAGGAGCTACCGCACAAACACTATCCCAAGTACCTCGATTATCTCGGCACTGCCGACCATGAACTTTTGGCCGCACAGGCAGAGGCTATCGCCCGCTATCACGAAATATTCGAGCCAGCTATTCGGGCACATTACGCCGAGCTAGACCATCACGAGCCAATGAGCAAAGGTGGCGCATCGGATGCATTCCACCTATCTGTCGACGGGGTCGACTATGTCGTGCGCCGCGAGCGTTCGGGAGCCCTGTCAGAGATACACAAGCACTTTCTGGCTTCACTTCGTGTGCAAGACATCGAGGGTCTCGAACATATCGAGGCGATCTCGTGGCAAGATGCTATCACTGTCGCACCGCGACTACCTGGTAAGACTATCGATAAACTCGACGAGCAAGAACTAGAAGCGATCACACCTGAGCAATTATCGGCATTTTACGAGGCACTCCAGCAGGGGAACGCGCGCGGTGTCAATTTCGATGGTACTCCTGGTAACATCCTCTATGACCCCGGGCACGGATTTAGCGCCATCGACTTCTCACTGATGGCCACTGGCAGCGGGGGAGGCGCCGACGAGACATTACTGTGCATAGCCGTTGGACTGGCTTCCGAGTGGAAGGCATTTCATAAACAGCCTGATAGTTATGCGACTCGATTACCTGGCCTTTACCGCGCTATCGAGCGAATTATCTCGCCCGATCTCATTCCTGCGGACACGTTGGCAATTGCAAAATCAATCATCGCCAACCTTCCCGTTGACTACTCATAATTCTACAAGGCGCTCACGGCGCCAGGCTGCCCTATCTTGACAAAACGACTTATTTTTGCTATAGTCCAATCATACTCTAAGCAAACATAAAAAATATAAAAAAGCGAGTCGCACCATGTCAATCTTCGACAAGTTCCTTCCAAAAAAGCACGATGCAATACCAACTACCCCAAATAGCAAAGACTTTTTGCCAACACAACCGACTACAGTTGAACGAGGTACTCCTCGCTGGAAAGAAGCGCTTGCTTTTGGCGGCGCTGCACTTGCGCTTACAGCATGTAGCCCTAGTGAAAATGCCGCCGAAGCTCCTACTCCAGTAACCATACCCATCTCAGCTGAATCGTCGAATGGTACCGAAACGCCTACGCCCATCACTTCGGCAACTGAAACCTACACGATTCCTGGTAGCGAAGGTGCGTCAGTAGTGTCATCGGAAGTAGCCACCACTCCGGCAACATCGGTTGACACAGTAGCTTCTACTCCATTAGTCGAGGAAGTTACGCCACCCACCCCAGAGATTGAAACCCCAACGTTTGCCGTCACCGAGTACCAAGGTAACTCTGAGCAACTGGCCGAAGCAGTCGTCAAAGAAGGACTACAGGGTTGGGCAAACGCCGGCTCTACCCCCGAGACTCGCCAGATCATCCTAGACAAGGTAGCGGCGGGTGCCAGCCTAGACGATGTCGTCGCTAGCATTGCAACCGATAATCAAGTAGCCTTCGTCAAGACACTATTTGGAAAGAACCTAGACGAGCTAAGTCTGGACGAAAAAGAGCTTGCGAATACGCTCCTATCTATCAATACCGAGGCACTCAAGGGATATGTAGAAACTGTGGATAGCACCGACCCCGACCTTCATCCATTTACTGTTGCGATCACCCCGCTCAACGCAGAGCAGCTATACGATGTAGATGCAGGCGCTATGGGAGAAAAAGTTGGAGTGTCCTTCACGATCAACTCAAATGCTAGTCGCACTTCACTCACCACCGACCCAATCGGCACCCGTAACGAAGGTATTACCTTCATCCCTAAGGAGATAGACGGAAATTATACACTCACCGAGCTCCACTACCAGTTCTCTCCAGCTTCGGTTGATGGCGAATAGCACAGCGTAGCAATAGGCGCCCTGTCGCCTGCAGTACCCAATCTGCCGTCTAGTCTCGACGATACGAGACTTTTTTTGTTTTGCATAGCATACTCCCGATACTGATGGCAGTGGCGTGGTAAAATAAAAGTATGAAAGAGCAGTTGGTACGAGGGGCGCGCAAACTATTGCCAAAGGGTGCGGTGCACTCTCTGGAAGACACGTACCGCAAGAACCGCGCTCGACTCCTCTCGTATCGCTATGGTAGTCCTGCGAAACACCTTCGGGTTATCGCTGTCACCGGTACTAATGGCAAGACAACTACCGTTAACTACATAAACGAAATTCTAAAAGAGGCGGGACACAAAACCGCAATGTTTAGTACCGCAACTATAGAGGTTGCCGGCAAAGCGCGCCGCAATGATCTGAATGCCACCGTCGCGAGCACCGCCAAGATGCAAGCATTCTTCCGTGAGGCTAAGAACGCGCGGGTTGACTTCGTGGTCATGGAGTTCCCAAGCCATGCGATCCACCAGTACAAGCTCTATGGTGTACCAGTAGAGATGGCTATCATGACCAACCTCACCCAAGACCACTTGGACTATCATGGCACCATGGAGGCGTATGCCGAAGTAAAAGGTCGACTATTTGCTGGTGACCCAAAGTTCATCGTGCTCAATCGCGACGACGAATGGTTCGATTATTTCAATAAGTTCCAGCCGACTGCTCAAAAAATCACTTACGGCAAACACGAAGAAGCCGAGGCTCATATAGACAAGCTAAAACTCTACCGCAAGGGCAGTGAAGCTACCATTACCATCGATCACCAGACTAAACTCGAGCTTGCAACCAACTTGCCAGGTGAGTTCAATATCTACAACATGACGGCCGCTGTATCGGCCGCATATCTGCTAGGTGTCAAATTGAAAGATATTGTTGAGGGCATAGCTAACCTAGAGGCAATTCCTGGGCGATTCGAGCGCATCGAGGCAGGCCAACCGTATGACGTCGTCGTCGACTACGCTCATACGCCCGACGGACTCGAGAAGCTCCTCACTGCCGCACGCAGCATCACGAAAAACCGCGTCATATTGGTATTTGGTGCGACAGGCGACCGCGACAAGGGTAAACGGCCAACCATGGGCGAGATCGCTGCCAAGCATGCTGACCGGATATTTCTGACCGACGAAGAAAGCTACAATGAAGACCCCGAACAAATCCGCCAAATGGTGTTCGACGGTATAGAAGGCGTCAAGGGTGGCGCTATGAAGACAACCGAAATTGCCGACCGCCGCGACGCGATCGAAAAGGCGCTATCTGTGGCGACAAAGGGTGACACTGTTCTGATCACCGGTATGGGCCACGAGGTCTATCGTATCGTCGCCGGCGAACGAATTCCGTGGAATGATTCCGACGTAGTGCGCGAAATTTTGGACAAAAAGTAGCTTATAGCTGCGACAGTAGTCGTCGACCCCATTCCGGTGCACCTGCGTCGCGCTCGACAATACTCAGTACGCCGGCGATATTGCCAATCTGCCGATTGGCACTTCGACGCTGCAGCGCCATCTCGCATTGCACCTCGGACGAGGTAATATCCGGTCGTATCAGCGCTTCTGGGATTTCGATTGGCTCTACTAGTCCACTCTCTGCCTCGAGCATGAGGGACTGTTGCAATAGTACCGAATGTAGGTCTATTGCTTGCTGCCCGAGAGTACGGCGTGCGGCTTGTTTGGTTAGTTTCTCCATCGTCGCGAGGTGCGCTAGCAGATCGCCCGATGGCATATCGATCGTAAGCTGCCCGGTTGTTGGTTGGGTTAATAATTCTGACATTGTATATTCTCCGTTTCGTTATAGTATTTGCATGAAAAAGACCGCCGGTTGGCGGTCTGATCGATATCTTCTACTTTCTGAGGTGTCCTAAGACACGGAACAAACCGCCACAGGAGTGTCGGTAAAGTAATAGCTAGCGGTATGGATTTGGTTGCTCATTACGATAACTACTATATCATATCCGGATAAAAAATAAACCCTCTATAGGGAGTTGGGGTCCCCGGCGTGCCACAGCTACGCTGCCGCAACACGCCGGGGGGTCTGGGGGGAGCAGGTTATTCCTGCTCACGGATGGCGCTTTCGCGCCGAGCACGCCGAGTTCGGGTGCGACGGTCTTTGCCGTCGAATTTACCGCCTCGGTACCTGATCTCTCCTTGGCGCTTCACCTGATCGCGCGTGAGAGTAGCTGCTGCTGTGGCGCGCTCGAAATTGCGCTCTGCCTCTTTCCGCTCTTCGGGTGTAGCGTTCCCGGGGAGAGAGTTGACTGCTGTCACCCGGTGTCGCCTCTGACGTCCTCGGGAAGACATGTCCTCTCCTTTTGTTGTGTGTATGTTCGTCGCCCACCTGCTACTGTTCAGTAGGTGAGTGTAGTTTCATTATATCATTTCATAGCAAAAAAGTCAATAGTTCTCACGAAGATCTAGAACCATTGGCGATGCTTGAGCCGGTAGGTCAGGCTAACGGCGACACGTTGGCCGAATTTTTGCCATAGCTTGTATTTGCTCGGGTTGACTGGAATATCGTAACAACCGATGTAATCGGTGACGGATTTGTTGAAGCTCGTCTTGAACCGCCCTACGCCATACAGCGGGTGCGTTTCGTCGTTGATGCGACTACTGTGTGGCGCTCCACAAAAGTCATAACTCGTGACGCCATGTTCTTTCATCCACTTAATCACTTCCCATTGTAGTAGGTGACTGGCGCCATATGCTACTCGTTCACGTACCGAAGCGCCGTCCTTGTAGAGGCCCTTGTACCCCAGGTACATGCAGTAGGCGCTCGCAACCACTTGGTCGCCAACATACGCAAAGAACAGGCTCCCGTGACCCGTCTCGGCAAAACTGCGCCAAAATGCCTGATAATACTCGTAGCTACGGAGGGAACTCTCGAACCGCCCAGCAGCAGTGCTGGCGAGCAAGTCATACATAATCCGCATGTTCTCGTCGTTTACTTCAACCGCTCGCGCTACGACACCATCACGCTCAGCTCGGTGAATTGCATGGCGACCCTTTTGGTTGAGCTCTTTCATAACTATTTCGAGGTCTGATGAAAGGTCGAGCACTACGGTTGAACTATTCGGCTGGACGGCGGGTGTATGTACCAGGCCTGCAGCGCTCAAGGCCGCGTGCGCCTCATCTGACTCGGCTATTTCTGGCTCTAGTTTAATTGCAAAAACTCCTTGAGTTTTCGCAAACTGGGTCAAACCAGGCAAGAAATCGATCAGCTCAGTAAACGAACCGACTCCCGGACCTTTGATCATATACCAGTAGCGGCCAAAGGGTAGGGTATGCTTCTCGAGTACAGTAATATAGAGCCGCTCATCAGCTACAATGTAGCGAGGCAGCCAGCCATTCAAGCGCTTCGTGTTTGCTACTTCAACTGATTGAAAGACATTTCCGCCATCAGGGTTACGTGCGAGTAGGTCATCCCACTGGGCAATTTCTTCATCAGTAGCGAGGCGTATAATCATATAGGCTTATTTTAGCAGAGAGTAGCGTACATAAAGAAACCACTCTCTAGGTAGAGAGTGGTTTCTTGGAGTAAAAGACGCTTAGACGTCTTCTTCTACTTTTTGCGCATTATCCTCGGCAGGAGGAGTATAGTCTGGATCATTCAGCGCTAGCCATCGTGCCGCCTCATCGTCAAGATCTAACCCGATCGTTGCTTCATGTCCTAGATTAAGCTCGGCAGAGTTCACTACCTGTATATCCTCGCCTGTATAATCACCCTCAAGACTAGCTGCGCTACCTGTTGCTTCATCGGGTATCTGCAGTTCTTCCTCGTCGAAGAGTCCACCGACATCTGCGTTATGAAAGCTTGCTGCGCCGTCGCCTCGAGCGTCGAGCGTTCCAGTTGGATCCACCGGGTTGCCGTCATCGTCCAAAGGAACCAGTCCTTGAGCGTAGTCCATAGGGTAGGCACCAAGGGATGGATCAAAATCAGTCGGTTGTGTGTTTATTTTTTCACTCATACTAGTCACATTAGCATAAACAGTATAAAAAGTCAAGTACCATCCCCTGAGGGATGGTACTTTCGTGAGGCAAGCTAGAGGGTTTACGCTGCTGGTGCTTGACCAGAGAGGAAGTCGATTTCCTTGATGATATCCAGAAGTGCCTGAGCTTTCTTGGTTTCATCGGTGATAGCTTTTGCGGCTTCATGTGCTGGACCAATGAGTGATTTGTCGTCGGTAGAGCGGATAAGGAGGAGGAGTGTGTCGAACTTTTCTTCGGGAGCGAGGTTGAGCTTGTCGACAAGAGGTCGCAGCTCGACGATAGCGTCTTGTTTGACGCTCGCGAGGTCGCCATCTGCCGCAGAAGCGACAGGAGCAGCATATACTGGACTCGCCGCCACTGGTGCTGGAACGGGCTCAGCTACAGGAACGACAGCTGGTGTCGTTTCCTCGACTGCATCGGCATCGGCATTGACGCCTGCTAAAACTTTCGCCAACTCTTGGTCGTCACTAATCGGTTGTGTTGATTGCGGTTGAATATCCATGCCCACCCCTAGAAAAAAATTACACTTATGCTTGCTTACTAAATACTGTATCATAGGTACAAGAGACCCCGCAAGGGAAATATGAAAGGTGGGTATATGCTGGATGACGAAAACATACTAAAGCAGCGTGATTCGCGTGGTGCACTTGATGTGGCGGCAGGTGAGTGGCAGCAAGCTACTTACGCAGCAACAATAGAGCAGGGTGATCATGATGGGCGAGCAATTCACAAAATCGTACTAGCAGGTATGGGCGGCTCGGCACTTGCAGCGCTACTAGTGAAATCGTGGCTAAACGATGTCATACCGGTACCCTTTGAGATCGTACGTGAATACACCTTACCAAAGTATGTCGACGAATCAACCCTCGTAATCGTCAGTAGCTGTTCAGGCAACACCGAAGAGACGCTCAGTTGTCTCGACGATGCACTAGCAAAGAAAGCGCAAATAGCCATCCTCACCTCTGGAGGTGAGCTACTCGAGCGTGCAAAAGCAGGGGATATCGGCTACATCCTTCTCCCAGACAGATCACAGCTAGAGCCACGCATGACGACAATCGCGCAGATCCGTTCACTAACCCAGTTATTGGCGCATTTTTCTATCATCGACAAAACCTATTTCGAGCAAATTGCCGAGGCAAGCGACTGGCTGCGAAGCGAAAGTGAACTATGGGCAAAATCTGTCAGTGTAGAACATAATTACGCTAAACTAATGGCACTAATCGCGGTAGGCAAAACACCGGTATTCTATGGCGGTAGCCTCATGGCACCACTTGCGTACAAATGGAAGATTAGTTGGAATGAAAACGCAAAGAACGTTGCGTTTTGGAATACGATACCCGAGAGCAACCACAACGAGTTTATCGGCTGGTCGAGTCACCCAATAGAGAAACCTTTTGTGGTGTTTGATCTCGTGAGCGAACAAGAGCACCCGCGTATTCAGAAACGGTTTAACCTCAATGATCGTCTACTGAGTGGCATGCGTCCAAAGTCGAATGTCGTGCCCATCCAAGGGGATACCGTCGTGAAACAACTACTGTGGGGATGCATACTTGCCGACTACGTGAGTATCTATGTAGCAATTTTGAACGGTGTCGACCCTACACAGGTTGATCTCATAGAGAAGCTAAAAATCGAGCTCAACACCTAGTACCCCCATTGGTCATTGCTCCTTGTTCCGCCAGTAGATAGGAGTGAGTATTTCGTTGTATAATAAATCATAAGAAGTATAGTAACTAAGCAAAGGATATCATTCTCGATGGCACGACTACCAGTTCCAGGCAGTGACGAGGGCAACTGGGGAATCATCCTTAATGACTACCTGAGTCAGACACATGAAACCGATGGACAGTTAAAAGATGGGGCTATATCCGAGGCGAAACTGTCGCCCGCAGTCCAGACAAAGCTCAACGCTGTCGCTGGTCCAACGGGTGCTACTGGACCCACAGGAGCTGCAGGAACAAATGGCGCTACAGGTGCTACTGGCAGCCAGGGAGCTACAGGACCAGCCGGTACCGCAGCGGGAGCCAAGCTTCTCATTGCTGCAGATGCACCACTTGAGTGGCAAAGTATGGATGGTATTCATCTCTCCGGCACTAACGACCACACGCTCTTGGAGACAGCTATCAACGCTGGGCCCGTCACACTGTCACCTGGTACCTTCAACTTGGGCGACCCAATTACTATCACTATAGAAAACCCTTCTATCATCGGCCAAGGCTGGTCAAGCAAGATCAAGATCGCAAATGGCACAAATGACTGGGCATTCTTGTTCGATCCTCCAGGCAATGGTGTGCGTGGCTACTTTTCTCGCTTTGAGCTCGATGGCAACGCGAGTAACCAGACTGCTGGCGGCGGTATACATGCAGCAGGATCAGTCCAGAGCGAATACCACTTTATTCATTTCCTGAACTGCTACGAGGCTGGCCTATGGCTAGCTGCGTTCCCTAATAACGCTTTCGGTCATCACAACAAAGTCGTGTCTTGCCTGTTCGATGGCACGCTCGCGTCACCCGGACTCGGCCGCGGCATGCTTATTACCAGTAGTGACGAAAATTATATCCGTTCCGAGTTCCAATTCCTCGGCGGCACGGGGACGCCGACGTTTGCCATCAGGGATCAGTCGGGCCTCAATACCTACAACGCCTGCGTGTTCGTCGGTGGTCGTAACGATATGGGCGGCATCGAGCTGCGTGACGGTCGGCGGTCCCGCGTCACCAACTGCGTGTTCGATGGCGTCTCCGGCGATAATCTCTTCATCGCATCAAGTAGTGACCATTTGATTCAGGGAAATACCTTTACGTCAGTGGCAGACCAGGCAACATCCGATGGAGTATATAGTGGTATTAATCTCGAGTATGCAGCCCTCCGCTGCGTCATAACGAACAACTTCTTTGATGGAGCTTCCGTAATGGCGCGCACGCGCAGCCTCATTCGCGAGCAGCAGATAGGTAGCACGGGAAGTAACATTATCAAGCACAACATCTTGCTCGACGGTACCGGTGGCTTTCCTGCGGTCTCCAACCTAGATGTCGACCCAGGTACCTCGTCACTCGTCTCCGACAACTACGTAACCTACGGGTTCGTATAACTTGACGAACTTACTCACCGAGAAAAGGACGACACTAAGTACTGACCGTTACTTGGGATTAATGGTACTGACGAAGTGCTTCGATTGTATTTTTGCGGGAAGCACGAATGGCAGGATATAATCCGAATACCAGGCCAACTCCTACAGACATACTCAATGCTGTTATAGCCGATACCCATGTAAATGCCGGTACAAAGTAGAGGAATGTGCTGATAATAAAGGCTGCAAGATAGCCAAAGACATAGCCTAGGAAACCACCCAACAGGCTCATAATCATCGCTTCGGTTAGGAATTGCATGACAATCATGCCATTGCTCGCACCAATTGCTTTGCGAATACCGATCTCACGAGTGCGCTCTGCAACGCCAACAAGCATGATGTTCATCACACCTATGCCACCAACTACAAGGGAGATTGCGGCTATCGCGGTCATAACATTTGTCATGGCAACAAAGAGTTGGTTTGAGGGCCGAGAGATATCCTGACCTGTTACAACTGTAAAGTCTTCTTCGCCTAAATGCTGCTTGAGCAGCTGAGCAGAAATGTCATGCGATACGGTAGATAGCGAGGATGATTTGTCAGCGAGTACATTGATCTGTTGAATTTGCGGCCGTCCCTGGTGAAAGAGTGTACCTCGCGTGAAGCTCACGATAACCGCTTGGTTGAGGTCGACGTTATTATAGTTAATAGGGTTCTCGACATTTTTCATGACGCCAATCACCGTCAAATCTTGTCCCCGAACAGTGAGTATCTGACCGATCGCTTGATCAGTGCCGAACAAGTTGATTGCCAGTTGCTCTCCAATCACGACAGTTGAGTCATTAGTGACATCGTCAAGGAACTGCCCGGTTTTAATCGTAATATCCGCTACCTTTGGAAAATCAGGTGTCGTTGCCAAGATAACATTGTTTTTCACGACGTCAGTCGTAGACTTGAGAGTACCAGTAAGCGTCATAATAGGCACAACTGCTTCAACACCTTTTGTTGTCTCGAGCGCTTTTACATCGGCATCGCTCAAAGTACTCGTGCTAAACGATTGCTGCGACACAGGGTTTGCAAAGAGATTCGGGTCATGTGTTTGTACTGCAGGGCGGACCACTGCAAGTCGATCGCTGTAGGCGTCTAGCTGGCCGCCAATCATTCGTGTCACCCCTGCGCTGATCGCAAGGATACAGGTAACACTCGCAACGCCAATCGTGATACCCGTCACCGTGAGAAGAGTGCGACCGCGGTTACGGCGAAGTGTATGGAATGCGCTTTCGATATGATCGATAAAAATTCTCATGAGGTGGTCGCTTTCTTTTTCGTCGATTTCTTGGTCGCTTTTGACTTTTTAGTAGTTGTGTCAGTCTTGAGATTGCGGAGCTTTTGATTGAGCGATATTTTTGGTGCTTTGTCGCGGGCGACGCGATTTTTTGCCTTTGTATCGCTCGCGATTTTGCCATCGAGCATCGTGATAACGCGACTCGCATAACTCGTAAGGTTGGGGTTATGTGTCACCATGATGATTGTGTTGCCCTTTTTGTGAAGATCGCTGAGTTCTTCCATGATGACGTGACTCGAGCGACTGTCGAGATTGCCCGTTGGCTCGTCGGCAAGGATGATACTCGGCTCGTTCACGAGTGCACGTGCGATGGCTACTCGCTGCATTTGCCCACCAGAGAGTTGCCAGGGCATATAGTACTCTCGCTCTTGAAGATGGAACGTCTTTAGAATCTCGCTTGCGCGCGTGAGACGTTTGGTACGCCGTACTCCTTTGTAGGTGAGCGGGAGCGCAACGTTCTCGAGTACGTTGAGGCGGTTAATTAGGTTAAAGCTCTGAAACACGATACCGATCTGTTGCGAACGAATTCGTGCATGTTGCTTACCCGATAGACTTTCTACTGACTTGCCGTCCAGGAAGTAATCGCCATCATCAGCGCGATCAAGTAGTCCAATAACATTCAATAGTGTCGTTTTGCCACAGCCAGATGGGCCCATAATTGCGATAAATTCACCTTTTGCGATTTTCAGCGTCACTTCATCGAGAGCGTTGTGAGCAGCATCACCGAGACCGTAGCGCTTGGTGAGGGACTTAAGTTCGATTACAGGTGTTGGTTTTGCCGCCATGTCCTACCTATTATAGGCAGGATTTGATTCTCACACAACAGATGAGACGTGTATAAAATACAACTTTTTTATTATAAGCACAAGGGGTATATATTTGTTATACTGGTAGTCTATGGAGAGGTGTCCGAGTGGCTGAAGGAGCACGCTTGGAAAGCGTGTGTGCGGGCAACCGTACCGTGAGTTCGAATCTCATCCTCTCCGCCAGGAGAAAAAGTCTTTACTGTCCTTTAGGATGGTAAAGACTTTTTCTTTTCGCAGAAAACGATGAGATTCGGGCTCGAGTTCGACCGTTGTCATAATCTATTGATTTGACAACGGGTAGGGTATGGTGGGGCTAGTATAGCGCTACCATACAAGCGTTCACCTCATCCTCTCCGCCAAAAGAAACTACTACTGCTTTGTTAGCGTTTGGACGTAGACTATACTGACTCTATGCTTAGAAAACCAAAGAGAGAGGTTGCGCTACCTGTTACAGTACAGGACGCGAGTGCTCTAAGGCTTCACTTGCAGTCCGTGGTACTTAGTGGAGAGTACGGTGCGGATGCCGTGCAGTTCTACCACGACAGCATCGGATCATACGAGAGAGGGGAGGACTTTCGACAAGCGCTCAGAGCGGCTACAGATTCGCAAGACAGAACCGAACCGAGTGACAGACACGGGCTATCCGACTCTGCGATAGAATTTATACTAGCCCATCGGCCTACCGGTAAAGCTACCGATCTTGAGCATCGACTCAAATTTACTGCTTCTCAACCATCGATAGCTTTACGAGGGCCTAGCACGATCGCTGAATGGGAGCAGAGCTATCGAGCAGAGACTCGGCCAACATGGCAGTGGTCCGGAGGGATTACTCCTTGGGGCATTCATCTAGGCGAGTTTGATCACGAGAATAGGCGCAAGGACGGGAAAGAGAGAATTACCGGCATTATGGCGCGATTGGCTCTAGAGCTAAATCACGCAGAGCTAGCCCATCTATTTGCCGAGACACTCTCTACGCCCGAACAACGCGTGAGTCTCTACTTTGACGCATATCATTCGTCGAACCAAGCAGGGGAGCGTGTACTGGGCACTTATAGTGATTTGCCGACCCAACTTGAAATGAGCGCAGACTGGCTCACAAGATTCAAAGTGCGACAGATTGCCGAAACCCCTACCGTAGGCGATCCGTTACATATAGCTGACGAGGTAGCAGTCTTAGCACACGATAGCCGCATATTTCCCTCGAAGTATATCCCCTGTCCTCTCCTCTTTGAGACCGGCGTGGCACTCGCTCGAGCCGGACTACCTACCGAAGGCCGGGCGTTTGTAGAGCGTAACCTCCATACAATTGAACAATATTACCTCAACGACTATAGTTTTGAATATTCATTTACCCCTGACTTCCTCGCATATTACGATTTTCAGGCGAAAGTGGTAGCGGTAACTCGCGAAGGATTATCGGCAAAAGAGTATCGAACCTTCACCAAGCAGGTACAGCGCAGGCCTTCGCCCGAAGCAATCATTCTACTTGCACTAGACGGAAGCACTCAGTTTACCAAAAACGGCAAGCCAGTGAATGATCCGAAGACACTACTCGACGCACTACATGAGCTTACTGTCTATCGACGAAATGATAAAGAACTGGGAAGTACGTTGGCGTTTCACCAATATTTACTCGACACTATCGACACCTATTTTCCCACTGCACGACTATCCAAGGAATCAAAAAGTGAAGACTGGATACGAGGCCTGGCAGCATCCGGTAAACACCAAGAAGCAATAGACAGATACCTTCGCGTGCGGAGTAATGACCGCGTAGAGTCAGTTCGCAAGCTTGCAGCGGCCGCCGCAATGGCCTCATGGTATAACTCAGGGAGTGAAATCGCTACCACCGGATTTTCTATAGAGGCCAAGATAGACCTACTTGAGAGTGAACTGAACATCATAGTTAAACCAGGCGATTTCGCGGAGGCTTCTGCGATGTGGCAGCGCTATAATCAAACGATACAAGAGATTGGTTCGGAAATTGCCTCTTTATCAGACAAGCGCAGAAAAGAAGTACTGACACAGCGCCTACAAGAGGCTCGGGTGAGGTTGAATTCATTGTAGAAAGGTTCCAGCAAGGGCAGTTCTTTCTATAGAAAACCTCTCAGCAAGCATTCGAATTGTGCGGATCGTGTACGAAAAAGGACTCATCTTCTGATGAGTCTCTCTTCTTGGTACACTCGGCGCGATTCGAACGCACGACCTTCGGCTCCGCAAGCCGACGCTCTATCCAGCTGAGCTACGAGTGCAAATTATATTAATCATATACACTACTTCGTAATCCAACCAGCAGGATAGGGCATCGCTCATAAAATTAATTACCAGCGGAGCTGCTAAGCGCAGACTGAGCTACAAGTGTGTGCATGTCTAACCGCATTATTGTACCACGTATCAGAGGTAGATACAAGAGCTACTTATATACGAAGCTTTTTTAGAAGTCGGTCAATTGTATCTAGTTGCACTTCTTGCATTGGTAATCGTGCAGCGAGCATATCAACAAGTTGCTCACCGACTTCCTCGGGGAAGTATACGGTTTGACTCACCTGAAATCGCTTGCGCGGAAGGAGTACTACTGAGTGTAGTTCTTCGTGACTAACAACACCAAATGCCTTGAATTGATCATAAAGGTATAAGTGATCATTAATATGAAGTCCCTTACGACTTAGTATGTAATTCAGAAGTGAAGGTGGGCGACGAATGTACACGACAAGCGCGACGAGCATCACCGGTATCAATATAGCAAACGTAATTGAATGGAATACGAGGAGCGCAAGCGCAATGAACGCAGCAACAACGACCCCTAATATGACGTACCATAAGACCGTACGTTCGTGGTGGATATATTCTGTTGCCTGCCAGCGTAGCAAAACGTCATTCCCCGTATCAGCGGTTCCTTCGTTGGTTTGAACGTCTTCGTCGACATATGCATCACCCTGAACCGATGTCTCAACAGAGTCTACGGGTGGAAGCGGAGCCACCGTTTGCGACACAGGAGCCGCGGAAGTAGGTTGCTGAACTTCAGGCGCAACAGGAGTAGGAGAAAACTGAGCTACAGATGGAGTAGGGTCGGATATAGAGTTCACTACCGTTTGATAGGGCGCTTGTGCAGGAGCTTGGACTGGTTGCTGCCAATTCTGCGGCTGTTCTTCACCTGGTTTCATATTTTTTAGTATAGCATGAGCATAAAAGTACAAAAACGCTTTTGCTATACTATTTGATAGGTATTTACTAGGTATGAAACGTCTTCTTCACTTACAACACCATCACCATACGGGTAAAAAAATTACCCACAAGCATACTTCTTATCGAGGATTACTTTTGCTTGTTGCTATATTTGGCATTGCGTTGTTCCTGATTCATCAGTCTGTACAAGCGAGTGAAATCATTACATCGGCAAAGGTAGCCGCACCAACCCCGTCCACCCCGGCAGTCATTACATCCCCTACCGACGGAGAGACGGTATCGAGCGAATCAGTGCTCATCGAAGGTAATTGCGCGTATGTTGCTCCAACGAGCATCGTCGAGCTTTATATAGATGATCAGTTCGCCGGATCAACTACTTGCTCGTCAGGGGGGACTTTCAGCACTACACTCATCCTTGCGCCAGGCGCGCACCAAGTACTCCTGCGTACTGTTAATGTTACCGATGACTACGGCCCAGACAGTGCGCTCTTTTCTCTAACCATTGAAGCGCGGGATGAACCAAGTACACCATCGATACCCCCACGATCTCACGAGAACACAGCACCCCAAGCACCGCAGATACCACAGAATGGTGTGCGAATATATAGTCAGCCTACCTATCTACTGTTTGGACCAGACAAAGATGCAGAGTGGGCAGGGTACTTTGAGGGTGGAAAGCCGCCTTACAAAGTCGCGATAGACTGGGGTGATGGAACTGCATCCAACTACACCGCACCTGCAACAGTGCCTCAATCTTTCCGACATACCTACACGAAGTATCAGCCGTTTTTCGTCACTATTACCGTCACTGATTCAGAGGGAATGCAAGCGAGCATGCAATTAGCCGCGGCGACTCCTTATATCGACTCCTCCACGACACCTGGACTACTCGCAAGTACGGAGCTTGCACGTATTGATCAGATCGTACTAAATGTTGGGTATGGAACCGTTGCCGTTCTCGTACTGCTTGGCATATTGACGGTGTATCATGCAGAATTCGTATATCTACAGCCACAATCAGTAGCAAAACAATATGTTAGCAAAAATACTCGGAGAAGGAGACGATGATACGACGAGGTATTATTGCCGCACTTATCGTTATCGTATCAGCAGTAGGGACCTGGTATCTCTTGGATTGGGCTAATTCTCCTGTGAAGCAACGAGTGACAAGCACCGACACTACAACAACGATAGAGCCAGAGGAAAACCCGGTAGAAGTCAGTACACCTTACTTTTCCACAAAACTTCCTGCGGAATACCGCATACAAACAACGAAAAACCCAAATAACCCTACAATGATACAAGTTTCTGCATTTACGACAAGAGATACTCAACCACAAGTAGGTATTACCTCAGCAATACTCCCTAGCGATGGATTACAAGGTGTTGCCGACTATCAGTATCGTGCAAAAGAGACAACCATATACAACCCTATGAAGTCAGCGCTATTCTCATCTGACAGTTTCGAATTTGAAAAAAAAGGAGGAAGCGAGTTCACAGCCTTTCTCAT
The DNA here is from genome assembly GCA_049660945.1 of Saccharimonas sp. (SeqCode). Classification (GTDB taxonomy): domain Bacteria; phylum Patescibacteriota; class Saccharimonadia; order Saccharimonadales; family Saccharimonadaceae; genus Saccharimonas. The sequence continues at coordinate 143,571 of JBASZO010000027.1, forward strand.
ACAAGGTACCCGCTACGCATCTATTACCGTCAGTGGGGAAGGTGTAACCACAGAGTCAATGCAGTCCCTTCGTCAATTTATTGCCGCACATTGGTACTGGATATAAGATTATGCAAATTTCTTTATTGACGACCCAAAACATAAGCAGTATAATCAGCCTCAAAGATGTTTCGAACAAATATCTAGTTTAACATCCGCTGGTCATGAACAGCGGTCAAAAGGAACACCAACATGAATATATCTCTCAAATCGGTCCGCGCTGGCAAGGCACAGTATACTGCTGTTGCTGCTATACTTGTCATCGCTGTTATCGTTCAGATGCTTGTCGTCCAAGCAGCCAACGCAGCGCCACTCTCAAAAGTATTCGTACGCTTTGACCGTATGAAAGTAAGTACTGCGACTACCGGTACTGTGTGCGCTACTCCATCGTCCACTGCAACAGAAGCTGCCGTACAGGTAGTATTCCCTACAGGATACACTCTCGGACTAGCAGCAACCTTCACAGTGAACACGACAAACCTCGCGTGGCCGACAGGTGGTACAGCGTGGCCAAGCATCAATACCGCAACGAATGTCACGAGCCAAACGGTAACATTCCCAAGTGGAGACCTTACTGCCGGCACGCTCTATTGCTTTAACTGGACAAACTCGGCAGCAGTCACCGTAAAGGGAAGCGCTACGACATCGAACCTCGGTTCAGTCACTACTCGCACGAGCGCGCCAGCAGATATCGACAGCGAATCATACGCCACGGCAAGTATTACAGATGACCAAATTGTTGTCTCGGCAACAGTCCCATCGATTTTCTCATTCGCCCTAAGTGGCAACACTGATGCACTGGGCACACTCAGCACTAGCGCAGTAACATCTAGCCCGACACCTCGTACTGCGACAGTCAACACCAATGCAAAAAACGGATGGATGGTATGGGCGCGTGATGCTAATACTGGTCTTACATCGGCCTCTGCCTCCAATACAATTGCTTCAACCACCCCGGGTACAAATAGTACATTGTCAACCGGAGCAGTTGGCTACAATACTGGCGTAACACAAACACAAGCAGGCGGAAGTGGCACCGTCACCATTGCCACACCATTTGTTGGTGGTAGTACTGGTAGAGGCGGTGGACTCGATACATCACTACGTACCCTCGCAACTTCGACAGGTACTGCGGATACGGCCGTGCTAACCCTTACGAACAACGTGACGATAGCACCGACAACTGCAGCGGCAACTGATTATACCGACACGATTACCGTTGTTGGTGCAGGACTCTTTTAGTCAGTTGTAAACCCTACGGTTTGGCGCTACACTAGAGAGCACTATGACTGTTATGCCAGGGGTAAAAGTATGGATCGGATTGCTAGTGTTCCTCTTTGTAGGAGTGCTCTCTGCGGCTCCTGCTCATGCCGTCGAAGATAATGGCTTTTCCATACAAGTTACACCATCGCCTCTCGTAGCAACTGTAAAGCCGGGACAGCAGACTAATCTCGAGTTAAAAATCTACAATAGCGGTACAGCGGCAGTAGACTTAAAGATTCAGGCACGGAACTTTGATGTAAATGCCAAAACAGGGCAGGTAGAAATCGATGACACTTCAGATGCGCGTATAGCTGAATGGGTGAGTTTCCGAGCAAACCAGTTTACCGTACAGCCCGGACAGTGGTACACCCAGACTGTACGTATCGATCTGCCAAAAAACGCAGGACACAGCTACCACTTTGCAGTTGTCATTAGTCAAGAGAGCCTCCCAAACCAATCAGAGAGTAATCGACTTATCAAGGGCTCCGTAGCCGTCTTTACGCTTCTAAATGTAGATCGTCCTGGCGCTGTCCGCAAACTAGAGGCAGTCGAACTACAGGTGGATAAACAAGTGTATGAATATTTGCCCGCTACAGTCAGTGTCAGTTTTCGCAACACCGGTAATACCATCCTGCAGCCGTATGGCAATATATTTATCCAACGATCTCACGATAGTTCGAAAACGCTCGCAACCCTCCCTGTTAACGAAAATAAAGGGTATATTTTGCCTGGCTCAGTTCG
>JBASZO010000028.1:0-1759 GCA_049660945.1 Saccharimonas sp. (SeqCode)
CACCTGCGCCTCGGCATGGCGGAGGTGCTGCATCCGCACGAAGACGCCAAGCAGCAGGTAATCCATCTGCTCGCGCGAGATGGACGTGGCCGCACCGGACGGCGCGGGAAGCTTCGGGGCGATCTGGTCCGGCTGATCCATCCTGTGCAACGCAATCGGGGGTGGCTGGGGAACCACCCCCTTTGTCCTGCGCGATGCCCTGGATCAGGCGACGTTGCGGACGATTGTTGGTTTCCATCCTGAACTGAGCCGGGATTTCCATCGAGAAGTGAGCCACCTCTGGTTATGGAATTTGGCTCAAGCTTGGGTCAAGGCACGGTTTGTTTCCTTTCTTGTCTGCGTTGCGGTTGCGGAGCTTGCTTTGAAGCGGAAGCTGTCATTGCCGGTCTCGAGGATGTGGCATCGGTGGGTCAGCCGATCGAGCAGCGCTGTGGTCATCTTGGCGTCGCCGAAGACCGAGGACCATTCACTGAAGCTGAGGTTGGTCGTGATGGCGACGCTGGTGCGCTCGTAGAGTTTGCTCAGCAGGTGGAAGAGCAAGGCTCCCCCCGAGGCGCTGAACGGCAGGTAGCCGAGCTCATCAAGGATCACGAGATCGAGGCGGGTCAGGCTGTCTGCAATCTGCCCGGCTTTGCCTTTGGCTTTCTCCTGTTCGAGGGCATTGACCAGCTCGATCGTGGAGAAGAACCGCACCTTGCGCCGATGATGCTCGATGGCCTGGATTCCAAGCGCGGTTGCGACATGGGTTTTGCCGGTGCCGGGACCGCCAATCAGAACGATGTTCTGGGCCGCATCCATGAAGTCGCAGCGATGAAGTTGGCGCACGCTGGCTTCACTGATCTCGCTGTTGGCAAAATCGAATCCCGAGAGATCCTTGTAGGCCGGGAAGCGCGCGACCTTCATGTGATAGGCGATCGAACGGACTTCGCGTTCCGCCAGTTCCGCCTTCAAGAGTTGCGAGAGCATGGGAACCGCAGCCTCGAAGGCTGGCGCGCCCTGTTCGATCAGATCAGTGACGGCTTGCGCCATACCGTGCATCTTCAAGCTGCGCAGCATGATGACGATGGCGCCGGTTGCAGGATCATGACGCATGGCCACCTCCTGCGATCTGCAAACGCAGCCCGTCATATCGTTCGACATTTGCCTTGGGTTCACAGCGCAGCGCCAAGGCTGGTGGCGTATCGAAGTCAGGGGTGTCCGTGGGCGTCGCATCAACCAGACGATGCAGGATGTTCAGCACATGCATTTTGGTTGGCACACCTTCAGCCAAGGCGAACTCGACGGAGGTCAGAACTGCCTGTTCGTCATGGTGCAGTACCAGGGCGAGGATATCGACCATCTCCCGGTCACCTCCCGGCCTTCTCAGCAAATGATTCTGCAGCCTCTTGAACGCGTCGGGCAAATCAACAAAGGGCGCGCCATTCCTGAGAGCGCCCGGCTTGCGCTGCAGGACCGCCAGATAATGCCGCCAATCATAGACGGTCTGAGGTGGCAGTGCGTGGCTGCGTTGAATCACACGGGCATGCTCGCAGAGAACCCGTCCTTCAGCGGCAACCACAAGCCGATCCGGATAGATGCGCAGGCTGACGGGGCGGTTGGCAAATGAGGCCGGAACACTGTAGCGATTGCGCTCAAAGTGGATCAGGCAGGTCGGAGAGACGCGCTTGGTCATCTCGACAAAGCCGTCGAATGCCACCGGCAAGGGCATAAAGGTAGGCTGCTCCCTTGCCCAGACCTCGGCGATCGTGCCCGGCAATGT
>JBASZO010000029.1:0-7954 GCA_049660945.1 Saccharimonas sp. (SeqCode)
CTAAAAACCAAAAAGGTGCAGCCAACGGCTGCCCCAGCTCCATTTCTCCCCCCTGAAACCATATGGTCTGCGCTCCGCGCAGCCATTGAAAAAGCGGCGCTTTCGCGCCGCAATTCCGACTTTTTCCCAATTTTGGTACCCCGAGCAGGATTTGAACCTGCGACCTTAGGCTTAGAAGTCCTCTGCTCTATCCAGCTGAGCTATCGGGGCATAAGAGTAGTATATCAAGAAACTACCTCTCTAGTCACCTCTATAATATAAGCCAGTCGCAAAGGCTAGTTTTTATGTGGTGAGGAATGCTCAACAAAGTGAGAAATATTCTAACTCATAGCGGGTAAATCAAGCCTCACGACTTGATTCGAGAAGTTCTGCATTTTATCGATAATGAGACGATCTCTTACTTCAAATGGGTAAAGGATAGATTTTGATACGTCTTGCAAAGGCAGCCATAGTGGTTGATGGATATCTCGCCCGAGTTCATTGTCTGCATATTCGTTCGTGCCTGGTTGAACGGCTATTTCTCCCTTGAGGTAGCGACATAAGAAATAATAATGGATATCTCCATTATCGTGATGTAGCTCATACACAAGCTTCTCGACCTCAATATCAAGTGATGCCTCTTCTTTGATCTCTCGAATCGTCGCCTGTTCATTCGTCTCACCAGCCTCAATACCTCCTCCCGGGAAAGTATAGTATTCCTTGTCGTTCTTTCTATGCATAACCAGCAGCTTATTGTGGTGTATGACGATAGCGACGGCACGGTTTCTGGACATAGTACTACTATAACAAAAAGACGCCAGTTGTGACGTCTTCAATGATTCTCTCTGGTGCGGGATTCTCAACGATGTAAGAACTGCACTTACTAACCGGGCAAGATTAAATCAAGCAATATCCAGCTCGGATCATTTTTAATAATCGACATAATTGCCGCAGCAACTGTCGTTACACCACCAGCTCCTACTAAAAGACTCCACCACCCAAATAGTGCAATATTTATAACAGCAAGCACGGCAAGTGCTCCGCCCAAGACAATAAGAATCGCACAAATAAACACAAGGGCCCAGTTACGCGCTTCTGGAACTTTCTTTTTTGTCCTCATGGAGAATATTATAACAAAAAGACGCTAGAATAGTTCTAGCGTCTCCGATGGTTCTCTATGGTGCGGGTGAGGAGAATCGAACTCCTGTCGCCTGATTGGAAGTCAGGCATAATAGCCATTATACGACACCCGCAAAATCTCTATCATTGTAGCACAGGTGACTAGGTGAGTAAAAGCGCGGGCCACTTTGCCTAGAAAAATAGGGTGGAGTATAATACTGCTTATGACACTATTGTCTAAATTTGGTGCAACTGACGACAGTCCAGAGTTTCATAGTCACGCAATCGTAAAGGCAGATGACTTTCAGGCTCGTACAATTGGCTCTACAGACAAATCTACCTTTCAGCAGCGCAAGCGCGTGGAACATAATAGGCAACTCGTTGCAGGATACCAGGCCGCAGGAGTACATGATGACCATCGGCGCGATGCAAAGTTAAATCAGTCGCAAGACCCTGCGGTATCCGCTCGGCTTGCTGTTGCTGGTGAGCAGGGACCAAAACCGGCATATCTACAGCGCCGCGAGCAAGCGGCGAGGGTTGCTCCTCGTGTACCCGGTATTCGTATCACATCGTCTCCTCGCCCGACATTCTCGGAACCATCGCATCGCTACAATCCCTACGGCTAAGAACCCATTCCAAACCTCCTCGCTCGGGCCTAAAAATCACCCGAGCTCCGGCCAGAATCCCCGAAAAGCTTCGCGAGGTAGCTACAGCTACTTCTTGTCACTTTTTGAACATTCTATCTCGGACATCGGATGATTTCGGTGATGCGAGAGATTCGGAATAGGTTCTAAAAACACCCGTGACAATCTACGCCTTCTCTGTTATAATCAGTATGTCACAAAAATACCATGGCGGATGTAGCCAGTTGGAGAGCCCTCAGCAAAAAAAATAGCGCTTGCTCTAACCAACTGATTAAAAGCTACAGTCGACATATCCATGGCGGATGTAGCTCAGTTGGTTAGAGCGTCGGGTTGTGGCTCCGAAGGTCGAGGGTTCGAAACCCTTCATTCGCCCCATAATAAAGTCCTCACCCTAGCGGTGGGGATTTTGTTATGGGAATGATGTTGGCTATCAAATCCACGCCTAAGGTCGAGGGTGAGGATTGCAAGTCTGCAATCCGCAAGGGAATCTGCCGTACGAACTATGTTCGTATCGCGCAGTTCCGGGGTCGCGGGACGTGACCGAAACCCTTCATTCGCCCCAAGTAAAGTGTCCAGGCTTGTCCTGGGCTTTTTGCTTGGGAATTCTACCCCACTACGGGCAGGGCAGTGTATAATAAGTATATGACCACACTAGAAAAACAAAAAAACGAGACACTCACTATAGATCGCGCAGCGATTTTCTTTGTGCCGGCAATTTATCTCGTGCTTCATACACTCGAAGAGCTACCGGGATTTGGAGCCTGGGTAGAGGTAAATTTTGGCTCCCACCCTACGAGTATGTTTGCTTGGCAGCATATAATCATATGGCTGTTTGTATTTCTGGTGTGTTACAAAGCATATCAGAAAAAACGCCATGGTAAGTGGGTGATCTTGGCGGTGACGGCGCAGATACAGTTTGGGCTCAACGCTATTTTTCACCTCACGACATATTTTGTACTCGGTACGTACTCTCCAGGCATGGTGGTTGCGGGTGCGATAGGCATACCGGCAACTGTATGGTTTGTTCGGCAAGTACTGCGCGAACGGCGCGTTACCCTGCGTGAGCTTGCCTGGGCAGTACTATGGGGTACGCTGATTGCTGCGGCGGCAATTGGCGTATTATTCCTGCCTTAGGCTATTCCCAAACCGTTTCGATCTCAGCCCCGAGGGTGTTGAGGCGATTGGCGATGTCCTCGTAGCCACGGTTGATGCTATAGACGTCACGTAGGGTAGACGTGCCAGGTGCGGCGAGCATGGCGAGGAGTATGACGACGCTTGGGCGTAGGGCAGGGGGCGCTACGATATCCGCAGGCTTCCACTTGGTTGGTCCAGATATGTAGACACGGTGTGGGTCGACCATTTCTATGGTTGCATTGAGCTTTGATAGTTCGGTGAAGTAAATGGCGCGGTTTTCGTACGACCAGTCATGGACGAGTGTACGACCCTTGGCTACTGTGGCGATGAGACCCATGAATGGTAGATTGTCCATGTTGACGAAGGGAAATGCCTGCGCGTGCAGTTTGTCTTTTGCAGCGACAAATTTCGAGTGGAGAATCTTTAGGTCAACCAGGCGCGTATGTTTGTTGTTTGCTGGGTATTCATCGGTCATTTCATACTTGAGTCCCATAGATGACAAGATGGCAAGTTCGATCTCTAGGAACTCGATCGGTGCACGTTTGATCGTGATCTCAGAATCGGTCACCGCTGCTGCCGCGATGAAGCTCATTGCTTCGATAGGGTCTTCGCTAGGGAAGTACTCGATAGTTTTGTTGATTGACTTCACGCCATGGATGCGGAGTGTTGTCGTACCGACGCCCTCTATCTTGACGCCTAGCTTTTGTAGAAAGAAACAAACATCTTGTACCATGTAGTTTGGGCTGGCGTTGCGAATGACAACCTCGCCGTCGTAGAGCGCTGCAGCCATGATGATGTTTTCGGTCACGGTATCACCACGTTCTGTGAGGATGATTGGCTTTTTGACCGGCGTCTTTAGTGACGTGGCATGGTAGTAGTCGGTACCTGGACGTGCCTCGACAGTCAGACCAAATGGCGCAAGACCGACCATGTGAGGCTCGACAGTACGCGTACCGAGGTTACAGCCGCCTGCAAATGGCAACTTGAAATCATTGTACTGGTGAAGGAGTGGGCCAAGGAACATGATGACCGTACGAGTGCGTTTGGCGGCCTCGACATCGATGTTCTCGAGCTGTAGGCGCTTTGGCGGGATGATCTCGAGGTCGTTGTCGTCATTGAGCCAGCGTACCTTGACGCCAATACTCTGGAGTACCTCGATGATACGGTTTACTTCTTCGATGCGTGCTACGCGACGAAGCGTCGTCTTGCCCTTGTTGAGTAGCGCGGCACAGAGGAGTCCGACTGCGGCATTTTTGCTTGTCTTGACGGTAATCTCACCGTGGAGTTTCTTGCCGCCATTGACACGAAAGTTCACCTTGCCAGAACGGTTCAGGCGGACAATTTCGGTGGAGAGGACTTCGCCCACGCGAGCAATCATCTCTATACTGATGTTTTGGCCGCCTTTTTCCATGCGGTTGATGGCACTTTGGCTCGTGCCAAGTGCGGTGGCGAGTTCGGTTTGGGTCATGCCACGGGCGAGTCTTGCTTCTTGTATCAGTGCACCTATGTTGTTCAGGTATGCTTGCGTACTCATATAGCTACTATTGTATATCATACATGATATACTGTCAATGGACATTTTGTGGTATAATAGATACTATGATTTAACACTGTTCACAATATCAACACGACCAAGAACTGACTATTTATAGAGGTAAATTATGAATAACAACGATATTGTGACACAACTCATAGCTGCAGAGTTGCAGCGACAACGCGAGGGGCTCGAGCTCATACCGAGTGAAAATTATGTCAGTCAGGATGTATTAGATGCACTTGGCAGTGTATTTACAAACAAATACAGCGAAGGGTACCCGGGCAAGCGCTACTATGGTGGCCAAGAATTCACCGATCAGGTAGAGCAGTTGGCGATCGACCGTGCCAAGCAATTATTTGGTGCAGACCATGCAAACGTTCAGCCACATAGTGGCGCCCCAGCAAACGAGGCTGTCTATACTGCATGGTGCGAGCCGGGTGATACGATCCTCGCGATGGATCTCAGTCATGGTGGCCACTTGACGCATGGAGCACCAGTGACGCGCAGTGCACAGCTGTACAACTTCATCCGCTACAAGATGAAAGATCCTGCTACTGGCGAGATTGATTATGACGAATTGCGGCGGCTGGCACTCGAGCACAGGCCAAAGATCATACTCGCAGGCTTTAGTGCCTACCCACGCGAGCTTGATTATGAGAAATTTGCAGCAATTGGTAGGGAAGTCGGTGCACTGCTGATGGCAGATATGGCGCACATCGCTGGCCTGATAGCAGGTGGAGTGGCGCAGAACCCTCTAGAGCATGGCTTTCATGTGATGACTACTACCACACACAAGACATTGCGTGGCCCACGCGGAGGACTAATCTTGTCTATGGGCATAGTTAGTAGCCCGCTGAAAGCACCCGAGAAGACACTCGAGAATATACCCACACTCATAGACCGTGCCGTCTTCCCTGGTATGCAGGGTGGACCGCACATGCATACGATTGCCGCGAAGGCAGTTGCATTTGGTGAAGCGTTGCGGCCAGAGTTTGCGGACTATGCGACTCAGGTGGTCAAAAACGCGGTTCGGCTGGCTGACGAGCTAAAGGCACGAGGCTTCCAGCTGGTGACTGGTGGTACGAGCAACCACCTGATACTTGCGGACGTGCACAAGAGCTTTGGGATAGATGGCAAAGTCGCCGAAGAGGCGCTAGACAAGATAGGTCTGACACTCAATGCAAATGCTGTACCCGATGATTCGTTGCCAATGTTCCGCCCGAGCGGCATTCGCCTCGGTACGCCGGCTGCCACTACACGCGGCTTGCGCGAGGACGATATGGCACAGATAGCAGAGTGGATGCGCCAAGCAATTGATAATCGCGATAACCAGGAGCGCCTCACCGAGTTACGAACAGAGGTGAGACTGTATCTTGAGCACTTCCCGTTACCGTACTAGTCTTAGATTAACTTCACTAGCTAATTCTACAAATGAAATAGCCTCACGATGTATCGTGAGGCTTAGTGCTCTAAGGAATTAGCCGATTCTGCTCTCAAGTAAAGACTTGAATGCGGAATGACCCGCAGCATTTGGATGTAGGCTATATTCAGTCTCAAGTGGCGGCAGGAAGACTGGAGTGAATAGCTCGTCTTCTTGCTCGTCACTACAAAGGAATCCACTGTTAAAAGGAGAGTCTACACCATTCGTATTGATATAGTGCAGTCTTTCTGAGTAATCAGTGTTTTCTTGCGATTTCACATTCGATATTGCGAGACTAATTGTTGAGTTAAGTAGAGACTGGACTCATTCTGCACCGGTTGCATCGGCAAACGTACAATTTACAGAACTTGCAGCATCGCCAAATAGCATAGGATAGCTAAGCACATATACCTGGGCATTCGGTGCTTTCTGTAGAATGGTGTTGTATACCGCCTCGAGCTTTGGCAAGAAAGAATTGGCATTGATCTTGCTGCTTATGTCCGCATAGGCTGGTGTGCTTGGTCCACACCCAAGATTTGGAATATGTGAATTAAGCACGCATGCCTTTGCATAGTCGGCGAAACCTACGTCGTTGCTACCAATGCCGATAGTGACAATCTCAGTCTCCTCTTGCGACAATGCATCTACCTGCGGTCCTTCATTCCAGTTACCTTTGTCTGGATTGCCAAACAGGACTTCTGTGGTTGTGGCGCCTGAGCACGCTACAAAAACGGTTGGTTCCATATTCAGACTTGTGTCTGCTTGTAGCAAACGCGGGTATGCCTGGGAGCTGCGATGGCATTCGTTAATCCCATCGACATCACTACTAGTCTCAAAAATCGGATTTCCTTCTCCGCTAGAGAACGAGTCGCCCATAGCAACATACTGTGCGGCTGGTGGATTGGTAGGTGTAGTCATGCCTAAGTAGTCATTTTGGTACTCTATCTATATCAAAGTTTAGAAAAACCGGAGCACAGTGGTAGTACGTGTAGGCGTCGTTGTCGAGAGCCAGCGTAGTGAGGACGCTCGGGGCAGTATTGTCCAGCGCATGCTGTGTTACGCGAGGCTCACATTGGTGACCACTTGCACCGGAAAAATAGATGATGGCAACATGAACGTTGCCATCAGCCGTTAGAACCGGTCCGTAGGGAGAAGTATGCTCAAAGGATGCGGTGCCTGTATCGTTCCACCATACTTGCAGCCAAGTATCCTGCTCACCTCCATAGGCCATCAAGCTACTACCAAAACTATTCAATCCTGCGTCGGTATTATATACCTGCGTAACACCCCACCCGTTACCTCTAGTCAGTGCGTCTTCAAAATCTTCAATCGCATCTGTTGGATCGGCTGTAGAAGCTCCACCGCCAATATCCCATTTTGATTCATCAAGAATCAAGTCACGCCACCTGGTCGTAAGGTCAAGTACGTTTTGAGTGCATGCTACGCTTGTCCAGGGTTGACCATGATATGAGATTGTGAACGAACCGCCGCTTACCGTTATATTATCGTAGCTGGTTGTGGCGTTGGCTTTTTGCGGCGCCACTAATCCTACAATTAAAATCAAAATTGTTGTTAGCGCACCAAGCGCTAAGATGCGTACACGTCTCATTTTTGCTCCCATTCTGTGAAGGTGCTACCGCCGTGTTGCGGCAGTTCCTAGAGCTTTAGTAGACTAACGCGCAGGAAGTCGAATGGGCAAGCGTAAGTAATATCGAGAAATCCTAAAAGAAATCTCACTGCAATGAGCGAGATTTCTTTTAGAATAAGCTGCCAACGAAAGCTGCTAGAGAGCTACTGATGTTGCGTTGGTTGCTGGTCCTCCGGAAGTACATGTGGCCGTTCCGACGAGCACGAATTCCCAGTCGTTGCCGCCAAAGTCACGATAGTATGCGCAGCCACCGTTTGTGCCGTTTGGTACGTAGTAGATTGTTCTAGGGTTTGATGGTGCTGCAGTCGCACTTGTGAATGTGGTTGAAGCTGTGGTTGCAAATGCGCCACCTGGAGCCGAGTACCAAGAGCTTGAAGTGGTTGTGGAGTTAGCTGGTATTGAACCTTGCGCGACGTGCGTCGTACTAGTGATGATTCCAGCAGTGTTTGGATACTGGCTATTCTCAGCATAGA
>JBASZO010000030.1:0-2825 GCA_049660945.1 Saccharimonas sp. (SeqCode)
GCCCCACATCGTGCCCTTTGTCCGTCAAAATAGCCAGTTCAAGATACAAGGCGAGTAATCCGACCTTGACCCTAACAGAGGTTTATGGGTATAATAACCGTTGTATTCCGGCATAGCTCAGTGGTAGAGCGGATCGCTGTTAACGATTAGGTCGCTGGTTCGAGCCCAGCTGCCGGAGCCACGAAAAGAAGAGTCCTTGCGACTCTTTTTTTCGTGGCTACCAGAGCTTGGCGCGAGAACCAAATCTTTTGCGGAGCAAAAGTGGTTCGGTGAAGCGTAGCGCAGCCAGAAAAGCACGAAGTATTTTTCTGGCAAGCAAGCGGAAGAGGCTTTAGCCGACCCAGCTGCCGGAGCCAAATTCGAGTTCCATCCATAACAAGTACCAAAAAGCGGTTCTCGAACTGTTTTTAAACTCCTAAATACTAGAGGTACAGCTTTTTTCTAGTGCTCGGTTTGCGCTATAATATATAGAGTACATGTGTGCAGAAAGGAGGAGTTATGGTCAGTAAGAAGACCTTACAAGATCCAAGAAAGCAACATAAACAGGGCAAAATTCCAAGACAATCACAGGAAGAGCCCGGTTTTGAAACAGAGCTAAAACCTCAAGCTGACCATGGTGAGCGCAGCTATCAAGCTAGTAATCGCCTTGCAGGTAGAAAAGCGCTCATCACAGGAGGCGATAGCGGCATTGGTAGAGCTGTCGCAGTAGCTTACGCTCTCGAAGGGGCAGACGTAGCTATATCGTACTTGCCTAAAGAGCAAAGCGACGCTGATGAGGTAATTAAAGAAATCAAAGCAGCTAAGAGAAATGCTGTTGCAATTCCGGGTGACCTTACGAATGAGAAATTCGCCAGGAATTTGGTTAAAAAAGCGGAGAAAGAGCTTGGTGGCTTGGATATTGTAGTCAACAACGCTGGTAAGCAGATATATAACGAAGACATCTCGACAATCCCCACCAGCCAGCTTGTGGATACGTTTACGGTAAATGTATTTGCTATGTTTTGGATTGTGCAAGAAGCCTTGCGCTACATGCCAGCTGGTTCAACCATAATTAACACAAGTTCAATCCAAGCAACTCAACCATCACCAGGGCTACTAGATTATGCTGCGACAAAGGGAGCAATTACGAACTTTACACGAGGACTAGCCCAGCAGCTCACCCCAAAAGGTATTCGGGTGAACGGAGTTGCACCAGGACCAATTTGGACACCACTGCAGCCTAGCCATGGCCAATCACAAGAAAAGTTGGTCAAATTTGGCGAAGATACATCACTCGGCCGACCAGGACAACCTGCTGAGTTGGCATCGCTGTACGTATTCCTAGCCAGCAATGACTCGAGTTATATGTCGGGTGAAATAATCGGCGTAACCGGAGGAAAGTTGCGTTAAGAAAGGGGACTACATGCCATATTCAACGAACAATGATTTACCAGAAAACGTGACAAATGTTTTACCAAAGCATGCACAAGACATTTTTCGGGAGACCTTTAACAGCGCATACGATGAATACAAAGATCCAGAGGATCGTCGAGGCGATACAAGTCGCGATGAGACGGCCAGACGAGTCGCCTGGGCTGCTGTTAAAAAGAAATATAAAAAAGGCGAGGATGAGAGGTGGCATCCACTAGTGGGAAAATAATTATAATAACATATATATAATGAAAGAAAAGCTCGATAAGCTATTAACCAAATTTACCACGCAAGTGTCGTCTGTCTTGGGCAGACCGGTAGTTTTTGTTGTAGCGCTCGCCTTGTTGTCAGTGTGGGCGATAAGCGGACCCATTCTAGGTTTCTCAGATACGTGGCAGCTCATTATCAATACTAGTACCACAATCATTACATTCTTAACTGTATTTATAATTCAGAACACCCAGAACAGGGATAATCTGGCAATTAATATCAAACTCGATGCGATTATAAAAAAACAAGGCATCAAAGAAAAAGATCTGCTTGAAGCTGAAGAGCAGAGTGATAAGAAACTCGAGCTTGAGCGTAAAAAAATGCAGCGCAATTCTCGCTCAAGAACCAAGAAGCGTTCCTAGCCTGGCAATTCTTCAGATAGAGTCATAGTTAGCCATTCGCAACTTGCGAGGTGCTTTTACTTTTATATAGTTATAATTAGCTCATGCAACATCTTGGCTTACTATCGTTTCTTCTACTTGTGGTCGGCCTGCTGATCACCGCACTCAAGCTTCCTGGTGGATTAAGCAAAACATTTAGTCAGCGCGTAGCTAACAGTAAGATTGCCGAAGTTTTGTACTCACTATTATTCATCTTAACTCTCCCGCTTTTGTATTTGTTCTTTGCTGAATGGTTCGTGCCATCTCTCGGTATGCCCCGGCACTTTCTTTTCTTTGCGGCAGTAGCAGTCATCTTTCAGATAGTGTGCACATGGATGCCTGAGCGTGGAGGTACGATGACGACTATTCACCGCGTATTAACTGGGATATCTGGAATTGCGCTGCTTCCCATGGTGTTTATAATCGCTACTACGCAAAGCACCTCAGCTTATTTGATGATAGTTTCGTGGATTGCATTGATCGGGATGCTTACTTTACTTGCCGTCGCTCTCCTTAATCAAAAAGGATTCAAATATGCACTACTACTCCAAGTTGGCTACTATGCACTATTTTTTGCAGTTATCCTGCTGGTGACGTATATTCGGTAAACAACAAGAAAAGACGCGATTGATACGGTACAGTAACGCGTGCATCTTATCTGCTTAATATCCTACCAAAAAGTTACACTAATAATCTTCTGGCTTTTAGCAATAAATCTAAGGTGTTGAATCTCATTATTGAGGTTGGGTTGTCGAGCCATCTTCT
>JBASZO010000031.1:0-68474 GCA_049660945.1 Saccharimonas sp. (SeqCode)
GCCACGAAGGGTTACTTCGGTCTTGTGCAGGTAGTAGGTGACACCTTTCGAGTTAGTGTGTTTGTAAGCCATGTTAGTTATACCTCCTATTAGCGTCTTACACGAGATAGCTTAGCGCGCCGAGTACAGGACTGTCAACACTTTTCACCCCTAATCGTACAAATTGTCACTTCCCTAGAGCTCCTGATAGCGTCGCTTGAGCATGATTTTGAACACTATGAGGCTAACGAGTCGAGCAACGATAGCAATGATCAACACTGCACATACCACGAGAGACCAGCCCGCAAAATCTGGTGACCAAAGTGGTGAAACAAAGCTGTAGCGATAGAGTGCTGGCGCAGGCAGCTGCACCGTCGGCAGTGTATTTGAGCCGCCGTGTTTGTTGAGTTCATTTACAAAGCATTGGACATACGCCTGCGACCAGCTAGAGAACTGGGGCTTACATACTGCTTCAGCAGCATCGTTCACTGTTTGGTTCGACGAAGACGAAGCTGAGCTTTTCTCGACTAGTTCCCGTACATCTCGATTGTACGTTTCCTGTAGGTAAAACACTCCCGTATCCGCGTTCATCCGTGACGCCGCATAGCGCTGAAGATCAGATAGCCGATATATTATGTCATCAGCATTTCCCGCTTTGTCTGCTGCATAGACAGCATTTCGCCGCTCGATCATACCAGTGTTGTTTAGGCGCAGAAACGTCGCAGAAACAAATCCAGCAAGAATGAGCAGCAATACAAGCTGCCACGTTCTGACGATTTTCAGACGCTTGAGATTCTTTCGGACATCGCGCACATCAGCCACAAATAACACCCCACCTATACATATCAGTAGCTCTCAGTATAGCACCGACTCGCCCGAGATGCGACTACTCTGTTCTATACTACTCATGTATACTAATGGGTATGAATATTTACTTCTGTGGTATCGGGGGTGTTGGTCTAGGGCCTCTCGCCGAGATCGCTCGCGATGCGGGCCACACAGTCTATGGAAGTGATGCGCATACGAGCTCGATTACCGACGAACTACAGCGTGCTGGCGTGGCCGTCTCAACCGATCAGTCAGGGACAAACCTCGATGCAGTGCATAGAGCGACACCCTTAGACTGGTTCGTCTATACCGCCGCCTTGCCTGTCGACCATCCCGAGCTTTTGCATGCACGCGAGCTAGGGCTCCATACCGCCAAACGCGACGAGCTCATCAACTTCATTGTCAAAGAAAAGGGACTAAAGCTCATCGCTATTGCGGGCACCCACGGCAAAACAACGACTACTGCCATGACCGTGTGGGTTTTTAAGCAACTGCGTATACCTATCAGCTACTCAATAGGTACGACGATTAGTTTTGGGCCAAGTGGTCATTTCGACCCGAGTGCGCAATACTTCGTGTATGAGTGTGACGAGTTTGACCGCAACTTTCTACATTTCTCACCACACCTGTCGCTCGTAACCTCCATCGACTTTGACCATCCAGACACCTACCCAACACAAGCAGACTATACCAGTGCCTTCACACAGTTCTTGTCGCAGTCTCAGCAAAGCGTGCTATGGACACACGACACAACAGTTATCAATGTTAACCCGCCGCGGGATGCATGGTGTCTGAGCGACGATGAAGTCATGGATATTCCTATTGCCGGTCCCCACAACCGTGCAAACGCAACGCTCGTCGTAAAAGGCTTTGAGTATCTTGGCATTGGCACATCCGATGAAGTACGGAAGCACTTGGCAGCGTTTCCTGGCAGCGACAGGCGCTTTGAGCGCCTAGCCGAAAATCTGTATAGTGACTACGGTCATCACCCAGTAGAAATAGCCACAACACTTCGCCAGGCGCGTGAACTTTCCGATCACGTTGTCCTCATCTACCAGCCACATCAGAACACTCGTCAACATACCGTTCGAAGCCATTACACTACATGCATGGAGCTCGCCGAACATATTTACTGGCTGCCAACGTATCAAACACGAGAGGATTTACATCTTCCTATCTTGACGCCAGAGCAACTCACGGAACGATTAGTGAATAGGACTTCGGTCACAATAACAGAGTTTGGCGACGAGCTATGGCGCGCCATTCAGCAAGCGCGATCAGAAGGCAAGCTTGTCTTGTGTATGGGCGCGGGTACGATAGACGGTTGGGTACGGCAACAGCTCGCTACCACTCAATCATAAACTCTTCGAAAAATATCGGATCACGAAAGAACACTCGTGCGACAATTTGTTCAACCGCTGGTGCGAGTTCATACTGCGCCAGCTTGTGCGGACGTGCCCAGTGAATACTATCAGTTTCGGCAATAGCGTCTGAAACAAAACGATAGACATGAACGAGCGTTGTCGAGAGGATCTCGCCCCCCACGCGAACGCGGATATAGCAGTCACCTGCATATGTCACAGGGGCATTTTCTACTCCCAGTTTTTCATATACCTCACGCGCCGCCGCGCCAGCTGTCGATTCATCATCAATATGAAGTTTGCCATACGGAAGCGTCCAGGTGTCGATGTAGGGCTGCTTGTCGCGTTTTTGTAGTAACACATCACCATTGCTATTCTGAACCACCATCATTGTGACAATTTTTGGCTGAGTCCGAAGATTCATACTTTTCTCACTGATACGATCGACGTAAGCGAGGCCTTTTTGCCCCAATGTGTAGCCCGACAGTGTTTTTTCTACCATTCTGGCTTTCACGAGAAGTTTTAGATGGTAGCTAAACAGATTGGTGTCGACACCACTTTTGCGCAGATCCTTAAACCGTGCATTCTTTTTGCGGTACAGCACTGACAAAATATATTTCTGAATATGATGGGATACTTCTTGCTCAATCATTTTTGACTCAAACTCTACTTTCTATACTTACTCAAAATATCACATTATCATGAAAATATCATCTATAAGTAATGTCAAAAGGAGGAGTAAGAGTATGAGCGAAAAGTTGGCAGTTAGTAGAGAATTTGAGCAAAATATACCTCACGAAACCGAACGTAAATACGTACCAATCTTTCCCGAACAGCTTAGCGAGCTTCGTGAAGCTTCTCGTCCAATCGAGCATATACAGCTGAGCCATCCGTCTGAACCCTTTAGCCTCAGAATCCGTGAAACACTCGGCGATGATGGTAGCCTGCGCTACACTGCTGGTCTCAAGAGCCGTGGTGAAATTACCGACCAGGGTCTCAAACGAATGGAAATTGAAGTAGAGGTATCACCCGAACTCTACCGCTACTACAAAACAGACGACGTGCCAGTCGGACGAAAACTACGCACCACATACCGTCAGGATGTTACGATTGATTATTTCGAAGATGGGTATATTCAATGTGAAAACGAAAACCCCTCCGCATGGCAGGCGTTCATCGACGAATACGGCGATAGCTTTGTCGAGGTAACAGGTGACCGATCTGCTGACAATGAGTGGCGAACACATCTGCAGTACCGTCGTGAACACGGAGGTGTAGAGGCATTAACTCCCTCACCCGAGCTAGATACCGATCACATAGCGAATGAAATTTTCATGGCATATACACAGCACTCGCCCGTCATCGTACGTATATCCGGTAGATCAGGATCAGGCAAGTCCACTATCGTACGTGAAGTGCAGCAAAAACTGCGTGGATACGGGCTTGGTTCTGAAGTTGTCTCTACCGATGATTACCATCGTGGCGCAAGCTGGCTCACACAGTACAACAATGGGGAACCTTGGATGCAGTGGGACCACCCAGTGGTTTACGATACTGCGACAATGGCTGCAAACATCGAGCGACTAGTTGCTGGTGAAGCAATTCCACGTCGAGAAATTGATTTTTCTATCGTCGAGCCGGTATATAACGGAGAGATTACTGCGACACCAGTCATTATTATCGAAGGCATTTACGCAAGATCAGCGGACTTTTCCCACTTGGAAACACTTGACTACACGGTTCCAACACCTCTAGCAACGTGTATAGGCCGTCGCCTACTGCGCGATATGCGCGAACGTCCACAGTTTGCCAACCCTGCCGATAGTCTACGCTATATGCTCGAGCAAGCAGAACCAATGTGGCGAGGACAACTCTCGCAACTACGCTAATTTTGCAGGAGGAATGGCACGAACAAAGTGCGTCTGGCGCCCCTCATCGAGCCATCGTTCTTCATAGGTAGTTAGGACTTTGTAATCGTCCGACAAGTCCGACTCATGCAAGTCAAATGTCAGCTGATCAATTACCCAGTGCTCCACAACAAGCTGCTCAAGTGTCCACTGGAAAAATGCTGGGTTATCATGCTTACAATACAGTTGCCCCTCGGGCTCAAGCAATGTCGCATACTTACGCAAATACGTAGGATGAGACAACCGCCTACCGGCACTGCGATCGCGCGGAAAGGGATCGGCAAACGTCATCCATATGCCTTTGAGCGAGTTGGAATCAGCAAGCATGTCGACCTGATCCCCTCGTGCCCGTACAAAGTATATATTTGTTATTCCTTGCGTAATGGCACTATATGCACCTTTTTGTAGTCGATCAGCTTTTACGTCTACTGCGACAAATGTATGTTCGGGGTGGCGCTTTGCTAATTCGACGCTGAAATATCCCGTGCCCGCCCCAATCTCTAAGTAATCCACTGGCATTTTTTGCCAATCATCAAATTCAAAACAGTTCGGCGCATTAAAAAATTTCGCAAACTTATATTTTTTGCGCTTGCGTGTAATGATATAGTCGTCTGGGTTCATAGATTCCTTAGTAGTATACCTTCTCTCTAAGACTTGTGCCATGATAAACACTATGTCACAATAGTACTAATGCTTTTCCGCTATACCCATAAAACAAATAGAGTCTATGGATAATTCGATTTTTACTCAGCTGAGCCTCGTTATTGCAGTCGCTGCGGTAATTGCAGTGATTATGCGACTGCTAAAGCAGCCGCTGATTATGGGGTATATCCTTACCGGTATTATAGTAGGCCCGAGTGTCTTAAATCTCGTTCACGCAAAAGACGCATTCGAGTCGTTTAGCGAACTCGGCATCACGCTCCTCTTGTTTATCATTGGACTTGGACTCAACGCGGGTGTCATCCGCAGCCTTGGTCGCGTATCACTCGTTACCGCAAGTGTACTGCTGACAACTGTAGGATTTGCGGGATACGGCGCTAGTCTTGCTCTCGGGTTTGACGTACCAACAGCACTCGTACTGGGACTCGCGCTTTTCTTCAGTAGTACTATTATCATTTTGAAAGTTCTTTCGGACAACAAAGAGCTATCGCGACTCTATGGCCAAATCGCAATTGGCGTGATACTCGTAGACGATGTTGTCGCCACACTGGCGCTTGTCGTAGTTGCAGCGCTCAGCTCAAACGAGCATTTCACTCCGATGACTTTTGGCTTCTTGGCAATCAAAGCCCTATTACTTGGGGGTGGACTCGCGTTTCTTGGCGCATTCGTCATGCCACGGATTGGTAAGTTATTCGCCACATCACAAGAGCTTTTGCTTCTCTTTAGTATCGCATGGGGACTGATTGTCGCGACAGTATTTCATATGGTCGGCTTTTCGTACGAAGTTGGCGCGCTATTTGCCGGCGTTAGCCTAGCAGGACTTCCCTATGCCACCGAAATGGCCGCAAAACTTAAGCCACTACGAGACTTCTTTGTTGTCATATTCTTTGTGACGCTTGGTGAGGCATTTACATTCAATGCTATTGCACAAAGTCTCGTGCCTGCGATCGTTCTGTCATTAGTGGTTATGATCGGTAAGCCGTTCATACTACTGGCAACCCTAGGAGTACAACGGTATACAAAACTCACGAGCTTCAAGGCCGCAATCCACCTTAGCCAGATCAGCGAATTCTCGATTATTCTTGTTATGTTTGCCGCAACGACAGGTCTTATCCAACACGAAGCGGTAGCGGTCATCACCCTTGTAGCACTGATTACTATCGGCCTATCCACCTACCTCATGAAGTACGATGATCAGCTCTACAAGCTCCTCGAAAAACCACTACGGCATTTTGAACGAACAAATACCAGCGAGCGTGTGCACCGCCGTCCTCTCTACCCTGTCATACTCATCGGATACCACAAAGGCGGGCATGAATTCCTAAAAGCATTCCGTGAAATGAAACAACGCTATCTGGTTGTCGACTACGACCCCGATATCATCGACCACCTAGATGCCCAAGGAATCCGACATGCCTACGGCGATGCTACCGACGAAGAGTTCCTAGAAGAAATCAACGCAGCTCACGCGCAACTTATCGTCAGTACAATGACCGACGCGAGCACAAATCTTGCGTTGCTACGATACATACGTCGCCATAACCAAACGATGAGTTTCGTCTGTCATGCAAATAACTATACCGAGGCAGCCGACCTATACGAACATGGCGCGAGTTACGTTAGTTTACCTCACTATATAGGATCTGAGCGAGTTAGTAGCTTTATAAAACGCCGCGGACTAGACCATAGCGCGCTTGCAAGTTATCGCGATAAACATCTCATCACAATCGGACGGCATGCACTAAGAGGCTAATCAAGAAAGCATAAATGGTATACTAGCACTATGTGGCAACAAATTCTCGGAACACTCGGTATTATCCTCGTCGGTGGCGTCTTCTACCTTATCGGTCCAGTAGTTGTTAACTGGCTTATGTCACATGTATTTGTGACTGCATACCAAAAGACGCTCCACAAAAAGGACCTGGAGAAGCGCCAAAAAACACTGAGTGTCCTATTTGCAAATGTATGGCGAATACTTGTCGTTGTTTTGACGGCGTATGGCATTTTTGTACAGTTTTTTGACTACAAGGCACTTGCACCACTGTTCGCAAGTGCAGGAATTATAGGTGTTGCACTGGGATTTGGTGCGCAGTCACTCGTAAAGGACTTCCTCTCTGGTGTGTTTATCATCAGTGAAAATCAGTTCCGAGTCGGAGATGTCATCGATATTGAAGGATTTAGTGGTACCGTCGAACGTATTGGCGTACGCTCAACGGTATTGCGTGACCCAGACGGCAATGTTCATTATTTTCCTAATGGCATGGTACAGCACGTTATCAACAAAACTATGGGCTACAGCATGGCTCGATTTACGATTGCCGTTACACCCGAGACCGACATCGACCGTGTCGTTGGTATCATCAACAAAACCGGTCTTGCGCTCGCCGCTGAACCAGAATGGAAAGATAAGGTTCTTGAAGCACCTCAGTACGTGATGATGGGAGACTTCACTTCCACTGCAGTCAACCTAATCGTCTCTGGCAAAACCCAACCTTCTGACCAGTGGTCAGTCGTTGCAGAAATGCGCCGTCGACTACTCGTAAAATTTGAAGAAAAAGATATCGCAATCGGTACAACCCTGGTCACACAAGTAGCTGCCGCAAAGAAAAAACGATAAATATACAAAAAGAGATTACTGTTCTGGTTCAACCGTTTGGTCGCGGTAGATTTGTAGTGATTCATCGGTCAATGCTCGCTCATCAAAACTGTCTACGCCTACGACGCGACCGGCATGCTTGTCATACATCTCGTTAAACTGCTTAAATGCAGCGGCATCTAGGTCACCAGTAGACGGAAAAGAACTGTCGGGCACCTTGTCTCGGGACGCCTCGCTACGAACATCCTGATACCCGGGTCGACTAAGATCTACTTGTGCCGCACCACTAGTGTTGTACAAATGCAACGCAACCGCTACCATCACGCAAGATATAGCAATCACACCCGCGATGAGCACTAGGAAACGATGACGCTGCCATGCGGTCATAGTGAATGCCTCGCTACGGAGCTCGTCAATGCTCATCGTGTTGTCTCCGTAGTTTTTCCAATAACCGATGTCCGCAACTCATCAACTTGCGTACGGTACTGGCCAATCAAATTCCCTAGCGTCACGACTGAGTTTCGAACTTCGGCTCGATACATTCGGCCTTGCTCGATACTACTATAGAACCCTTTCGGATCGCTTTCGCATTTCATTTGGATTATTTTTGTAATCGTCTGATCGTAGCGCTGGTACTCATTGCGAAATTGATCAAGCCGCAGATTGAAATCAGCGGCGGTACGTATCAGTGCGGATCCTTCGTATTTTTCTATGACGACACGAGTATTCATAGGGGTCATCAATCGCGCCGAGATAGTCTCGTAGCCTTGCCCAAGGTGCACGCGTGCAAGCGCGTCATTTGCATGAAGGCGCATCATTGCCGCCTGTACACTTGAGCAGTTTTCACGAATCAAAGCGATTTGATCACCCGTCAAGACTGCACTCATTTGATCATCAGCATAGGCAACAGGCCCCACGAGTGTGAGTACAGCGATCAATGGCAATAATAACCGTCGATATATCATTCACTCCTTATTTTACCACTGTTTTGCTGTCTTAGGCAGCTAGACGAACACGATTGTGACTTTGTGTAACGAGCCCATCGCGTATGAGTCCGGCTAGAGCAACCGCATACCGTTCGTCATGCGGAAGAGCTTGTCGTAACGAAGTTTCGGATAGTTCACCACTAGCGAGCAGTGCGACAATTTGACCACGAATTTCACGAACACTCCCTTTAAGTGGCGACTGCTTTTTGTAGTGATGACTTTGCGCTATATTACGAACTCCAGACGCCTTCAGCCATGTACCATAATCCATAAGGTTCTGATAAAACCGGCGAGGATTTTCTCTATCAATCGTTGCTTCCACTAGCTCTTCAATCTCTTTGTCAGTCACACTGAAGTTATCTGCAAAGAAGTGGTGAATATACACCGTTCGTACGTTTGTCTCAACAAAGACCGCTGGTGTATTGAATGCATACGCAAGAATCGCGCCCGCTGTATTTTTACCAACTCCCGGCAACCGCAGGATATCTGTTACGCTAGTGGGGAATGCCCCCTCAAACTCCTGAACAATCATTTGTGCCGCCAGATGTAAAAATTTTGCACGACGATTGTAGCCAAGTCCTTGCCACAGCTGCACTACTTCTGCCAGACTTGCACTTGCCAGAGCTACTTCGTCAGGAAATCGCGCAATAAATGCATCGAACTTCGGAATAACACGCGATACCTGTGTCTGTTGCAGCATGAGTTCACTCACAAGTACATAATAAGGACGCGTATCTTCACGCCACGGCATCGAACGATACAGTTCCTCACCCCTTTGCGCCAGTAATCTCCGAAATTCATCCATATATTCTATTATACCTAGAGAGTATACTAGAATGTATGACAACTTTTACATTAGCCGGTGGATGCTTCTGGTGCCTCGATGGAGTGTACCAGCAAATTCGAGGAGTTGCATCAGTAGTCAGTGGATTTGCTGGGGGTAGCGAGGCAGATGCCGACTACTACAGAGTCGCTAGCGGATACACTGGCCATGCGGAGTGTGTATAGGTGACATTTGATCCAAACGTCGTGCCAATAGAAGTCATACTTGACCTCTTCTTTCTCAGTCATGACCCGACCTCACTCAACCGTCAGGGAGCAGATGAGGGTACGCAGTACCGTAGCGCGATGTTTTACACAAACGATGAACAGCTCGATGTTTTTCGTGATGCTATTGAAAGAGCGCAACAACACTGGGGCAAACCAATCGTTACAACACTCGAACCGATGAACGGTTTCTACCCGGCACCGACAGAGCATCAAGATTACTTCGCGCAGAACCCAGGCAACCCCTATTGCAGCATCGTCATAGCACCGAAAGTTCTAAAAGCTCGCCAGGCGTATAGAGCATGGATAAGAGAGAAGTAGTCTACGTATGGCACTACGACCAAAAGTACGCGTACTCCGAGCCCTATCCGCACACATCGCAAAAAAAGCCATTCGCCTGTTTGTACTTATCGATGGCGTACTTCTCATTCTTCTATTTGCCGGTATATGGGTACTCGCCAGCTTCCTAAATGAATGGTGGTGGCTACTTCTTGTCATATATATCCCTCTTATCATTGCGTCGACAATTATTTACATGACTGCATCGCTTATCACTATTACCCTCTACCGAGAGCGTTTATCACGATTTCAGCATCAGCAACTTGACGTATTCGTCAACAAGATCATCGCACTACTCGAAACACGAGGCATGGGCTGGTGGTGGTTTGCCGCACTCTGTGTTCGCGACTTGGTATTCTACCGAGAGCTCCGCACACTGAACGAACTGCTACATACCACAACAAGCCTCAAGCAAGACTTCGCTAAACTTGAAGCAATTCTTTAAGTAAACAGCAAGCCTCTAGGTGGTCGGCCAGTGTTTGTTGATAAAGGCACGATAGCCATCCGAAATTGGCGTGGCTGCAAACATCTCTCGATCCATCCATATACCGCGCTCATCATAATCATGAGAATCAAAGACGAATGCTGTTGCTTCGTTTGCCGAGCCTACATAGCCGAGGATGAGACGTGGGCGCTTCGTATTGCCTTCGTGCACAAAGAAATCTTGTGGCACGAGATCGAAATCCTGATCAACGCCTAGTTCTTCGATCAACTCGCGCTTCATCGCCTGGAACGGCGTCTCCCCGAGGTCGAGATGACCACCCGGGAGTCCATACATCCGCCCACCACCGTACTCCATCACTAATACCTTGGTAGCGGTCTCGTTGTAGATCGCAGCCTTGGTACTGACTTCAAACGTGGCGTGATCAGGAAGTAACACTAGAGTCCAAGATCCTTTAGCTGCGTATTATCAACAGTCGACGGTGAGTTCATCATGAGGTCAACGCCCGACCCATTCTTTGGGAAAGCGATGACTTCACGAATGTTATCTTCACCCATAAGCTCCATAAACATACGGTCGACACCAAATGCACAGCCTGCATGAGGGGGAGCGCCGTATTTGAATGCATTGAGCATTGCACCGAATTTGTCTTCGACATACTGTTTATCATAACCAAGGAGCCCAAAGACTTTGTAGAGAACTTCCGGGTTGTGATTACGTACACCACCACTACAGATTTCATAGCCATTCATCACCATGTCATATTGATCAGCAACGATGGCAAGCTTCTCTTCGTCCGTGGAGACATCAAGCGCGGCTATGCCACCTTTTGGCATGCTAAACGGGTTATGGCCAAAGTCAACTTTTTTGCGCGTCTCGTCCCACTCATAGAACGGAAAATCAATAATCCAAGCGAGCGCTACTTTGTTTGGATCTTTCAATCCGAACTGGTCGCCAGCGACACTACGGAGTTTACCAAGCACTTTGTTCACTACCAGACGTCGATCAGCGCCAAAGAAGACGATATCGCCATCGGCTGCATCGGTCTTTTCTTTGATGCTAGCGAGTTCTGCGTCAGAAAGAAACTTTGCGATGGGCGACTTCACGTCGCCGTTTTCGTACGTAATATACGCAAGCCCACCGGCACCCTCGCCTTTTGCGATATCAGTGAAAGTATCGATTTGCTTACGGCTCAGGCTTGCGCCACCTTGCACGCGGATCGCCTTGACACACTCAGCATTCTTGAACACACCAAACTCAGTGTTAGCGAGAACCTCAGTCAGCTCGACGAGTTCCATACCAAATCGCAAGTCCGGCTTGTCAGAACCATATCGCTCCATTGCTTCGACATACGGGATACGTGGGATATCTTCAGAAACAAGCGTTTTGCCGGCAAACTCAGTAGAGAGCTGGCGAATCAGTGGGTCGAATGTTTGGCGAACTTCTTCGCCGTCTTCGACGAAGCTCATCTCAGTATCAAGTTGGTAGAACTCACCATACAAACGGTCTGCACGCGGGTCTTCATCACGGAAACAAGCTGCGAGCTGATAGTAGCGTGAGACACCGCCAACCATGAGGAGCTGTTTGAACTGCTGCGGTGCTTGTGGCAACGCGTAAAATTTACCTGGCTGCAGACGGGCTGGAATCAAAAAGTCACGAGCGCCTTCTGGACTAGAGCTAGCAAGAATCGGGGTTGTCACCTCGACGAATTCTTGGCCTTCCATATAGCCACGAATCTTGGCAAACATTTCCGCGCGTCGACGTAGTGTCGACTGCATCTTTGGGCGGCGGAGATCAAGATAGCGATACTTCAGTCGTAACTCTTCGTTTGCCTGCGCTTCGGCGAACGGTTGAATTGGCAATGTATCAGCACGATTCAATATTTCAAGACTCCCGACGATAAGTTCAACATTGCCCGTCGGTATCTTGTCATTTTTCAGGCCATCCTCACGCTCACGAATTTGCCCATGCGCACGAATTACAAATTCATCACGCAGCTCTTCTGCGATCGTAAATGCCGCTTGGCTCTCAGGATTAATAACAAGCTGCAGTAAGCCGGTATGGTCTCGTAAGTCAACGAATATTAGTCCACCATGGTCACGACGTGCATGTACCCAGCCGGCCACGACAGCATCGCTACCTATACTCTCTAGCGTGTCACGAGTGTAGGTTCGTTTCATGAAAGTTCTCCTTATTTCTTTGGGGATTATAGATCAATTGTTTGTTGGCTGAGAGTACGGGTCGTTCACACAAACGAGGCCGCCTAGGTGCACTCGCCTGCCGACCCGTTAATTACTATTACGCTTACCGCTGCCATGTATCATAATTAAGGTTTATTGTACCACTATTTAGCCGAGACGTCCACTAGTGGAGCAACTGCTAAACATCTGTACTACCGACAGCGTTGTTGTTTTGCTTAGCGTTCCGTTCCGCTACAGCACGCAAGTCGTCGTGAGCATCATATTCATCGACAATTTTACGACCAATCAATGCTTCTATGCAGTCCTCAAGTGTAATCACTCCGGCTGTTTCTCGATACTCGTTTACAACGATAAACATATGGTGACGAGTGGAAAGGAAGGCCGCCAACGCATGCGACAGAGTCTGACCTTGGTTAATATAATAAACTTTTTTCTCCATTGATTGCTCGGCAGTTTGCGATGTTTTTTCACGAAGCGCTAGCAGCTCACGGATATGGAGCACTCCTATGATATGGTCAATGTCGCCTTTCATAACCGGGAACCGGCTGTGGCCTGTTTTATGAAGCTGATCGAGAACAATAGGACCCAATACTTCATGAGCATCGATTATTTCAAGTACCCCACGCGGCGTCATAACTTCCTCGACTGTTCTATCGGCAAAATGCAGATTGCTACGTAAGAGCTTCTTTTCATCGATCGAGAGTATGCCTGTCGAGCGCTCTATGACATGTTCTAGTTCTTCACGAGATCCTATGACACTTGTTGTCGTATCGTCAACCAATCCACCTATCAGTTTGGTGATATGCGGATGCTTCTCGATATGCCTCAATAGTGGCGTTTCGTATTCATCAAATATACGTTGAGCATTGACTCTCACTACTTCAGATCGCGCCACGCGTCGATACAATAACGCAATAGCGATTGCTACAAATGCACCTAGTATCGACCATGTTAATATCAGTAGAACAGACAGAACAACTATCAACACAGCCTCGAGAACGCGTTGCAATGAAACGATGTCATCAATTGCCGCAATCCTCCGTAGTTCATCTGCAGCAGAGGCACTACCCTCAGCGCGCCGTCGCTCAAGCTCGTATATAGAAAGAGAGGGTCGTCTCGGAACGATAGCGGCAACGCCAAATAGCAGAATGATGAGTACTCCTATAATGATCGAGCCAACTATTACCATAATTACATTGTAACACCCACTCTACTGGTTGCCCCCTATTCTCAAGCACGGTATACTATATGGACAAAGGGGAACTACATGACAAAGAAAACATGGATTATATTTGCAGTTATTTGTGTGGGAGTTATCGGCGGCCTTATTGCTCTTTCGCGACAAGCAAAGATTGATGTTACCGACATTGACTCTACTCGACCGATTAGCGCTGAAAGTCGCAATGGTAATATAGGTGACCACGTGTTTGGCAAGAAAGATAGCAAGGTCATACTTGTAGAGTATGGAGATTACCAATGTCCAGGGTGTGGATCAGCCTTTCCTGTGATAAAAGAAGTGACCGAAAAATACAAAGATCAACTTGGCTTTGTGTTTCGTAACTTCCCATTGACGACTATTCACCCAAATGCACTCGCTGCTGCATCGTCTGCAGAATTTGCAGGTACAAAGGGTAAATTTTGGGAAATGCACGATCAGCTATACCAAAATCAAAATTCATGGAGTGGCCTGAATGGCGCCGACCGTACCAACTACTTTATGGGTCTTGCTTCTGCAGTCGGACTCAGTGGCGATGAGCTTCGTGACAACTTGAGTGCGACAAATATCCAAAAGAAGATCGCATTTGATCAGGCACTTGGCACCAAAATGGGCGTCTCTAGCACACCATCGTTCTTTATCGGCAACAAGAATGTCGGTGGACTTTACTACGCAGGAGACAAACTTGTCGACAAAACAGTAAGCGGCGCACAGCTAGTCTGGAGTAACGCAGACGCATTTGAGAAACTTGTCATCATTCCTGCACTCAAGGAAGCCGGCATTTCATTGCCATCAGCTACGAAAGAGTAGCGACTTCTTATAACTCAAAAACACCCCGGTGCCTGGGGTGTTTTTATTGCCCGTGAACGAGCGGTTTTTTAGCGTATACGCTATTGCTAGTGTGCGATATACAGCTGCCATTCGGCAGGCACCACATCCACCGCGATCTTTTTACTCCGACTTGGAGCAAATTCGATTGCTATTGGCATGTGTTTGTAACTCCTTTGCATCTTCTACCGATGCGTGGTGTTGGATTCGTTTACCGCAGGCGTCATGTCGACCTTTAGATTTGGTATTTGTATTTCACCTGCATTTAAATCCAGCTAGTAGCGTAGCAAATGCAAGCTTTTTGATGCAAGCATGGGCACTTTGTAACTCCTTACGCAATGCCTGGAGTATCGTCTTCATCTGCCTTGTGCAGAAGCTTTTCTTTGAGACTAAAGACAAGGACGGCAGCGACAGTCATTAGACTAGCAGAAACGAGAAAGATCGTATGAAGACTACTTGCAAATGCATGGGTCACTTTACTCGCGTAGGCGCTTTGATTCGCAAGGAAATCTTTGCGAGCTGCTTCTTGAACGGGCGCAGGGAGCGCCACAATGCTTTTCTCAAATGCCTCTGTAATCCTAGACTTAGTATCGGGCATATTTAGGTTTAGCAGCGTGCTTGAATCGGTCAAATCCCCCAGGTGACTTGCCGCTGGACTACTTGCTATAGCGTGAATATACGGATCGCTCTTTACCAAGTCGCTTCCTAGGCCACTCACGAGTCCCGCAGTTAACATCGCACCAAATACCGCGACTCCGATCGTCGACCCAAGGCTGCGAAACAACTGGCTCGAGCTCGTCGCAACACCAATGTCCTGCTGCTTGAACTCGTTTTGTACTGCAAGGTTCATAACCGGCATTACGACACCGAGTCCTGCACCAAGTAGTACCATGATGACCGCCTCGAATACATAGCTACTCTCGGGTGTAAGTGTCGACAGAAGGAGAATCATGATGGTTGCTACAACAATACCAACTTGCATAAATATCTTATAGCGACCGGTCTTTGAAATGATACGACCCGAGATGATCGATGTCGTCATCAAACCAGCGACCATTGGAAGGAGCATCAGGCCAGATTGCGTAGGCGTTGCACCAAATACCTGCTGATTAAATTGTGTCAGGTAGAGGATAGCTCCCATAAACGCACCACCAAACAAGGTAGCAATTCCCATGATCTTCACAAAGTTACGGTTTGCAAAGAAACGGAGTGGCAAGATAGGCTCTTTGGCGCGCCGCTGTATAGCTACAAACCCTGCGGTAGCGGCCACGACAATACTATACATAACTACACGAAGTGTCATAAGTGACCATCCTGTTGCTTCTAGAAAGCCTTTAAAAATCACGTCGGTATTATCGACCGCTAGCACAAGTGTCGCGAGAGCAATTGTGAGAAGTGTCGCACCTGCATAGTCGATAGTCGGTCGCTTATCACGACGAAGTGCAGGACAATAGATAGCGATTAGCACAAACGCGACGATTGCAATTGGCACATTGATAAAGAATGTCCAGCGCCAGTCTGTTGTGAGACTAAAGAGCTTTTGACCATCGGTCAACCAGCCGCCCAGGAGAGGACCAACGATTGAGCTGAGGCCAAATACGGCACCAAACAAGCCCTGCCACTTACCGCGTTCGCGCGCAGCAAATAGATCACCGATTATCGTAAAGGCATTTGCGGTAATGATACCGCCACCGATACCCTGAAAAGCTCGAGCATAGATGAGGTCGTTGACGTTTCCCGCCATACCACTAAAGAGCGACCCAAGCGCAAAAATACCAACACCAATAAGCAGTAGTGTACGTCGACCAAATTGGTCAGATAACTTACCGGCAATCGGTACCGTGACTGTTGTAGTCAAAAGGTAAGCAGTAACAATCCAGCTGAGCGAGTCAAATGCGTTGAATTCTTCAACAATTTTACCGAGCGCGGTAGCGATGATTGTCTGGTCAAGCGCGACCAAAAACATACTCGCGAGCACTGACACCAATATAATTACCTTGCTCCGCAAGGATAAGTGATGATGCATAGTATCTACCCTTCCTTCTCTAATGTTTCTTTTAGACGTGTGAATTCTTCACCCATTTGCTGGATATGCACTTGGGCCTGCGCTTCGGTAACAAACGCAATTGATTTCTTTGACGCTATGTAGAATGCGATCAGCTTTGTACCGGGTTCGATACCCATTGCTTCACGCACTTCAGCAGGTATGACTACCTGCCCTTTTGGACCGACCGTTGCGGTTCCAGCAAGTGATATATGTTTATTCATCATAGTTATACATGTTATACAAGTTATACATTTATGTAAATAACAAAATGAGTGTTTTGTCAGGAAACTATCAGGTTTTCTTGACTACCGTCGACGCAAAAAGTAGTAATTCACTCCTACTGCCATAGAGATACTTACCGCAACAACGATCCAAAATGCCGTTGCCCCATGCGTATCAAAGGGAAAGTCGACATTCATACCAAGCAACCCTGCAAGCATCGTAGGAATCGTCAAACCAAGCGTCGCCACCGTAAGAATTCGCATCGTTTCGTTCAACCTGGTATCCATGACAGCACGGAAGCTGTCCCGTACATTCGTGATAGTACGTAGGAGTGACTTACAGCGGGCGATCACCTGTTCGATATCGACTGAGAGATCCTCCACGAGGTCCTGGTCATCTTCGTTTAGTCGAATTAACTTGAAACGTGGATTAAGCGTCTTTTCCAATGCAACGTTCGTTGGTATCAATGCGTCAAGGTAATCATTTAACTTACGTTCGTATTCTACGAGTACAGCAATATCACTTGGACGAAGCCGTTGGACGTCGCTCGTCACCGACCGCATCTGACGGTTGATGGCAGCCACGCGCTTTTGGTATGACTGTAAGATCATCTCGACCATGCTAAGGAAAAGTTGAGACTGGTTGGTTGTCACGGCACGGTTTGAATCAATGAATGGTTGCCATAATCGTCCCAACAGGTCACGACTTACTGTAACTGTCTGATCTTTGCTAAGCGCAAACATAATTGGTGTCGTAAAGTCGTTGAAGTCATCACCAACATCAGGGACGCGCGTGATGAAATAGGTCCAGCCATCATCATGTTCGATACGGGGAACCTCGTGAGGGTCGAGTGCGTCAGTCAAAATGTCTGGGTCTAGCCCAAATGCATACAATGCTTCGACATCATTCGTGTTTGGTCGTTCAGATCGAACCCAATCTCCTGGACGGGCCCTTTCCTGTTCGACGACGCCAACACCTGATTTTTCACTCCGGTAATAGGTGATCATACCTCTATAGTAGAGCATTGTCACCGCAAGTGCTATACTACATACATATGAAAAATCTTCATGCCGCACATCCTCTCAGGATTTTTTGGGTATCTGCGGTTCTCACGCTTGCACTAGGATTCTATGTTACGTTTCAACTTGGACCAGGCTGGCTATGGCTCTTCGCGGTACTTGTACTGCTGGAGGTAACATTTAGCTTTGACAACGCCGTCATTAACAGCAAAGTGCTCGCACGAATGTCAAAGAGATGGCAGACAATCTTTTTGACCGTCGGCATCTTTATTGCAGTATTCCTCGTACGGTTCCTCTTCCCTATTTTGATTGTGATGATTGCGAGCAATACAAGCTTCCAGCATGTACTTGACCTCGCATTCAATAAGCCAGAGGAATACAGTGACCTCTTGCACCACTCGGCACCACTGATCGATGCGTTCGGCGGCTCGTTCCTAATCATGATTGGTATCAGTTACTTTATGGACCGCCACAAAGACATCCACTGGCTAGGCAAGATAGAGAATAAACTCGCTGCCGCTGGTAAGTACGAGAATCTCAAGGCATTCGTTATGCTAGGAACCGCTCTCATACTCTACTCGACCGTAGATCCTCAGTACCGCATGACCGTACTCGTAGCCTGTATTGCAGGTATCATCCTACACATGGGGCTCGAGGTTTTTGGCGCATACTTCGCTGCCAAGCAGTCACAGGCAAAAGTCCTCACAGGCATGGCAGCGTTTACATCGTTCTTATACCTCGAAGTGCTTGACGCGTCATTTTCGCTCGATGGTGTGATCGGCGCTTTTGCTATAACCGACAATATCATCCTAATCGTTGCCGGACTTGGTGCTGGTGCACTTTGGGTACGCTCGCTGACCATCTACCTACTACGTGCGGGCACACTCGGTAAATACCGGTTCCTCGAACACGGTGCACACTGGGCGATTCTACTACTTGGTATTATCATGTTCGTAAAACTCTACCATATTGAGCCCCCAGAATGGTTTACAGGTTCAATCGGTCTAGTTCTCATCTCTGCTGCGGTAATCTCAAGTATACTAGTCGAGAAACGTCGCAGCGACAAGCTACAGACGAAACGCTAGCACTCTCTATACTGGCAACGAATACTATCAATCGATGCACCTTTTTCGTATGTCACAAGTGGCATACTACTCAACTGCCAAGCATCGAGCACTCGACCAACCACACGCCAACTGGCGAGCACTTCGTGTCGTGATACGAAGAACGTTCTATCACCTCGTAGTGCATCAAGAAATATATTCTCATAGCCCTCACCCGAGCTTCCCGGTTGAAACCGTGCAATCTCGTCACGGATCGACTGCGCTAGGTGACCGTCGCCCTCAAACTCACCAACAATCCCTGAGTCAGGTTGAATGTTGAATGTCAGTACGCCACCAGCGAGATGATTTGTCACACGGAAGTAGACACGAACCAATGTCTCTTTTTGATCAAGTGCCTTGCCTGTCGCAAGCACCATTGGCACACCATTCCAGTGTGGTTCATCGGAGTAAACAGTGAGCTCGGCATATGTTTCAACGCGTGAATTCGGACTACCAACTTCCTCGCGATACCCGTCGTATTGACCGCGCACTGCATACGCCGGATCGGCCGCCTGCAGCTCTAGTAGGCCTTGAGCACGTTGAACTGGCAGTACACCTTGGAAGTCGTCAAGCGATAGAATAGTCAATGCTAACAACTGCAGTAGATGACCCTGCAGTACATCGCGTAATGCACCTGTCTGCTCGTAAAATGCTGCTCTGCCCTCTACGTCCAAAGTTTCCGATGCTATCACTTCGACCCGATCGATATTCTCATGGTTCCACACAGACTTTAGGGTTACTGCTTGCTCACGAAACCGTACAATATCCCGTGCTACTCGTTTGCCAAGGTAGTGATCAACAAAATACAGCTGCGACTCATCGAATGTATTACAGACTTTGTGAAACAGCTGCTCTGCCGTTTCCTCATCAACACCAAAAGGTTTCTCGAGCAACAACTTTACATTTGACTGTCGGAAACCTGCGCTACCCAGATGATCGATGATCGAAGGTATGCTTAGTGGCGGCACCGCCAAGTACACAAGCACCTGAACATCAGGCGTAGCCAGATGATCATTCCAAAGCCGCTGATAGTCACTTTGAGTATTGAGATCCATCATGACAATTGTCGTTTGTGGCAATAGCACTGATTGGCTCGATAGTACGTCGGCTGCCTGTACGTTTTGGCGTGTCACACCTATAAGTTCGAGGTCACTTGGCAAATCACCGTGGATTGCTTCGAGTGCAGGCAGTAGCTTGCGGCGCGATAAATCACCTGTGATCCCAAATAGTACGATAATCGTTTTCATCACGATTCATTATAGCAGTTTTATACAGTCAATATTACCAGTGTATAATCGCTAAGCTCGCTTGGACACGAGCCGTCTTGCCATGTAGTCGCAGCCACTCATCAGTTGCTTTCGCTGCACCCGGCAGCGCTTCATTTGCATAGTCATCGACCACCACAACCGCACCTTCAGATAACTTTGGTGCTACAAGGGCGAGAGAGTCACGAATCGATTCATAGTAATCACCGTCGAGAAACGCAAAAACAATTTGATCTGGCATATCGTTTAGCGTAAGGCCCGAAAACCAAGCCTTGTGTATCGTCGGAGGTAGCAGCCCAGCTTTTTTGAAGTGTATCATAAACTGTTTGCGCGAAGCATGGAGCTCACCTTCTACGAACTGATCACCCGCGACGCTCTGATCTTTACTTGTCTTTGGTGGCAACCCTGCAAACGAATCATAGACATGAAAGTCATAGTCACCATCCGCGCTATCAAGTACTCTCCTGATAAATAGCGAGGTCGTACCGACATAGCACCCTAGCTCTACAATTGCACCAGACGGATGATGCACTAGCACTCTACCGAGCTCGCGTAGTAGTGTAGCGAGCTCTCGAGCATCAACCTGATCAGAGACAATCGGGTAGCGCTGGAGTAACTGCTCAATATTTGTTGACATTGTTTTCACGAGTTTCGCTTGCTTTTCTGTAGCCAGCTTACCATACTAAAGATATGAAGAAGCGAAACAACGAATCCAACGTCAGAATTTTTTCAGGAAAATACGATCCCACACTCGCCGAAAATGTCGCCAAAAGCCTAAAGTTACCGTTTGACAGGCCAAAAATAACACGATTTTCTAATGGAGAAGTAAAGGCCGAGGTACCTGATAGGGATACTGAGAATGCCACTGCGGTTCGCGGAGATAATGTGTTTATCATCCAATCACATGGTAGTCCCGATGTCGATGCAAACATAATGGAGCACCTAGCACTCGTCAACGCTGCTCGACGTGCCAGTGCCGCTGATGTCACCGCAATTATGCCGTATCGAGGATACAGTCGTGCCGACCGACCAGACAACTCACACGAGTCGTTCATGGGTCCACTTGTCATGAGGGCATTTGCCGCAGCTGGAGTAAACCGTATTATCGAAATCGATCCTCACTCAGGCCAGGCTGCCGGATTTCTCCCAGACTTCAATATAGAATACACCGCTATACCCGCTCACCTTGTCATCGATGACTATGTGCGTTCTCTGTATGACGACGAAACCCGCGACGATTTCATTATGGTTAGCCCCGACTCGGGTCGCTCAAAGATGAACCGTCGCTATGCTGACCGACATAAAATGGGGCGTGCGATCGTCGACAAAATTCGCACCGGTGCAAACGAAGTTGAAACTGGCACCGTAGTTGGCGAAGTGGATGGCAAGCACTGTATCATGATCGACGACATGATTGATACTGGCGGCACAATACTACAGGGTGCACGAACCTTGCGTAGTCTCGGAGCTAGTGGCGTCAGTATCATCGCCACTCACGGCGTACTATCGGGGCGTGCGATCGACAATATCGTCAAGGCAAAGGACGAGGGTGCGATCGAGCGTATTGCTGTCACCGATACACTGAGATTACCAAACGGAACTCCCGAAGGACTCATCGATGTCATTAGCGTAGTACCGCTCATCCGCAAAGCCATCAAACGTGTTCATAATGGCGAATCAGTCTCAGAAGCATTCCTTTAGTGCTTTATGCTATGCTAAGTACATATGGACGCTAGCGAAATAGATCAACTTACCGATTTACTTGGTGGACAAGCAAGCGGAGGTAGCCTCATAAACTTTGACGCGTTGATAGCCGCAGTTATGCCGTTTATCATCATTGTCACTATACTCACCTTTGTTCTCACAGCCCTCTACTGTGTCAGTATTGTCAACAAATGGCGCGCAAACCGTGCGATTATAGAAATACGTGATATGTTACGAGATTTTCACACCGAACGATTCCCCCAAGTAGTGCCGACACCTGAACCAACACCTCCTCCAGATCCTAAACCTGAAGACTTGGATAAAAAACAGCCGCAGTAACGCGGCTGTTTTTTATCTAGGGAGAAGTACCCCCTTATCGCTTTACGAGCTTGATCATCGCGAGTAAGAGTACTGCACCGCCAATAGCGACGAGTAGACTCAGTAGGTTAAATCCGTTAGCGTCTACCGTGAGACCAAACAGTGTACGCGATAGCCAACCGCCAACCAGTGCACCCACGATACCGACAACAATGTTTGCGACTACACCCATGTCTTTATCGGTTTTCATGATTTTTGAAGCTATCCAGCCGGCAAGACCACCAACTACTAGCCATGCTACGAGATCCCACATACGTACACCTCCTTAATCATTATGCGTTTGTATGTACTACCTATTATACGCCTATTTTAGCGATAGAGGGTACTTCGCTCGTATCCTGCCGCTACCGCTTCTTCTTCGGTACAGTAGTTATAGTCGCTAAACATACTGATGCCATATCCACGCTCGCCTGGTAGTGTGTACATCTTTTGACCCACATGTCCCTGCGTTTTAACAGGCATAGCTCCACAGTTGATCGCGGTAAAAGTAAAGGGGATAACTTTCGTAAAATACCCGAGCGGAATCACTACCGCCATAATCACGACAAGTAGAATCATCGTAGATTTCTTGCGGTCAGATAGCTTATTTGTCGTTTCTTCGTTCATGCTCTTGCTTTTTATTGTACTACACAATAAAAAGTATACCACTCAAGAATACGCCTTACTGAGGCGGGCGTTCTGTAAGGTTGGTATGAATTTAGTGCTATACTAGACGAAAGTTCATATAGTCATGGAAAGTTACCTTCGCGACCGCAATTACTTAGCACTATACCTCAATGCAATCTGTGTACAGTTTGCATCGGCACTCATGTTGTCGTTCATCGGAGCGCACCTGCTCCTTCAGGGGCTCCCCCTTTACCTTGTACTTCTCTATTTTGGACTCGAATTTTTTGCGCGTGCCCTATTCACGCCATTAGGAAGTCTCCTCACCCGACGATTTGGCCCCAAAAAGGCTATTCTCATTAGTAACGGTATCTTGGTGCTCTATTTTGTAGCTCTCGGCATGTACGCTACGGCACCAGCTATCGGATTTGCAAGCTTCCTGCTATATGCTCTCTCCCGTGGCATCTACCATCCTGTCAAGCATTACCTCCAGGCTGTGTTTATAAATAACCGTACACGCGGCCATTTTCTTACCATGGAAATCGTCCTCACCACAATATGCGCTTCATTGGCCGTTGGCTTCGCAACCTACTCTGTCACCGTTTGGCACTCATTCATGCCTGTCGCTGCCCTTGCTGCAGTGTTCTTAACCGCTGCATCTCTCGCGATACTTCGACTGCTCGGTGATCTACCACATGTTGCCACTGGTAGCCTCCGTCACGTATTCAAACGATTCTTTGCGCAGGAGTTTCGCCGGGACTTCCAGGCCTTTGTTGGTTTCTCATGGCCTATGGCGTTTAATAACGTTGTCGTAGCGCTCCTCGTGTATTTTGTCGTGGAGTCGCTCCAGCTCTTTGGCGTCATCATGATCAGTGTACTAATGGCGCAGATGATCTTTACTCTGATCTACGGTCTCTTCACCGACAAAAACCGTATAAAATCAAACGAACTTGCCTCTGGTCTATCTATTGGCGGTCATCTTGCGTTTCTCCTTGCATCAACACCCCTGCTAGTTGCGGGTATCAAGGCCGTGTACGACACACTCTGGAACAGTTTTGACAGTAGCTTCACCGCTCGTTTCCACGAAAAGATCAAGCACAAAGGTCTTGTCTATGCTTGCATGAAGGAGATGAGCATCGGAATAGGAGCGGCGTCCTTCTGTTTCCTACTAGCTACTGTAGCGTGGCTCTGGCAAGCAGGCACCTTCACTGTCGCAATTGGCGTTGCCTGCCTAGGCATAATCATTGCGTGGAAACAGTTCAAAGATTAACTACTTCTTGCTACGAGAGAGTTTCGATGGCCACCATACCCGCTTGCCAATCTCGAGCGTGAGACTCGGGACGAGGAGCGACCGTACAATGAGTGTATCGAGCATGACGCCAAATGCTACCACAAAGGCAATCTGCGCCAAGAAAAGAATGGGGATGACGTACAGTGCGGCAAAAGTTGCCGCGAGTACGACGCCAGCGCTCGTAATGACACCTCCAGTCACAATCAATGCCTTGAGCGTACCATTGCGCACTCCGAGTGTCTTCGTTTCTTCACGAACACGTGTCATCAGGAATATATTGTAATCGATACCCAGCGCCACCAAAAAGACGAATCCGAATATGACTACCGATGGGTCTGCACCACTAAACTGCCAGACATTGTTGAATAGTATTGCCGCAAGACCAATTGTCGCCCCGAAGGACAGTACAGTTGTTAGCAGCAAGATGATAGGAGCAACTATCGCACGCAAGAGAAGCATGAGGACTATCGTAATCACCACGAGAATGAGCGGGATGATTGTTCGTAAATCATGCTCAGAGGCAATATTGATATCGAGTTGGATTGCACTAATACCGCCAAACTTTACTTCAGGATGATCAGCCTGTACGGCACCTCGTAAGCGTGCGACGGTGTCGCGCGCTTCGGGTGAGCTTGCCGGTTCTTTGACAACCGCCTGCAGTACGACAAATCCATCGACTACCTTTGGTGACTCATCCGCAAACGGATATGCCTGTGCAACAAGTGTATCGACAGATGGAACCCGAGCCAATTGCTGTTCAATAACCTCCTGAATAGCACTCTCAGGATAGCCTGCCATTTGCATAGCAGTCTGCGACTTGAGTGCAGCTATCTGTTCATCACGCTTTGAAACAACTTGTTCGCGAATCGTATCACGAATTTCCTGCTCATAACGTCCAACTGGCATGGAGGGCAGCTTGTCGTTTGTCGTTAGTATACTCACGGTATCAATACCTTTATCGGCTTCGAGCATAGTAAGAACTTGTTGTGTATCACTCTTTGGTGTCAGTACGTATAGCGGCGTACCAGAGCCGCCAGGGAAATGTCGATCCAGTACATCTTGTCCATCGCGTGCTTCAGAATACCCGAGAATCAAATCAGTTTGCGATACTCCTTCGGCACGGAACTGCGGCACAAAGATACAGCCAACCAGCAACACTACAGTAATACTTACCCATAAGCGTCGCGGATGCCTGCCTACGAGGTCGCCGACACGGCTCCAAAGTGGGTGATTTGCGCGAAAACTATGTGCCTGTCGCCCTTCGTCATACTTTGGACGACGCGGCCAAAATGCAGCACGGCCAAATAGTAGCAGTACGGCGGGCAGGAACGTCAGTGCCGACAGTACCGCCAGAACGATACCAATACCACCAACTGGGCCAAGTGCTTTGTTCGAACCGAGGTCAGATACCAGTAGACACATAAGTCCCAGTGTTACCGTTCCACCAGCAGCGAGAATCGGCTCCCACGATGCCTTCCAAGTAGCTTTTGTTGCCTCCCATGCAGTGCGCTTATCGAGTAACTCTTCGCGATACCTAGAGATATAGAGAAGTGCGTAGTCGGTCGCAGCACCAATCACCAAAATGAACAGTATACCCTGTACCTGACCATTGAGCTGTACAATCCCCGCGTCTGCCAAATGCCAGACTGCGAATATAGCAATACCGAGCGCCAAGATTGCGCCCATCAAGGTAACAATCGGCAATATAATCGAACGATATACGACAAGCAAAATAACAAACACAACACTTAGTGCAACGAATAGCAACGTCCCGTCAATGCCTGCAAATGCGTTGTTGAGGTCACGAGAGAACATAGCCGGACCGGTGAAATGGTACGCAATAGATGGTCCAGTGGATTCTATCTCACTCTTAAGTTTGCCGATTACCTCTTCGAACTCGCTATTGCTGTTGAGAGGAACGACTAAAAATGCTGCGTGCTTATCCTTGCTAACAACAGCTTCGCGCACTTCACCCTTTGTCTCGCCACTATTCTGGAGTGCTTCGCGCGCAACGTCGATTTGGTCGCGCTCTGCAGTAGTAAGGGGATTCCGAGACTCGAACACGACAATCGCTGGTTGTACGCCCCCTTGCTGAAACTTTTCGAGCGCTTCTTTTACTTCTGTAGACTCGGCACTTGCAGGCAAGAATGACGCCAAATCATTGCTCGCGACTTCGTCAATCTTACCAAAGTAAGGTCCACCCACTACACCGCCAGTTAGCCATGCAAGTACTATGAGCAGTGGTAGCCCTATCTGTATCCAACGTCGATACTTTTTCATGTGTCCCCTTTTATCGTGTTCCTATGTTTCTCATTTCATTATCGCACATTATTCACGCTATACTAGATAGCATGCGGACACACATTTCAGCATTTGACTCAACAATAGGGCAGTGGATCCATGCATTGCCTGCGTGGCTACACCCTCTCATGTACGCTGTCTCATTCATTGGTCAACCACTCATTACTATAGCAATGGTCATTATTATCGGTATTGTCGCTGGTGTCGCGGCACGCTACCGCCTGCTTGCGGCCTGTATCGTGACGCTAGGGACGTACGGAGTCAATAGTGGACTGAAGGAATTATTTCATCGCACTCGCCCCAACACCGAATACGCTCGCAGTATGGTACTCGAAACCTACAGTTTCCCAAGCGGGCACGCCGCCAGCAGTGTTGTGATATTTGGACTCATTGCACTGATAGCCTGGCACCTCCTCCCGCAACCCTACGCAAGTATAGCCGTCGGACTACTCGTAGCGCTCATTGTTCTAATCGGAATATCCCGTGTATATCTGGGTGCACACTACGCAACTGACGTGCTCGTGGGATGGCTAGTAGGCGCTGTCGGGCTCGCAATTATCATCTGGATAGTTAGGCCGTTTGCATGAACAAACGTCTTATTGTCGTCCATAATGGGTTCTCAGGAAGTGCCATACCTTCACGTCAGTTACGAGCACTCTGTGAAGATGCGGGATTTTCTGTCGTAAAAGTAATAACACTCGATGACAAACTTGAGCGCAAACTTCGTCCTTACCTAAAACGCAACTCGTACATCGCAGCGGTTGGTGGCGACGGAACGATAAGCGCCGTCGCTCAGCATCTCTCGGGCACCTCGACAGTACTCATACCAATTCCTGGTGGTACACTCAACCACTTCACCAAAGATCTCGGCGTCTCCCAGGATATCGCCACCGCACTGCAGGATGCTCGCCAGGCAACGCCACGTCGTGTGGACATCGCGTCCGTCAACGATACAAAATTCATCAATAACTCAAGTATTGGACTCTACCCGCAGTCACTCCTCACTCGCAAAAAAGCCGAGAGTGTCTTGGGTAAGTGGCCTGCTGCTACCTATGCCGTTGTTCGTGCGTTTATCAGGTATCGCACATACCGCGTCACTATACAAGACCAGTCGTTTGACACACCATTCATCTTTGTCGGCAACGGCGATTACAAACTAACTGATTTTGGCGCCGATGGCCGTAGCTCCCTCGAAGGTGGCATGCTATCGGTATATATTGTACGAACAAGCAGTCGCTTGGCGCTTGTGCGGCTTTTTTGCCGTGCATTGTTGGGTAGTCTCCATAACGATCAAGAGTTCATCCATTTCTCCACAACCTCCTTCACTATCGAGTCTCGACGCTCATACATTAGCAGCTCGCATGATGGTGAAGTTTCACAGTTATCGACGCCCATCACCTACCAGATCAATCCAAAAAGCCTGTGGATAACTGCACCGAAATAGACTCTTGTACCAAGTCTCTCTAGCCTCTATAGTCAGGAGAGAACATGGATATAGTATTACTTATCGTTGTTGCCACCGCACTCTTCTTCGACTTTACGAATGGCTTTCACGATACCGCAAACGCAGTATCTACCATTGTTGCCACGAAAGCCGTTTCACCACGCATAGCGGTCATGGGTGCCGCTATCCTCAACTTTATCGGGGCCTTCATCTCACTACATGTCGCGGCTACGATAGCAGGTGGAATCGTCCGTGCCGATGCGATTAGCCTCCCTATCATCATGGCTGGTTTGACCGGTGCAATCATCTGGAATCTCATTACTTGGCGTGCAGGAATTCCTTCAAGCTCGTCACACGCTCTCGTAGGAGGAGTTATTGGCGCCTCTATTGTTGCTAGCGGATGGAATGTCGTGCAGTGGAGCAGCTTTGCGTCACATGTACTGATTCCTTCACTGCTCTCGCCGTTCATAGGACTTGCTGTTGCATCTGCCTTCATGATCATCGTTATTGCCATTACAAATGCATACCCACACAAGCAATCAGATTCGCTATTTCGCCGCATCCAGCTAGTATCGGGTGGCCTTGTCGCCTTGATGCATGGTACAAATGACGCCCAGAAAACCATGGGAATCATCGCACTCGCACTTCTCACCGTATCGGTTGACAAAACACTTAGTATCCCTCTATGGGTCATCATAGCTTCGGCAACCGCCATGGCTGCCGGTACATGGCTAGGCGGTTGGCGGATTATCCATACTATGGGAGAAAAAATCACACGACTCGACCCTGCTCAAGGATTCGCAGCTCAGACTTCTACTGCCGCGACACTAGCCGTAGCTTCACAGCTTGGATTTCCTGTCTCTACCACACAAACCATCAGCGGCTCAATCGTAGGTGTTGGCGTTGCTAAAAAAGTAC
Source organism: Saccharimonas sp. (SeqCode) (assembly GCA_049660945.1). Lineage (GTDB taxonomy): Bacteria > Patescibacteriota > Saccharimonadia > Saccharimonadales > Saccharimonadaceae > Saccharimonas. The sequence continues at coordinate 28,686 of JBASZO010000031.1, forward strand.
ACGTCAACTGGGCAACGATCAAACGTATCCTTGTAGCATGGTGTATTACAATCCCAAGTGTTGCACTCCTGAGCGCAGGAACAGCACACATTGCGCTTCTGCCAAATGGTGTCGGTGTACTGCTACTCATCATGACTATCACAGGCATCACTATCTATACAACACGCGACTGGACACGAGAGTCCCGCGATCAGATGCGCGTTCTCCTCGCACTTCTCATCGTACGCAAACGCTAGTAGAAAGTCCCCACCAAAAACCGCTTCGGATTGCTCCGAAGCGGTAAATGTAGGTAGATAGGTGCGCCCTAGTATTACTTCTGGCGGGCGAGGATATCTTGTCGGACAGAGGCGCCGATGTAAGCTACCGCAGCAACTGTTGGAGCTAGCATCGCGATGATGCTTGCAGCGCCCGTGTGAGGCAGCTCAGTTGGCGTAGAAGGTGTCGATGGAGTCTCTGGGGTAGTAGGGGTTACTGGTACTTCTGGAGTTGCAGGAGTACAGTCTTTCATCGTCTGGTACTTCGCAGAGATGAACTGTCCACCGTGACCAGTATTTGGCAAGTTAGTGATCTCTGGACCAAAGTATAGATCGATCTGGGCGTTCTTGCATTCACTTGGCAGTATGACAGTCATTTCTTTTGTAGAGATAGGTGCATTTGCCTTGAATGTAACACTGCTTGAAGCTTTCCATACTTGTGGTACAGCAGTAGCATTAAAGCCTTTTTTGTCCCAAGTATCTGGCATCTCGTATGATGAGAAGTAGAGAGTTAGATCTTTACAAACTGGTTTTTTAGTTGTGACGCTGATTTTGTCGAGTCCCGTCCAAACGTAGCTGATATTATTGCGATCCATAGGGTCCGCACATGTGTTCGATGTAGCACCAACTGATGCGTTTGTAGCAAATACTGCTGATAGTAGGGCGACAACAACGCCCGTGGCAACGATAATAGATTTCATGATCTCCCAAGTACCTCCATGTACATTAATGTGATCAATTATTCATTATACTACTTTGCTTTACTTTTGTCAATGTTTATGGTTACATTTTATGAACATACGTTCTACTCACCCCTGTTAGCAGTCTTGTCAATTTTTATACTCTTTTTGGCATTTAACCCACTCTGTTTGCTTCTGCGTTGCGTAAGTCAAGTGGTTGAATGTATGTTACAACTAATAAAAACGAGCCTACTGTGGCTCGTTTTTATTAGCTTAGCTATACTTAGCGACGGAATGCACCGCTGTTCTGATTTTCGATACGGCGTTTATAGCCCTTTAGGAAGAACCGACCACCGACGATCAGTGCAATAAGCGCAAGTAGACCCACTACCACACCGATGATGAGCGACCATGGAATCACCCAAAACGACTTTGTCACCTCTACAGTCTGGTTCTTTGTGCCGTATGTCAATGTTGCACTAACGGTATAGTAGCCGAAGTCACCGATATTACTGAGGGCAACGTTCCAGCGACGAGCACTGTCTGGCAATACCACGTTTCGTGGCGCTTCTTGATTGAAGTCTTTTGCATAAATGACGTCATTGCCCTTCTTTACAGATATCTTGCCAAATGGCGCAAGCTGTACATTGCCTTTGTTCTCGAATCGGAAGCTCGCTTCTATATCCTTCGGACTAGTAAAGAACGTTGCTGACTTTCCCTTCTGCTGGATAGAGAAGTTTGTGAGGTTCATACTCTCAACTAAGTTACCTGGGACTGTCAGGAGGATGAGAGACGCCACACTCGCATCCAAGTTTACCTGTCCACCATCTGCTGCTGTGCTAGGCGCAAAACGAACCGCACCGAAGTATCCACCTGCCTGTGCGTCTTTTGGCACATTTAGTGTCACTTCTACAGTTGCTGAGCCCTTTGCGGGTACTGTAAAGTCAGCTAGCTTTCCCATGAATCGCTTGAGACTATGTGTCGGAGCAAATTCCTTTTCGTCAAGTATGAGCGCTGGTGTACCGTTCTCATCACCTGATATAAAGTCGTTCTGAATAGGTTTCACGCGAATCTCTTGTGAGGTAGTGTTTTCTACAATCACCTCCACCGTCTTGCTCTCACCTGGCCTTACTTCTACATCACTTCGAACAGGAGTGACCTTGAGTGTGTTTGCTGAGCTCTCCACTGCATTTACCGGATGAGTGTTTACCATTAGTACTGAAAGTGCTGCCACAAACACTGCAAAGATTCTGACGCCTGTATATATACGTTGTTTTACCAACACACCTTTGTTCCCCATTTATAAGTATCTGCTTGTCATTATAACAGATATGCTTATGTAACCAAGCGCTTTACGTATATAAAACAATACCTATGGACTGTAGGTATTGTTTTAGTAATGTTGAGACAACTAGTTACTTTAGAATGTGCCCGTTGCCACAAGACTAAGCCCTGCCGAATAGCGACCAGCTGGAGTGCTCGGTGCCACACTTGCTCCAAACGTAAGCTTTACATTCTTACCTGTAGCAGGAGCGCTATTTGTATTCAAGATTGGGTCACCATAGGGGCTTGTTACACCAGTGACATCGTTGTCATCGAAGTTAAGCGTATAGGTAGTGTCGTTATAGCTACCCGATGCCTCAAAGTCTCCAGTATTTGTTCCTAAATCGGCAACAGTAGCATCTACGAGTACACCGAATTTTGCTTGTCCTTGCTGAGTTGTTGCCCAACCAGTTTGGGCTGGCGCAATATCACACACACTTGCACCCACTCGAGCGAGTCCACCACATGTTTTGTCGGTCTTTAGGCGTACTACAGCACCGCCTACGGCATTCGTAGAAATTTGCGTAAAGATATCTCCGGTACTTATGGCTGACGGACTAAGCGCTTTCACTGTTCCTACAGTTTCACCGAGCTCTAGGTTTGTAGGTGAGAGCGTTGCACATGCATCGGTAATTTCCGCACCTGAAACGCAGTAAGTTTTGCGAACGTATCTTTTTTGATAGACTCATCGAGGTAGTTAAAGACGCAAACATGCTCGGGTGGGTTGCCACCATGCAATATACCAATTTCATATAGTGCAAACCCAGGATGATGATGGGAATTGTAGTCACTTGCCTCTGCAACGACTTGTCCTGCCTTTACTTTGTCGCCAACTTTTACGACGGTATTAATGACATGCTCTGTCTCGTATATCCAGTCACTTTCTGGACTACTCGCTACCTGCACCGAATAATCACCACTATATAACTTAGTAACCCTAACTACTTCGCCATCTACAAGTGAGCGAACTTTTGTACCAAGTGGTACGATAAAGGTCGGCTGTGGGCTTAGTGCTTTCTCTGGCTGAGCGCTCTGTTCGCCTGCTCTACCTCGGCATAGTTGAGAAAGATCAGGTTCCCATACTGCGAAATGTTTTCTTTGGTAAACAGAAGGTCACCAGCCTTGCCGGTCTGCTCATCGTAGTAGTCTAGAGTAATACCAAGACTCTTAACCTTGAGGTCTGGTTCGGTCGGATTCACAAAGACTTCTCGTACAAACTTATCGACATCACCACCACTCTTCTTTTGAACAGCTATGAAGAAACCCGCTACCAGCAGGGCAACAATACTTACAAGAACAATAGTAGTAACCCTGAGCCGATGCGATGTATTCCCAGCTTGCTTTTTCATGTATTTATCATAACAAACATAAGCATTATATTAATACTTTTCTTAGAATTCTACTCGACCGATTTTACTTGTTAGAATAGAATGAGAAATTACATTACACACCAAAAGGAATATATATGGCAACGATCAACCCCTACATCAATTTCAATGGCAATGCCGAAGAAGCATTTACTTTCTATCAATCAGTGTTCGGTGGAGAATTTACAAGCGTGATTCGTTTCAAAGATCTCGAGAGCGCTGAATTTCCCGTCTCGGAAGCGGACGCCGATAAACTCATGCGTATCGTCCTGCCTATTGGTGGAAATGTACTGATAGCCAATGATGTTCCGACCAACTTAGGTCCGGTGAGCGAGAATGAAAACAGGTCAAAGATAGCCGTCAGCGTAGACAGTCGCGAAGAAGCTGATCGAATATTCACAGGTCTTTCTGCAGACGGATCGATCGAAATGCCACTGAGTGACAGCCCATGGGGTACATCCTTCGCGATGTTCCGCGATAAGTATGGGATTGAGTGGACGGTAGAGTTCAACCAAGGTTAAAGTAGAGGGGCAGTCGAACACTTTCTTAGGCGTACGTAGCGACGAGAATGACTCCAAAAAATAGTCCATAGTAGCCAATCTGAAGTAATAGTGCATACTTAAACTCCTTTTGATTGCTCAAGGCCACAGCAAGTAAAGCACACATACCAGCCAAGCAAACCCAGGCTATAAACTTAATCTCATGAATAAGGTTACTACTAATCGCAATTATTAGTACTAGAGGCAGTAAAGCAACTCCCGATATCCCTGTTAGTATTCGATGTACTACAGTCATCTTGGCGCCCCGTTCCGGAACAAATGTACAGGCTATCTGAAAAACAACCGCAGTAGCTGCAAATAAAAGAAAAAGTTTGTTCACATCTTTTTCGGGTACAAACCATGCAGCAAAGAATAAATACAGTAAAGGAAGCGTCACAATAAATAATAGCGAGTATAGTATTTCGGCGCTTTTATTGTTTGCAACACGCTGACTAAATGTCTTGTCTAAGCCACCTTGAAGGACAATCGCTGTGACCGTCAGACCAGCAATAAGTAAAAAGAAAGGGATTAGTACGAGATGCTGCATATAACCATTATACCTAGGTTCTTGGCTTGTAGAAGATATGTAAACAATCTACAAAGATTACAGTATCTTTATAATCCCAAGCAATGCACCTTGTTTATTCGCTTGATCTTTAAAGGCGAAGCCATCGTCTTTTACATCCTCACGCCCCTCGTAACGATGAATGATTTGATCCATCTTTGAAGCATCATAAATAGATACTATGTCGATGCGCATTGGATAACCGTGGATAGCTTTTGAGCTATGATAAAACCCCCAAACAGCTTTACTAAATACGCCATCGTCCAAACCCGCGTCAGCAAGAAATCCAAATAAGTCGATGTGCTTACCCTCGATATTCTCATATCGATCACCTGTTCGATCAGGATCATATCTATCGGTTCCCGTTTGTACAATTATCTCTACTAGCTCATCAACTGTCTTGCCGGGATGTTCCGAAGAGGCTACGGCTCTCACTACTACTTTCTTACCGGGAAATTGATTCTTTAACTTTTCGTCGATGATTTTACCGATGGCCTGATCGTCAGGTTCTGAATCGACGGTATAGAACGGAATGGCAACTTCTGAAACTAACATATCCTATATCATAACAAAACCAGCCAATACAATCCTCTAGGCCAAGAAAAAACACCATGATCTTCATCATAGTGTTTTTTCTTGGCTCACCATACAGGTCACGGAAAATCACAGGGGTGGGAGCACGAGGTGAGACAAATGAGACACAAAACGCATGTTTTAGGACGTGTCTCATTTTACAGGAGTTTAACTAACAAATTCCAGATCTTGAACCAGGTTTTATAACTAAAAGGAGGCCTTAAGGCCTCCTTTTAGGTTAGAACGCACGACCGCTATTTCTTCTTCGACGAGATAGCAATTTTCTTTGGTTCAGGCAGTGGTGTGAGTGGGACGCTCACTTTCAGAACTCCGTCATCGAGGTGTGCCTCGATTTTGTCAGCGTCTGCTCTCTTTGGTAGTGCAATGCGTCGGTAGAAGCTACTTGAGCTTTCGCGCACAACGTATTGCTTGCCTTTATCTTCCTCTTTTTCGTGACGTTCGGCACTAATCACGAGTGTACCGTTCTCCACTTCGATATTGACATCTTTCTGCTCAAAGTTAGGCAGATGCGCCTCTACCACAAGGTTATTATCTTTAGTAAAGACGTCAGTCGTCGGAATGTTAACGCCTTTTAGGGGCGACATCCAGTCATCACCAAAGAATTGTTTTTGTAATGCAGAAAGTTCTGCAAACGGATCCCACTTTACAAGATTGCTCATAATTTTCTCCTTTCATCATTGTTTTAATGGTTTCCAGAGAAGCATAAAAGCTTCTATTTTCATTCTATAAAACTAGCACTCTCATGTCAAGAGTGCCAGTTTATGTAACCTGGTAAAAATTCAGTTGCGTGATTACTTACTTGATATTTCGTAAAATACATGTCTTAACTCCCGATACGTGCCTTGATCCGCATATGCCAGTTCATTGGCTATTCATGGCGATAATGTTTATTTTGCATCAGCAGCCCATTAAGCATATCTTTGCCGGCCCGTTGCAGGGCTGCGCCATGATCTTTGGAGCCGATCCAATCTGGCATATCGATCGTTCCGGCTTCTTCGAGCAAGAGCCCTTCGATTAATTCTCGAGCGTCCATCGCCAGGCGCTTGTTGAGGCCTTTGATTTGCAACTGGTGTGCGGTATTTTTGCCGATGATTTGTATGCCAGCAAAAAATGGTGTATCGATATAAACTACTCGACCTATATCGCGCACCGGCATCGTTTCGATGAACGATACTAGGAATTGATTGCGGATGATCGAAATAGTTTTTTCCTGCACCACGAGCTCATCTGGAAAAATATCGGTAATCCAATGCGCTTTGAGTTTTAGCAGCTCGCGGTTATAGCCTTTTTGGCTCGGCAACGTGCTTGATTCACTTTTGCCGCTCTGAATCTGTGCCGGATACGGTTTCTTCCTGTCGGGAATAGACACAACACTACTACTCATAAGAACTACCCTCCTATTTTGTGTCAAAGTGAAACGCGTTGTTCTTGTAATCGACCACTACCACCGATTCCGACTGGATTGATCCGTCGATGATTCTTTTGGCAAGTTCATTTAGGATGCGCTTTTGAATGACTCGTTTTAGCGGCCGCGCGCCAAATGCCGGATCGTAGCCTTCTTCGGCAAGCGCTTTTTTGGCGCTCTGCGTAAACTCGAGCTTAATGTCTTTTGACTTCTCGACTTCTTCGAGAAAAGCCGCTAGTTGCATCTCGATAATATGCTGTATGTCGTTTCTGTCGATGCGATCAAATATGACTATATCATCAATACGGTTTATAAATTCGGGGCGGAAATTGTGACTTAACTCCTGCTGCAGACGACTCTCCAGACTGCTGAAATTTTTACCGTCCCATTCCTGAATGTACTGCGAACCGATATTGCTGGTCATAATAATGATCGTATTTGAGAAATCAACCGTTCGGCCTTGACCATCCGTCAAGCGGCCGTCATCAAGTACCTGCAACAATATATTAAATACATCCTGGTGAGCTTTTTCAATTTCATCAAGCAGCACAATACTGTACGGGCGACGACGCACTGCTTCGGTGAGTTGACCACCTTGGTCGTAGCCGATGTATCCTGGCGGCGAACCTATCAGGCGCGACACGGCGTGCCGTTCCATGTATTCGCTCATATCGATACGCGTGATAGCTCGCTCGTCGTCGAATAGCGCGACAGCAAGACTTTTGGCTAACTCAGTTTTACCGACGCCGGTCGGGCCAAGAAAGAGAAACGAGCCAATCGGTCGGCGATAATCACCAATACCAGCCCGCGAACGGCGAATAGCATTTGCGACCGCTTCAACGGCGCGATTTTGGCCAATCACACGCTTATGCAAGTCATCTTCGAGATGGGCGAGCTTTTGCGTTTCGCTTTCTTTGAGCCGATCAACCGGAATACCCGTCCATCTCGACACCACAGCGGCAATATCATCTGCCGTCACTTCATCGCGGAGCAGACGCTGGTCGGCCGGTATCATGTTGATTTGGCGCCTGAGCTCGGTAATATTTTGCTCGATTTCAGGAATCTCACCGTACTTAATACGACTGGCAGTAGAAAGGTCGCTCACGTTTTCGGCCATCTCGAGTTTGGTTCTGGCTGCTTCGAGTTTTTCACTTTCGGCATTGAGCTTGTCTATCAAATTCTTTTCTTTTTGCCATTTCGAATCTAGCTCGTCAGCTTTAGCCTGAATAGTTTTGATTTCTTGCTCGATTTCGACTTTTCGAGCTTTGGCGCTCTCGCTTTTATCCTTTTTGAGCGCTGTCTGCTCGATTTGCAGCTGCATGATTTTGCGGTTTAACCGATCAAGTTCGATTGGCTTTGAATCAAGCTGCATCTTGAGCGCCGAAGTCGCCTCGTCGATAAGATCGACTGCCTTGTCAGGTAAAAAACGCTCGGTTATGTAGCGGTCACTAAGCCGTGCCGCCGCAATAATTGCTTCGTCCAGGATTTTTACACCGTGATGGACCTCATATTTTTCTTGCAGTCCACGGAGTATCGCGACAGTACTATCAAAGTCAGGCTCACCCACATAGACAGGCTGCAACCGGCGCTCGAGCGCGGCATCTTTTTCAATGTACTGACGATATTCGTCTAGTGTTGTGGCGCCGATTAAATGCAGTTTACCGCGCGCCATCATCGGTTTGAGCATATTGGCAGCGTCGACCGCACCTTCAGCCTTGCCGGCCCCAACAAGCGTGTGTATCTCGTCAATGAATAAAATAATCTCTCCGGCAGCTTCTTCAATTTCTTTCAGAACCGACTGTAGGCGCTCTTCAAATTGTCCACGATATCCGGCACCAGCGAGCAGACTACTGATCTCAAGACCCACGACGCGTTTGTTTTTCAGGCTTTGCGGCACGTCACCTTTGACGATACGCTGCGCCAAGCCCTCAACAATAGCCGTCTTACCGACACCTGGCTCACCGATCAGTACCGGGTTATTTTTACTCCGGCGAGACAACACCTGCATACATCGACGAATTTCTTCGTCGCGGCCGATGACTGGATCGAGCTTGCCTTCGCGCGCAAGCTGCGTAAAATCCTGACCAAATTGTTCGAGTGGTTTTTTCGTACTTTCTTGTGGCTGCATATATCTATACCTCCTGTAATTATTATAATGAATTAGCACTCTCAATACAAGAGTGCTAATTCGGGTGATTTAGTTGCGATCAAAATACCCAGTAGCGTGAATGCTCACTGGATTCTCTGTAAAATATATGCTTTTGGCTCCGGCGGCTGGGTTATCAAAATATACCATCGTCGCGCTCAAAAGAACTAAGAGGTAGTTCTTTTGCCCTGCTCCTTGTTATCGAACCACGACCAAGCATCGCTCCGCGCTGCGGTCGCTGATTCCAATCCACCAAATCAAAATACAATAAAATAACCCCAGTCATAAGGTTGAGGTGATTTTATTGGCTCACAACGATAGAGGAAGTAATAACTATATGTAAAATGAAAAGAGGACTTATTGCTTGCCTAGAATATTATTAATAGCACGGTCAACGGCAACTGAACTTGAAAGGTGTGAACCCATCTCAATTGCACGGCCCACCTCATCCTGGGTAAGATCACTATCTAGTGCAGATGTAATCTCTTGAGCTGCTCGAGCTGCAACGACATCAGCCATCTCAGGATCAACGCCAACAGCTTCAATAAGAAATGACTTAATATCAGCAACGGCAAGTATGAGACGGTATTCCTGTTCTGGGAACTTCTCTTTTAGAGTACCGTTTGCGAACTCACCAAAAATGCCATTTGGGTTGGTTGGTGAAGATAATCGATCATAGTTATGATTTTCCATAATAAAAACACTATAGCATATTTTAACTATAGTGTCAATATCATGGCTCCCGCTAGTGGACATCATTCGCAACTTCGATAATCAGAAAGATATACTTGATATGAAGTATACTTTAAACACGTTACAGAGGTAGAAGCCTCCACCACTTGCTCAGTCTCTACGCTTGCCGACTTACTCCCCCCTGTACTTTCTTAACCCAACTAGAGTCGTACCCTAGCTTCCTTTTATTCTCGCTCTACTCTGTACTTGATGTACGCACAAAATTTTTTAGCCTTTTTCTTGATTCGTCTAGTATGTACTTGAATCCTTCATCGCCAACCTCAATAACTTTTTCAAAATATACCGATGCCCTCTTGTGATCACTTTTTTCTGTGTAATAACAGCCGAGGTCGTAGTATTTTCTTTGCACTACTTTGTCTTTCAGCTTTGAGGTAGCCTTGGAGATAGCCAATTCGAATAAGTCTTCCCCCTCTTTCAATTTATTCTTCTTTAGACTAAATAGGGCGGTTGTTGCAAGTGATACAGGACTATCATCATTGAGTTTACTGAGATATTTTTTTGCATCATCTGGTCGGTTATTAATAAGAAGGAAGTGTACGTAATTATTGTAGAACTGTTCAGTGGCGAGATCTGCAGATCCCGAATCTATTACAAACTTAGCAACTTCCTTGCCCTTCTTATAGTCTGGAAATATATCAGTGTAAAGAAAGATAAGGGAAATATATAAGGATGAAGTTTCCGGCTTACTCTCATAGGCCTCGGTCAGACACTTCAACGCCTCATCCCAGTTCTCTTGGTCAACATGCTCATTTCCAACAAAAGTCAGTGCGTAGGGATCGTGTTGATCAAAAGTAAGAATCTGCGATGCGAGCTCGCGTGATTTTTTAAATTGACCAATCTTATCAAACAAGAGCATTAGATTTTTTGCTGGGAGAATCGTAGAACTCTTAGCCTTAAGTGCTTTCTCAAAATATACAACAGCTTCGTTAACTTTTCCAAGCTTCTGGTAACAAAAACCTATGTTATTCAGTGTATTTGAATTGCCCGGAAGGATTTCAAGTACTCTCTGGTACTCCTGAATGGCACTATCAAATCTACTCAAACACATCTGCGACCATGCGATCCTAAACTGAATTTCATTGTCAGGAGTGGATAGATGACGTGCACTCGAAATTAGCTTGTATGCTCTATCGATGTTTCCGTCCTGAACCAGGATATTAAACAAGTTGTTATAAGCAGTTTCATAATTAGAATCTTCTTCAATAACTTTCTCGTATTGCTTAATTGCCTGTTCTTTTTTGCCAGTACTTTCATAAGTAACCGCTATATTATTCTTAGCATGGGTATACGAATTATTGTTCTTGACCGACTCCTGGAAACAATCCAAAGCAAGATCAAATTTTTTCTGAATTAGATATACAAGCCCGAGTGTATTAGCTGTTTCATAGTAATTCGCGGATGCTTTGTCGACCTTTAAGAGTAGATCTTCGGCCTTTGATAGATTATTAAGTCCAAGATTTATAATTGCACGCAAACTTGATATCTGTGAATCATGTCGATCTGAAAAAATATTGAGTAATTCCTCAGCCTTCTCTAGCTTGCCCAGGAACATATACACTGAGGCAAGCTTGAGGGCAATGACAATACTATCAGTATCCTGCCTAAAGGCTCTTAGAAAAAACTGTTTGGCCTTATCTGGCTTATTGTTAGCCATGTATATATCGCCCACTCTATTTAGTAGTTTGATATTTTTCGGCTGTTTACTCAGTAGTAGTCGTTCCCGAGCTATGCGACTCTCAAAGTACTTTTTGTTTAGACCAAGAGGCCTTTGCGCACCACGCTGTTCAAGACTGATATTATCATCCGATTGTGACTGTTTAATTACACCTCCGGATATCCCGAGATTAGTTCGACCATCAAATGTATCCGACTCAAGTTTAAGGATGGTATCGTCCCTTACCTTTCTTGAAATCAGGTCATTCATTTGTGCCACCTACCTTTAGCTGTATCGCTTTAAGTTTTTCGTCCAAAAGCTTAAGATCTGTCATTCTATGGTGATAGTCGGGTTCAATTAACTGCCTGAAAAGAGTAGTTAATTCTGCCGCTACTTCCTCACTAGCTAGTATAGCACTACTGCTTATGTCTTTAATTGTGGCTAGCTTTATATGAGGGACGGCTTGGGTCTCCAGAAATGTTACCCGTTCCTGCTGTGTTTTTCCGGTGCCGTACACACCCGCGTCCCGTGCTAGTGTCATGATACTAGCGAGCGTACTATTTAAAACCTCCTGACGCTCAGAAGTTAAAAGCTCATACATAATCAGGCCAAACGAGTAAATATCAGATACTTTGAGAATTTCTATGTCCACATCATCCCCACCAAGCAAACCAGCTAATGACTCCGGTGATGAATACTTCAAAATACCAGTCGGGAAAAAGTATGCAACCTGCTGCTGACTACCTTGCTCTTTAGCAGATCCAAAGTCAGCGATTTTAAACGTGTACTCACCCTCAATTTCTTTAAATAGAACATTTGGCGTATAAAGATCTCTGTGCCCTATTCCCTCGTTGTGAAAGTCAATGACGCCAGTCAATATTTGTCTTACGAAAGCCAACTTCTGTTCTATAGAAAAGTCTTTGTTCAGAATTAGACTCTCAAGGTCTCCATCCATGTGCTCCATTGCATAGTAATGGGCTATCTTTTTAATACCGTTATGGACACCCTCTCCCCGTAATTCTGTTAGGACATTGACGACATGGTCCGAGGGTTCTAGCTTCTTCAGAAGCTCGACTTCGTTCTTGAACTTATTATAGCGAAACTCAAAATCAGAATTCGCCTCTTCGAGTACGAAGAGCTTTAGTGCTACCCCATCCTTAGCCCTGTAAGTCCTTGCCGTCTTGCTAAGTCCTTCATTAATAAAGCTCTCGATGAAAAATTCATCCAGCTCATCATTATTATTGAGAACTAGTACTCGCTCTGAGACCTCCGTCATATCTATACTAGTATACCCCAAACCTCCAAACCATGAAGTAAAGGTTACACCTTATTCTAGTATGGAATATTATATAATGTACTTATACCTACCCAACATATAGTCAAAGTATACGCAGCCAACCATTACTACCATATTTTTAACCGGGGGTGGAATCTGTCAAAGATTTATGTAGATGAGCAAGATTACAAGTACTTTGAATACTTGCTCGCACGTCACCTTGGAACAAGTCCATTTGTCGACATAAGCGGCAAATCCTATAGAAACTACTCGTCAGAGGTTCAATTAAACGCCTATTGCCTAATGGGTAATCACTTTCACTTGTTACTGTATCAGGTGACGGAATCTGGTGTTCGAGAGCTAATGACTAGTGTTTTAACAGCTTACACGATGTACTTCAATAAAAGACATAAACGTCGCGGCCCTTTGTTTGAATCGACTTTCAAGGCAGTTATCGTACTTGAAGATGCGCAACTCATGCACATTACTCGGTATATTCACTTAAACCATAGCCACTATAAAACGTGGCAACATAGCAGTTACCACGACTACTTTGATATGCCACGCAGTTGGATAAGCCCTGCGCCAATTATCGACCTATTCGGAAACACTGATACGTATAAAGAATTTGTTGCGGACTACGCTGAGTTGCAGCGTGAACGAGATGAGATTAAACGTGAGCTGTTTGGTAAAAGTGCATAGAAAAAACACTCATTTCTGAGTGTTTTTTCTATGGCTCCGGCAGCTGGGCTCGAACCAGCGACCTAATCGTTAACAGCGATCCGCTCTACCACTGAGCTATGCCGGAATAAGTATGTAAGGTACGTCTTGGCTTTCACAAGATACAGACAGTATTGTACCGCAAAATCCCGCCTCTGTAAACACTACTGTGCGCGAAGTGTATCGATCTGCCGTGCTAGGTCTGCTATTGTCGCCCAGCTCGAGCCGTCGGTCATGATGGCGAGCACGTAGATACCTTTCGGGCTGTAGACGATCGCTGCATCATGTAGTAGACCGTTCAGAAAACCAACTTTGTCGGCAACCTGTCCACTCGCGCCCGCTGGTATACCATTGCGGTAGACATTTGCCTTCATGGCTGCGATCAGCCGCTGCTGATTTATACTCGAAAAGTTCTGCCCAGTTGCGATCATCCCAAGCAAAAGCGTCAGATCATTTGCCGTCGTGAACGGTCCACCAGACTTCATAAAGGTAGAGTTCTTCAGGCCGATAGCCTGGATATCTTTCGTCACATTTGCGAGACCAAGCGACTGCAGAAATGCCTCGGAGCAAGGGTTGTCACTATTGCTAATCATCTTGTTGAAGCAGCTTGCGTTTGACTCCCAGTCGCGTTTTCCGGCATCGATTTGCTTCAATAGACTATACGCTACGAAGAGTTTATAGGTACTTGCAGTCACAAACTGCTTGTCGCCCTGAAAGTCCGCACGACGTTTCTTTCCATCGAGCTCTATGAGCGATACTCCAAATGTACCGGGGTGATCTTTTGCATAGTTAGCGAGCAGCGCAGACAGCCCCTGATCGCTTGGGCTGTAGGTACGCGTATACTGTTCGTTTGGTGGTATAACCTTGGTGCCTGCACTCGCTTGAGCAGTATCACCCGTGACAACCTGTTGCAATGACGCAACGGTACTCGCTATGTCGATCGCCTGTCCACTCGCCCCATTTACCCGAGAAAGCTCTGTAAAATCACGGGTCGTGATATACGATACACCAGGCTGTACTGCGAGCTTTGGCGCCACATTCGTAGTTAGCCATACGGTCGCCCGTTCTGTATTTATGACACTATCTACCGTGTCATCGTGAGGAGCAAAGTCGAGCCAGCCGGTAACTTCGACTGCTGGAACGGTAAGTATCTGATCTTTCACACTCAACTGCACTCCATCGCCAATTCGATCGTTGAGCGTCCTCGCAACAGTATTTACCTCATCCGTAGTCACATCTGCAGGCTGGATCTTTGCCCCTACGTGTACACTCGTATCTCGAGTTAGTTGTGGATGAATTTGTTTTATACTCTTTGTAACATCTTCGCGTTCACAAGTGCGCCCATCGCGTTGATCAACGACGACAAGCTTTCCCTTTTCGGCACGAAGTGTTGCATTTACTGGCGACTGTTTACAATTCGGCATTAGCTTTTTGTCTACAAACGCGCCGAATTCACTCCCAAACGAGACTTTTGGGTCGCTTGGTTCGCGCAGACCCGCCCAGAACAGAGAGGTAGGAATGATACGCAGGTACCACGGGTACTCTAGCGACGCAACTCGCTCGGCATTATCCACTGCAGCATCTATATCACTCAAGGTTGGTGCGGTCACAGGCTTCTTGTCGCCAGTCATATATATTTGCACTCGGTACTTCGCATACATACTATCAAGACCCGCTACGGCATCTGACTTCTTTTGCCATGCAAAAGGCTTTCCATCTATATGGCTAAAAGCAAGCAAACGATCACTCGGGTAAAACAGCTGAACAAGTAGGAGAATCACGATAACTCCAGCCCCGCCAAATAGTGCCAGTCGCCGCAATGGCAGTTGTGAGAAAAACTGTTTGATACGTAGGATAGGGGATGTTTTTGTATTGCGATGATTAACATCGTTCATAAGTTGTACGGATGGTAATTTGTGGTCGGTATGAGTTGAAGTATGCTCACCCACACCATGCAAGTGAGCATGGCGACGCGTAGCACGACGGTGCCTGAGACGCCTCAATTTCTCCATATCGTTCTATTATACCACGAGCGTCTTTGCTGATTGATCATACCCCAGAAGCTGAAGTGTTCTTTCCACTGCGGCGATGTCTGCCTTGTGATCACCCTCGGCCATACGAAGCTCACGCACCTTCGCTCGCAGTTCCTTCTCGGTGACAGACTGTTCGCTATAAAGCACTTCAAGCGAACGAGCACTATTGTCTTTTTTTACTAGCCAACCACGAGTAATAAGTCCGTCAACATGTGTCGCAACGGTCGATACGCTCTTGTAGTCCATGCCCCTCATAATTTCTCGGTAGCTAGGCCCGTAGCCATTACCTTTTATAAATACATCTATGAAACTAAGTAGTTCTCTTTGCTTTTTTGTTGGTCGTTCTTGCATGCTTGATACTCCTTTCTCCTGCTAATAGCACGGCCGCAAACCCCCACCAAACAATCGATACCGTATCGTCCACCCATACCGGCAGAAAAACACCTATCACTAGCATACCGATACCGCTCGCCAACACCGCAAGCGCTCGCCAGTCGCTCCTGCGCTGCCATAGCTTTACGAATATCAGACCTATCAATATACCGAAAAGTAGCAACCCCAGCCAACCCGATTCATGAGCAATAAACAAGAACTGATTCTCTATGATAATCGGGTCATCGCCAAATAGCGACGCCGAACCAGTACTACCTATGCCCGCACCGAACGGTTCGTGAAGCGTCCGGACAATACCCGTCTCGACCGAGTCGATATGACCTTGGTTCGAGTCAATCTCTGCACCAGTGGTTGGGTTATTATGTAGAACAACATTGTGAAAGAATGTCGTGTCACGAATTGCATACACAACGAGAATTCCGACAACTAGCACACCTACCACCCCAAGCCACATGCGAAGTGATACCTTGCGCCAGTACACCACCAGAAGGGTAATCGTAATAGATACGATAGCACCGAGTATTGCCCCTCGCGAGTAACTGACCCATAGCGCTATCGGTCCACCAATGGCAAACAAGGCAAACAATAGTTTGCTACGATTCGTCTGCAGCTCTGGTACTTTCCTCATAGCGACAAAAGCAACTACGGCAGTGACGACCATGGCCGCAAACGCACCAAGTGGATTTGGTCCTCGTAATGTACTGATATAGCGGATGAAGTCATAATTCTTATCAACCGTGAGGTATGGTTGAATTGTCTCGGGCCCGTACCCCAAGTATTTCAAGAAATCATGGGGCAATAGCAACTGCAAAAGCGTAAATCCTATCACAATAGCGGCTCCTGCTGCTCCAACCCGCAAAAATATCGACTGATAGGCAGGAAACTGGCGTATGAATACATAAACAACCACAAAGTACGCCACATAGCGCAAGTCTATCATCAGCCCAGCAACGATGGATTGCCACGAGCCATCAGAGATTACGAGGACTCCTAAGTGTACCGCGATAAACGCCCCGGCAGCCCACAATACCCTATCCTTGATTATCTTTCGCCAATACCCAGACGCAATACATCCCGCAAAGATTAATAGGCCAGAAATCAGTATGAACAGTTCTTTCCATGCCTTGACATACAACGCTACCTCTGGCCAATGCGTACTCACAAATACCGTTATGGGTGCGTGCAGTACGATGAATCCAAACACGGCTAGTAGTAGCCATGCAGGAATGTATTCAAATACGATACGCTTCATTACCTCTATTGTACCGAAAATGTTATAATTGTGGCACACTATGCCGTCGCGCAATACAAAACTATACAGTCTCCTCCTTGCTGCCGCAGATTTGGCCGTACTATCTATCGTGTTTGGTGCCGCATACTATATCCGCACACAGCTCGACCACCGCGAACTCCTCCATGCCGTATACTTCGGTGAGTACTTGACCGGATTCTTGGTTATTGCTCCTATCTGGATACTTATCTTTGCCTCACTGGGTCTATATACAAGCAATATATATGGCAGACGACTTGTCGAGTGGAGTCGTGTCGCTCTCGGTACGATGCTAGGTGTCCTCCTGGTCATAGGTTGGGAGTACATCACCGAAGTACATATTTTCCCGGCACGACTTGTGGCGCTCTATGTCCTTGTGGGTTCTATGGCAGCAATCATACTGGTACGCGAGATTATTAGATTTATACGCAATGAGATGTACCGCTACGGTCGGGGTGTTAGCCGAGTACTTGTCATCGGCAATTCTGCCGCCACTACAGACATCATCCAGACCCTCAGTAGCACTCACAAATCTGGCTTCCAGATCGTTGGGTTTGCAGGCCCCGCAAAACTTTTACCTTCACACCTAGGAATCACTCATTTTAATCGTGCCGAAGATGCACTAGAGCATATCACCAAACTACATGTGACGACGATCATCCAGACCGATCTTTATGATAGTGAGGATCGTAATCACCTCATCCTCGGCGCTGCACAAATTCACCATATTCAGTACAATTTTATACCTGGTGAACCAGAGTTTTACACCGGCAAAAACATGGTCGATGTATTCCTTGGCTACCCTATGATTACCGTTAGCCAGACACCGCTTGTGGGATGGGGATCCATCCTGAAACGAATGTTTGATTTCATAGTCTCTCTCGTTTTACTGATTCCTCTCGGACCCATTCTTTTGATTCTATTCATACTACAAAAGATCCTCAACCCCGGACCAGCTTTTTACCTGTCCAAGCGTCTCAGTAAATTCTCGAAACCCATCACGCTATTCAAATTTCGCACTATGGGCGCACAGTATGGCAAAAAAGACGCCAGTCTAGAATTCGAAGAAATGGGTCGTCCAGACCTCGCCGAAGAATACCGTCGCGACCATAAAGTCACTAACGACCCACGTATCACACGATTCGGCAAATTCTTGCGCAATACGTCACTCGACGAGCTGCCGCAAATCTTTAACGTGATTCGTGGCGATCTCAGCCTTGTTGGACCACGCCCTATCCTGCCACAAGAAGTGAAGTTCAACCAGTCTCGCACCGCACTTCTCCATAGCGTAAAGTCTGGTGTAACCGGACTGTGGCAGGTATCTGGCCGCAGTGAACTTAGTTTCGAAGAACGAATCGAGCTCGAGCTCTACTATGCGCAAAACTGGAGCTTCTGGCTGGATATCCGCATCCTCTTCAAGACGATCGGTGTCGTCCTGCGCAAGACTGGTGCGAAATAAGCCTACTTCTTTTTACCTACAGCAAGTAGTCGCCAGATCACAATAAGGATGATGACGAACCCGAGGAACATGAGCGCCAACGCCGTGTAGTCTCGTAGGAAATACAATATAGCTACGACAACTGCGACAATTCCCCACCACATCGCCCACTGTACTCGTAACAATGCACCAACTACCAACAGTACAAGATGCTCGATCAAAAACAACACCGTATATCCAGACTCTCCAGCAAGCGCAAACAGTCCAGTCGATCCCGTGACGAGCGCGAGCGCAACCATCATCCGCTGTTTGTAATCACTCCGTTTCACTCCCATAATTGCAATTACTACCGCCCACCAGTGTGCATAGAACACCATATTTACATCTGGTATCAGAAGTTCGGTTATACGCTGTAGCGCAAAAGTAGCCAAGTATACTGATATTTCTATGATATCTGATCGTTTGTAGATAGAACCATGCATAGCCAGTGCACCTGCTGCGGCCAATAGTGACCCTGCTGCGGCCAAGCCCCATGTTGACGTCCCAAACAGGTGGACCGTTCCACCTACCCCGAGCAATAGCAGGACCGATACAAGCGATATCTGCAGACGCTCCTTATCCTCATGTCCAAGGTAGTACCAGTAGGCGATATAGTTGACTGTTGCAGCTATCCATATGACCCCATATAATCGCCACGACTCATCAAACGCCAACCATGACCAAAGCGTATTAAGCATACAGACAAATACAATGTTACCGACGCCAAGTAGCACCGGTTGCCGCTCGAGCGTCGAACCAACCCATGCCATAGCAGTTACTGTAGCGAGCGCGAGTGTTAGCCATCCCTCGCCGGCAGCAAACGCTGCCACTACTGCTAGTATAGGATAAGTAACATAGGTAGTAAGTCCGATTTTACTCAAGACTGTATCTCGTGCCCGTAGCTTTATACGTATCGCCAAGGCGACAAATCCCGCAGCAACGAGTAACGCAGTAGTCGTTTCACTTACAGGGTATGCACTAGAATATTGCGATAGTACGACAAGCCCGAACACACCAGCCCCTGTAATAGCCAGAGCATTTCGTCGAGCCCGTTCGGCAAATTCATGATGGATATACGCTACACCTAGCAGAAGAGCGCTTGATAGAACTGTCGTCGCTAGCCAACGCCAATCAACAGGCATACTAACCCAGTTCACCCAGGCATTTACCGACAATACTGCTAGTCCAGCACCGACAACTTCAAGCGAAACTAATCGTTGTATATACGACAACATTACGAATATAGCACTCGCAAGAAGCGCCGTCCACCCGAGCGTCAAACTCTCACCATGCAGTACACCCGCAAGGAGCATACACAACACATACGTCACTGTAGTGATCGCTAGTAACGTGAACGTAGCCGCAGAACGGCCGAGAGACTTCACCCGTTCCGTTGCAACGAGCGCCACCGCCGCCAGCATCGCGAATAGGACTGCGATACCATCGTATGACACAGGTGGTTCAACTGCCCATCGAAAAACAACAAATGCGAGCGGTATCGATGAAGCCAGTGCGCCGTACGCCCATGCCGCCTGACGAAATGCCCACATAGTCGCAAGTGATATAGCAACGACGAGTGCAAGACTTAGACTTACGCCCCAAGCCCACTGCTCAAACAGTAGCCAGGTTGGCAGGGACACTGCTATACATCCCACCATCACGCCTATCCAAGACCCCTCGACAGCACGAGTACCCCTAACAGAGCGAGCTAAGCTGTAAACAACTTGACCAACCGCAACCCCAACCCAGGCCAGATTCATCCATAACCGCTCATCCAGAGACTGGTATCCACCCACGATGTCATAAGCGACGATCAGCAATGTGACATGCAATAGTACGCGGACAATCGTTTCATACATCATCCGTCGGTACTGCAGCCATGCTAATAGGTAGTGTGCAGTAGCTACTCCATACAGCACTTCATACATAGTGATGTTCATATACTGAAAGGTGAAAAAGCTAGCGATAAGTGCAACTGGAGTCGCTACGTAACTTGTTTGTTCGACTGGTTGCGCAAATATTGCAGGTACGAGCCTAGGACGTAGAAAATGAAGTGCACCAAAGGCCGTTGCAATACCAATTGTGGCGATAAAGTACCACACGATTACCAACCCTACTGTTGCAACGGCAGAGAGCGCTAATGATAGTACAAATGCTATCGTGAGATATGAGACGAGTTGACTTTGTAGTCTAACTGCCGCAACCCCATAGGCAAGGAGCCCTACTAGCGATATCGCCAACCACGCTCCCTGCCCACTCATACCCGCAAGAGAGTGAAGTGCAAACCCAACAAAAGGTAATATTGCGAGACCCGTACCAACAAACGCAATTACTGCTGGGCGTAACCGTTCAGAAGTAGTATGGAGTACCAAACCTGCTGTATAAAACGCAACTGTTATGGCTATAATGCCTGCTAACTTTACTGCAGCCGGCATAGTAAGTGTCACCAGCAGAGCAGCCGCAGCAACGATCAAAAAGCTACCGACATACAACATAGCATTGAGGTTCTGTAGGGTACGACGTGCTTTTTCTGCCGCTACATCCTCGGCAGATAGCTCAGGTTGTGGCGCTTTGCTCTGGGGTGGCGACACTACAACCTGTTGTATAGTGATCTCTGATGCTCGAGAACGTTTCGCCTCTGTCTGAAAAATTACTCCTGTATCCTCCAATTGCTCGTCGACAAACTCGTCAGATACATCCCGTTCTTCAGGACCAAATTCTTTCAGGTTCTCTGCCCCTACCAAATCACGCCGGTGCGTCTTCGTGAGCTTACCTGCAGCAACAAGCTTGTCTATATGTTTACGAAATTCCCAGTAACCGGACGCATAGCCATCGTCGTATGCTTTCGTTGTCTTAGTCTTCGTGTTTGACTTTTCATTCAGCCATAGCCCGAGAAACGTGACTGCTATGATAAACCAGAAAAATCCCATATTACTCCCTAATAATTACGTATATGTTTATGATAGCACAAGCATCTTTATCTACTTGCAAGGAAAGGTCATTTTTTTACAAGCATACAAGCTATATAGCTCAGCACTTAAAAACTAGCTACCGATGAGGAGGCTGTAACGTATCACCGTACTCTTGTTGTAGTTCCTGTATTCGGCAGTGCAGACTAGCATCAAGGCTATCGACGATAGGGTCTTTGCTATCAAAAATACTTGGGTTTGTTCGAACAATATTGCTGGGATTTTGATATCCAAAACCTATCTCCTGAGGATGGTAGAGGACAACGGGCTGCTCACCACATCTCAACCAAGTGACAACATATTGCGTATTACCAACTAAGAATACATCTGCTAGCATTATTATTACTGTTGTAATAGCGCCTATAGCGATCCAGTAAAGCCGTCTATTTATTCCTTTTTGCTTCATAAAATACCTTAAATAGTATCATAGCCACAGCTATGCATCCTAGTGCCAGAATGACCCCTACTTGCTAAAGGTATATAACTTAAGCAATCGGAACTAGTTACCAACAAGGAGATTGTAATTTTTGAGCCCAAGCAAAAACATGGACGCTAGCCACAAAAGAACTGCTAAGTTAAACAATAATCGTTTTGTTCGAAGAGTTATTCGTATGTAAAAGTGTAGTATAAACACGGTCAATGAAAAGAGTAGGTTTACAAAAACAATCAACCCCAAAAGAACGGGGTACCCGATCGTAGCTACTATACCTTCTGCGTCATTATTCACACCCGCTATGCCGGCAAGCATATCACTTAACGGAATTGTTACCAAAAATGAAGTGACTACAATAACTAGGTATGTTTGAGGTAAATAGTACCAATTTACAACCGATCGGTATATCTGTGTTATTAGTTTATTCAACATTTAGACATGTAGGCAATTAAGCTAATTAGAATTAAAATCATTCACTTATCCTCAAACTAACTTTTTCACAGAATTCAGACATATTGTACGGACTTTTCAAGTTACTCTTTATGGAATGTGCGGAAATTGATATTGGTGCGAGTTCGCCGAAAGACCCGCTTTTTCCGCCTCGGCTGGCGTACAGTAATATTTCGTTTGGTAACCCCGAAATATACCAACTACAGGAGCTGTCTTGTAAAATCTAACTCCTCCACCTGGTAGAGCACCTTCTAATAGCGGTCTCTCGCCACACCGCATCCATTCGCTATAAAAACGGATGTTCCCTCCAAGAGGGCTAACTACATCAAACACTACAACCATGCCGAGGATAACAACTGCCAGAAGCGCAAAACCCGCCCTCTCTGTAAAACCCTTAGAAATTTGTTTGATCACTGATTCCTAACCCTTTTCCGATACGCCACCGACATTTTCATAATCCCTATTATTATAATGCATGTCGTGATTATCAAAATTACAATCCAGTAAGTGATGTTAGTTTATAGAGTTTCCAAATTCTTCGTTAAAGTAAATTGAAACCCTACCTAACAATAGGATCTTGGATGTGTTTCTCATTCAAATGAGGATACGACCACTCTAGTTCACTGGAAGAATAACCCGCCTTCTCAGCATCATATGCTGAGCACATCCATACTTGAGTCCTTGGAATTGAAAGTAAAGGTGAATCTTCGTACCACTTATGACCAGGCTTACTAGCGAGCTGAACTGGACGCTGACCGCAACTTTGCCACTTCAGATAGAATGCTAAGTTGCCACCAAGCGGCGATATATCTACGATAAGAAGTAGAAGAATCAACAAGAAAGTCCATATTACGATATAACGCTTAGATTTTCTATGTATCCTTGGTCTTTTTTCTTTTCGCATACACCCATCCTAACATGATAAGTGCAAACATAAATACTATGAGTGCGTACTTATAGACTTTGTGGACATCCCAGTTACCGAATGAGCGGCTATCTTCATTGGGAGTAGCCGAGGAGTCAAATAGCTCCTTAGAACTTGGCTGATTATCTACTATTAGTTTATTCTTATTACCCTGTGAGTCTAGCGACCAGCTTGAAATAGTGGAACGACTTCTTAGCTCAGTACCTGACAAGGGCTTCGGCTCAGATACATATTCAGGTCGACTTTGGTCAAAGAGCGAGTCTTCAGTCACTTCAATAAACTGTTGGATTTGATAACTAATTCCATTATCTCCTTCACCAGTGATAGCTAAGAGGTGATAACCTGTCTCTACGTTTCCTGGAATTACGACCTCTACGCTAAACGGTCCACTTTGATCGGTACTTACATACTCTCCAAGTAGTGTCACCTCCGAATACATCTCTACTCTTACTTTAGAGCCCTTCTGAAAAATACCTTCTGGAATAGAAAGCATTGTCACTCCTTTTTTAGAGACAACCGGAGGCGCAACATTTTCTTTTACTATTTTCTTATGACTCAAGATACCCACGCCAAGCTCCTTCAACTGAGTACCTCGAGGGTTATCGATCGCCTCTTTTATAGTTTCAAACATCTTTCTTTGTCCGTCTGCATTTGGATGGTATACATTCGAACTAGCCAGCTCGCCAGTATGCACAAAAGACCCTATTGGTCCGGTCATATACCTAGATCCTTCACATATTCGTCCACCGGCTAGGCTATCCTCAATATCCACATATATTATCCCTGCATCTTTTGCAACGTGCTTAAGAACATTATTCATTCTTTCGACACTACCATTAATCATCAATCTCTCGCTTAGGTTCAATACTACCGAAGAAGCATTACATAGCAGTCCTGACGAAACAAAATACGGATACCCAATTACATAAATCTTTGATTTTGGCGAAGCATCTTTGATAGCCTTAACTAAGTTGAGATTATACTCGTACTGGTCGTCTATATAAGCATATAAATCCGATAACATATCGTAGTCTCGAGCATATGCGCATGTCTCGTCAATTGGTATTTTACCTCCGACTTTATACCCATCTGCACAATACTTAATAACATCAGAGAAACCTACATCATTTCCTCCTCCGGTTAGAGTAACGACTTTTGGACGGTATTTTCTAACAAACTCTACCTGTTGAACAATACCTGGTGTACCATCTTCTAGCGCCGCCCGGGTCATATATTGTCGATCACCAGCCGATTTCCCAACAAGTTCTCTACGCTGACCAAGATAGTTTGATGCGTTCCCGTACATATCGGGTAGAACGCGCGCACCAGAGCATGCGACAGATTTCATCCCACTATCACTAATACCCCATGCATCCTTCAGAAGGAATGGATAAGAACGACTGCTGACATGGCAGCCGCCTCCAAGCCCAAACTCGGAGATATAATAACTACTCCCATTTGCTTTCTTACTTATATCTCCCTCCCCGCTACTATAGGAATCACCCAGCGCAAGGTAGTCGAGCAACTTATACGTAGATACATTTAAGGTCTTTAGCTGACCCATACCCAAATAATCTGGCATGACGACGGACGCATTCAGTTCAATCGAGTCTCCATCTTCAGAGAACTTAGCATATCTACCGTCGATAAATGCAATATATGCACCATAGTGAGCACGCACTACTTCATCGATGGCTCGTGACTGGCATATCTTTTGGGTATTAGGTGAATCAATGCATTTTTGTGTATCGTAAATATCATAGCCCAGTAGCACATACCTACCGTCTTCAGTAATCGCATCGATGTCACTACGTTGTTCATCTACGATATGTGCTATTACATCGTGTGCTGTATCGATCTTTACTACTTCATCAAAGTTAGTGTCCGAATCGTAGCTTTTCGCAAGCACATACTTTGCATCCGGAGTAACTTTTAGACTCGAAACTTTATGATCAACTTCGTACATCTTTGTTCCGGGTGCAGATCGATTAATGCCGTACTCATAGTAAACACCTCCCGTGACTAAGGTAGGATACAAAGCATTATCTAAATCCGTATATACATAAATCTTCGTCCTATCTTGATCAGCAAGGTATTCGGTCTCAACTAATACATCGCCGCCTTCAGCCGTCCACAACGACTGACTATCCTCCAGAACTATTTTTCTATATTGCCATCCATACGCAAATTTAGTGTCCTTTACGGCATACACCCCTTGGTAAATATCCGACGAGTCTACTCTTCTTATTCCCCCTTGATACAGGAAGCCGAATCTATCCCCCGGTATTTCACATCCGACATAAGTGGACGTTGCGGGCGCGCCGTCTACGGCAGCTAGGCCTTCAAATCGATTGAGTGCACACTTAGACTCTTTCGTATCCTGCTCTTGGATGTATAAACTACCTGAAATCCAGTTGTTCTCGGCCTGTAGAGAGTAGGAGTTAGTGGAGAAAAATAAGATACATATTCCTGCAAATGAGATACTGATAAATACCTTAATTATCTTCATAGTACCCACACCTTACCACCCCTGTTCTGTATCTGCAAACTCAAGCAATTTCATTTTCCACGCTATAATAGGATACATGACCGCTCGCCAACCAAAAATCGCCATCGTCTGTGACTTTCTGACTGTCATGGGTGGGGCAGAAAACGTCGTGCTCGCAATGCACGAGGCTTTTCCAGATGCTCCTATCTACACTGCCGTGTATAACCCCGACAAGATGCCGGCATTTCACCAGCTAGACATTCGTACTTCAAAATTGCAAAAACTTCCCCGCAAAGTACGAGGATTTCACAAGCTTCTCCCTACACTTGCCGTCAAGGCAATGCGGCAACTCGACCTTTCGGAGTTTGACATCATCTTGACGAGTAGTTACCTCCATGGACATCAAGTTACAAAGTCTCGACCCGACCAGGTCATCATAAACTACTGCCATACGCCACCACGCTACTACTGGAGTCACTACGACGAGTACCGGCGCGACCCTGGGTTTGGCAAACTCAATCCTATCGTTCGTACTCTCATGCCGCTACTTGTCCCGCGTCAGCGCAAGCTCGACCTAGAGGCCGCCAAAAACGTTGATGTCTTCATCGCCAATTCTACTGAAACACAGTCTCGTATCAAGCGGTATTATGACCGCGGCAGTACTGTCATTCACCCTCCCGTCGACACTGCCCGCTTCACACCATCCCGTGAACGCGGTGATTACTACGTGACGATGGGACGCCAACTCCCGTATAAACGCTACGACCTCGTGGTCGAGGCGGCCACAAAACTCGGCATCAAACTAAAAGTCTTTGGTAATGGACCTATGCACGATCAGCTCGTCAATCTCGCTGGCCCTACTATCAGCTTCTATACCGACCGCTTCGGTGATGCCTCTGATTCTTACCTCGAAGAAGCACTTAATACTGCAAAAGGTTTCATATATGCAGCCGAAGAAGATTTTGGTATCGTTACCGTAGAAGCACTGGCTGCCGGCGCACCGGTCGTCGCCTATGGCAAAGCAGGTACGCTTGATATCATTACCGATGGCGAAACCGGCGCACTCTTCCGCCGCCAAACGGTCGAAGACGCCATCGGCGCCATAAAGCGGGCCGAAAAAACCCAGTTCTTCCCGTCCAAACTCCAGCGCACCGCCAAACGCTTCGACCGCACACTGTTTGTAACAAAAGTCAGAAAAATAATAGGCGACCTAGCAATTTAGGCCGCCTATTATTCTTTATGTGCTAGCTTATTGCCAGTGCTTCACTTCTGCAACAACAGCGTTGTAGTAGCCTTTCTTCGACCAATCATTGCGCAGTATACCAAACACCTGTTCGCCATCGTTTACGTTCGTACCGCGGTCGCGCAGTTGGTACAGTGTGGCCGCGTATGGATCTACAGACATTATCGCCCTGATTTGGCGCACAACCGCATCGCCAACCTCTGCTTCACTACCATAGCCCGCTACAGACGGCAGTCCAAATTCCAGCACAGCAATAGGCTTATTGTATCGCGCTTTCAGTTGATTCATATAGGTTGGCATAGCGTTAATTATCGATTGGCTTTTTTCGGGATACATATGCAGCCCTATCACATCAAGCGACGAACCTACGCCATCGAAGAATGTTACCCACCTATCGTAGCGCGCTTGGTTTACAGGGTAGCCAAATGGTGTTGTCGTCAGGGGCGCGGTAGAATACTTATGTACACTCGTGTTTGCAGTAGCAAGCGCTAGTCGCATACGCTCTAGGTAGCCAGCCGGGAACCAGGTTCCGCCCCCACCAAGTTCGGCATGGTTTCGGTAATCACGGCCGTCGTGTTCGTTAAATACTTGCCACAAATCAACATATTGCCCAAGCCTATACGATACGTGCTCCCAGTACTGACCGTTATACTGGCGGAATTGTTCTTCTGTCCAGGCGTTGTTATTGTGCGCATCAGCCATAATCAGCACCACCTTCAGTCCTGCCTCACGGGCCTGTCGAGCACAGTTTGTAAAGTAGTCCATATTTGCCGTATTTTGCACAAACTGGCCATTCACCACACCACCGGCAGTCCACGACGGAATACCCATGCGAATCCATGTTGAGCCAGTTTCTTTTACCGCCGCCAGGTCTTTGGCAAAATCGCCAGGTTTCGTTGGATCCAAGAACACCATCATTCCTAGGTTCCCTTTGCTTGGTTGCGGGTCCGGGTCGGCAAGGGTCTTTACGCTAAGCGCTACTACTGTCCCACCGGGCAACGGCTGCACATACATGCTATACGTTGTATTGCTCGAAAGCCCCGTTATCACCTGTGACGTTGCCGATGCCCCCGCCGTCGTCTCCCAGGCGGGTGCGTTTGCCGTGGCTTGGTAGCCAATACGGTAGCCGGTAGCATTTTGCGCCTGCGTCCAGTTAAGCGTTACTTTTGTCTGCCCTACCTCACTCACGATTGCGGTTGTGGCGCCGGGAGTGGGCGTCGTTGTGCCAGCCACGGTAAACTGCTTTGATGCCCCAACATTATGCCATACTCCCTGCGAATACAGGCAGGCAAAATAGGTGTACGTGCCCACAGCAAATGTGCGTGACGGGCTTGTATACAGCGTACCTTGTGGCGTAATCGTTGCCGATACAAACGGTAGGTCCAGGTTGGCATTTGACGCCGAACGCACGCATATTCCGTACAGTTGGGCAGCGGCCTGGGGGTTCGATGTTACTGTGGTTGTGGCCACTACCGATGTACCAGATACGGTAGCGTCAAGGCTTGCTAAACTAAATCCTGTTGGCGGCGGGGTTGAGGGAACCTGCGCAGTTGTAGTGTGGATTGTTTTTGTTACGCCACCCGGCAACGGCTGTACATAAAAGCCGTAGGCTGTATTGGGTGTTAAACCGGTAAATACTCGTGATGTAGCAGATGCTCCATCGGTTGTTTCCCAGCTACCCCCACCAGTGTACCCCACACGATATCCGGTAGCACCCGCTACCGCGGCCCAGTGAAGCGTGACCTGTGTGGTACCTACATTACTCGTCGATACCGTAGTCTCTGGCAGTGTGGTGCTGCCCACAGTAAACGTTTTACTTGCGCCAATGTCACGCCAGCTACCTTCGGCATTCACACAGGCATAGTATTTATACGTACCAGGCGAAAAGCTACGTGTTTGGCTTGTGTATGCCGTACCCGTGGTGGTAATATTCGTCGATATAAAATTAAAGTCACGGTTCGCATTATTAGAAACCGCCCGCACACATACCCCATACAGCTGCGCCCACACAGTGTACGATGTCTTAATGGTTGCAGAAGCCGTAACCGAAGTCCCCGATACATTCGCATTCAGCGCAACAAGGCTATATGTTGCTGCCGCATCCGCAATGCGGGCACCGCTAACAATCAACACAGCGCTCAGTAAGCCAGCAAACAGTACACTTTTCAAACGGATCAACTTCGTTGCTACTCTACTCATATTTCCTCCTACTTGCGTTATGGTTTTCGCTAGCGCAGTGCACACCACAGCTACGCCCTTGCCCTACAATACAACTGTCGCGTTACCATACTATTATAGAACCATATCAGGCCGAAAAAATACCAACGTTGAAAATCATACAACACATACCTCTGAAATACAGTTCGCTATATGTTGTAAATATATCAACTATTCTACCGTCACACTTTTCGCCAGGTTCCGTGGCTGGTCTACATCGTTGCCACGTGCCACAGCTACGTGGTAGGCAAACAGCTGCGATACCACGTTAAATACCATTGGTGTCAGTAATTCCAGCTTCGTATTTACTCGCACCACCACCTCGGCGGCAACCCGTTTATCAGTATCAGTTATCACTATCGTGTGTGCACCGCGCGCATTCATTTCTATCAGGTTGCTTTGCGATTTTTCGTACAGCCAGTTGTCTTGGAGAAAGAACACCTCAAAGAACGAGTCGTCGATTAGCGCGATCGAGCCATGTTTTAGCTCACCTGCTGCGTAACCTTCGGCATGTACATAGCTGACTTCCTTTAGCTTCAATGAACCCTCCATAGCAATAGGGAAGAGTGTATCACGACCGACATATAGTGCGTGATTGTACTTGCTATATTTCTTTGCAATCTCCTTCACTTCGGCGGCATGCTTGTCGAGTACTTTCTCGATCTCACGAGGCAGCGCATCGAGCTCAGTAATATACTCGCTGAGTTGTTTGGTACTGGCACCCTTTGCCTGCGCCATCATGATGCCAAAAATCGTCATTGCCGCGACCTGCGAGGTAAATGCCTTTGTACTTGCAACGCTAATTTCAGCACCGACATGCAAATACACCCCACCGTCTACTTCTCGCGCGATCGTACTCCCTACGGCATTGACTACGCCGAGACAGCGTACACCGCGGCGCTTTAGCTCCTGCAAGCAGGCAAGTGTATCTGCAGTTTCCCCGCTCTGGCTGACAATCAACGCAATCGTCTCCTCTGGCACATGGAACGATCGATAGCGTAACTCGCTTGCGATCTCGACCGATATCGTCACGTCGTCGGTGAACTGCTCGATGAAGTAACTCGCCATCAGCCCTGCGAAATACGCAGTACCGCAGCCCACAATTACGACATGGCGCACCGCACGTAGCTCATCGGCGGTCATATTGAGCCCGCCGAGTTTGGCAGTCATCTTGTCGACCTGCACTCGTCCGCTGAGTGTCGAGCGCAAACTTTCAGGCTGTTCGAATATCTCCTTTGCCAAGAAGTGATCGAATCCTTTCTTTTGGATAGATTGTAGATCAAGCTCCAGCGTCTCGACTTTTGCATCGATCGCATGCGCCTCGATATCTGAGAGCTCAACACCATCACGCGTGCAGCGTGCCACTTCACCATCACTCAAGTAAATCACCTTATCGGTATATCCAATCAAGGCAGAGGCATCGCTCGCGATATATGTCTCACCCTCACCAACGCCAAGTATCAGTGGGCTTCCTTTGCGTGCTACGATGATTTCGTCTGGGTTTTTCACGCTCACGACCGCTATGCCATAGGCGCCCACTACTGCACCAAGGGCACTACGCACCGAACTCAATAGGTCCCCGTTCTCTTGATATATATAGTCTACGAGTGCTGCTAATACTTCGGTATCGGTGTCGCTCTTGAAATCATAGCCTTGTTTCACAAGCTCCGCTTTAAGCTCCTGGTAGTTCTCAATGATACCGTTGTGCACGAGATAGATATCACCAACAGCATGAGGGTGTGCATTGCGCTTGCTCGGCGCGCCATGTGTCGCCCAGCGAGTATGCCCGATTCCCACCGTATCTTTCGTCTTGTGCTCAGCAACCTTTGACTCAAGCTCAGCAACCTTACCCTTGGCGCGCAGCAACTCGCTCTGGCCTTTGACATTCAAGGTTACAATACCCGCACTATCATAGCCTCGGTATTCGAGTCGTTTGAGCCCGCTAACCAGTATTTGTTGCGCTTGCTTGTCACCGATATATCCTACGATACCGCACATACTATACCTTCTTTCTGTTTGGTTTGTCTGTATTCTATATATACGCTCATACTAATCAAAAGTACATATTTTTTATTATTTTTGCTTAAATGTATAAATTACAACATATTCCAGAAATCGACTCATTTCTCAGCTATATCACAGCTATATTGCCTATCATCAGAACGACAACCAACATAAACGGAGAAAAATATGCAAGTAACCACACCGACTCTCACCCCAAATGAAGCTCTCATACTACAACAAGTTCATGAAGACGGCGAGGACGACCTATCTACTGTTGCCCTACAGCTCGGTATGTCGCGCAATTACGTTGCTAGCGTCGTAGCCCACCTAAAGAGTAAAGGTCTTGTGATCGTGCAAACCAACTTTGACGACCTATGGATTCGCCTCACTAGTCGTGGCAGTCAGCTCGTCAACTATATGTGGCCAGAAACACGAGGAGTATTGGCGTAAATGTCTGTCATACTATAGATATATGGATATAGAACGAAAACGCCACAATGCAGCAATCATCAGTATTGTCGTGATAGTGCTTATAGCGATCGCGGCTGGTGCAGTCTACGCCGGCAACGCCACCAAGCAACAAGACTCGGAGCAGGCGACGATCAGTAGCTCGGCACAACCAACCTCAGACACAAGTACCTCTGATTCAGTACAAAATACCGAGAGCCAATCGACCAACGGTACATACAAAGATGGTAGTTATACTGCGACCGGTACCTACACTACACCAGGCGGTAGCGAGAGCATTACCGTCACAGTGACGCTAGCTGGCAATAAAATTAGTGATATCAACGCCACCAGTAGCGCATCACGCGGAGACTCAGGTGAGTACCAGTCGAGGTTTCTTTCTGGCTACAAGTCCCAGGTCGTTGGTAAATCTATCGATAGCGTATCGCTTTCGCGTGTCGCAGGCTCGTCACTTACAAGCAATGGATTCAACGCAGCGATCGAAAAGATCAAGAATGAATCCGTTAGTTAAGTGGTCGTTCACTGCTATAGGCACCGAGTGGTCGGTCGAAACTGACTCCCCTCTGTCAAAAGACGAACAAACTAGTGTCACTCAAATAATTGAGATGTTTGAGCAAGTCTATTCACGGTTTCGTGCGGACTCACTCGTATCGACTATTGCTAGCGACGGCACGGGTGACTATGAATTCCCTCCAAGTATCAGAGAACTTTACAGCCTCTATCTTGCGCTCGAGGAAATCACCGATGGGGCGGTTAATCCACTAGTCGGGCGGTCGCTCGAGCAGCTTGGCTACAACGCCCAGTACTCACTCCAGTCGACAGGAGCTTACACCCCTCCATCACTCGCCACAAGTACCCGGCTTGAGAGCACTATACTACATGTAGATGAACCCCTTCTCATTGATATCGGCGCTATCGGCAAAGGTTATTTGGCAGATCAAGTAGCTACGATCGTCGCCGCAGGCCATACCGAATATGTTGTCGATGCGAGTGGCGACATTGCTGTCCAGCGAAAGCATCCAGAGACTATTGGACTTGAAGATCCTCGCGACCCCGCACGCATCATTGGAATTGTGCGACTTAGTAACCTCAGCCTTTGCGCCTCTGCTACGAATCGTCGAGCCTGGGGTGATGGATTGCATCACGTGATCGATGCGCGAACCGGCCAGCCTACAGACTCCTCCATTATTGCAACTTGGGCGATCGCTCCTACGACCGTTCTCGCCGACGCGCTTGCTACTGCGCTATTCTTTGCTCCACCCGAAAAGCTCCAATCTAGGCTCGGTGACTTTTATTACGTTACAATGAGACAAGACGGCAGCGTCACTCATAATATCGAGTCGATAGGAGAACTCTATACATGATGGCCCAAATCGAAAAAGTACTGACTCGCATCCCCTTATATGTTCTGGTCGGTGGATCGCTTGCGCTTCTCACTATCAGCGCACTCATCTATGCAACGTTCGGGCTCACCAACTTCACTCCACTCGACCTCGCTGCATCAACACTCGTGTTTGGCATTACAACCATAGTCGTCAGCTATGCACTCGGTCGCCTCTACGGTGTCTACGCTCACCTACAATCTTCGCTCATTACCGCTCTCATACTCACGCTTCTTTTCACCCCAACACTCGATGGGTTCACACTACTGCAGTACGCCATTATCGCTACTATTGCGGCGGCGTCAAAATTCGTCATAGCACCCTTCGGCCGCCACCTATTTAATCCCGCAGCATTTGGAGCATTTATGGGTGGTATCCTTGGTCTATCATTTGCTTCGTGGTGGATCGCTTCGCCTACATTTGTAGCCCTCGTTGTACTGACGTCATTTGCAGTACTATACAAGACCCGACAGCTCGCCCTAGGTGGAGTATTTATCGGCGTAGCAGCTTCTATACTCATCGTGAGCGGACTCATTCGAGGCGAACCCGTCCTTCAGGTAGCCTGGACAGTCTTTGCGTCTTGGCCACTCGTATTTCTTGCGGGGTTCATGCTGTCCGAGCCTCTCACTCTGCCACCACGCAAGCGACAGCGTCTCGTGCTCGCTATTTTGGTTGCCTGTATCGTTGCACTGCCGTTCCATATCGGTGACTTCTTCAATTCATCACCGGCTTTCGCGTTACTCGTTGGCAATATCTTTGCATTAGCGGTTGCATGGCATCAGCGCAAGGGAATTCAGCTGACGTTGACTGCTCGTCGTCGACTCACCGCTACCGCAGACGAGTACGTCTTTTCGTCGCCTCGTCCACTTAGTTTCTTGCCTGGACAATATATCGAGCTTAGCCTTCCTCATGCAATGGCAGATATCCGCGGAACTCGTCGTACGTTTAGTATCACTAGTCAGCCCGGTGAAGATGAACTGCGTCTAGGTATACGATTTCGCAAATCTGGGAGCACATTCAAGCAAGCACTTCGCGAACTGCCACTCAAATCCGTCATACAAACAACCGGCATCAACGGCGACTTCACCCTTCCTAGTCGTGGCGATAGCAAGCTCCTCTTTATTGCCGGCGGCATAGGTATTACACCTTTCATCAGTCATATTCAGTCACTCAGTGACCCCTCGCGAGTAACTCTCTTGTATTTCAATCGGAAACCAGGCGATATCCCGTACCAAACGTTGCTAGATACAAGCGGGGTTAAGGTCCATTACTTTACCGATACACCGTTGACTCAAGAAATTCTTGCCAAACACACGAAACACCTCGCAAGTTACGAAGTGTTTATATCCGGTCCACCCGCTACGGTCGCTACAGCCAAGCAGCTCATAGGCAAACAAGCAAAATCCGTCCATGCCGATTACTTCAGCGGCTACTAGTGATAGTATAGAGATATGAAATCAACGATCGACGAAGTCACTAAACTACACGACAATCATATCATTGTCCTTGTGATTCTGCTTGCGCTTATAGGCCCTGGGCTGGCTACATTGCTTGTATTCTTTCCTAGCGCAATCACTAGTCTCGATGTCTTCAAACTCCTACTGATTTCATCGTGCTTCGGGCTCAGTCTATCGCTTCCTCTCGCGATCGTACTGCTACTACGCTATGGCAAGATTATTGCCGGCGATGACGGGAGACTAGCTGTTTGCCTCACGATATCGAGCATCATTACACTTATCACTGTCGCACTTACAGTCACAGTCGCTTACTTGTTCAAATGGGACTTTATGACGTATTTGTATACCATCTTGGCTATCACTATAGTGGCGTGGCCGCTCGTCCTTGGACTATTGCCGACACTTCGCAAGCGCGGACTCGTTTAGAAAAATATCCGAGCGTACGTGCCACTCTCTAGCTCGACAATGTCAGGCTCTGAGGTATAAAACTTTTCGAGCTCTGGATCAGCCAGTACATGAGCAATTGTCGTACCATTTACCCGTCCGATACCATGGATATTTATGACATGCGTCGTAATCGCGCTATTGCTGTCGAGATTTTGCGCAATTTTGCGTAGTATTTCAGACTTCACATCACCTTCGCTACGACGCTTAGATACAAACACCGCAAATGGGAATTGTGTCACCGCTTCTTCATAGAATTCGTAGAACTCTTCGTTATCACCCATGTGCTGGTACATTGGCTCTATATAATCCTCGAAGTACTTCGAGCTTATGAGTTTCGAAATGTTCGATCCGCGCGACCCGTACTGTATCGTGATCGTCTCGGCATACCAGGCAACGTTATGGCCGCTTTCGAACAGCCGTCGCACATACAGCGCGTCCTCGATAACCGGCCAGTCCCGGCGCGGCGCAAACTTTTTGAAACGCTCCAGCAGTATATCGTACCTCTTCAGCTCGCGAGTGTTTACCGGAAGCGA
The DNA here is from genome assembly GCA_049660945.1 of Saccharimonas sp. (SeqCode). Taxonomy (GTDB): domain Bacteria; phylum Patescibacteriota; class Saccharimonadia; order Saccharimonadales; family Saccharimonadaceae; genus Saccharimonas. The sequence continues at coordinate 64,151 of JBASZO010000031.1, forward strand.
ACGTGTCATATCTATAGAGTCACGAAAATCAAGCTCTATATCACGCTCGCCTTTATCCATCAACTCCTGTGAGTGCTCTTGTATCTCGTGTGCAATTTGGCGACCAACTGGCGTGCCGGCATACACCCTGACCGCATCTTTCGTTACGACAATGGGTTCTGTAGCAGCTTCTGCAGATAGCAATATATCAGGGTTGGCATCGCGCGGTACGTCGGGTGGAACGGTGAAGTCTGATACTACAGACCGTATCACCTTTTCCAATGAGTCAAGTAAACTCATCGGAAAGTTACCTGTCTATTTCAGCCTCTCGAACTACTGTCCTGATGTTCTCAGCCAGAAATATTCGAGAGCCTTTTCGTATCCCACCAAAGCTCTTAAATTTAACTTCGCGTTTATCCTCGTCCTTGATTCGCTTACCAGTCTTTGTATCGACAATATACCCCATCTTGTCCACGTCCAACTTTTGGGCTTTCAAAAAATCGGTCTTGAGCGATTTGTCATAGTAGATATTCATTTGCTACCTCTGATTATACACGAGCGTACGACCGACACGCAAGCTATCGAGCACTGTTTATAGTAGCAACGACAAGTGATTCTGCTTATCGTTGACCATCTGCCTTTACCTACGGTACGATTGCACTCGGGAGGTTACTATGACTGTTCAAACGAGAGAATCTATCCTCAGACAGGTGGACGAAGTAGTTGCTGGTCACGAATGCCCCTACAGAGAACGCCTTGTGCGCGTTAGTACATCACGTAGCTCCACTGCGCACCTCGGTATTCTGCTAAGCGGACTTCGCCAGATTCACCAGGATAACACCTGCCCGCCTACTCATGTCGGTAGCGCACCTACGCGCACATGGAGTAACTGGGTAGACGACACAGCAGTATAAGCAACCCTACCTCAACAAGAGGGGACCTAGAGTCCCCTCATTTCATATCTTAGCTTGCTGTACTACGACTGTAGTTTCTTAGCGACATCTCCGCACTTTGCGGCAACGTCTTTGCGAGCAACAAGTATACCATCGGGTGTATTTACCACCACAACATTATCGAGCCCTATCACTGCTACCGGCTTTCCTGGCTCTTCGTTACGAACGTACGAGTTTTCGAGGTCAATAGTGTGGACATTATCGCCCTTGATATAATTACCGGCTTGATCCTGTGGTACAACATCATGCAGGTCTTTGAAGTTACCGATATCCATCCAGTCGAAACTCGCCGATACTACTGCTAACTTAGTTGCTTTCTCGATAAGTGCGACATCAATTACTTGGTTATCAAGCTCTAGGTATGCTTGGTTATATTCTTCGCTCCCATGAGTCTGAATTGCGGCTAGTTTTTCATAGTTCGCCTTTAGCTCAGGCGCACTTAGCTGCATCTCATTCAGGAACGTATTAACCGATCCCACAAAGTATCCACAGTTCCACAAGTAGTTACCTGATGCAACGTATTGAAGTGCAGTGTCGTAATCTGGCTTCTCTTTGAATGATTCGACATTATATACGCCAGCATTTTCATCAATTATGCCATCTCTCTCGATATAGCCAAATCCTGTTGCAGCAAATGTTGGCTCGATACCAATCAGTACTATCTCATCTCGCTCGACAGAGATTCGAGCAGCAGAGGAAAATGACCTTGCAAAACCACCAAGATCTCGGACATTATGATCAGCATGAATAAACGCCACAGGCTCCGCACGGTCATGGTGTCGTGCAATATAGTCGAGGGCAAATACTATACAATGAGCCGTTCCTCGCCTACCTGGCTCAATCAAAAATGCTTCATCAGGCAAGCTTGTTAGCTGTTGGCGCAGAGCATCAGAATGACTCGCTTCGGTTACTACGTAGACAGTATCGCCAAGCTTAGTAGCACGGTCATACGCTTGTTGCACCATTGAACGATCACTAGTGAGGTTAAGAAGTTGCTTAGGTTTCTCGGGTGTAGATAACGGCCACAGACGCGTTCCGGATCCTCCGGCAATAATTACGGTAATCATATTTCCTCCGACCTGTAATTAGTTATGAAGACCATTATACTTTATTTAATATTAACTTACTCATCCCAAAACATAAAAGTTATGTTGTAATAATCACCCAAAGGTTGTACTACATAAGCATTTTATGGTTTAATCTATAAGTAGGAAGTGTCTAAACATACATATACAAATCTTTTCTAATGAAACTACAAAAAAAGTCACACAGGGTATCTAAATCACTCACGATTGTGGGAGCAGTTATTATTGTGGGTCTATTCATTGGAGGATTTTACACATATAACTTACTTCAATCCAAGGTAGATAGCAGTAAACCCGAAACCGATCCTTATGAACGAAAGGTAGATCTCAACCAGCCGACAGATGAGCAAATCAAAACAGGAAAAGCGACCAAAGAAAAATCGCTCACAGATACATCTCAGAACAATATATCTGAAGATCCTGATTTCATAGTCACTGCGAAAAATATAAATACAACCGCATCCCTACTGCAAATACGCACACTATTGTCAGAGATAGTCTCTCAAGGTACTTGCACACTGACGCTCACGAAAGGTAGTTCTACTATATCCCGTAGTGTCGCACTACAAGCAGGACCGGCAGATTCTACTTGCCAAGGATTTGATATACCTCTATCTGAATTATCAAACGGTACATGGAATATTAGGATCACTGCTGAAACTCCAGATATAAGTAAGACTACTGAGGATAAAGTTGATGTTAGCGGCATCTAAGATCATATGGCCTTTAGGCTGGTTATTTGCGCTACTGACAGTCATGTTATTTAGTGTAACTATTTTATCGAGCACCGCGCATGCGAGTATTGCAAATTGGAATGCAGGAAAAATCATGGATGATGTCGTGTTTACGAATAATTCTTCTATGAATGTTGGTCAAATACAAGAATTTCTCAATAGTAAAGTTCCTACGTGCGATACGTACGGGACTAGTCCATCAGAATTTGGAGGTGGAACACGAGCTCAATGGGCAGCAGCTCGTGGTTACTCGCCGCCCTTTACTTGCCTAAAGGACTTTACAGAAAACGGCAAAAGCTCTGCTCAAATTATTTACGATGCCGCTCAAGAATTCACTATAAATCCTCAGGTACTTATAGTACTGCTGCAAAAAGAGCAAGGTCTTGTAACTGATACATGGCCTATTCCAGGGTCATCACAATACCGATCAGCAACTGGATACGGCTGTCCTGATTCCGCGCCTTGCGATTCTCAGTACTACGGTTTGACTAATCAAATTCGATGGTCAGCACGTATGTTTAGAGCAATTATGAATGCCTCTCCTAGCTGGTACACGCCTTATGTATTGGGAAATAATTATATACGCTATAGCCCCACGTCTTCTTGTGGAGGATCTACGGTGAACATCCAGAATCGCACCACTCAGGCACTATATAATTACACCCCTTATCAGCCAAATGCCGGAGCGCTTGCCGCAGGATGGGGCACAGCACCCTGCGGAGCCTATGGTAATCGAAACTTCTACCTGTACTTTACTTCATGGTTTGGATCAACCGAAGTGCCTAGCTTTGCAGCTCAGCCCACCTGGCAACAGGTGTACACAGATTCTAGTAAATCCACTGCTTTAGGATGGAACGCAAGTTTGAATACCGGACAGTCAGCCTACGCAGTAGTTGTTATGAAAAACACCGGAAACACTACATGGACACGTTCTGGTGGATTTGGCGTCACTGATACTCGACTCGTGACATATGGTCAGTGGGGTAGAGTAAGTAGTTTTTGTGATCAGAGCTGGATCATACCCTGTACAAGGCCAGCTTCGCTAAAAGAAACATCAGTTGCTCCGGGAGAGTCAGGTACGTTTGAGTTCCCTATACGGGCACCGCTAAGTGGCGGCACATACAACGAAGTATTCGGTCTAATAGTAGATGGCCGAACAGTCTTCAGTAGCGGCGCCGCAAGCTTCAACTTCAACGTCCAGCCTGCCATATTCTCCGCACAACCGACTTGGCAACAAATATACAGCGACTCCTCAAAATCAACACCATTAGGTTGGAATGCTGACTTAGTAGCTGGACAGACCGCGTATGCTTCAGTTGTTATGAAAAACACCGGAAACACTACATGGACACGTTCTGGTGGATTTGGCGTCACTGATACTCGACTCGTGACATATAGTGCTTGGGGACGAGATAGTGCAATCTGCACGTCTGGTTGGATCGTAAACTGTACAAGGCCAGCTTCGCTAAAAGAAACATCAGTTGCTCCGGGAGAGTCAGGTACGTTTGAGTTCCCTATACGGGCACCGCTAGCACCCGGGGTATACTCCGAATCGTTTAGTCCTGTTATAGAT